>JAIXPX010000001.1 GCA_027486035.1 Erythrobacteraceae bacterium | reverse complement strand
TCAGGAGAAACAATCATGGCAGCCAAGGACGTCAAGTTCGGCCGCGAAGCCCGCGAAGGCATTCTGCGCGGCGTCGATATCCTCGCCAACGCCGTCAAGGTGACCCTCGGCCCCAAGGGCCGCAACGTCGTCATTGACAAGAGCTTCGGTGCCCCGCGCATCACCAAGGACGGCGTCACCGTCGCCAAGGAAATCGAGCTCAAGGACAAGTTCGAGAACATGGGCGCGCAGATGCTGCGCGAAGTCGCCAGCAAGGCGAATGACAGCGCCGGTGACGGCACCACCACCGCCACCGTGCTCGCCCAGGCGATCGTCACGGAAGGCATGAAGTCGGTTGCCGCCGGCATGAACCCGATGGATCTCAAGCGCGGGATCGATCAGGCCGTGATTGCGGTCGTCGAGAACCTCAAGAGCCGTTCGAAGGACGTCTCGGACAGCTCGGAAATCGCGCAGGTCGGCATCATCTCGGCCAATGGCGACCGTGAAGTCGGCGAAAAGATCGCCGAAGCCATGGAAAAGGTCGGCAAGGAAGGCGTGATCACCGTCGAGGAAGCCAAGGGCCTCGAGTTCGAACTCGATGTCGTCGAAGGCATGCAGTTCGACCGCGGCTACCTCAGCCCCTACTTCATCACCAACCCCGACAAGATGACCGTGGAACTGGATAACCCCTACATCCTGATCCACGAGAAGAAGCTGTCGAACCTGCAGGCAATGCTGCCGATCCTCGAAGCCGTGGTGCAGTCGGGCCGTCCGCTCCTCATCATCGCCGAAGACATCGAAGGCGAAGCGCTGGCGACCCTCGTGGTCAACAAGCTGCGCGGCGGCCTCAAGGTTGCGGCCGTCAAGGCTCCGGGCTTCGGCGATCGCCGCAAGGCGATGCTGCAGGACATCGCGATCCTGACCAAGGGCGAGATGATTTCGGAAGACCTCGGCATCAAGCTCGAGAACGTCACTGTCGGCATGCTCGGCCAGGCCAAGAAGGTCTCGATCGACAAGGACAACACCACCATCGTCGATGGCGCCGGTGATGCCGAAGATATCAAGGCCCGCGTTGCCGAGATCCGCACCCAGATCGACAACACCTCGAGCGATTACGACCGCGAGAAGCTGCAAGAGCGTCTCGCCAAGCTTGCTGGCGGTGTGGCTGTCATCAAGGTCGGCGGTGCGACCGAAGTCGAAGTGAAGGAGCGCAAGGACCGCGTCGACGACGCTCTCCACGCGACCCGCGCTGCGGTTGAGGAAGGCATCGTCCCCGGCGGCGGTACGGCTCTGCTCTACGCCACCAAGGCTCTCGAAGGCCTCAAGGGAGCGAACGAAGACCAGACCCGCGGCATCGACATCATCCGCAAGGCGATCACCGCCCCGATCAAGCAGATCGCCCAGAACGCCGGCCACGATGGCGCGGTCGTCGCGGGCAACCTGCTGCGCGAGGATGACGAGACGCAGGGCTTCAACGCTGCCACCGACACCTACGAGAACCTGGTGAAGGCCGGCGTGATCGACCCGACCAAGGTCGTGCGCACCGCGCTGCAGGATGCGGCCTCGGTCGCCGGCCTGCTGATCACCACCGAAGCGGCGATCGTCGAGCGTCCGGACGACAAGCCGGCCGCCCCCGCCATGCCCGACATGGGCGGCATGGGGTTCTGACCGGATAGCGGCCCGGCCAGCCCTGCTGGCCGGTGCCCGCGCCCCGTCTGCCGACTCCGACTCCGCCGGAGTCGGCCCAGCCTCAAGACACAAGAAAACCCCGGCGGAGCGATCCACCGGGGTTTTCTCATGCCCGCGCCTATCGACCAGCCGCGCCGCAGACCATCGGCATCGGCGCCGACCGCACGAGCGCGCTGAAGCAGGCGATCCTCGCGGTAAGACCAGGCGGTAGGGTGTCGATGCCCGGCATCTATGGCGGGATGACCGACAAGTTTCCGCTGGGCGCGCTGATGGAGAAGGGCCTGCGACTGCGCACCGGCCAGACCCATGTGCACCGCTGCCTTCCAAAGCGCCTCGCCATGATCGAGCAAGGCAAGCTCGAGACCACCTTCCTGATCGGCCACCGCCTGCCGCTCGAGGAGGCCCCCACGGGTTACAAGAACTTCAAGGAAAAGCAGGACAGCTGGACCAAGGCGGTACTGAAACCCGGAACAGAGCTGGCGGGTGCCTGACGCTCTGCGGCCTTTAGGGGCATACCCCTAGGCTGCCCTGCGCCCTTCGGTAGCCCCCCTGTGCGATCCCGACGCGCACGGGGATCGGCCTGCCGCACACTGCGACGGTGCCGAAGGGGCAACGGAGCAACGAGCAATGAACACGAGTGAACTTTCGGAACGGCTGGAATATTACGGACTCAAGGCGCAGGATCCCATCTACGCAAGCGTGGCGCGGACCATCGACCGCTCGCTCGCGCCTGCGCTCGACGGCTTTTACAACGCGCTGCGCGCCCGCCCGCAACTCGCCGGGAAGTTCGCGGACTCAGATGCCATGGCCCGCGCGCGCGCAGCGCAGGCGCGGCACTGGAAAGATGCCTTTTCCCAAGGGCTCGAGGAGGCCTTTCTCAAGCGCTCCAACCATATCGGCGGGGTGCATGCCCGCATCGGACTGGAGCCGCGCTGGTATTTCGGCAGCTATGCGCGCGTCCTCGATGATCTTGTCACCGCCGTGATCGCGCCCGGCTGGCAGCGCCTGCTGCCATGGAAACGCGCCGAGGCACGCAGGGTCGCTGCGCTCGTCAAGGTGTCGCTGCTCGACATGGACATCGCGCTCTCGTCCTACTTCACCGACATCAGCGAGAAGGTGAACAGGCTCAACCTCGTGCTCGGCGAGGCGCTGGCACTGCTCGCCGACGGCAAGCTCAACATCCCGGCGGTCGACCTGCCCAAGGAATATGCCGAGGTCGCCGCCGACTTCAATTCGACTGTGGCCGCGCTCCATTCCACGATCAGCGGCGTGGTCGAGGGCGTGGCCGCGATCGCGGCAGGATCGAGCGAGATCCGCGCCGCCTCGGACGATCTTTCCCGCCGCACCGAGGAACAGGCAGCCAACCTCGAGGAAGCGGCGGCGGCCGTCGCCCAGATCCTCGAACAGGTCCGCCAGACCCGCGAGGAAGCCAGCAACGCCCGGCGTCTGATCCACGAAAGCAACAATGTGGCTGGCGACGGGAGCAAGATCGTCGGCGAGGCGGCGAGCGCGATGGATCAGATCGAACGGTCGAGCCAAGACATCGCCAACATCGTCGGCGTGATCGACTCCATCGCCTTCCAGACCAATCTCCTCGCGCTCAATGCCGGAGTCGAGGCAGCCCGCGCCGGGGAAAGCGGCAAGGGCTTTGCGGTGGTCGCCAACGAAGTGCGTGCACTGGCGCTGCGATGCTCGGAATCCGCCGACGAGATCAAGGCGCTGGTCAGCGGCACGCGGGCCCATGTCTCCTCGGGGGTCGATCTCGTCAACCGCAGCGGCGATGCCTTCGCCGCGATCACCAGCGCGGTGGGCTCGCTCACCGGCGTGGTCGAGAGCATCGCCGCCTCGACCGAGGCGCAGGCGGAGAGCATCGCGCAGATTCACGCGGTGGTCGGCGATATCGACCGCTCGACCCAGCAGAACGCCGCCATGGCCGAGGAGTGCAGCGCCGCTGCGGTCTCGCTGGCGCGGGAGGCGGGGAACCTTGGCGGGCTGGTCAGCGCCTTCGCGGTCGATCCGGCTCGCAATGCCCAGGCGTCCAGCGGTCTGCAAAGCCCCTACGCGGCACCCCGGATGCTGCCAGCGCGCGCAGCCGCATGACTGCATCCGGGGCGCAAGCCCTTGATCGTGCAGGGGGCGGTGTTCACCCGCTAGGGCCGGATGAAGCCCGCGATGGTCGCCACCACCCCCTGCCCGAGCGGCAGGTCGGGTGACTGGTAGGTGGCAAGATTGTCGGCGCGGCTCTGGCCGGCGACGTCCTTGAGCACGTGGTTGGCGTCGGGCAGCACCGCCAGCACCGCGCCTGCATTCGCAGCCTTGAGGCGCTCGGCATCGCTGACGGGCACCTGGATGTCCTTGCCACCCTGCACGATCAGGAGCGGCAGGCGCACCTCGGCGGCCAGTCTGGCGGGATCGAGCGCGAAAGCGCTGATGAGAAAGCCCTGCACTGCCGGCCGGAACAGCGGCAGCAGCGGGGCGGGCAGGCTGGCCGGATCGACCCGGTTTCCGGCGGCGAGCGCGTCGATCGCGGCCTCGGCGGCGGGGAGCAGCGGGGCGTTGAAGGGATTGGCGCGAAGCTGCGCCTTGATCACATCGCCCAGCGGGCGGCCGGGCGCTGCGACCAGCACCAGCCCGCACAAGCCCTCCACCTCCCGTGCCGCAGCAAGTGCGATCAGCCCGCCCTCGCTATGACCGATCAGCCAGACGCAAGGCGCGCCCGTCGCCGCGCGCAGGGCCTCCACCCAGGCAGCCGTGTCGGCGACATAGTCGGGGATGGTCACGGCATTGGCATCGGCCACGGCCGCCTCGCTGCCGAACATCCCGCGCTTGTCGATGCGCAAGGTGGCGATGCCGCGCGCGGCCAGCCCCTCGGCGAGCAGGCGGTAGGGAGCGGCCTTGACGCCTGCCGGATTGTTGCCGTTGCGGTCGGTCGGGCCGGAGCCGGGCAGGATCACAGCAGCGGCGGTCTGCGCAGCGGCCGGACGTAGCAGGGTTCCGGCCAGTGGCCCCTGCGGTCCGGCGACTTCGAGCGGCACAGCCTCGGGCGCAGCCGCACCGACCTCGGCATGGAGCGGCGCGGCGAAAGCAGCCGCAGCGGCGGCAAGCAGGCCTGAGAACATGGCCGCGCCGCGCATCACCCGATGCGGTGCTCGCCCCTGATCCACCGGACCGTGCCCGACGAGGCGCGCATCACCACGCTTTCGGTGGTGAGGTAGGTCTCGCCCGTCGGCTTGCGCTTGCGCTTCACGCCGTCGAGCAGCGAGCCATCCGTGACACCCGTGGCGGCGAAGATGCAGTCACCCTTGGCGAGATCCTCGAGCTTGTAGATGCGGTGAAGGTCCTCGATCCCCCACTTGGCGGCGCGGGCCTTCTCGTCCTCGTTGCGGAACACCAGCCGGCCATTGAACTGTCCGCCGACGCAGCGCAGCGCCGCTGCCGCAAGGACGCCTTCCGGCGCGCCGCCCTGGCCCATGTACATATCGACCGTGGTGTTCTCGTCGGTCACCGCGATCACTCCGGCAACATCGCCATCGCCGATCAGAACCACGCCGCAGCCGAGGCTGCGCAGCTCGGCGATGAGCTCGGCATGGCGCGGGCGGTCGAGCACGCAGACGTTGATCTGCGAGGGATCGACGCCCTTGGCCGCCGCCACCGCGCGGACGTTTTCGGACGGCGACTTGGCCAGATCGATGATGCCTTCGGGATAGCCCGGGCCGACCGCCAGCTTGTCCATGTAGACGTCGGGCGCGTTCAGGAGGCAGCCCTCTTCCGCGGCGGCCAGCACGGCGAGCGCATTGGGCCCGGCCTTGGCGGTGATGGTGGTGCCTTCGAGCGGATCGAGGGCGATGTCGATCCTGGGGCCCTTGCCCATGCCGACCTTCTCGCCGATGAACAGCATCGGTGCCTCGTCGCGCTCGCCCTCGCCGATCACGACGGTGCCGTCGATGTAAAGGTTGTCGAAGGCGCGGCGCATGGCTTCCACCGCCGCGGCGTCGGCCGCCTTCTCGTCGCCGCGCCCGACCATTTGCGCCGCCGCGATCGCTGCCGCCTCGGTCACGCGCACCATTTCGAGCACCAGCACGCGCTGGATTGCGGATTCGTCAATGGGTTGCCCGGCAGCATTGGTGTGGGTATCGGTCGCGGAGTTCATGGGAAATTCAGCCCCCTATTGTTCTGGTGCGGGCGCCGGACGGGCCGGACGGGAAAAGCCCTTGGCGCTTAAGCGGATGGAGACGGGTTTGTCGAGCAATGCCATGCATGGGCTATCGGGTTTTCGCTTCGCCTTGTCGGCATTCACGCCCGTTCTGGCGATGGCGCTCGCGGCGGGCGCCTTTGCGCAGACCGCACCCCCGCCCGAACCCGCACCCGCGCCCGCTGCCACCCCGGCACCGCGCCAGCGCCTCGACCTGTCGGTCACCGTGCCGCGCGGCGAGGTCAACCAGGCCGAACTGCGCGCCTGCCGCGAGGACGAGGACGCCGGGACCATCAATGGCGAAATCGTCGTGTGCCGCGAGGTCGGCACCGACAACAGCGCGCTGACCGGCAACCGCGCCGTGACCCAGAAGCGGTACGCGCAGGAGACCGCCAACAAGGGCAAGCCCGCCGCACCCGACCTGTTCGGCATCCCCGACAACGGCAAGGGGATCGGCTTCGGCAAGGCCCCGCCGCCGGCAATCACCGTCGACTTCGCGGCCCTGCCCAAGGCGCCTGCCGGCTCCGATGCGGACCGCATCGCGCGCGGCCTTGCCCCGCTCGGGCAGGAGGAGGAGCTCTCCGAGGAGCAGGAACGCGCCCGGCGCGAGGCGGAAGGGATCAAGACCACCGTGCCACCGCGCCCGTCCAAGAAGAAGAACTAGCGCGGCAGGATCGGCAGGACCAGCGGCGCGGCGGTGAGGCTGTCCGAACCCTCGAGCCGGGCGAGCGCCTCGGCGACGCAGCGCTCCGGCCCCTCATGCGTCACCATCGCCACCATCACCTCGCCGCCGCCGGTGCTGCGGCCCTGCTGGATGAGGCTCTCGATCGAGACGTCGCCGTCGCGCATCGCCGCCGTGATCTCTGCCAGAACCCCGGGACGGTCCTTGACCATGAAGCGCAGATAGGTGCGCTCGGTGCGGTGGCCGGGCTCGGCGGGGGGGAGTGCGGCAAGCTGCGCGACGGGGATCGAGAAGGGTGCCCCCACCTCGTCGCGCGCAATGTCGATAAGGTCGGCGGCGACCGCGCTGGCGGTCGGCCCGTCGCCCGCGCCCGCGCCCTGGAACAGCAGGCGGCCGGCAAAATTGCCTTCCGCGACGACCGCGTTGGTGGGCCCGTCGACCGCGCTCAGGGGGTGGCCCTTGGCGACAAGGCAGGGGCGCACGCGCTGGAGCAGGCGCGGGCCTTCGGCGGTGTCCTCGACATCGGCCTCGCCGATCAGGCGGATGACGAAGCCGAGCGCGTCGGCCTGGGCAATATCGGCGGCGCGCACTTCGGTGATGCCGCTGATGCGCACGCCGGCAAAGTCGATGCGCGTGCCAAACCCAATCGCGGCAAGGATCGCGAGCTTCTGCCCGGCGTCCACGCCCTCGATGTCGAAGGCGGGATCGGCCTCGGCAAAGCCGAGCCGCTGCGCCTCGGCGAGCACCGCCGCGAAGTCCGCGCCGGTCGCCTCCATTTCCGACAGGATGTAATTGCAGGTGCCGTTGAGGATCCCGTAGACCTTGGTCAGCGCGTTGGCCGAGGTGCCCTCGCGCAGCCCCTTGATGACAGGGATGCCCCCCGCCACGGCCGCCTCGAACTTGAGCGCCGCGCCCGCGCCCTCCGCCATCTCGGCAAGGGCAAGGCCATGGTGGGCGATCATCGCCTTGTTGGCGGTGACGAGGCCCTTCCCGCCACCCAGCGCCGCACGCGAGAGGGCGAGCGCCGGGCCGTCCGAGCCGCCGACCAGCTCGACCACCACGTCGACGTCCTCGCGGCGGGCGAGCGCGGTCATGTCGTCTTCCCAGGCGAAGCGGGCGATATCCACGCCGCGGTCCTTGCCGCGGTCGCGCGCCGAGACGGCCACCACCTCGATCGGGCGACCGGCGCGGGCCGCGATCAGCGCGCCGTTGGTGTCGAGCAGGCGGATCACGCCCGCGCCGACAGTGCCGAGGCCGGCGATGGCGATACGAAGCGGGCCGGTGCGAAGCGGTTGAGCAGTGGCAGCCAAGCAGTCCTCCCTTGTCACGGACCCTCGGGCGCTTAGCCGTGCAGGCCGCGCGGTCAAGCGCGGATCAGCCCGCGCCGCCTGCCACGATCAACCTTTGGTGATGCGCCGCTCGCACGGGCCCAGCGCCTCGCGCACGAAGGCATAGTCGCCCGCCGCCAGCCGCCGCTCGGCCGGGTCGCGCGCCAGATTGGCACCGGAAGGAAGCTGGGCAGGCAGCCCGCAGGCAAGACGATACCAGCGCAGCGTCTCGGGAGCCGGCGGGACCGCAGCCGAATCGATGATCTCGCCCCATGACACGCCCCACTGCACCCGCTGCCCCGGGCGGCGCAGAACCGTGATCGAGACCGGCGAGCGGTTTTCGGTTGCGAGGAAAATCTGCGTCTCCGATTCGCCCGTCAAGGTCCCCGGCACCGCCAGCGCCTCGGAAACCCCGGTGATCCTCGGCGCGGCATCGGCGGCATAGACCTCGGTCAGCACCGGCCGCAGGCGGGCTTCCAGTTCGGGCGTGTAGGCAAGGTGGGCAGCGGGTGCGACGAGCTGCACCTCGCCCGGACGCCCGGGGACCGCGCGCGCGAACAGCACGAATTCGCTTTTCTTGAGGTTGGGTGCCTTGCCCTTGGCATCGAGCGGCACGTCGACGACATAGGCAAAGACCGCCGGAACCGCCGCCCGCCCGGCGATCAGGGCCGTGGTCTGCGCCTCGATATAGAGCCGCGCGAATCCTGCTGCGAGACCCGGCGCACGCTCCGGCTTGAGCGTGGTCTGCTTGCGAATCTGGGCACGGATGACCAGCGGAGCGGCCTCCGCGAGACTGGCCATGTCGGCATAAGTGGGGCCGGAAACCACGCTCTGGGCCGGTGCCGGGGCGGGCTGCGCGGCCACCGCAAGCGGCGCGCAAGCCAGGGCACCGAGCGCGACGGGAATCTTCAAAGATTTGAAAAACGACATTTATTCACCTTCGATCTGTCACTTTGTTGCGAGCCCGGCGGGGTGCTCTTTCATCATGTTCTAGCACGGTTACTGCACTTGACCCGTGGTGAATTCGCGCTGAACCGCAAAAGCGTTTGATCGGCTTGGGGTTGCCCGTTAAAGCCCGTAGCGCTGATTGCGCGGGACTGGGGACATTGCCGCGGGAACAGTTCAGGTTGCGTTCTGGACTCGCGAGTCCAGAACGTGCCAGCCGGGCAGCATACGGGACGAGCCGCCGCGCCGCGCCCGTTTGTTCGTATCCGGCGTGGGAGGACCGAAATTACCGGGATCCGCTCACCGGCCCCCTAAGGCCGGCGGGTGGGGAGTGTGCCGATCCTTGCGATCGGCTAGTATTTGGAGAGAAAGCGCTGGATGTCCTACGCTAGCCAACAACAGGCCGGGAACAAGACGACATCGATTGCCATCGTGGTGCTGATCCACGTGGCGGTCGGTTATCTGCTCGTCACCGGCCTGGCCATCGATGCCGTCAAGGAAGCGGTCGAACGGGTGACAACCGTCGACGTTGAAGAACCGCCGCCGCCGCCGGACGAGCCGCCGCCGCCCGAGGAGCAGCCGGAGAACACCTCTCCGCCGCCGCCGGTCGCGCCGCCGCCGCCGTTCAACATCGCGCCGAACCCGCCGCCGGTGGAAACCGTGCAGACCCCGCCGCCCCCGGCTCCGACCTTCACCCGTCCGAGCACGATGGAAGCCCCTCCGGGGCCGCCGACCCCGCCGCGGGTATCCAAGGCGCGCGGCGTGCAGCCGAAGAACCAGCGCAGCTGGGCGGCTCGCATTCAGGAAAACTATCCGCGTCGTGCCGCGCAGGAAGAGATCGAAGGGACCGTTGGCGTTCGCGTCACCGTGACCGGCGATGGCCGGGCGACCGCCTGCCAGGTGACCTCGTCCAGCGGATCGGGCATCCTCGACGAGGCAGCGTGCAAGGATCTGGAACGCTATGGCCGTTTCGATCCCGCGCTTGATGTGGACGGAAACCCGATCAGCGCGAGCTGGTCCACCCGCATTACCTACAAGCTGAACTGATCAACGCGCCGGCGGCCGAGCCGCCGGGCACTCACGACCATTCTTTCAAGAGGGACTTTCGCAATGAACCTTTATCTTCTCGCTGCCGCCGCTGGCGAAGCCGCGCCCGAAAGCAAGTTCGGCTTCGTCGAAGCCATGACCGAAGGCGGCCCGGTTGCCTGGTCGATCCTCGCCATCATGATCATCATGTCGGTCGGTTCGTTCTACATCCTGTTCACCAAGCTGTTCGAACAGAACAAGGTGATGAAGCAGTACAAGACCGTGCAGACCGCCTTCTGGCGCGCGCCGAGCCTCAAGGAAGGCGCGACCAAGCTGGAAAAGGACGGCCCGTGGCGCCAGCTCGCCGACGACGCCGTCAAGGCCCAGGAAGACCACGGCAAGATGACCGACAGCCTCGAATCGCATGACTACATGCACGGTTCGCTGCAGCGTTCGGAAGATTCGATCAACGCGGTGCTCGCGGGCGGCCTGCCGTTCCTCGCCACCGTGGGTGCGACCGCGCCGTTCGTCGGTCTGCTCGGCACCGTGATCGGGATCTACCGCGCGCTGATCAACATCGGCATCGCCGGCAACGCCTCGATCGACAAGGTCGCCGGCCCCGTCGGTGAAGCGCTGATCATGACCGCGATCGGTCTGCTCGTCGCCGTGCCTGCGGTGTTCGCGTTCAACTGGCTGCAGTCGCGCAACCGTCGCATCGCTGCGATGCTGAACGGTTTCTCGACCGACCTGCTCGCCTACATGAACTCGAACGGCGCGGTGAAGCCGGCTGTGATTGCGGCTCCGGCTGCAGCCAAGCCCGCTGCCAAGCCGGCCGCTCCGGCCACCAAGGCCTGATCGCCATAGCCGCGTATGCGGCGGGGGCGGCCCGAGGCCTGCTCCCGCCGCTGCCCGGCGGCGATCCGGACAACGGCACGCCGCCATCGGGCAGGCACAACACGTCAAAATTTTGACAGGCTAGGAATTCACAATGGCGATTTCTACGGGAGGTGGGGACGATACCCCAATGTCCGACATCAACACCACGCCGCTGGTGGACGTGATGCTGGTGCTCCTGATCATCTTCCTCATCGCGGTTCCGGTGGCGATCCAGACGATCGAGAAGCTGAAGATTCCGGTCTTCGAGTCGCTCGAATCGAAGGACAAGGTCGAGAACCTGCTGCTCACCGTCAGCACCACTGACGCGGGCGGCCGGAGCGCGGGCGAACCGGGCTTCGAAGGCGCCTCGCGCGATGGCGAGTGCCGGGTCTACTTCAACAACATCACTCCCGTGTCCTCGGACGAGCTGGAGAAGATGGCCTTCGACCGTCTCGACGCGATCGTCCAGCGTGCCGGCGGCGCAGAAGCGCTGATGGCCGATCCGGAGAAGATCCCGCAGGTCCACATCCGCGGCGACGTCAACGCCCCGTGGCGCTGCGTGGCAGGCTCGATCTACCGCATCCAGCGCGCCGGCTATCCGATCGTCGGGTTCATCTCGAACCCGGTCGACCCGGCCGGCTGACGTCCAAGCGATTTTAAGGAGTAACTGACATGGGTATGTCTGGAGGCAAGCTCGACGGCGAGCCGATGATGGACATGAACATGACGCCGCTGATCGACGTTCTGCTCGTTCTGCTGATCATGTTCATCATCACGATCCCCGTCGCGACCCACTCGGTCGACATCGACCTGCCGCAGCCGAACAACGCGCCGCCGCCGGATGTCCAGCCGACCAAGAACAAGCTGGTGCTCACCCCGCAGGACCAGATCCTGTGGAACGGCACGCCGATCAATGAAGGCCAGCTGGTTCAGGCGCTGCAGACCTCGACGCAGATGACCCCCGAGCCCGAACTCCAGTTCGAGCCCGAGGCTCTCGCCAGCTACGAGCTGTCGGCTCGCGTTCTGCAGCTGATCAAGACTTCGGGCGTGACCAAGTTCGGCTTCGTCGGCAACGACAAGTACCGCGACTTCGGCAAGTAATGGCGGGCGCTTGAGGCACTTCAGGGTGCCTCCAGACCCCCGCTAGACCGATCCAGAGAGGGCGCAGCGAGGTTTCGCGGCGCCCTTTTTGCATGTTTCACGTGAAACATCGCCGAAGCAGGCGTCAGTCTTCCTCGAACGGCGCATCAGGTCGCATCGCCGCCGCGATCAGGCCCTCGGCCTCGAGCAGCAGCGCGTCATCCACCGCCCCCTGCGGCACGGCCTCGCGCCCGATCATCGTCATCACCGGCACAGCCAAGGGCGAGACCCGCTCGAGGTTGACATGCACCAGCTCGCGCTGCGACCGCTCGAGCAGGCCGGCAAGGCGGCCCACGTCGGTCATCCGCGAGCGGGCGTCCGCCCAGGCAGCCTCGATCAGCACATGATCGGGCTCGTACTTCCTGAGCACGTCGTAGATCAGGTCGGTCGAGAAGGTCACCTGCTTGCCGGTTTTGCGCTGCCCCGGATGCTGCCGCTCGACGAGGCCGGAGATCACCGCCACCTCGCGAAAGGCGCGGCGCAGCAGGTGGCTTTCGGTCACCCACTCGGTGAATTCGTGGGTGAGGATGTCGGGGGAAAGCAGCGGTGCCGGATCGGCGACCGGCTTCAGCCCCCACACGGCGAGGCAATAGTCGTTCGCCACGAAACCGCCGGGCAGCAGCCCCCGGTCCTCCATCCGCCGGGTGATCAGCATCCCGAGGGACTGGTTCGCGTTCCAGCCCTCGAAGGTGTAATAGGCGGTGTAATGCTTGCCGCCATGGGGAAAGCTTTCGACCAGCAGTTCGCCGGGCGCGGGAAGCTGCGAGCGGTGGTCCTGCATTTCCAGCCATTCGCGCACGTCATCGGGAAAGCGCCCCCAGCCGGCGCGGTCGGCGAGCATCGCCTGCACGCGGGTGGCTAGGTGCGTGGTCAGCGGCAGGCGCAGCCCGCCGTAGCTCGGGATGGTGGCCGATGTCTTCGCCGCGCGGACGGTGACGTCCATGTCCTTCACCCCCTCGACCTCGAGGCTCATGCCGGCGAAGAAGAAGGTGTCGCCGGGGGAGAGCGAGGCAGCGAAGCGCTCCTCGACCTTGCCGAGGCTGCGGCCGTTCCTGAAGCGCACGGTCAGCATCTCGGAATCGACGATGATCCCGGCGTTCATCCGGTGCCGCTGCGCCTGATTGGGATGGGCAAGCCGCCACACCCCGTCGCGCCCGCGCATGATGCGCTTGAACCGGTCGTAAGCCTTGAGCGCATAGCCCCCGTCGGCAACGAAGTTCAGCACCCGCTGGAAGGTCGCCTCGTCCACCCCGCTATAGGCGAGTGCGCCCCTCACCTCGGCCAGCAGCGCGTCCTCGTGGAAAGGCCCCGCACAGGCGCAGGCCATGACATGCTGGGCGAGCACGTCGAGGCTTCCGGGACGGAACGGTTCGCCGTCGCGCTGGCCCTCGTCGACTGCGTCCTTGGCCGCCATCGCCTCGAGGAATTCGAAGCGGTTTCCCGGCACCAGCACCGCGCGGCTCGGCACGTCGAGCCGGTGCCCCGCCCGCCCGATCCGCTGCAAAAGGCGCGAGGAGCCCTTGGGCGCACCCATCTGCACGACGAGATCAATGTCGCCCCAGTCGATCCCGAGATCGAGGCTGGCGGTGCACACCAGCGCCCGCAATTCCCCCCGCGCCATTGCCTCCTCGACCTTGCGCCGCGCCTCGGTGGAAAGGCTGCCGTGGTGGATGCCGATAGGCAGGTGATCCTCGTTCGCCTCCCACAGGCACTGGAAGATGAACTCGGCAAGGAAACGCGTATTGGTGAAGACCAGTGTGGTGCGGTTGGCCTTGATCGCCTCGTAGAGCTGCGGGATCGCCCAGCGCCCGGCATGCCCGCCCCAGGGGATGCGCTCCTCGAAGGGCAGGAGGATTTCGACCTCGGGCTCGGCGCCCTCTTCGCCCAGCACCAGCGCGGCGGCGGCGATCTCGCCGGAGCCGTCGCCCGACTGCGGGGCCAGCCATTCCTGGAAGTCGCGGGGGTTGGCGAGGGTCGCCGAGAGCGCCACCCGTTGCGCCTGCGGGGCGAGCGCATGGAGCCGCGCGAGGCTCAGCGCCAGCAGATCGCCGCGCTTGTCGGTCGCGAAGGCATGAACCTCGTCGATGACGATGCGCCGCAGCCCCGCGAACAGATCCGCGCTCTCGGGATAGGAGAGCAGCAGCGAGAGGCTCTCGGGCGTGGTCAGCAGGATATGCGGCGGGCGTTCGCGCTGGCGCTTCTTGCGATCGGAGGGCGTATCGCCGCTGCGGGTCTCGACCCGGATCGGAAGTCCGATCTCGTCGATGGGCGCGAGCAGGTTGCGCTTCACGTCCTGCGCCAGCGCCTTCAGCGGCGAGACGTAAAGGGTGTGGAGCCCGTCACCCGGATGAGTCTCGCCGGCGAAGTCGCACAGGGTGGGCAGGAAGCCCGCGAGTGTCTTGCCCGCCCCCGTGTCGGCAACCAGCAGCGCATCGCGCCCCGCCCGCGCCATCGCCAGCATCTCGAGCTGATGCCGCCGCACCCGCCAGCCGCGCTGCGCGAACCAGTCGGCAATCGCGGGTGGTATGGCGGGGGCGGGATCGGGCGCGGTCACCTGTCCCATGTGGCGGCTGGCTCCCGCGCACGCAAGCACACCGCGAGGGGCGTCAGAGCCCGCGCAGTACCTCGTCAGGGACCTTGGCCAGCCCTGCCCTCACCGCCTGAACCAGCGCGGCCTCGGCGGTGCAGCGGTCGGGGTGATCGGTTTGCTGGAATGCCGGGACGAGCCGCTTCTCCGGCAAGCCGCTGCGCCTCAGCGTATCCGCGACCAGCCAGCCGGGGATCGCATAACGCACCTCGCCGCCCTTGGGCATGTGACCGAGCACTTTCGCCACGAGCAACTCGCGCAGCAGCACCTGCTCGCGCGCGCGGTCCGCTTTGGAAAGGTCCAGCGTCAGCCCCCTCAGGTTGCCGTCCATCAGCTTGCGGCAGGTGTCATCCGGCCTGGCGCGGGCAGCCGTCAGCCACATGGCCTTGAGCTCGGTGCGCGCCTCGAGCGTCGGCCTTCGGGCCACCTCCGCCGAGGCCAGCGCCTTCATACGCGCGAGATCGAGCGGGCGAGCGATCTCGGGCCTGGCAATCGCGGCGCGCAGTTCGCGGGCAAATGCCGCATCCTCTGCCTCAACTGTCTTCATGCCGACGCCCGGTCCGAAGATCTCCGCGACGGCGGCGTCGAGCTCGGCTTCGCTGGGGCCCTCGCTATCGGGCGCCATGATCGGCGGGCTGCTGGCCTCGCCGCCGGGTTCGTACCAGCTCCCGATCAGCCGCGGCAGGCCGACCACCAGCAGGACGATGAAGAGCCCGCGGATGATCCGCGGCACGATCCCGGGGTCCCCCGGCGCGGTCCGCCCGTTGTCCCACGAGGCGACGCGCTGCGGGTCAAGGTGGCTCTCGAGCTCGGGATAGCGTTCGCGGATGCCGTCGAGCAGCTTGAGGACGTCGACGCGCTTGACCCTGATCCGGTCGGCAAAGCTGGCGGGACCAGTGCGCGATAGTTCCGCCCACGCCTTGTGCAAGGGGTGATCGGGCTGCTGCACCTTTTCGTGGAACCGCATCCCCTTCAGCCGCTGGTTGAGGAAGCGGAGCGCCCAGCGCTCCTCGATGCTCCCGGATTCCTCAAGCCAGCGGAAGGACTCGGCGGCAGGTTCGACGAAAGGCGCCGAACGCGGCCAGGTGCGCGAGAACAGATCGGCGAGCGCCCCGTCGATCGCGTCGTGCTCGGCAAGGTCGGCCTCCTCGGCGCGGGCGGTCAGGATGGCGAGGGCTTCGAGGCCCTCTTCCATCTCGGCGAAGGTCATCACCGCCTCGCTCGCCTCGCCATCGGGGTAGAGAGTGGCAAGGAGCCGCTGCCATGCCGCCTCGGCCTTCGCCTGCGCCTCGCTGCGCGTGCGGTCCGGTGCCGCGGGGGCTAAGGGGGCGTCGTGATAGGAGGAAGGCGGCAAGTCCTCCCACTCGCCGTCATCCTCGTCGTGGAGCCAGTCGTCATCCGGGGCGGCCTCATCCTCGCCGAGGCTGCCGAGGCCGAGGTCATCCTCGCTATCGCCCTCCCCGTCCCGCTGCGCTTGCGCGGCAAACCACAGTGCCTCGTCGCGCGCGCGGCGCAGCTCGGCATAGCCGGCAATGTCCTCGTCGACATTGGTCGCCCGCAACGCATCGGCATAGGCCCTGCGGATCACGCCCGTATCGCTGGTGGCATCGATCCCCAGCCGGTCCCAGGGGAAGCGGCGGCGGCTCATAAGGGCGAATGCGCGTCGGTCTCGTCGAGCAGCCGGGCCAGCCCCTCGCGCGCCTCGGCGATGATCCGGGGGTCCTGCTTTTCGAGCGCGCCCTTGAACTCGGTGAGCGCCATCCCGATCACCTCGCGCACGTGGCCGGTGAAGCCTTCATAGGCGCGCTCGGCCCGCGCCATCATCGCGACGTTCTCGGCCTCGTCGCGCGGGTGGACCTTGAGCTTCTCGAGCCGCTTCCGGCTCTCGGCCACGTCCTGCTGGCTGCGGCGGTCCTCCTCGTCGACGATCACGAGGTTGCGGGTCGTACCCGTGGCTGGGACCGAGACGTCGACGTCGAGAAGCCCGGAGGTATCGTAGGTGAAACGCACGTCGACCGAGACCTCTCCCGCCGGGCGCGGTGGCACCGGCACAGTCAGCTCGCCGAGCTTGACGTTCTTCTTCACGTCGCGCGCTTCGCCCTGATAGATCGCGAAAGTGACCTGCTTCTGGTTGTCGGCGAGGGTGCAGAACTGCTCCATCCGGCTGATCGGCACGGGTGAATTGCGCTCGATAATCGGGGCGAAGATGTCCTCGTGGAAGCGCCCGTGCGCATCGCGGGTCGCGGTGCCGACGCCGAGGGTGAAGGGCGCGACATCGGTGATGCGGATCTCCTCGAGCCCCTCGCCCCCCGAAAGCAGCCCGGCCTGGATCGCCGCGCCCAGAGCGACGGCATGGTCCGGGTGGACCGTGGCGTTGGGGAAGCGCCCGAACATGCGGGTGAGCGCCTTGCGCACCACCGGCATCCGGGTCGCCCCGCCGACCAGCACGATGTCGGAGAGGGTCTTCACGTCGATATGGCAATCACGCAGCGCCCGGATCACCGGATCGCGCAGGCGCTTGATGAGGGGCGCGGCAGCTTCCTCGAAGGCCTCGGCGGTGACCTCGGCGATCAGCTCGGCACCCTCGGCCACGACCCGGAACTCGGCGGCCTCGGCAGCGGTGAGCGCCCGGCGGGTGCGCTCGGCCGCGAGGGTCAGCAGGGCGTGGCGCTGGTCCGCGGGTAGGCGGTCCAGCACAGCGGCATCGAGCAGCGGCTCGACGAGCTTCACCAGCACCGCATCGAAATCATCGCCGCCCAGCCGGTTGTCGCCGGCCGAGGCGCGCACCTCGACGATGCCTTCGAACATCTCGACGATCGAGACGTCGAAGGTGCCCCCGCCGAGGTCAAAGACCAGGAAGGGCTCGCGGTCGCCCTTGTCGGCAAGGCCGAAGGCGAGCGCGGCGGCGGTGGGCTCGTTGATGAGGCGCTTGACCTCGAACCCGGCGATCTCGCCCGCGCGGCGGGTGGCGCGGCGCTGGCGTTCGTTGAAATAGGCCGGCACTGTGATCACCGCGCCCGTGGGCCGTTCGCCGGTCGCCGCCTCGACATCATCGGCAAGGCTGCGGAGCACCATTGCCGACAGATCCTCGGGGGTCAGCGTGGTGCCCGCGAGCGTCACAGTGGAAGCGGTGCCTATCATCCGCTTGAAGCTGGTGGCGGTGTCGCGCGGATGGGTCGCCATCCGGTCGAGCGCGGCCTCGCCGACCCAGGTCTGACCGCCCTTGGCGACCGACACGGCCGACGGCGTCAGCGCCTTGCCGAGCGCATTGGGCACAAGTTGCGGCGCACCGTCCCGCCATAACGCAACCGCGCTGTTAGTGGTGCCAAGGTCAATTCCGACGAGCATCGCCCGCCGTCATAGCGCGGGCGCGTGCCCGGGCAATCGGAATTGCGCGGCGCCGCCGGCCTGGGTCAGTGCCCGACGCTTTCCCCGCGTTCCAGCCCGGACAGCGCCAGCTGCGCATCGATCTGCGCGAGCAGGCGTTCCAGACCGTCCTCGCTCTCGCTCTCGGCGCGCGCGACCAGCACGTCCTGCGTGTTCGAGGCGCGCAGCAGCCACCAGCCGTCGGCAGTGTTGACGCGCACGCCATCAGTGGTGTTCACCGCCTCGACTTCGGGGCCGGGGTCGGTGGTGAGGCGCCCGGCGATCTCCTCCATCGCGGCGAACTTGCGGCTCTCGTCGACCTGGAACCGCATTTCCGGGGTGTTGAGCATCTGCGGCATGGCCTCGCGCAGCTCGGTCACCGATTTGCCGAGGCGGGCCGAGGCGGCCAGCAGGCGGATGCCGGCGTAGAGCGCGTCATCGAAACCATAGTAATCATCGGCGAAGAACACGTGGCCGCTCATCTCGCCCGCAAGCGGCGCGGCTGTCTCCTTCATTTTGGATTTGATCAGCGAGTGGCCCGTCTTCCACATCAGCGGGGTGCCGCCAAGCTCCGCAACCCGGTCGAACAGCGCGCGGCTTGCCTTCACATCGGCGATCACTGTCGCGCCGGGAAGGTGCGCGAGGACATCCTCGGCATAGATCATCAGGAGCTGGTCACCCCAGATCACCCGGCCCTCGCCATCGATCGCGCCGATGCGATCGCCGTCTCCGTCGAAGGCCACTCCGAAATCGAGGCTCTTTGCCGCGACGAGCGCGCGCAGATCGGACAGGTTCGCCTCGACCGTCGGATCAGGGTGGTGATTGGGAAAATGTCCGTCAACCTCGGTAAAGAGCAGATGGTGTTCCCCGGGAAGCCGCGCGGCGAGAGCCTCGAGCGCGGGGCCCGCAGCACCGTTCCCGGCATCCCAGCCGACGCGCAGGGTTTCGAGCTTGCCGGGTTCGATCCCCTCAAGGCCCTCGAGCAGGCGCGCGACATACTCGTCAAGGATGTCGCGCGAGGTGACCGTGCCGATACCGCTGGCGAAAGCCCCGTCTGCGGCCAGTTTCCCGAGCTTCTGAATATCGGCGCCGAAGAACGGGCGCCCGAGAAATACCATCTTGAAGCCGTTGTAACTGGGGGGATTGTGGCTGCCAGTTATCTGAATGCCGCCATCCACCTCTTCGCTTGACGCTTCGGCGTAATAGAGCATCGGGGTCGCGCCGAGGCCGATCCGCACGACGTCGCACCCGCTCGACGTCAGCCCCTCGACCAGCGCGTGCTCAAGCATGGGTGAGCTCACCCGCCCGTCATAGCCCACCGCCACGGTCTTGCCCCCCGCATCGCGCAGCAAGGTGCCGAAAGCGCGGCCGATCGCACGCGCATCATCCGCGCCAAGCGTCTCGCCGATGATCCCGCGAATGTCGTATTCGCGCAGCACGGTGGGATGGAAGTAATGTTGCATCGCGAGACATTCTCCTTGCCGCTTCGCATCGCCCTTTCAGTGAGCGTTTGCGACGGACGGTTGCGGTGGCCGCAGGGGTGGCCGGCCTTGACCGATACCCCTCCTGTGTGCGGATCATTTTCCGGCCTTTGGGCAACGCCTGCGACAAACCCTTGACGCGCGCCCGTGTCAATCCCGCGACACGGCCAAATGGGCGTCAGTCGCCGATCCCGTCGCGTGCGGGAGGCAGTTCGTCGAGCAGCAAGTCCCGGGCCGCATTGGCCTCCTGCATCGCCGCGGTCGTGCCGCCGCGGTCGGGATGGACTTCGGCGGTCAGCCGCCGGTGGGCGGCAATGATCTCCTCGCGCCCGGCTCCGGGCCCGACGCCGAGCAATGTCCGCGCACGCTGCACCGCCTTATGGCGCCCCGGAACCGCGGCAAGATATTGCCAGGGCCACTGGCCCAGCGCCCAGCGGCAGAAGACGCTGAGTACGACGAGCGCCATGACCAGCTTGAGCATCAGGCGAGCTCCAGCTCGCCCGCAGGCCTGAACGCGGGCAGGCACAGCGCCTTGACCAGCGCCCGCAGCTCCTGCCGGGCGACAAGGTGGCTGGTGCCGAGCTCGCCGAGGTGGCCCTTGTCGAGCAGGGTCAGGCCCGAGGGAAACAGCTCGCGGTAGATGACACGCTCGGAAAGCCCCTGTGTCACGCGGAAGCCGACGCGCTTGGCCATCTCGCTCAAGGCCTTCTGCAGGCGCGCCTGGTTGCGCGCCTCGACATGGCCTGTGCGGTTGCGCACGACAATCCAGTCCATTTCGGGCCGTTGCTGTTCGATCGTCACGCGGCTGCGCTTGATGCGCGCCTCCCAGATCAGCTCGGCGAAGAAGGAGAGCTTCTTGACCTTGAACGTCTCGGCATCGACCTGGCCTATGAGGTCGAAGTCGACGAAACTGTCGTTCATAGGCGTCACCAGCGTATCGGCATTCTCTACCGCGAGCCGCGCGAAGGGATCATCCCGCCCCGGGTTGTCGATAATCAGGAAGTCGCAATTGGCTTCCATCCGGCGGATCATCGCCATCAGGTCGGCCGGGGCCTCGCCACGAAACACCTCGCACTCGGGCGTCGGCAGGGTGAGCCCGCGCTTCTCGAGCGTCGCCAGCCGGTTCTCGACATAGCGGTGCGTCGTGCGCTGGCGCGGATCGAGATCGATCACGGAGACACGCGCACCCAGATAGGACAAGGCCACGGCGACATGGACAGCCGTGGTCGACTTGCCAGTGCCGCCCTTTTCGTTGGCAAAGACGATCCTGTGCGCCTGCCCCTTGCGCAAGGTACGGCCGGTGAGCACGGGTTCGGAAGGCTGGGCGCTCGAGGCGGGCGGCATGGCTGGGTCTTTCGGTTGCATCTCGTCGGGCACGACGCCGGCGGTCACCCGGCGGCTTGTCATCGTACAGCGAGCGCCGCTAGGGCGTCTCTCACCCGTTTATCCTCGAAAGGTCCGCCGGTGCAAACGGTCACCTCGCTCGATATGTTGAGAACCGCCCTTGCAGGCCTCCGGGCCGACGGAGCGCGGATCGCGCTGGTCCCGACCATGGGGGCGCTCCACGAGGGGCACCTCACGCTGGTGCGCCGTGCCCGTGCCGAGGCCGATCACGTGGTCGCCTCGATCTTCGTCAACCCGAGGCAGTTCGGCCCGAACGAGGATCTGGACGCCTATCCCCGCCAACCTGCCGCCGATGCCGCAATGCTGGAGGCGGAAGGGGTTTCGCTGCTGTGGACACCGGGGCCCGAGGCCATGTACCCGGCCGGCTTCGCCACGACTGTCAGCGTTGCCGGGGTGAGCGAGGGCCTGTGCGGTGCGGCCCGGCCCGGCCACTTCGACGGCGTGGCGACGGTGGTGTTGAAGCTGTTCAATCAGGTCGCCCCCGACATGGCCTTCTTCGGCGAGAAAGACTTCCAGCAGCTCGCCGTGATCCGCACCATGGCGCGCGATCTCGATCTCACCCGCCCGCATGTCGATGCGATCATCGGCGTGCCGACCGTGCGCGAGGCGGACGGTCTGGCGATGAGCAGCCGCAACCGCTATCTATCGCCCGGGCAGCGCACGGCGGCCGCAGCCCTGCCCCGCGCCATGCGCGAAGCGATCGCCGGGATCGAAGGCGGCGCGCAGGTTGCCGGGGTGCTTTTGCAGCTTGAGGCCGGGATCATCGCGGCAGGCTTTTCCAGCGTCGATTACGCGGCGCTCGCCGATGCCCGCTCGCTCGCGCCGCTCGCCGCGCTCGGGCCGGAACCGGCGCGCCTGCTGGTCGCCGCCCGGATCGGCGACACGCGGCTGATCGACAACATGCCTGTTGGCCCTGCGCGAAGGTGAACCGGGCAAAACGACGTTGACCTTGCCGCGCAAACGGTGGCATTGGCGCGCAACCGAGCGGGCGGGTATAGCTTAGTGGTAAAGCTCCAGCCTTCCAAGCTGGCTATGCGGGTTCGATTCCCGCTACCCGCTCCAGCCTCCCTCTTCAATCGTCCGGCCGCGGCTAGAAAAACGCTCTTTTTCTGGCGGTTTATCGCACGGGGCCCATCCAGCACCATCTACCCCTATGTACAAAAGACTAACGGGTCTTGGGGGTCACGCTGGGGTCACGGATAGCCCCCGACAGCCGGAGAAATGCAAACCATCACGGCTGCGGCTTGGTCTTGCCGGCGAGCTTGCCCGCAGCATGCACGGCAATATGGTGCCGACACCAAATTCCCGTGTACTCCGCGCCAGACCCTAGCGAGGAAACTAGGTCTGCAAGCCTAGAAGCCGGCGGCGGGGATGGCGATTGTCACCACGTCATCGCCTGCTTCGACCGGCGGGCCAGTGATCCCGTAGAGGGCATAGCCATTCACCGGCGACACGAGACGCTCGACCTCGCGGCCGGTGTAATCGCGGATGATGCCCACGAGTTCGCCCTTGGCAAGCGGGCGCGGTACGCGTTGCACGGGGTGATAGATGCCGGCCCGGGTCGCCTTGATTGCCGTGCTGCCATCGAACAGGCGCGCCGGAGCGACGGGTTGGCGCACCGGCTTATCGGCGATGCCAAGGATCGCCAGCGCATTTTCGACCCCGGCGACAATGGCGGCGACATGGGTCTCGTCACGGCTGCCGTTCTGGCCGATCTCCACGAGGACCGTGGGCTTGCCCATTGCCACGCCCTGCCGGTTGAGCGAGCGGCCGCTATCGATCTGCGCCTGGGTCATCATCGAATAGCGCACGATATTGGGAAAGCCGAAGCCGCGCGCGACGTCCAGCGCCAGCGGAAAATCGGTGGCGAGCGGGCCGCCGTAAGCGCCTACGAAAGCATCGAGAAACTCCGCTCCGTCGCCGCTGTGTGCATCGATCAGAAAATCGCTCCGCGCGACCACCTCGCGCGAGATCAGATCGGCGATGCGCTGGGTCTGGGTGCCGTGCGGATCGCCGGGAAAGACGCGGTTGAGGTTCTTGCGGTCGACGGGATTGACGTTGGGCGAGCGCCCCTCGAAGGCGGGGATATTGGCGACGCGCACCAGCACCAGCGTCCCCGCCAGGCTCGCCGGATCAACGTGCTCGGCCAGCCGTTCGGCGGCGAGGATCGAGGCGAATTCGAAGCCGTGGACACCCGCCACGACCGCCAGCACCTTGCCCGGGCGCACCCCGTGCAAGACCGTCACCGGGATGAAGGTTTCCCCATCGCTGCCAGCAGGCACGATGATGCGGATATCGGCGCGCTTGCCCGGCGCAACGCTGTGGCCGGCGATGGCAAAAGGCTCCGGCCCACGCGCGGCCAGAGCGGGGCTGCCGGTCAGCATCAAGACGAGCGCTGCAAGGAACAGGCGGCGGATCATGCTCATGGTTCGGGCCGGTAACGCGGCAGCTTGGCAAAGGCCAGCGGATCATAGGGCGGCTCGCGGAACAGCAAAGGGTAGTGGAAGGCCCGCAGCTTCGCGTGGAAAAGGCGTACGCGGTCCTCATAGGCGATTGTCGCGCGCGAATCCGTGCCGGCCAATCGCTCGAAACCGCGTTCGACCAGCGAAGCAGGGGACAGAAAAGCAGCGATCCCGGCAGCCTTATCGCGTGCCAGCCCGCCCTCGCGCCACGATTTCGCAAGCGGCTCCGCCTGCATGTCACCGACCTCCTGGAAGGCGAAATACCACTTCCACGCGAAGGGCTTGTCGACCGCACCCCAGGCCTGCCACTCCGGGTAGCGGGCAAGGAAGGGTTGCATCGTCGCCGCCTTCGGCTTGTCCCAGGCATCGTTGACCGCCTCGCGTTGGAGCATCAGGATTTCCGCCCCGTCGGGTACCGGCGTGTGTGCCTCGATCAAGGCACGGGCGGTGGCGGGAACAAGCAGGGCGAGCGCGATCCACAGGCCAACGAGCCCGGTGAGCTGCACGGGCGGGCTGGCCTTGCCGCGCGCCACCAGCTCGACCAGCAGCCACCATATCAGCAGCGCGCCGATCACCAGCGCGCTTCCCGTCACCACCTTGCCCGGGGCCGTGCCCTCGAAGCCCGCTCCGATCCAGAACGGCACCATCACGCCAAGCGAGAGACCGATAAACCGCACCAGTGCCCGCGGCAGCCACACCTGCCTGGCAGCGCCAGCCGTCGCCACCAGCAGATCGTGCCGACCAGCCACACGCTCGGCACTGCGCAGATCGTGGAGCAGGAGGATCAGCAATAGGGGCGCAAGGGTTGCTGCCATGAAGGCGAAGTCGAACCGGCCGATCAGGCCGAAATCGGCATTCCTGGTGTCGGCCTCGTGGATCTGCCCCTCGAGCGCGAGTATGCGCACCCGGTGCAGCCACGGCGCCGTATCGCGCTGGCCGAGCGCCGCGAAGGCAAGGTCGGATGGGGGCGCATAGGTGAGGTGAAAGGCCGCGTAGGCGGCTCCGCCCCAGTCCTCCTGCCCCGCGAGCGCGCTTTTGCGTTCCCTCGCGTCCTCTTCCAGCAGCATAGCGATAGTAGCACGTTGATCACGCACCTCGACAATGCCGAAGCCGGTGGCCGCTGCCGAAAGCAGCAGGGCAAGCGCGATCCACAAGACCGCTCCACGATCGCGCAGCAGGAAGCGCGTCTCGCGCAGCAGCGCGCTCATGGCCGCAGCCTGCGCGCACCGACCACGACCGCGCAACACAGCACGGCCAGCCAGAAGACCAGCAGACCCAGCGGCTGCACGGCTCGCGCGGCGCGCGCGGAAGCGGGGTCGGGGACGAAACGGAAGGAAGCGAGCAGACTCCAGGCCTTTGCGCTCACCCGGGTGCGCGCCTCGGCCTCGGGATCGGAGCTGCGCGCGGCGTCGTCGGCATAGGTGAGCGCACGTGCATGGAGATTGTTGAGCGCCTGCACGAAGTCGTACCGCAGCACCTCGCTCTCGCGGAGAAAGCGGTGATGGGTGGCCAGGTCTGTCCCCGCCAGCGCCCGCGACGCTGCACCCAGTGCCAAGGCGGGAGAGACGATCCCGAAAGCCGTCACGACGCGCGATTGCGCCGCCTCGCGCGTCATGCGATCTTCGGCAATTTCGTTCATTAAGGCAGTGAGCTTCTTTTCCGAATAGTCCGCCACCACGCCGCGCCAGTTGATCGGCAACTGCGCGACGTCTTGCTTGCCATATTGATCGAGCACCTGCTTGCGCAGCGCCTCGAATGCCGGATCTGCAGCATTGTGCCCGTCGCCGATTGCGCGCTGGCGCGAGAGCATCGCCAGATCGCTCTCGATCTTGCCCGGCGCCTCGACCGCGGCGCTCGCTGCATCGATGGCGATGCGCGGCACCACCAGCGAGGTCACGAGCCAAGCAAACACCAGCATCCCCAGCGCCACGCTGCGCCGGTCTAGCCAGAGCGATACGGCGAGCACGAACAGGGCCCAGACGGCGAGGTACAGGGCATAGCCCCCCACCAGCAGCACGGCGGCAAGCGGCGCCTCCCCCCCGGCGATTGCGGCAAGAGCCAGCGCCGCAACCGGCAACAGCAGCAGCCCTCCAACACCGGCAAGCGCCAGTGCCTTGCCCAGCATCAGCGTCAGGCCCGATTGCCCTTGCGCCAGATGCACCGCCAGCGTCCCGCTCTCGCGTTCGCGCAGTACAATGCCATGGCCAAGGACGATCAGCAGCAAGGGCACGAGCAGCTGGTAGAGGCTGGCCGGCGTCAGCGCGGCGAAGCCCCCCAGGTCCGCCCCTGATCGGGCATCGGCGAACATCGCGGTGTTCTGTCGGTGGCCTTCAAGAAAGATCGATTGTCCCGTGACCGCGTCCACCCCCGGATCGAAGACCGCGAGTGGAGGGGGGGTACGGAAGGCATAGTGGCCATAATGAACCATCCGGTGCGGATGACGATCAGGCTGGGCGAAAAAGGCAGCCTCGGCCTCCGCCTGGCGCGCGGTCCGGTTGGCTGCCTGATCCGCCACACCCCGAGCGGTGAGGAGGCTGGTCACCCCGACCAGCACCGCGATCGTCAGCGCGGCGATCACCACGACACGCGAGCGCGACCACAGCCGCCATTCCTCCCGCGCAATCCGAAAGACAAGGCTCATGAGGCCCCGCGCGCAGCAAAGGCGGCATGGACCGTTTCGGTGTCGATCCGGCCTTGCGGTCCGGCCTCGAAGCTTCCCACCAGTCTGCCGCCGCGCAGCAGGCCGACACGGTCGGCGACCTGGCAAGCGCCATAGACATCGTGGGTAACCATCAGCACCGTGCGTCCAGCCGCCGCGAGCGCCTTCACCATCGCGTGGAATTCATCGATCGCCACCGGATCGAGACCCGAAGTGGGTTCGTCGAGCAACAGGATGGGGGTGTCGCGCAGCAAGGCAAGGGCGATTGCGGTCTTCTGGCGCATCCCCTTGGAGTAGGTCTGCATCCGCCGCCCGCGCGCCTCCGGAGGCAGCGCCACCTGATCGAGCGCCGCTTCCAGCGCGGCACGATCGACCCGGCGCCCGGCCAAATCGAGAAAATAGGCAAGGTTCTCGTAGGCATCGAGATGGCCATACAGGGTTGCCGCCTCGGGCAGGTAGGCGATCGCGCCGCGCGCCGCTGCGACATCGGCGCCAACCTCGCGCCCGTTGACCTGCACGCTTCCCCCGGAAGGCGAAAGGAAGCCGAGAAAGGTCAGCAGCGTCGTCGACTTGCCTGCCCCGTTGCCGCCGAGCAGCGCATAGATCTCGCCGGGCGCCACGGTGAAGGATACGTCATCCAGCACTCGGCTGCCCTCGCGCACCAGCGAGAGGGCGTGGGCTTCGAGTGCAGGGGTCACGGCAAGCGGTTCCACGTCGGTCAAAACGCGAAGCTGGCGGTCACCCGCACATTGCGCGGGGTACCGGGCTGGACCCACAGCTGCGAGAAGGAATTGCTGTACCAGGTGGTGTCGAACAGGTTGTCGATATCGAGCCGCAGGCGCACGCCCTCGGTCACCTCGGTTTCGGCGAACAGGCGGGCGAGGGTGTAATCGGGCAGTTCGAAGGTGGTGCCCACCTCGCCCAGCCGCTCGCTGACATGGAGCACCCCGCCGCCCAGGCGCACAGCGCGCTCGGCGATCCGGGTCGAATAGGCGAGCTGGATGTTGAGGGTGTGCTCGGGAATGTTGAGAAGCGGGTCACCGGCGCGGATCAGCTTGCCGAAATCGGGGTCGGCAACATCGTTTTCCACCTCGGCATCGACATAGGCATAGGACACCCACAGATCGAGACCCTCGGCGATTTCGCCGTTGAGGTCGAATTCGAAGCCGCGGCTGCGCGCCTCGCCGCCCGCGAGGGTGAAGCCGGCATTGACCGGATCGGAGACGAGGATGTTGCCCTGCTGGATGCTGAAGACGGTGGCCGTAGCAGTCAGGCGGCCATTGGCGGCGGCATACTTGATCCCGCCCTCGATGCTTTTCGACTGGTTGGGATCGAAGGCATTGCCGGCGAAATCCGCGCCCGAGAGCGGGCGGAAGTTCTCGCCATAGGTGGCATAGACCGACAGTTCGGGCGTCGCGTGCCACACTGCGCCGACCTGCGGGCTGAAGCGGTTCTCGCCGGTGCGCGTCACCCGCCCGGCTGCGGCGCGATCGGTGAGGCGCTGGTCGTAATCGTCATAGCGCCCGCCGACGCGCAGCTCGACGGTCTCGGCGATGCTGATCTGGTACTGGCCGTAGATGCCGGTCGCCTTCTGCACTTCGACGCGGTTGGTGAGCGGGGTGGGCGTGGGCAGCGGGAAGCGGCCATAGACCGGGTTGAAGATGTCGATCGCCTGGAGCTGCTGCTCGGTTGGGTTGCTGGCGAGGCTCGGCGCGCGCACCCGTAGAAATACCTGGTCATTTTCGAACCGGTCGGTATCCGCGCCGATCAGCACCCGGTGGGTGACATTGCCGGTGGTGAAATTGCCCGCCAGTTCGGCGCGCGCGACGAAATAGGTCGCGTCGTAGTCGCGGAACCGGCGCTGGCGGGTGAGTGTGCGCCCGTCGCGCAACAAGCGCTGTCGGCTCCCGGTCAGCTCGGCCTCGGTCGAAGTGCCCTGCAACGAGGTATCGCGGTAATTGACCCCGACCAGCGCGCTCCAGTTGTCGGAGAAATCGTGTTGCAATTCGATCTGGTGGCCGAGCACCTCGGCGATGTTCGGCCCTTCGCCCGGCTCGCCGAGGAAGCGGCTGCGCGGGATCACGCCAAGCGCGCCGTTCACTGCCACCACGCCGCGATCGAAGGGGATTTCCTGGCGGGCATATTCGAGTTCGTAGACCACGCGGGTCGCATCACCCAGCTTGACCGCAACCGAAGGCATGAAGCCGTAGCGCTCGCTCTCCACCGTATCGCGGAAGGAGCCTGCGTCCTCGTAGAAGCCGACGAAGCGCACGCCGATGGCATCGCCGAGCGTGGTCTGCACGTCGGCATCTGCGCGGTAGGTCTCGAAGGAACCGGCCAGCAGCCGGATCTCGCCCGCGCTTTCGAACTTGGGGCGCTTGGTGACGAGGTTGATCGTCCCGCCCGGCTCGCCGCGCCCGAACAGCGCCGCGCGCGGGCCCTTGAGGATTTCGACCGCCTCGATCCCCGACAGATCGCGCGGGCCGGCAAAGCCGCGCCCGGCGTTGAAACCGTTGACGAGGTAATTGCTCGGCAGGTTCTCGTCGCCGACGAAGCCGCGGACCGCAAAGGCGTTCCACAGCCCGCCGAAATTGTTCTGCCGCGCCACCGAGGCCGACAGATCAAGCGCGGCGTTCAAATCGAGCGCGTTGATGTCGCGCAGCTGCTGCGGACCGATCACCTGTTCGGCCTGGGGCACGTCGAGGGGCTCGAACGCGCCGCGATAGGCCGGGCGCGTGCCGGTAATGACGATGCCATCTGGGGCATCGGTCTCGGCGGCTTCCGCGTCGGCATCTGCGGCCAGAAGCGGTGCGGGCAGCGCAAGGAGCGCGCTGGAGGACAGGCAGGCAGCGAGGATGGCGCGATGGCTCGTCATGAAAGATCCATGGGAAGGAGGTTGGCCGCTTCGTCTTTGCGCCCCGAGCGCACTCGGAATGCAAGTGTGAAACGTTATCTCATCCCTTTGCGACTTCCCGGAGCATTGTCAACGCATTCCGTCGCGGCACCGGCATGAAGACATCGGCGCCGCCTGACGGTATGAGGGCGCAATGGCCCGGCTCCTGCTGTTCAACAAACCCTTTGGCGTCCTGTCCCAATTCACCGACCGTGGATCACCCACGGCGCGCGCGACCCTGTCGGACTTCATCGCGGTGAAGGGTGTGTACCCGGCAGGGCGGCTCGACCGGGATAGCGAGGGCCTCCTGCTGCTGACTGATGACGGGCAGCTTCAGGCGCGCATCGCCGACCCGCGCTACAAGCTGCCCAAGACCTATCTCGTGCAGGTCGAAGGTGATCCGCAAGAGCACGCGCTGGAGAGCTTGCGCAAGGGCGTCCGGCTCAAGGACGGCATGACGCTCCCGGCCGAGGCACTGCGCATCGACCCACCCGATCTCTGGCCCCGCGATCCACCGATCCGCGCGCGCAAGTCCGTCCCCGACGCCTGGTTGAAAATCGTCATCCGCGAAGGGCGCAACCGGCAGGTGCGGCGCATGACGGCCGCGGTCGGGCTGCCCACCTTGCGGCTGGTGCGCTGGTCGATCGGCGACCGGACTGTCGCGGGGATCGCGCCCGGCGCATTCACGGAGATCGCCGCGTGAACTACCGCCACTCCTTCCATGCCGGCAACAATGCCGATGTCGTCAAGCACTGCCTGCTGATCGCGCTGGTGCAGGCCTTGCAGCTGAAGGACTCCGCCTTGACCTTCATCGACACCCATGCCGGCTGCGGGATCTATGACCTTCAGGGCGAGGAGGCGACGCGCACCGGCGAGGCGACCGGGGGCGTGCTGCGCGCCCTTGCCGACACCGGTCCCTTGCTCGGCGACTATCGCGCTGCGGTCCGGGCGGTGAATGCGGGAGAGGAACCGCGCCTCTACCCTGGAAGTCCCCGCATCCTTGCCCGGCTCCTGCGGGAACAGGACGCGCTAATCCTCAACGAGAAGCACCCCGAGGACGCCCGCGCCTTGCGCAGCGCGATGCGCGGCACGCCCGCTGCCGTGCACGAACGCGATGCCTACGAATTGTGGCTGGCGATGCTGCCAACCAGAACCGCGCGCGGGGCCGTGTTGGTCGACCCGCCTTACGAGCAGGCCGATGAGCGCGACCGGATCACCGCCACCCTCGCTGCCGCCCACCGCAAGTGGGGGCACGGCGTGACCGTGATCTGGTATCCGCTCAAGGACCGCGGCATCCATCAGCGCTGGAAGGAGAAGCTGCGCCGACTCGGCATCCCGAAGCTCCTGACGATCGAGCATTGGCTCTATGACGCCGATCAGCCCGGCATCTTCAACGGGGCGGGCCTGTTCATCGTCAACCCGCCCTATGCCTTCACGCAGGGACTACCGCCCCTGCTGGAGGCCCTGCGCGCCGTGCTGGCGCCGGAAGGGCACAGGGGTTCGCTCAGGTTTGCGTGGCTGGGCGATTGAACCGCGGCTCCCGGTCAGACCGCAAGCAGGTCGCGGGCAGCGATGACAGCCTGAGTCCTGCTGCTCACGTTCAGCTTCGCGAAGATCATCTTCACGTACATCTTGACCGTGTTTTCCTGCAGCTTGAGGTGGTGCGCGATGGCCTTGTTGGACATCCCGTTGCAGATGCAGCGCAGCACCTGCTCCTGGCGCGGCGTCAACATCAGCGCATCCCCGCTTCCCGCACCTATGCTGCCCAGGCCGTACTGGGGAATGAGCGTCCGCCCGACGGCCGCGACGATCGCGTCCTTCAGCTTGTCGCTCGGCAAGGTCTTGCTCAGCACTGCCAGAGCCCCGTGCCGGAGCGCCGCCTCCGCAGTTCCTGCGGTCGCCATGCCGGTCAGCAGGATGACCGGCGCGTCGCCTTGCGCGGCGATAACCTGTCGCAGACCCAGAAGGCCGTCCATTCCCGGGATGTGATAGTCGAGCAGCACGAGATCGAAGGCGCCCTCCTGCCTGATGATCCGGAGGGCATCGGGCACGTCCACGGCAAGCTGGATGGACATGCTGCCGTCAGCTTCAAGAAAGGCCTTCAGCGTATCGCGCAAAAGGGCATGGTCGTCAGCAAACAGAACGCGCATTTTATGTATTCCCTTCGCATTCAGCCAGCGCGCTCCGCAGCGTCTGCTGAAGTTGCGTGGTGAGTTCGGATTTGGTGACATGGCCCGCAAAGGGAGCGTCACCAAATGTGTTTTCGGATTCGAGCAGGGCTGTGCACAGGATGATCGGCAATTGCGGCCAGCGCGCCGCAACACTGGCGGCAAGCTTCGCGCCGTTCATTTCAGGCATATCATAGTCGACGATCAGCGCGTCCAGATAGGCGGCCTCCCCGTCAAGCAGTTCGAGCGCCGCCAAAGGATCGGAGCAGGTCGTCACCTCGGCACCTTCGTCATTCAGAACCGAGTCGATGAGCCCCAGGACCGCTTCATTGTCGTCGATTGCGAGAATCTTCTTGCCCCGCAGCTCCGGTCCCTCGGCTCTCTCCCGAGGCGCCTTGCGATCGGGAGGCATCGCACCCTGAGACAGCGGCCAGACGATCTGGAAGATGGTCCCGCAATCGCCGCTTTCGACGCAGATGCAGCCCCCCGCCTCGAGGACCAGGCTCGATACCACCGAAAGGCCGATGCCGGTCCCGTAGGTCTTGGTCGTGTGGAACGGCTTGAAAATCCGCTCGAGGTGCTCGAACGGGATACCGCATCCATCGTCCGAAACGGTGATGAGAGCGGCCGGACCATCCGGAATCGTCCCCACGAGCATGGCTGACAGTTCGGTGTCTGCGGCGAACCGTTCGGCGGTGATCTCGATCCGACCTGCCGCGTCGGACGGGAGCGAGTCACGCGCATTCGAGCACAGGTTCATCATGACCCGCAGAAACTCGCTGCGCTCGGCGCGCAATTGCAGGTCCTCGGTCGGAAGGTGCAGGCGGATCAGGTGATCGGGCTTGAGGCTCAGTGCCGTCAGATCCACCACATTGGCGAGGGCGCTCTTGGCATCGAGACCCTGGTCCGATCGCGCGGCCTTGGTCGGCGCGAGGATCATCTCCACCATGGAGGTGGCTTGTGCTGCCGCGTCCTTGAGGCGCTCGAGTTCGGGCGACCCGTCCCTGCTCTTGAGGCTCAGCGAGGCGACTGAAGCAGAGATCACCGCCATCAGATTGGCGAAATCATGCGCCAGCCCGGTCACCGCACGCCCGATGATCTCCTGCCGCTCGGCGAGGAGCAGCTTCTCGCGGGCGCGGATGCGTTCTCGCAGCGCGCGCTGGCGTTCGCCGATATCGCGGGTCGTGCACACCAGCCCACCGTTGGGGCTGGCGGCCAGCGCGACCTCCTGCTCAACCAGGGTTCCGTCACGGCGGAACCCTTTTGCCTCACCACGCCAATGGCCCTTGGCGAAGACGATGGGGATGGCCTCCCGCTCGAGACGGTCTTTCTCATGTTCGGCGTAAAGGACGGACCAGTGCCTTCCGACCATGGCCTGAGGATCGTCGTAGCCGAACATCGCGGCATGGATCGGGTTCATATAGATGAAGCAGCCATCGGCATCGGTAATGGCGACACCATCGGAGGTTGCCTCGATCGCGGCGAGTTGCTCCTCGAGCTTGCGGCCGTAAGCGTCGCGCTCCGCTTCGAGCCTGCGCCTTTCGCTGACGTCTCGCATGATCGAGGCATAGCCGGCCGGCTTGCCGGTCACCTGATCGCACCAGTGGGTGAGCGAGAGCTCGATCGCAACCTCGCGGCCGTCGCGATGGAGCGCGATCACGTCGGTCATCTTGCCGACCAGCCGCGGCTTGTGGCCCTCCGACAGGCGGCGGACAGCCGATTGGTGTCCCCCGCGCTTGTCCATCGGGATGATGAGGTCGAGACTTTGGCCGACAATCTCCTCGACGCTCCAGCCGAACAATTGTTCAGCGCCGCTGTTCCAATAGATGACGCGGTTGCCGGTATCGATCGCCACGAACGCATCGGTCGAAGTCTGGGCGATCAGGTGGGACATGGCCTCCTGCGCCTGCAGCCATTTCGCAGTGTCGAGGCTTTCCCCGGTGACCGGCAGACCGGCCAGCGATCTGGGGGCCAGCATCAAGGAGCCGCGTTCGATTTGCATTGCCCTGCCATCCGATGATCACACAAGGACGCCGCCACTGATTAACGGAGTCGGTCGGTGCCAGCTAACACCACTTTTGGGGGTATTAAATAGGACTTATTGTTTTTCTCCCAACGGCAAAGCGCAGGATGCCCGAATGGCGGGGGGGAGAGAGCGAAGCCGATAAACGCGCCCCCAAGCCGAAAATTCCAATAAATATAGATTTTTAACTTTCGTTGCGAATGCAACTTGTGGGGATTTCAGGGCGTGCCGGGCCACCCCATGCAATCCCCCCGATTTTTTTGATAGCCGCGCAAAGGCGCCGAGGTCCTGCGAGAAGTCTTCGGTCTTGGCAGAGGCGGTGATCGATTGATCGGCCTTGTTAGCTGCAGAGACCGGCGCGAGCCCTCGATGCACAGCTCCTCGTTATAGGCCGGGATCAGCGCATCGACCGAGCGATAGCGCCGCGCAGGCTGGCGCGGCATGAAATTGGGGTAAGAACTGGGCGTCTCGTAGCCGAGCACCTTAGGCACGGCCCGGCACGCCACGGCGAAGGGGGCGCGGTCACCGGATGATCCTTAGAAACTGACGGCCTGGCGGCGGCCAGAGAGCCGTCATGACGCGAAAGCTCGCCGAGGCTTTAGTTGTCGCCGCCAGCCTGATGCCAGACAGATTGCTCGACTGCGGAAGTGGCTTGGAGTGCCATCATTTTCCTTTTTCGTTGTCTGAGCAAGATTGAAGAGAACTAATCAGGCCCCTTGTCACAATTTGCACCCTCGGCCGGGCGTATTGGTCCGGAAAGCTGGTCATTGACCAAATCAGCCGGACTGCGATTGACAGTAGAACGGAAAATGGCGGGCCGCCCTAGAGCAGCCCCGCCACGTAAGCACTCCGCTTTACCAGGAGACCTGGAGTGGCTTACTGATTTTCCAGCGCGGTTGGAGCGTGTTGAAAGATCGTCGAGACCGCCGAACCAACAGATTGCATACTGTTAATGGCAGCAACTGCGATCAAAGTGGCAATCAATCCGTATTCGATGGCGGTCGCACCCTTATTGCCGCGAACAAATTTTGCGAAGGTCTTCTTGAATTCCATGTTCCACCCCTGATTCCAAATCACCCTTGGCGCTCTACTGAAATACGGAGCCAAACTGTAAAGAATGGTTAAAGATTGCTTACATTCTTTAGTGGTGACTCAAATGGGTGTATTGCCTGCCCGCCCCTGCGGCGGGTGCAGTATTAATCGCCCGTGCACAGTGGCCCGGCCGACAGCTTTACCCATCACTGTTCGCCGCCATGGCTAGCTGGCGAAGAAGCTTTCGAAGAGGTTGGATATGAGGTCGAGCCAGGCGGCCCCGTCGATCGGCTCGAGCGCGATGTCGTCGATGACCTTGCCGAAAGTGTAGGCCTGAACCAGAAGGGCCGCCGCGGCGACATTCAGATCGGGCCGCAGCCAGGACCGTGCCTGCGCCTCACCAAGCAAGGCCTCGATCGCCTTCGACAGCCGACTTTGCTCTTCCGCCACACGCTTGCGCAAGGCCAGGTTGCTGGAGCACATGCCGATGATCTGCGCGCGGGCCAGCCTGAAGTTTACCGTTTGCGGCCCCGACGTGAGATCCACGATCTGGCGCATTCCCGCAAGGAATTCTTCCCGTGTTGTGCAGCAATGCATAAGCTCGTGGCACTGCTGCACACTGAGCTCCACCCCTTCGGCGTAACGCTCTGCAAGAGCGGCCGCGATCAGATCGTCGAACGAGACGAAGTGATAATAGAGCGAACCCTTGGATATCCGCGAGCACGGTGCGGACGAGGATGAGACGCGCTGGGAACAGCGGCTTCGCAAGCTGACTAAGGCCAAGCCGGAAAAGCCGGAATCAGCGTTGGCGAGATCATCGAAGATAAATCGGATGGTGCAGTGCGAGACAGGGCGCTTTCTTATGCTGTCCAAACAGCCGAGATTGGCGAGGACGTAACCAAGATACTTGCTCGCGCCGAATTCTACGTGGAGTTCATGTCATCCTCTACGGCCAATCGCTGCGACATGGTGGAGCAGCGACGTTAGCTTCTCGTTCGTGAGTTGAAGCCGGTCAGCCATTGCTTCTAGCGCGACTGCTTGCCGAACGTCCGTGGGCATTTCTTCACGCTCTGCCTGAAGTGCCTTTTGCTGCTCTGGGTTCATTGCCATGGCATTCTCCGTTTCTGCGATTGGCGGAGGATGCCACAAGCCCTCACAGAGTCGCGTAAAAACAGCGACTTAAGCCCTGTGTTTGCAAAGTATACAATCGCCAAACAAAAAGGGCGGCAGATGCCGCCCTTCTCCGTCGTCTGAAAATCGCGCCGGACAGATCAGAGTTCGACCGCGATCCGCACCGCCTTGGGCTCGATGTCATACGCCATGGCCACGAATTGCCGGGCCACATCAAGCAGCGTCCGGCGGAAACCCAGATCCTCCTGGGCCCGCGCAGCGGCGGCGGTGCCGTCCCGGTCGATTTCCAGCGCGAGCGACAGCACATGGGCCGGCACCTGATAGACCTTGGCGATCGCCTCGAGGCGCTCGGGCGCGGGTTTCGCCTTGCCATTCTCCCAAGCCCAGACCGAGGGATTGCTCACCCCGAGCGCCTTTGCAACCTGGGCGAGCGTCAATTTTGCCTCGCCGCGGAATGTCCGAAGCAGCGCGGGCATCGTCGTAGCGTCACCCGGATAATCCTGCACGGGCCCTGCGTGACGGCGCCGCAGCTTCTGCTCCGCTACGGAGCCTGAGCTTGGAGCACTGTCCTGATCGATGATCCCGTAAGCGCCGTTCGCAAGGTCACCCTTGCCAGACGAACCAGCGCCGAATTCGCAATCTCGGGATGGCTGAATGTCCATGGCCCTACACTCTACAAACTAAGGATATAAGGACTTATCCTTAGCCAGCGATAGGACCAACACCCCGTTCGGGTGTAGTCGCCGTCCCCAACGCTCAAGCCATGCCTGCGGCAAGAGCGCCCCTGCGGACCTTCACTCGGCCGGCATCGCCTCGGCGCGATTGCCGCGACGGGCGCAGTCGAGATTACCGCATTCGTCGATCCGTCGCACGATTGCGCGCGCGAGGCGCGGGCGGTCGCCCCCGGGGCCGCGATCCTGCCGTCCTTCGCCAGCCTGCTCGATGCCCGTCGCGACGGCGTGGTGATCGCCATCCCGCGCGCACTCCACGCCGACCAGTCGCTTGGGGGCATTCGGCTGCGCCATCATCGGACCGGCTCCCACTCCGGCCGCGGCGCTCGATCTTCTGGAGCGGCAGGCGCCGGATATCGCGGTGCTCGATGTCAATCTCGCCGGGGCCAGCAGCGCGCCGGTGGCAAAGGCACTGCGCGCAGCCGGTACCCTGCAAAGGCTAGGCCTATTGCAAAGTGACAATTTCCTCGCCGCCGTCGTGGCGTCCGTAGAACTGCATCAGCTGGACCAGCAACTCGCAGCGATCGGTGAGCGTCTCGGCCTCCAGCAGCGCCTGCTTGCTGGCCGGATCGAAGGGCGCGATCTGCGAAACGCCATTGATCAGCGAGCGATCATCGAGCCGCGCCACCGAATCCCAGTCGACCGAGTAGCCCTGCGCATCGGCGAAGGCCCGGGCCTCGCGCTCGAACCCGCCGCGCTGGGCGTGGGTCAGCGTCTCGTCCTCGTCCTCGTCGTAGATCTCGGCCTCGATCTGGCGAAAGGCGGTGGTGACGTCGAGCTCGCGCACCAGCCGGAAGCGCGCCGTGCCTTCGAGCACGAGGTTGTAGCGCCCGTCGTCCAGCGCCTGGATCTCGCCGATTCGCCCGACGCAGCCGACGGAGAACAGCGGCGCACCCTCGATCGGGCGCTGCGGCTGGATCATACCGATCAGGCGGTCACGGATCAGCGCATCGCCGACCAGCGCGCGGTAGCGCGGCTCGAAAATGTGGAGCGGCAGCTGCATGCCGGGAAACAGCACCGCGCCCGTCAGAGGGAAGATCGAGAGGCGTTTCGTCATCCGAACAATACGCGCGACAGGCGGCGGCGGACGCCGACGACCCATTCGTCCTCCAGTCCTGTCGCCTCGAAGATCTTGAGCAGCTTCGCGCGCGCGGCGCCCTCGCTCCATTCCCGGTCGGCGGCGATCATCGCCAGCAGCGTGTCGGCGGCGGCATCGCGCTCGCCTGCCGCAAAGGCTGCCTCGGCATAGGCGAACTGGGCGTCCATGTCCTGCGGTGCAGCCTCGGCAGCGGCGCGCAGGGCAGCCAACTCGCCGTCGTCGACCCGCGTGCCCGCCAGTTCGAGCGCGCTGCGGGCCGGGGCGATGGCGGCATCGGCGGCAAGGCGCGGATCGCTGTCGATGACCTGCATGACCTGCTGCGCCTGTTCGATCTCGCCGAGTTGCACCAGCGACCGCACGAGGCCGGCATGGGCCGGCGCATTCTCGGGCGCAAATTCGGTGATCTGGGCAAAGATGCTCGCAGCGCGCTGAAAATCGCCTGCGCCGAGCGCTTCCTCGCCCATCTTCACGAACTGCGCGAGCTCCTCGGGCGAGGGGCCCTGCGGCACGCTCTCGCCTGCGGCTCCGCCCTGCACCGGAAGCTGGGCGAGAAGCTGATCGAGGATCGCCTTCAGCTGCGATTCGCTGCGCGCGCTGGTGAGGTCGGCGACCGGCTGTCCCTGGAACATGGCATAGACGGTCGGGATCGAGCGCACCTGGAACTGGGCGGCGATGAATTGCTCCTCGTCGACATTGATCTTCGCAAGCACCACGCCCTTGTCGGCATACTCCGCCGCGACCTTCTCCAGCACCGGGGTCAGCGCTTTGCACGGCCCGCACCACTCGGCCCAGAAGTCGAGGATGACGAGCTGGTTCTGCGAAGGCTCCACCACCGCCTTGCGGAAACGGTCGACGGCCTTCTGTTCGTCGATGCTCAATCCCATGCTGGCCAAGATATCTGCTCCTGCTGTGCTTGCGCGCACCGCGCGCCGTTCCGGCCCCAATGTGGGATGGCCCGCGCCAATGTGAAGCGCGCAAACGTGCTGGCCGCTCACCCTCGTCCGATCAAGCCCCAATCGCCGCAATTTTGCGCTTGCAGGCACACAAAGCCGCTGCTAATCGCGCCGCCTCTCCGGCAGGAACAAGCGCTTTCGCGGTTTCTGTCAGCGCCAGTGAGCGGGCGTAGCTCAGGGGTAGAGCACAACCTTGCCAAGGTTGGGGTCGAGGGTTCGAATCCCTTCGCCCGCTCCAGTTATTTCAATGTGTTATCTGGCGGAGCATTGGCTGCTAAAGGCGGCCTTCCAGCCTGTGATTTCATCGGCGTTCTGATCGGAGCACCCGCTCAGAAATGGCGGCAATTCAGCGCTTAAATCGGCCCTGATCCGGCGTGGCCGGTTTACCCGATTGGCGGTGCGCTCATTTATTTGTTTAGGTCGCTCGCAAAAACGGATGAGCGAGCTCATCCGTACAGCTTTGGTTCTGTTCCGAGCAATCCCAAACTCTTCATAAACTGCATTGCCCGGCAAGAGGTGTTGGGGGCGAACGCCATTCGCCAGCGTTCCAATTGGAACAGTCTGACCTGACGCAAAGCCTCTTCGCACATCGTCCTTACGCGGGTGTCACGGCCGCTGCTGGAGCGGGAAACGAATGGCGGGTTCCGACCCAGAGCCGGCCATTCCATCACGAAAATGGTTCGTCCGGTTCCGCCAGAAGCCGCCATATCGACTTCGGGATCGAGAGGGGGCGCCATTCATGACCGAAAAAGGATCGATGGCGGATCGATGACCAAGTGCGATGTGGGGTGCTCAGCTCTCTGCGACTGCACGGCTGTCCAGCAAGCCATCGAAAGCGCCCGGTCAGATCTGCAGCTGGCTTCCCAGTTCCACCACACGGTTGGTCGGCAGCTTGAAGCTCTCCATCGCGCTCTCCGAGCTTTTCGACATCCACGCAAACAGGGCCTCGCGCCACCGCACCATCCCAGGGTGATCGACCGAAGGGATGAGCTTCTGGCGGCCAAGGAAATAGCTCGTGGTCATCGGATCGAAGCTGCCATCGAGGCAACCGAGCGCGGACAGCTCACGCGGAATATCGACCTCTTCCATGAAACCATAGCGGATGATCACGCGGTAGAAGCCGTGGCCCGCATCGTGAACTTCGGTTCGCTGCTCAGGCGCGACCTGCGGCACCTCTTCCACCTTCACGGTCACGATCAGCACCCGCTCGTGCAGGACCTGATTATGCTTGAGGTTGTGGAGCAAGGCCGAGGGCACCCCGGTGTCCGCGGCTGACAGATAGACGGCCGTGTTGCGCACCCGGTGAACCGATTTTGCGGTGGAGACGATGAACTGCTCAAGGGAGAAGCCGCCTTCGCCCTCGGCCAGCCTTTCGCGCATGATTCTGCGGCCCGTCGCCCAGGTGGTCAGCAGCGTGAACAGCACCCCTGCCACCGCCAGCGGGAACCAGCCGCCATCGGGGATCTTGGCGATGTTCGAGGCGAAGTAGATGCCGTCGACGAGAGCGAACAGGGCAATGGTGCCAGCGGCCAGCAGCTTGTTCCAGCGCCATACGTGGAACACCAGGAAGGCCAGCATCATCGTGGTGATGATCATCGTCCCGATCACCGAAATGCCATAGGCCGACGCAAGCCGCGTCGATTCCCCGAAGCCCAGCACCAGCACCAGCACCATCGCCAGCAGCCCCCAGTTGATCGCCGGGATGTAGATCTGCCCGGCCGCCTTGGCGCTGGTCTGCAGGGTCTTGAGCCGCGGCAGGAAGCCCAGCTGCACCGCTTGGTGCGTCACCGAAAACGCCCCCGAGATCACCGCCTGGCTGGCGATGATGGTCGCCGCCGTCGCAATGAACACCAGCGGCAGGCGGGCCCATTCCGGCGCCATCAGGTAGAAGGGATTTTCGGCCGTGGACGGATCGCCCAGCATCAGCGCGCCCTGCCCCATGTAATTGAGCATCAGGCAGGGATAGGCGACCGTCAGCCAGCTGAAACCCACGGCCTTGCGCCCGAAGTGACCCATGTCGGCATAAAGCGTCTCCGCGCCCGTCACCGCGAGGAACACCGAGCCCATGGCAAGAAACGCCAGATGGGGATCGTACATGAAGAATTGCGCGGCGTGGTGCGGGCTGAGGATGCCGAGGATTTCAGGCCGGGCTGCGATGTTGACCACGCCCAGCGTTGCCAGCGTTGCGAAGTAAATCAGCACCACCGGACCAAACAGCGCGCCCACCTTTGCTGTGCCGCGATACTGGATCAGAAAAAGCGCGATCATGATCACCACCGCGATCGGTAGCACCAGCGCCTCCAGCGCCGGGTTGACTATGGTCAGCCCCTCGACCGCCGACAGCACCGAGATCGCCGGGGTCAGCATCGCATCGCCATAAAACAGCGAAGCCGCCAGCACGCCCAGCACCACCAGCACCGCGCTCGCCCGGCGGTTTTGGATGTGGCGCGAAATCAGGGCAAGCAGGGCGAAAGAGCCACCCTCGCCCTTGTTGTCCGCCCGCATCGCGACGAACACATATTTGATCGTCACGATCAGCATCAGCGACCAGAAGATCAGGCTCAGCACGCCGAACACGTGAAGCTGATCGACGGCGAGTGGGTGCGGGCCGACGAAGCTTTCCTTGAGCGCGTAGAGTGGCGAGGTACCGATATCGCCGAACACGACGCCGATCGCGCCGAGCATCAGCACGGGCAGGCTTTCGCGGGGAGAGGAATGAGCGGATGAGGCAGCGCTGGGCTGGCCGGGATGTGCGGTGTCCATGCCGAGCCATGTGCGCCTGATCGCCATAAATTTTCCATGTGGATTGCTAAGTCGGCGCCACCGCACGGCTCGACGCGGGCAGCGTTCGGGCGCATCTTTGCCCCTATGCACGATGATCTACCATCTCCGCTCGCCACCCCCCCCAGCGCCGGTTCGCGCGCTATCGGCCTTGCTCTCGGTCTGCTGTTGACGCTCGCAGCGACGCTCGCCGGACTGCTGCTGGCGCCGGGCTGGGGATCGGCGGCAGTAGTGCTGCTCTATCTCCCGCCGGTGCTGGTGACAGCGCGCTATGCCGGGCTGGTTCCGGCTTTGGCGGTATCGGTGATCGCCACGCTGGTGTTCAATTTCTTCTTCACCGAGCCCTATCGCACATTGCGCATTGATAGCCCTGCCGATTTGGTGACCGTGATGGCGCTGTTCCTGGTGGCAGTGGTCACCAGCCAGCTGACAAGCGCAATGCGCACCCAGGCACAACTCGCCGCAGAGAGGGCCGCACGCAATGCTACCATCGCCGGGCTGGCGCGTAGGCTGCTGTCCTGCACCGACCGCGATGCCGTGGCTGCGGTTGTGACCTGTGATCTTGCCCGGCTTTTCGATTGTCACGTGGTGTTCGCGGTCGAGGCCGAGCCGGCCCAGATACTCGCGGCACAGCCCGCCAGTCCCGCCCTTGCCCCCAATGATCATGCCGCGCTCGCAACCGCGCTTGAACAAGGCCGCGTAACCGGGCGCGGCATGCTGCACGTTAGCCCGACCGACTGGCAGTTCCATCCCGTGAGCGGTGCGGGCAAGGTCCACGCCGCTATCGGCCTTGCGCGCACTGATGGCCGCCCGCCGGTCGCCGAAAGCCAGCGCGAATTGTTCGGTAATCTGCTCGATCAGGCTGCTCTCGCCCTCGAACGCGCGCGGCTGGAAGCCGAGGCTAGTGCAACGATCGCCTCGAAAGAGCGCGACCGGATGCGCGCAGTGCTGCTCGCCTCGATCGGCGAGGATGTGAAGCCACGCCTGCTCGCGATCCAGACGGGTGCGCGCAGCCTGCGCCGCAATCCCGGTGACAAGGAGGCTGCCGGTGCTGTGGCAAGCGAGGCGGCAAAGCTCCAACTCTACGTCGACAATCTCGTCGATCTCGGCCCCGGCGAGGATCAGGAGCCGATCATCTGCGGGCCGCTGACCATTGATCTGTTCTGCCATACCGTATCGCGCGATGAGGCACCGGTGCATCTTACCCCGAAGGAATTTGCTGTCCTTGCCGAACTCGCCCGTCACGCTGGGCGGGTGCTGACGCATCGCCACCTGCTGCGCGCGGTCTGGGGGCCAGCGCATGAGGATCACATCGATTATCTCCGGGTCGCGATCCGCGCTCTGCGTCAGAAGCTGGAAGTTGATCCCGCTGCGCCGCAACTGATCCGCAATGAACCGGCGGTTGGCTATCGGCTGGTGCCGCCCGAGGTGCCTGCGATCTGATTCACATGGCTTCTTTATGGCCACTCGGAGCAAGGGCTACTCCATTGCCGCTGCCAGAAGGGTGCGGCACAAGGATCGAACGACCATGCCCAAGCCTTGCCTTGCCGTCAGTGCCGCTGCGCTGATCCTCTTTCCCTCGCCGTTGATGGCGCAGACCGGCGCGGATGATGCGTCGGCGGAGATCGTGAACGAACCCACCGCCGATCCCGGCCCGATCTGCACCGACCGCCCCACCAAGAGCAACGCCGCCTGCACCGTCCCTGAAGGCATGGTGCAGGTGGAAGCCGACCTGTTCAGCTGGACCCGCCTTGCCGCTGGTCCGGCGCGCACCGATGTGCTGGTCTATACCAATCCCGTAGTGAAATACGGGCTTGGCCCTAACAGCGACATCCAGCTCAATATCGTCCCGCTGGTCGAAGTGCGCACCCGCGCGGACGGACAAACCGTCAGCCAGCGCGGGGTGGGCGATCTGACCTTGCGCTTCAAGCAGCGCCTCACCGGCCCCAACAGCCGCGTGCAGGTGGCGCTGCTGCCCTTCGTCAAGGCGCCCACCGCCGAGCGTGGGATCGGCAATGGCGAGTGGGAAGGCGGCGTGATCGTCCCGGTTCAGGTGCCGGTAGGCAAGGCCACGCTGACGCTGGTTCCGCAGGTGAACCTGCTGGCCGATGCCCTCAGTCCCGACGACCGACATCTGGAGTTTCAGGGCGTAGTCAACCTCGCCTATCCCGTCGCCCCGCGGACGACGATGGCGGTGGAGCTGTGGACCTCGGAGAACTGGGACCCGGCCGGGACGGTGCGCCAGTATTCCGCCGATGCGGCGGTGAGCTATCTGCTGAACGACGAGCTTCAACTCGACATCGGCGGCAATTTCGGCCTCAACCGGGCAACGCCGGATGTGCAGCTTTACGTCGGTGTCTCGGCGAGGTTCTGAGGCGCAGATTGGCGACAGGTGGCCATTGGGAGCTCTGGGGTGGCTTCCTGTATGTCAGGTTTCGGAAAGCGGACATGGGACGGCTGCCATCCACAACCCCGACCAAGGTCCCGTCCGCTTCTGGGGATGCCAGTCATTCGATGGACTGCTCCGGAACGACGGCTTCGTCCCAGCCCCGGTCCTTGGACATTACGGGGGAGCAGGTCCGCTTTCAGGCACCAGCTCGCGAACCGCTATGGATAGAAGGGAGCTATGGGCTGCCCTCAAAGATTTCATGGCTTTGAGAAGGCCAAATTGTAGATTTTAATGAAGTAGGCCTTTTCAGACGCGGAGCCTCCATACCGAAAATAGGCGAGCTCGTAACCGCCGTCCTTATCAAAAAGCAGTCGGCCATTCTTAGGCCGGAAAATGAACGGCGGCTGGCGACCCAGAATGAGTCGTTGTGATTTGCGGCGGCGAATGTCCGATCACGCCGAAATCAGTCAGCCGTAAAGGCTGAAGCTGCCGGTCCTGCGCCCCGATAACTTCCAAGAGCCAAGAGCAATTCCAAGCCCCACCCCTTTCCATTTAATCGCGTTCGCGTTGTGGCCGGCATGATGGTTTGGCCGCATCGATGACGAGGCAGGCAAAATCCGAAGACGCCGAGCAAAGGTCTAAGGGATGACCCCAAAGCACTACACCGGGACGGATGATAAAATCTTCAATCACTGCGTCTCCAGCCAAAGGCACAATCTGAAAGTCGCCGCTTGGAAAAGCGCCAAGTGCGCTTGCATCGACATACCAAACCTTGAAGTGCGGGCATTCGGTCAGCAATCGTGGTCCTTCGCCTTCGAGCCCCTTTTGTGTGAGGCGGCCGCGTAATTGCGGCGGGTGCGGAAGGGCCTGCGCCGCCGCAATACCGATATCCAAATGCAGCTCGCGGCCCCGGCCATAATCGTAAAGGCGATAGGTGACATCGGCGTTTTGCTGCACCTCGACGATGTCAACGCCCGCGCCGATCGCATGAACAGTTCCCGGCGGGATGTGAAAGAAATCGCCCGCATTAACCGGAAACCACTGCATCAGATCGATGATCGAACCGTCGAGTGCCGCCTCTCGGAGCACCTCTGAAGTAGCGGGCGAGCGTAGACCGATCCCGAGTACAGAATGCTGTTCGGCGGCGGTGACGAGCCACCACTCTTCCTTGCCACTTGGTAAGCCCGCGCGCAGCGCCGAAGCATCATCAGGGTGAACCTGAACCGAAAGGCTTTCGGAGGTGAAGAGCGACTTGATAAGAACGGGCAAAGCTGCATCTGGAGACTGGTGCCAAACTTCGCCAATCCTGCGTCCTTCCGCCCCGTAGGCCGCTGGTAGATCGGGACGTCCCCATGGCCGCTCGTGAAACGCGCGATCTAGAACCACCGTCTTGGAGCGGTGCGACATGTCAAGCCATCTCCCCAATCGCCTCGATTGCACACACAAGGGCGCCGATGATCCCGGCATCCTTACCGAGGGCGGGTGCGGTCAGGTAATCCTGATGGCCGACTGCGGCCGGCGCGTAGCGACCGAGTTGATGGACCGTTGCTCGGTGCACCGTGCGGACAAGCCCCGGCGCTCCGCCCACGCCGCCGCCCAGCACGATCCGTTCCGGTGAGAGCATCAGCACAATCTGCGCGCATAGTTGGCCAAGGTAATGGGCAATCATCTCGCATTCCGCGCCTTCGGGTGCGAAATGATCGAGCGACGTACCGAAACGTGCGGCAATCGCGGGTCCGGCAGCGAGACCTTCAGCGCAGTCGTCGTGAAAAGCGCAGGTTGAGCGCGCTGTGTCCGTAGGCAACCGTTGAAGAGCGATGTGGCCCATCTCCGGATGGAGAAGAGCCGGTAGGACCTCTCCCCCAGAGACGATCGCACCGCCGATGCCGGTGCCCACTGTCAGGTAGACGCCCATCTTCTTGTCGCGGAGAGCCCCAAGTCGCGCCTCGCCCACCGCCGCCGCACCGACATCGGTGGCTAGCCGCAGCGGCACTGGTATCGCCGCCGCCAGCGCTCCGACGAGGTCGAAGCCGCTCCAACCCGCCTTGTTGGTCTCGCATAATCGCCCGTAACCTGGCGCGGCAGGATCAATGACGATGGGGCCGAACGCGCCCACGCCGAGCGATGCGATGCTCTGGCCATACTCTTTGAAAAAGGTCGCGGCATCGGCGATCACCGCCTCGGGTGCGCGGGTCAGGATGGTGTGACGGGCGATGATCCCGCCCTTTCCCGTGCCGACAGCGAAGACCGTCTTGGTACCGCCCAGTTCGATCCCGCCATAAAGCGGTGCGTCAGCCATGAACCGCCTCCCCGCCCAGTCGGGCAATCGCGCGCCGCACCACCGGGCGGCCAGCCAGCAGTGCGAGGACGGCCAGTGCATAGAGCCCCGCCAACATGGCAAAGCCCGCAGCAAGCCCCGTGTCCACGGCAATCGCGGGCAATGCGACAGTCGAGATTCCCGCACCGAGGAAACCCAACATGGTCATCAGCCCCGCCGCAGTAGCGCGGGCGGAGTCTGGCACCACATCATGCATGGCGGCATAGATGCAGCCGTCAAACAGTCCCTTGCCGAAGCTGGTGGCGAACAGCAGCGCGCCCACCACCACCACCGATCCAGCCCATGGGAAGGGCAGCAGGAAAAGCCCCGCCAGCGCAAGGCCGAGCGCGAGCACAGTCATGCGACCGACCGCACTCGTCGCCGCCAGCCGATCGGACAGCCAGCCACCGACCAGCACCGAGACAAAGCCCGCGGTGGTAATCATCACCGGTCCGACCAGCGCGCTATCGGCAAGGTTCAGCCCCAACACGTCGTGAGCATAGGTGTTGCACCAGTTGAGCACCGCCGAAGAGGCCGCCGTGGCCAGACAGAACACCCCGCAGAAAAGCAGAGCGGCCGGATTGGCGAGTATCAGCTTGAGCGGTTCTTCCTTGTGCACCTCAGCAGAAATCGGCGGCACCTCCGCGGCATCGTCGCGCAGTGTGAAAATCAGCACGCCGAACACCATCCCGCCCAGAAGCGCGAAAACGATGAAGGGCATGGACCAGCCATGCGCATCCGCCAGAGCGCCGGCTGCCCAGCTGCCGATCCCCCCGCCCGCAAACACTGCCGTCTGGTGGATCGCCAGCGCGCGGCTGCGCATGGCCGGGCGGTGCCATGAACTGATGAGCGCGGTTGCCGTGGGGTAATAGGTGCTCTCTCCCACGGCGACCAGCGTGCGCATTCCGAGCAGCATGGCAAAGCAGGTGGCAACGGGCATCAAGCCCGTTGCCATGCTCCAGAACAGTAGGCCGAACAGCACCATGTTGCGGCGCCGCACACTGTCGCCGATCCGCCCGAACAGGAAGGCACAGACCGCATAGGTCCAGAAGAAGACCGTATCGACCACGCCGAGCTGCACGTCGGTGATCGCGAAAGCATCGCGCAGCAACGGCTTGACCGCATTGAGGATCGCGCGGTCAGCCGAGTTGAGGAAAGAGACCATCCACAAAAGACCGATCAGGATCCACGGATAGTGCGCCGGGGCAGGCTTCGAGAAACGACCGATCATCGCCCACACCATGCAAGCCACATCGCCGCCGTCCACGAGAAGTCTGGGCCGCCCGAGCCCTCGCCCGTTTCGGGGCTGAAGCTTTCATAGAAGCCGGACTTTTCGATCAGCCGCGCGGAATCCTCTCGGATGCGGGCAGCCCATTGGGGGTATCCTTGTTCGTCAAGACCAATTGCGGCCATGTAGCTGACCACTAGCCACACCGGCCCGCGCCAGTAGCGGCGGTGATCATAGGCGCGGCTCTCGGCTTCGAGGCTGGGTAGAAGGTATGTCGCGCTGCCTGAAATCCTCTCAAGCGCCTCGATCAGCCGGGCGCGCTGCTCCGCGCTGCCGACGCCGGCATAAAAGGCAAGGAAGCTCGCATTGGTAACGAGGCCTGAGCTTTCATGCGTGGTCGCGTCGCGCGAACAATAGGCGGAGGCCTCCTCGTTCCATAGCCAGTCCATGCCATGTTCCGAAAGCGCGATGCGGGCGCGCAATTCCTGCGCCGCGGCTGTTTCGCCGAGCGCTTCAGCCAGCACCAGCAGATCGCGGTTGGCGCGCAGCAGCTCCATCGACATGCCGACATCCACCATGCGGAAGGGGCCTTCGTCGGCTATGGTGCGGTGGTTCCAGCCACTTGCCCGGCCGAACTGGAGGATCGCGACATAGCGATCATACTCTTCCTGCCGCGGGCGCATCGTCGCATCGACATGGCCGGTGTCGCGGCGCTGGTAGGAGCCGACGCCGCTGGTATCCACCCGGGCGAGGGCATCGTCCCACTCGCTCGAATTGTCGCGGCCCGTCTCCCAGTTGTGGGTGACCATCACCAGACCGTTGCCGAGCGGATCCCGATAGGTGTGGAACCAGCGGTGGCTGGCCAGACAGGCGCGATAGAGCCGCTGCATCCGCGGGCAGGCGGGATCGGCACCCTCGACCTCCCAAAGCTTGCGCACGATGGTGGCGAGCACCGGCGGCTGGGTGATTCCCGAGGTCGGCGGCGTGCGGCCCGTTCCCCACACCCTCGGCCCCGGGAAATAGCCCTCGTCATCCTGGTGGAAGACAATGTGCGGGATCATGCCATCCTCCCACTGCGCGCTGACAAGCGTTTCGATCTCGGCCCATGCCCGGTCGTGGTCGAAGGTGGCAAAACCCAGCGCGACGAAGGCTGAATCCCAGTTCCACTGGAACGGATAGAGCCCGTGGGTGGGCACGGTGTACCCGCCGCGGTCGTTGCCGATTAGGATTTCGCGCGCGCGGGCATCGAGTTTGGGGTTGCGGCTCATGACGGGGCTCCCACGGCGATCAGGCGGATATCATTGACGTTCGTACGGGTCGGACCGGTAATGATCACCCCGCCTATGCTCTCGAAGAGATCATAGGTGCGGTTAGCCATGAGCGCGGCATCGCAGGCGGTGGCGCTGGCCCTAGTCGCCGCATCGAAGAAGCCCCCGGCATTGTCCTCGCTACCGTCGATCCCGTCGCTGTCGCAGGCGAGTGCGGCGACCGGCGCACCTTCGGGTAGAGCAGCCATCATACCAGTGAGATATTCAAGGTTCGGCCCGCCGCGACCCTCGCGATTGCGGACAGTGACGGTCAACTCGCCGCCCGAGACCAGCAGGCACCGCGCGCCTGCGGCAGCATGGCGGAGCGCCAGCGCCGCATGGGCGCGGCCGGTGGCGGCGGCATCGCCGTGCAGATCATCGCCTATGCGGATGACCGTCCAACCCTGCGCCAGTGCTTGCGAGGAAGCCGCTTCGAGCGCGGTACGCGCGTTGGCGATGATGTGCACCGGATGGAGTGGCACAGGCGGCGGGGCGGCAGCGCGGATCATCGCCGCGAGATCTTCGTCCACCGGCAAGCCGCTTTGTGCGAGGATGGAAAGCGCTCGCTCGGCCTCGAACGGGCTCGCGATGCTGGGGCCCGAGGCGACCACGGCGGGATCATCGCCGACCACGTCGGAGATGACGTAGGTGTGCATATCGCCCGCCGCCGCTGCCGCTGCGGCGGCAAGCCGCCCGCCCTTGACCTGGCTAAGGTGGCGGCGCACGCAGTTTATATCGGCAATCGGTACGCCGGATTTGACCAGATGGGCGTTGATCGCCGCCTTGGTTTCAAGCGTGAGGCCGGGGATCGGATCGACCAGCAGCGATGAACCCCCGCCCGAAATCAGGAACACCACCCGGTCGCCCGCGCGGGCGGTGGCGGCAAGATCACGGATGCGGCGGCCCGCGGCAAGGCTGGCGGCATCGGGCACAGGATGGCTCGCTTCGATCACTTCGATCGCGCCGGTGGGCCAGCGCGCGCCGTGACCGAAACGAGTCACGACGCAGCCGGTCACCGCGCCCGGCAGATGCGCGGCGGCCACCTCGGCCATCGCGCCTGCCGCCTTGCCGCAGCCAAGCACGATAGTGCGGCCCTGCGGAGGTGTGACGGGGAGCTGGGCAGTCATCGCCACAGCGGCGCTGGCCGCATCGACTCCGGCCTTGAAGATAGCAAACAATTCGTCGCGCAGCAGCATTGCAGCCCTCGTCTCCGGTCCCGCGGGCCGGATTCGCGCATCCGGCCGGGGCTGCAGCCTATGCCACAGCCCCGGCACTTGCATCAGAAGGTGAATGTCGCCCGCGCAGTCAGACGGCGCGGCAGCACCGGGCGTCCGACAAAGAAGGCACCGTTCGCCACCTGGTTCGCGTCCTGACGCGGCGAGCCTTCGGTCACCGCATCGGTATCGAACAGGTTGAACACGTTGACGCTCAGCCGCAGGGTCGAGGTGCCGATGTCCATCGTGTAACCTGCATCGAGGTTGGCGATGTTCCACCCGTCAAGCTCGATCGCGTTGGTCGCCGCGGTGAAGTTCGGGCCGGTGTAGTTAGTGAACAGCGACAGGTCGAAAATGCCGTCGTCATAATAGAGCCCAGCGTTGTAGAGCCATTCGGGCTGGCGTTCGACCGCGTTGCCGATGTTCAGGATGCGGGTATCGAAGGCTGTGTATTCGGCCTTCTGCCACGTGACGTTGCCCGCGAAGTTGAGGTTGTCGATTATCCGCACATCGACCGTGGCTTCGGCGCCGTAGCTTTCGGTGCCGACCAGATTCACCTGCTCGACAAGGCCGCCCCGCCCGTCGTTGACGAACAGCACCTGACGGCGGTTTTCGAGATTGCTCCAGAAGCCCGAGACCGTCAGCGACAAGCCTGGCTGGCTGATCTTGAGACCCGCTTCGGCCTGCTTGATGATCTCTGCCGTGAAGCTCTGCGTGCCCGGCGAAACACTGGCATTGGCAGCCGTTCCGGCCGCAAGCGGGCGGAACGCGGCCGAGCGCAGTTCGGGGAAGAAGAACCCGCGCGAGGCGTTGGCGTAAAGGCTCATGCTGTCCGACAGCTTGTAGAGCGCGCCAGCGGCCAGCGCCCATTCAGTGGTCGAAACCTCGCCGGTCAGGAAGCCGCCATTGCCCCAGATCACATCGCGCAGTGCTGCCGAAAGATTGGGCGTGCTAGCATCGGTGATGGTCGTAGAGGTGCGTTCACGGCTGATGTCACCGTTGATGGTTTCGAGCCGGAAGCCGATGTCGAAGTTGAACCGGTCCCCGATCTTCATCTGGTCCGCCACATAGAAGGCGTAACGTTCGGCCGAGTGCTCGTTGTTGACGTAGCCCGCCCCAGCGTTGAACAGGCCATTGCGCGAAATCACCGTCTGCGCACTGGTGGTGGGGTTGGTGACGGTGAGGTTCACCAGACGCGGGCTGTTATTGAGCTCGGCCAGGAAGGTCGTGGTGACGTTGAAATCGCCCGCAGTCGCATTGCCGTAGAAGGTGCCCAGCGTCAGCGCGTGATCAACATTGCCGGTCACCAGTGACTTGGTCAGGTTGAACTCGGCGGTGAAATCGTCGACCGGACGGTCGCGGTCGGTGAAGCGGTTGGCGAACAGCAGGCTGTTTGCGGGCACCGCGCCGCCGCCCGCAAAGGTGAACTGCGCATTGGCAAGCGCACCGAGGTTGCGGTTGGTGAGATAGCTCTGGAGCGTTTCAGGCACGTTGATGATGCCGTCGCCATCAGACCACAGGCCAAACTTGTGCTTGTAATCGCTGTATTTGATCCGGCCGTTGAGGCCCCAGCCGCTGTCACCGAAGTCCTTCTCGAAGGCAAGGCCGAGCATCCCGCCGCGGGTCGACACGCCCTCGGCGATGTCCGAGGTGAAGCGCCCGCCGCCCGGAATGCTGAAGCCGAGGCTGGCGAAATCGAAGGCGTTCTGGACCGAGTTGACGATCTCCCCGTCATTGCCGCGCAGCCGGCTGCGGGTCGGCCCGTCGAGCGGGATCGGCAGGTAGAACTGGGTCTGGTCGTCGATGTACTGGCCCATGACCTTCACGAAGCCGCTGCCGTCGCTGAAGCGATATTCGAGATTGCCGCGGATCTGCCCGCCCTTGGTCTCCAGCCCGGTTTCGATCGGGCCGTCATCGGTGCGGTAGAAGCCCGAAACGGCGAAATAGAGGTTCTCGGCGAGCGGGCCGCTCAGCGCCAGATCGCCGCGATAACGGCCGCGCTCAGCCACTTCGAGCTGCGCCTTGCCCGCAAGCTCGTCGCCGCCCGAGGTGCCGATATAGTTGATCAGACCCGCCACCGAACCGGGGCCGAACAGGTTCGATACGCCGCCGCGCACGAATTCCAGCCGGTCGATGCCGAGGTCATTACGGGCATAGACGTCATAGGCCGAGGAATTGAGGCCGAAGGACGACAGCACCGTCATACCGTCATACATCAGCGGGGTGAACTGGAACTGCCCGCCCGAAGGAAGGCCGCGGATGAAGACGTTGGAGGCGACTTCACCGCCGCCGCCGTCGGCCTTGATCGAGGGGATCGTGTTGAGAATATCTGCCTGGCTAGTAACGCCCGCACGCGCCAGCGCGGTATCGTCAAGCTGGGAGATAGCAAGTGGCGTATCGAGCGCGGCGCGCGAGCGGCTGGTGCCGGTAACGATGATTTCCTGGCCGGCAATGGGCTCGGCCTCGTCGGCGGCAGGGGCGGCATCGCCGCTCGCCTGCGCCAGTGCGGCCGCGGGCAGAAGGGCCGTCAACGAGACGCCGACCGCCGCCAATGCAAGAAACTGCTTCATGGATCCTCTCCTCATCCGAACCCATTCGCTGGGCTTCTATCACTGCAGGTATCAGTGCCCTTAATTGAATACAACCCATCATAAGTTTTAAAGGGGTGATATGTTGCCCGATTGCATCAATTCTGCGATGATGCGGCATCATGACCCCGACGATGAGCGACATCCAACGTCCGTCCGACAGCGAGGCGAGCATCCTAAGCTACGTCCTGAGGAACGAAGGGACCATCCAGCCCGAGATCGCGCGCCATTGCGGTCTTTCGCAGCAAACTGTCTCGCGGCTAGTGGGAGATCTGGTCGATCGTGGGGCGCTATTGCACGGGCAACGCAAGGCCAGCGGACGCCGCGGGCAACCTAGCGTGTCGCTCTCGATCGCGCCTGACTATGCCTATTCACTCGGCGTCGCGCTGATGACCGATGCCATGTCGGTCCTATTGATGGATTTCGCCGGCAACGTGGTTGATTACGAATATGTGCCAATGCCAGTGATGAGCAGGCGGGCTGTGTTCGAACGCCTCGGTGCGGTACGCGACCGGTTCCTGGAGGAGACCCCGATGGCGCGCCAGCGCTTAACGGGGGTGGGCATCGGCATCTCCGGCTACTGCCTTGACGGCAAGTCGCGCTATAACCCGCCGCGCTCGCTCGACGATTGGGCGATGGTACCGATCGACGCGCTTTTCAGCGAGGCATTGGGACTGCCCGCATGGGTGGAGAACGACGCAAATGCGGCCGCGATCGGCGAAAGCTTCCTAGGCGCGGGCCGTGACCACGCCGATTTTGTCTATGTTTTCATAGCTGCGGGGCTTGGTGGCGGGGTGGTGATCAACCATCGCCTGATGCGCGGCAAGCACGGCAATGGCGGCGAATTGGGTCTGATCCTGCCCTGGCGGCTGTTCCAACTGCCGACGTTAGAGACGCTGCTGCAATCCGTGCGCAAAGCCGGAGTCGAGGTCGAAGGGATCTCGCAGATGCTCTTGCAGTTCGATCCCTCATGGCCAGGGGTCGATGCTTGGATCGAGCAAAGCCGAGATCCGCTGTCGCTGATCGCCTCGGCTATCGCCGCGCTGCTCGATCCGGACGTGATCGTGTTGGGCGGACGTATCCCGAGAGTTCTGGCGGAGAAGCTTATTCCCGCAGTCGAGTTGTTCGATGATGCCAGACGACAGGAACCTCGCCCGCTGCCGCGGATGATCCTGTCACAGACAAAGGTCGATGCCTGCGCGATCGGGGCAGCGATGCTGCCACTGGAGCAAAGCCTGTACGCCAGCATGCTTTAGGCGGCGAAGCAATTTGTCCATTCACTATGCGTACGGCGCCCCTCGCGGTTACTCGCCGTTACTACAATCCCCCTATCGAGACACGTACGGTCTGATCTGATTTCAGCCAGAGCCCATTATTGCGCAACCGGCCCAATCGCAGTTATCGTTCGCAGCCAGTCGAGCGAAAGGATAGCGTCGGCTTCGATCAAAACCCGACATTTGGGGCTTTTTTTGCGGAAGGACGGCTAGGTCCCAGACCCGGTCCTTGGACACTTCGGGCGAGCAGGTCAGCTTTCAGGCACCAGCTCGCGAACCGCTATGGATAGAAGGGTGCTATGGGCTGCCCTCAACGATTTCATGGCTTTGAGAAGGCCAAATTGTAGATTTTAATGAAGTAGGCCTTTTCAGACGCAGAGCCTCCGTATTGATAAAAGGCGAGCTCGTAACCGCCGTCCTTATCAAAATCATCGACGGCAAGCAGTCGGCCGCTCTCGTTGTTTGGTAGCGATCCGGTCAGCTTACCAAACCTGATTGAACCTTGGTTGAAGAATACAGCAAGGCGCCCATCGTAGAGCCCGTGAATGATATCGACCTTACCGTCTCGATCGACATCGCGTAGAAAGAGGTCAGGCGTCCATTCGAGGCGGTTCGCGCGGACAAATCTATCCTCTTGGACCATAGCGCTAGGCGTCACATCGGCGAATTGCCCCGCATCATTCCTCAAGACCTGTAGGTAGGTCCCCGCGTAGTAGGGTGAGATCCTTGAGTGGAGGAGCACCAAATCAAGGTCGCCATCGCTGTCCAGATCAACGCTTCTCGTTTCCAAATGCATGTTCGCATCCACCCCGTAGACGGTGGGTGGCAAGCGAACCTGCTGGGCAAAATCGAAGGAGCCATTGTTGTTTATAAACAGCAGGCTGTAGGCCGACCCATGCCCAAAACCAGCGATAAGGTCAGCAAAGCCGTCTGCGTTAACGTCCGCCAAGTGGAGATCGAGCAGGAGGTTAAATCCCTCATTGCCGGTCGACCCAGAATTCACCATCGGAAGTTGAAGTAGGCGCTGTAGAAATGTGTCGCTCGAGACCCTGAAACTCCCACCCTGCTGCTGGATAAGGAACAGCGGAGCAAAACCACTAAAAGGGTTCCAGTTTCCGATCGCGATGTCCTCTAGGCCATCGCCATTGATGTCGCCTGTCGCCATTGAGTGGGCATCTGTAGCGTCATCAGGGCGGTCTGGATTAGTCGTGATGCGCGGGATGGCAGTTGAGATACGGCCTATCACGTTATCTCTTTGCCCCAACAGCACGGCCGTACCGTGAGCATTCGGCTGATTATAAACGCCCGATACGTTGTGGGCTACGAAGAAAGCCGAAGGTTGTCCGGCGACCGATAGGATGGCCGATCTGCGTGCTCCGAAAACAGAAGGCAATTGAGCGTTGAGCGGCGCGCTATAGCTCAGGCGTCCGTTCGAGTTTGACAGGAGGACATATGGCAGCGCTGCGTAAGCCGGAGTCCCATACGCTTTGTTGAGGGGAATGACTAACTCTGGGTAGCCATCCTTTTGAAAGTCGGCTGACAGACTTCCTTGCGGGAAGATGTCTGCGACAGCTGCGGGGTAAGTAACACCTGCGTAAGTGTACTCTGGGACCCTATCGCTTGTGGCAAAGCGGTGGGCCTCATAATCGAACCTCAGTTCAACGAATGGCGAAAGAGTGGGCGATGGGGTCGGTGATGACGTTGGGTTGCCGGAGCCAATCGATGGTTTAGTGTCCTCCCCACAACCAGCTAGTATGGCGCCAGCCAATAAGATTGCCGAATATCTCGATCGTAGAGCTGTCATTTGAGTATTCCTAGCCACGGCCACCATGCTCTTAATGCACCGCGGATTTAACTCCAAGGGCTACCGGATAGTTGATATCCGACCTCATTCCATCTTGGACGAGAGACGCGCATTCGCAATTCTATCCGGCACCTGCGCTGCCACAGCCGGATCCGCATGCTCGCGATAATGTTCGGATCGTGTTCGGATTATTTGAGGCTGAAATAAACAGCTAATCATAAATGGGAATATCACTGCACTGAATCTTGCCAAGGTTGGGGTCGAGGGTTCGAATCCCTTCACCCGCTCCATTTTCCTGACCGAATGCGTTCGTTCCCGTCTGGAAAAATCCCAGAAATCCGCTACATTAGGCGCCCGACTGGCTGTTGGCGTTCGATGCTGTTCGCCTGCAATCACCCCGTAATGGGGGCCACTTCGGGGGCCAATGGCTGGATGGCAATGTGG
>JAIXPX010000021.1 GCA_027486035.1 Erythrobacteraceae bacterium | reverse complement strand
GCCCGGATCGCGGGCGGCGGCCTTGATTTCGATGATGCTGTCGTAGATTTCGGGCACTTCCTGCGCGAACAGCCTCTTCATGAAATCGGGATGCGCACGGCTCAGGAAGATCTGCGGGCCGCGATTGTTGCGTTCCACCTTGGTGATGAGCGCGCGCACGCGCTCGCCGGTGCGGGCGGCTTCGCGCGGGATCTGCTGGTCGCGGCGGATCACGCCCTCGGCGCGGCCGAGATTGACGATCACATGGCCGAATTCAACCGACTTGATAACGCCGGTAATGATCTCGCCGGCGCGGTCCTTGAATTCCTCGAACTGGCGTTCACGCTCGGCATCGCGGACCTTTTGGAAGATCACCTGCTTGGCCGACTGCGCGTCGATGCGGCCGAGATCGACCGGCGGCAGCGGATCGACAATGAAATCGCCGACCTTGGCGCCCGGCTGGAGCTTTTCGCCCTGCTTCAGATCGACCTGCTTGAAGTAGTCCTCGACCTCTTCCACCACCTCGACCACGCGCCACAGCGTCAGATCGCCGGTCAGCGGATCGAGCTTGGCACGGATGTCGTTCTCGGCGCCGTAGCGGTTGCGCGCCGATTTCTGGATCGCCTCTTCCATCGCCTCGATGACGATCGACTTGTCGATCATCTTTTCCGAGGCAACCGCGTTGGCGATGGCGAGGAGTTCGGCCTTGTTGGCGGAAATGGCACTCATCAGTCGTCTGCCTTCTCTGTATCTTCTTCGATGAGTTCGTCGGCCCCGCTGGTGTCCAACGGGCGGGTGGCGGCGATCAGCGCGTCGGTGAGGACGAGCTTCGCGGAATGAATGTCGGCGAGCGACAGGCGGACATCGCCCGCCTTCACTTCCTTGACGAGGACCATACCATCCTCGAGCCCGCCGAGCACGCCCTTGTTGACGCGCTGGCCGTCATAGGACTTGTCCATGACGATGCGCACCTCGTGGCCGGCCCAGTTGGCGAAGTCCTTGTCGCGGGTCAGCGGCCGGTCGATCCCGGGCGAGCTGACTTCGAGGTGATAGGCGCCCTCGACCAGTTCCTCGCCCGCTTCCTCGGCCGCGTCAATCACGTCGGAGATGCGGCGCGAGAGCGCGGCGCACTGGTCGAGCACCAGCTGGCCGGTCGCCGGGTCCTCGGCCATGATCTGGAGCGCCATGCCGCCGTCGCCTGCCTCGGACGGCACCATCGCCACGCGCACGAGTTCAAAGCCCAGGGCAGCAGCCTCGGGTTCGATCAGCGTGGTCAGGCGGGCGATGTCGGCCATCGGGTCTTTCTAGCGTGACGAGTTGCAGAAACGCGGTGTGGGGCCGGCCCCCGGAGGCGCCAGCATCCAAACCTTGTCGCGACAATGTCGGGATTGGCGCTGCACCTAGGCGCTCGGGCCCGGTTTGGCAAGAGCCAAGAACCGCCCGTCGCCGAAGGCGTCAGTCCTGCCCTTCCATCAGGGCGTGCTTGCGGATGCAGTGGCGCAGCTGGTCATAGGTTAGGCCGAGCGCGCGGGCGGTCTGGCGCTGGTTCCAGCGGTGCTTGCCGAGGGCGTGGGCGAGAATCGCACGCTCGTGCGCGTCGACCGCCGCGCGCAAATCCTCGATCGAGTCGAACTGGGTCGGCGCGGGCGCTGCGTCAGCCCCTGCCCTGACCGCGACCGGGGCGCTGCTGCGGCGATGCTCAGGCGGGCGCGGACGCCACGGGCTGTCGAAAGGATCGAACTGCACATGCGCGATCGGCATGTCGGGATCGGCCCAGCGATAGACCGCGCGTTCAACCACATTGCGCAGCTCGCGCACGTTGCCGGGCCAGGGATGGTCCTCGAGCGCGTCCATCACGTGCGGGGCGAAGCCCGGCCAGCGATCCCACTCCAGCTCGGCGGCCATGCGCCGCCCGAAATGCTCCGCGAGCACGCCGATATCCCCCTCGCGCACCCGGAGCGGGGGGAGCGTTATGACCTCGAAGCTCAGCCGGTCGAGCAGGTCGGCGCGGAACTCTCCTGAGGCCGCCAGCGCCGGAAGATCGTCATTGGTCGCCGCCACGATCCGCACATCGACCCGGATCGGGCGCGAGGCGCCGATGCGGGTGACCTCGCCATACTCGACCGCGCGCAGCAGCCGCTCCTGCGCGCCCATGGAGAGTGTGCCCAATTCGTCGAGGAACAGCGTGCCCCGGTCGGCCTCCTCGAAGCGGCCCACGCGCGACTTGGTGGCGCCGGTGAAGGCCCCCGCCTCGTGGCCGAACAGCTCGGCCTCGATCAGGGTCTCGGGCAGCGCCGCGCAGTTCATTGTCACCAGCGGCTCGTCCCAGCGGGTGGAGAGGCGGTGGAGGCGTTCGGCGATCAGCTCCTTGCCGGTGCCGCGCTCGCCGATCACCAGCACCGGGCGGTTCATCGAGGCTGCCCGGCTGGCGCGTTCGACCGCGTCCAGAAAGGCCCCCGACTGGCCGATGAACTGGCTCTCCAATTTCATGTCCAAACTATAGTGAAAATCCCCAATGCTTGGCAATAGATGCCAAGGCGCCACACCTTCGGGTGCAGAAAAAACCCCGAATTCCGCCATTCTTCAAGTTTGGCACGGCGGTTGCAGAATATCCGGCAAGACCACGAAACGCCCGGGAGGCCACAATGATCGACCGCTCTGCCACCAAAGCCGGCTTCTGGAGCTCCAAGCTCGGACACGCCGCCATCGCCAGCATCGCTGCGATGTCGATGATGGTGCTGCTGTCCTCGCAGATCCAGCCGGGCGCGGCCACCGCCGCCCTGATCGCCCACCCCGCCGCGACCAGCGGCGCAATGATCGAGATCGCCTGACGTGGGCGACCCGTTTGACCCCCTCGGGCCGGAGCGTAATGTCCCCCCCGCCGAAGCTGCCGATGGCGCCAGGCCCACGCGCGCCCGTCAGAGCAGCGACGCTCCGGCCCAACCCTCGCGCCTGCTGTCGGCAGGCCGGCTGTCGCGCCTCGACGAGGAAATCGAGGCCTTGCGTCGCCGCCCCGACCCGGCACAGTCACGGCGCACCCCCGAGGACCCGCAGGGCGACCGAGTCGCTCCGCGGGACCGGGTCAATTCGTTTCTCGATGGAGTAGCCTTCATGGGCATTTTCAGCCGCACCCGCGATATCATCGCGGCGAACTTCAACGACATGCTCGACAAGGCGGATGACCCCGCCAAGATGATCCGCATGATCATCCTCGAGATGGAGGAGACGCTGGTCGAGGTCCGCGCGAGCGCCGCGCGCACCATCGCCGACCAGAAGGAGATGCACCGGCACTGCGTGAAGCTCGACCGGCTCCAGGCCGACTGGGCCGAGAAGGCGCAGCTCGCCCTCAGCAAGGACCGCGAGGACCTCGCCCGCGCCGCGCTGGTCGAGAAGAAGAAGGCCGGCGACATGGCCGACCAGTTGAAAGCGGAAATCACTGTGCTCGACGATGCCCTGCGCGCCTACGAGGAGGACATCGCCAAGCTCCAGCACCGTCTGCGCGAGGCCCGCAGCCGCCAGACCGCGATCGCCGCGCGTCTCGAAAGCGCCGAGAACCGCGTCAAGCTGCGCACCCTGATGAGCACCGAGCGCACCGACGAGGCCCTCGCCCGCTTCGACCAGCTCGAACGCCGGGTCGATTATGCCGAGGGCCGCGCCGACGCGCTGCGCATCGCCGAGGACGGCCCGCCGTCGCTCGCCGATGAAATCGCGGCGCTCGCCGGATCAGACGCGATCGACGACGAACTGGCTGCCATGAAGAAGGCGCTCGGCAAGGCCAGCGACAGCGCCAAAGATATCAAAGGGGAATAAGCCATGGATTTCGACTTTGTTTTCGGAATGGCCGTGGTTCTCATCGGCCTGCCCTGGCTGGTGCTGCACTACATGACCAAGTGGAAAACCGCGCCCACCATTACTGCCGATGACGAGGTGCTCCTCGAAGAGCTCTACAACCTTGCCAAGCGACTGGACGAGCGGATGGACACGGTCGAGCGACTGGTCGCTTCGGACGATCCGGAGTTCACCCCCGCCCGCCGCCTGATCGCCGACCATGAAAAGGACAACCAGCAGCTGCGTGAACTTGAGCAGCTGATCGCCGAGAAGAAAGGCACCCGCGCATGAACAGCCCCCGCACCACGCTCTACCGCGACAAGCACAATGCCAAGCTGATGGGTGTCTGCTCGGGAATCGCCGATTACACCGGGGTCAATGTGCTGTGGGTGCGTCTCGCCACCCTCGTGCTCAGCCTCTCGCTCGGCTGGCCGATCCTCGCCTACTTCGTTGCCGGCTTCGTGCTCAACAAGAAGCCGCCGCATCTCTACCGCGACGCGAGCGAGCAGAAGTACTGGCAGGGCGTGCGCCAGAGCCCGCGCCGCACCGCGCGCGAGATCAAGGCGAGCTTCCGCGACATCGACCGGCGTCTTGCCGCCGTCGAGGCCCACTATGTCAGCAGCAACCCGCGCCTGACCGCCGAGATCGAGCGGCTGCGCTGAACTGACGCCACTCTGCCAGAAGGGACTGACAAGATGGAAGCCTACCTCGCGCTCATGATCCCGATCATCGCGCTGATGATCCCGGTGATCGCCCTGTGGACCAAGCACCAGCAGAAAATGGCCGAGATGCAGGTGGGTGCCACCGCCGAGCAGACCGCCGAAAAGGCCGCGCAATATGTCGGCCAGATCCAGCGCCTCGAAGACCGGGTGCAGGTGCTCGAACGCATCGTCACCGACCGCGGCTACGATATCGCCACCCAGATCGAGGCGCTGCGCGACACGCGGCGGGTGGATGCCAATGACCTCGGCGGCGCGGGCGTGCCGCTCGGCCTCGAGAGAAAGGAACGCGTGTGATGGGCCCGGAAGATTTTCTCCCCTATCTCGGCTGGATGATCGGCGGCGGTTTCGTGCTGGGCGCGATGGGCATTCTGGTCTCGTTCCAGACCACCCGCATGAAGATCAAGAACGGCTACCCGCTCGAAGGCATGTGGGGCCAGTCCCTGAAGCCCGGCTCGGACAAGGAAACCGCGCACCGCGTCACCCTGCTCACCCAGGAGAATGCCGAACTGCGCGCCGAACTGGGCTCGATGAAGGACCGGCTCGCCAACGTCGAACGGATCGTCACCGACGGCGGCTACCACCTCGGTGCCGAGATCGATGCCCTGCGTGACCGGGCGCTCGATGGCCTCAAGGACAAGGGAGTGGCCTGATGCCCGAGGCAGCCATCATCGCGTTCACGCTCATCGCCATGGCGATCGTCATCGGCATGACCATCAACGCAATTGTCGGCAAGGTGATCGACGGCAAGCGGCTGCGCTACGAGGGCAAGGCCGGCGGCCGGGGCCCGGAACTGCGCGAAGTGCTCGAGCGCCAGCAGATGATCGAGGACCGGCTGCGCGTGCTCGAACGCATCGCCACCGACCGCGGCAGCCTGCTCGCCGACGAGATCGAGGCGCTGCGCATCTCCTCCGCGAAGGAGCGCGCGGCATCATGAGCAGCTGGGCCATCGTCGCGCTGGTAGCGATCGTGATTTGGGGGATCGTCGAGACCGTCCGGGCGCGTGCCGGGATCGTCGTCGACGAACACGGCAACGAGAAAATCGCCCCGCGCGAGGACGGGCGCAGCGCAGCCGAACTTGAAGCGGCACGGCGCGAACTCAATGACCTGCGCGAACGGGTCAAGGTCCTCGAACGGATTGCCACCGACGGAAACTCCGCCGATGCGCGAGAACAGGCGCGGATCGCTGCCGAGATCGAAGCCTTGCGGGATCTGCCCGCACCACGGAAGGAACAGAGCGAATTATGACGCCCCTTCTTGATACCACTCTGGTTCTCACCATTGCCAGCCTGATCGGCCTGTTGGTGGTCGCCGGCGCCCTGCTGCGCGCCTGGACCGGATGGCTCGACTTCAAGCGCCAGGAGCTGGATCGCGCCCACCCCCGCGCGGGCAGCGAGGACGGCTCTGACCTCGGCACCGCACGCATCGAACTGGCTGATCTCAAAGAAAGAATCCGCAAGCTTGAAGCCATCGCCAGCGGGGTCGAACTGTGAGCGCCACGGTCCGCTCCACTGCCGCGCAGACCGGCATCGGCCTGGGCAGCGCGATCGCCGTGGCGATCAGCTGGAGCATCCACAAGTCGATCCTCTGGGCGATCCTTCACGGCTTCCTCGGCTGGCTCTATGTCGCCTGGCACGCGGTCACTCGCCCCGGGGGTCTGACAGGCTGACGCCCCCTTTGCGTTGGCGCCCCGCCCGCTTTAAGGGCGGGCCATGCGCACACTTTCCGACATTCTCGAAGAATATGAATTCCTCGAAGGCGACGAGCGTTACGGCCTCCTCATCGAGCTTGGCCGCAGCCTCGAGCCCATGCCCGAGGCCCTCAAGACCGATGCCACGCTGGTGCGCGGATGCTCGGCTTCTGTATGGGTCTACCCTGCGGGCACGGAGGTGCAGCGCCTCCACTTCCTCGCCGACAGCAATGCCGCGATCACCAAGGGGATCGTCGCCCTCGTCATCGCCGCAGTGCAGGACAGGCCCGCTGCCGAGGTCGCGCAGATGGACGTGATGGCGGCGCTTGCCCCCTTCGACCTCAAGAACCAGCTCTCCAGCAACCGGACCCAGGGGGTCCCGAACATGATCGCGCTGGTCAAGGACCATGCTGCGCGGATTGCCGCGGGCTAAGCCCTTGTTTCACGTGAAACAGTGCCGGCAAGACGGGTCTGGAGGGGGGTCTGGAGGGGGTCTGGAGGGGGTCTGAACCGATCTGGAGCCGGCCGAAAGCGACCTGCGCCCGGCCTAGAGATTGCGGCCGACGACCTCGAAACTCTCGCCCCCGGCGCCGACCGAATCGCGCACCACGGCCAGCCCCGCTTCCTTCTGGGCCTTCAATTCGGCCTTCAGCTTGGCCGGATCGCGCGCGAAGACAAAGCCGAAGCTCACCCCGCCCTCTTTCCCGATGGTCGCATGGTGGAGCTTGTGCGCCTGCACCAGCCGCTTGGCGTAGCCCTTGCGCGGCACCCAGCGGAAATAACGCTGATGCACCAGCCCGTCATGCACCAGCGTGTAGATAATCCCGTAGAGCGTGATGCCGACCGCAAACCACCAGAGCCAGTCCCAGTAGAGCGAGCCGTAGATATACATCGCGGCGTTGATCGTACCGAACACCACAGCGAACAGATCGTTCTTCTCCAGCACGTTGTCGTGCGGCTCGTGGTGGTCGCGGTGCCAGCCCCAGCCCCAGCCGTGCATGATGTACCTGTGCGCATACCACGCAAACAGCTCCATCCCGATCAGCGAGGACATGACGGTCAGGAATATCTCGAGCCAGCTCATGCGGGCACCTTTTCGGTCATTTCAACGCGGCCCACCCCGGCCCGGCGTGCGCCCGGGAGCGCCCACCACGGTACGTCGGGACGCCGATGGTGTTCGAGATGATAGCCGAAATGGAAGCACGTGGCGAGGCTGGCAAGCGTGCCGAAATCTTCCGAGCGGGCGTTGTGGTAATCGGCAAAGCCGTTCGCAGGTTCGCCGGCGATGTGACGGTGCGTGCGGAAGGTGCCGAAATAGAACAGCTGGAGCGAAGATGCGAGCGCGGGCAGCCCGTAGAGCAGCACGATCTGCACCATCGGGATCTCCAGCACCAGCCAGTAGACCCCGACCACGGTGTGGACGAACAGGATCGAACGCCAGCCGAAATAGCGCCGGAAGAAGGTCGCATACCAGCGCCAGAAATCCGCCGGATTGTGCTCGTCGAAATCGGGGTCGCCCGGACGGCCGGCCAGCTTGTGATGATCGAAATGCGCATCACGCAGATGCTTCCAGGCAAAGCCCGCATAAAGCGCCAGCAACACCGTCCCGATGGCGCCGTTGAGGCGCGCGTGGCCCGGCACCAGCGTCCCGTGCATGGCATCGTGGCAGACGATGAACACCCCGACCGAAAGCCAGCACTGCACCATCGCCAACGCCAGCGCGAAAGGCCAGTTCGACCACGTCAGTTCGAAAACGAACATGCCGTAGGCGTGGATCCCCAGCCAGCTCCCGGCAATCGCCACGGCCAGCGCAAGACCGATGGCGCCTTGCGCGCCACGCTGCGGGAGGGCGAAATGCTCGCGGGTCATGCAGGCAATACGCGCAGCGGGTTCATCGGGACGCGTATAAAGCGCGAGGCCAAAACAGCAATTGCCTTTGCGGCGGCGGGACTTGCGGCAAAGGCCGTGCCGGATGTCCGCTTGCGGCGTAAATGGCAACCCGCGTTAGCGACCGCTTGTGGGTGGATTGTTGTCATTACGCCAGCAATCGGTCCGGTTCAGCAGGGGCTTGACGTCCAATGCCTGTCCGCTTGTATGGACTCATGGTGCCACCGCTTGAGATCTTGCGTCACAAGGGCGGCATTGCGTCTCCCTACCAGCTCTTGTTTGTCCATGGTTCGTGCAGTCAGGCGGCCATGTGGGAGCCCATGCTCGGGTGGTTCGCGCAACGGGGTATTCCAAGTGCAGCTGTTTCATTGCGCGGTCATGGCGGCAGTGGGGGATGTCTCGAAGGCACGACGATCAGCGACTATGTGAATGATGTTCTGTCTGCCTGCCGTACCCTGGAGGATCGCCCGATCGTGCTTGTCGGCCACTCAATGGGCGGGTTTATCGTGCAACACCTCCTTGGCTGCATGGAGCGGCCAGTGCTCCATGCCGTGATTTTGATGGCACCAGGACCCAGTCGAACCATGAGAATCGAAGGGCTTCGCATGGCGCTGCGGCGACCGCTCAATTTCGTGCGGGCTACGTTGTCCCGCGACATACGGCGCATCTACGAAGGCGACGGTCTCCGGGAATTTCTGCTCCATCCGGCCATCCCTGCACAGACCGAGGCAGCGGTTCGCTCGGGAATCGGGCCCGAGTCTTGGACGGCATTACAGGAAATGAATGGGTTAGCTCCGGACTGGAAGGCAAATCGGCGTTCTACCCCGATGCTCGTCATGTCAGGTAGTTTGGACCGCATGGTTCGACCCGAAGTATCGCGTTCAACGGCGCGAGACTGGGGTGCAGATTACGGTGAGGTTGTCGGGCTCTCGCATATGCTGCCGGTCGAACCGGGATGGCCGGATGTGGCCAAATTGATGTTGGAGTGGCTTTGCGCAACTCGTCGCGCCCAAATCTGCTAGTGCGACACTGTCGGGAAGATTTCCTCGGCTGGAACGGGGTCGATTGCTGAATGGCCGGAGTTTTCCAGGACCTGGGCACAGCCGACATGCCGCTTTCGGGATTGCGGTGCAGCCTCGCCGATGGCCGCTTGTGGGTGGCAGGCTACCACAGCCCCAGCCGTCACCCCGTGCGTGACACGGGGCTAGGCCTTTTCCTTTCCGCCCTCGCCCAAAAGTAGCCAAGCCCCGTGTCAAGCACGGGGCGACGAGGAATTGTGGGCCGTTCCGCAGCCGATTGCCGAATGGCAGCGGCCGCCGGGCTGCGCGATCAGGGGGGCGGGCTCACTCCCCCTTGGGGAAGAAAAACTCGCGCAGGTGTTCGCCGATGCGCGCCGGGCGCAGGGTTTCGGCATCGATGCAGCACCACGAGGACTGCACTTCGGCCAGCACCTCTTCGCCGCGCTTGATCAGCGTCGAATAGAAGGCGCGCGCGCCGTTGAAGCGTTCGAGCACGGTCTGGGCGATCACGTCGTCTTCAAGGAAGGCGGGTTTGCGGTAGGTGATCTCGTGCTTCAATGCGACCCAGGCCTTGCTCGCCACGTCCTCTGCCGGAGCCAGCTTGCGCCAATGGGCCAGCACCGCATCCTGCACCCAGTTGAGGTAGCGGGCATTGTTGACGTGGCCCATGAAGTCGATGTCGGCGAGCTCCACCTTGATCGGGTGGTGGAAAGCGGTGGCACCGCCAAGGGAAACCGCAGGTCCGGGAATCGCATGTGCTGACATAGGTGTAAACTAGCGCAAAATTATGACAAATTCCATCGCAACCCGGGCGCCGATCGCCGCAATCTTGCCACAGCTCGGCAATAGTGACTATTGGGCCACCCTCCTGCCCCCTCACGCATTGGAATCCCGCCATGGCGAGCCGCCCCCGCACCCTCTACGAGAAGATCTGGGACGCGCATGTCGTCGAGACCCGCGATGACGGGACGGCGCTGATCTATATCGACCGGCATCTGGTGCACGAGGTGACGAGCCCGCAGGCCTTCGAGGCGCTGAAGGTGGCGGGGCGCCCGGTGCGCCGGCCCGAACTGACCCTCGCCGTGCCCGATCACAATCTGCCGACCACGCCGAGGGTGGATGGGGGCGGCCGGCCTGTCCCCATCGCCGATCCCGAAAGCGCCGCCCAGCTCGCCGCGCTCGAGGTGAACGCGCCGGCCTTCGGCATCCGCTATATCCCCGCGACCGCGAAGGAGCAGGGGATCGTCCATGTGGTCGGCCCCGAACAGGGCTTCTCGCTGCCGGGCACGACCATCGTCTGCGGGGATTCGCACACCGCATGCCACGGCGGATTGGGCGCGCTGGCCTTCGGCATCGGGACGAGCGAGGTCGAGCACGTGCTGGCGACGCAGACGCTGCTCCTCCAGCAGTCGAAGCCGATGGAGGTGCGGGTCGAGGGCGATCTCGGCCCGGGCGTCTCGGCCAAGGACCTGATCCTCCACATCATCGGCCGGATCGGTGCGGCGGGGGGCTCGGGCTACGTGATCGAATACAAGGGCAAGGTATTCGAGCGCATGACCATCGAGGAGCGCCTCACGGTCTGCAACATGAGCATCGAAGCGGGGGCGCGCGCCGGGCTGATCGCGCCGGATGATGTGACCTTCGCCTATCTCAAGGGCCGCCCGATGGCCCCCAAGGGCGCGGAATGGGACGCCGCGGTCGCCTATTGGCGCACGCTGCATTCCGATGAAGGCGCGGTCTTCGCCAAGTCCGTCACCATCAACGCCGCCGATGTCGAGCCCAGCGTCACCTGGGGCACCAGCCCCGAGGACGTGGTGCCCATCGGTGGCCGCGTGCCGCACCCCGAGGACTTCGCCGACGAGAGCAAGCGCGTCGCGGCGCAGAAATCGCTCGACTACATGGGCCTCGTTCCCGGCACCCCGATGATCGAGGTTCGGATCGAGAACGTCTTCATCGGCAGCTGCACCAACAGCCGCATCGAAGACCTGCGCGCCGCCGCCGCGATCCTCAAGGGCCGTCGCAAGGCCGACAACGTCAAGTGGGCGATCGTCGTCCCGGGCTCGGGCCTCGTGAAAGCCATGGCCGAGGAGGAAGGGCTCGACCGCATCTTCATCGAGGCGGGCTTCGAATGGCGCGAGCCGGGCTGTTCGGCCTGTCTCGGCATGAACCCCGACAAGGTGCCCGCGGGCGAACGCTGCGCCTCGACCAGCAACCGCAACTTCGTCGGCCGGCAGGGCCCGGGGGCGCGCACCCACCTCGTCTCCCCCGCCATGGCTGCAGCCGCCGCTGTCACCGGTCGGCTCACCGACGTGCGCGAGTTTGTGTGACCACAGAGGCTTGAAACGCCTGCCCGTCAGGCGCATGGAACTGATATGAGCGACAAGAAAAAGACCGGCGGCAGCAAGGCCGCTCTCGGCGCGGCGGCGATCGGTTCGGCGGCAGTGGCGGCAGCCCTGCTCTATGCGGGCCGCAAGATCGCCGCCAAGAAGAAGCCCAACGAACCGACCCAGCCCGGGCCGATTCCCTCGGGCGAACCGCCCCAGACCGATTAACCTGTCCGGCCAAGCCAAGGAGCGCCGATGGAACCGCTGACCCGCGTCGAAGGCCGCGCCATTCCGCTCGGCCTCAAGAATGTCGACACCGACATCATCATCCCGGCCAAGTGGCTGAAGACGATCAGCCGCGAGGGCCTTGGGCAAGGCGCATTCGAAGTGCTCCGCGCCGAGCCCGGCAATGTCTTCGACGATCCCGCCTACCAGGGCGCGCCGATCCTGATCGCGGGCGACAATTACGGCTGCGGATCGAGCCGCGAGCATGCGGCATGGGCGATGCTCGACCTCGGCATCCGCGTGGTCATCGCGCCGAGCTTCTCCGACATCCATTCGGGCAATGCGGTCAAGAACGGCATCCTCCCCGTGGTGCTGCCGCAGGAGGCGGTCGACCGGCTGCTGGAGGTGGCGCGCGAGGGTCTGGCAATCACCGTCGATCTCGAAGCCCAGACCGTCACCACCCCCTATCAGGACCGCTTCACCTTCGAACTCGATCCCTTCCGGCGGCACTGCCTCCTGAACGGGCTCGACGAGGTGGGGCTGACCATGGCGCGGGGCGAGGCGATCGGCGGCTTCGAGGCAAGCCGCACCGCTGCCCAGCCGTGGCTGATGCGCGGCACCGCCGCCTGACAATCGACAAACAGGGAGAGAGACCATGAAAGCCATCCGCACCCACCAGACCGGCGGGCCCGAGACCCTGACGCTCGACGAGATCGACACCCCCGTTCCCGGTGCGGGCGAGGTGCTGGTCGCGGTCAAGGCCTGCGCGATCAACTATCCCGACGGGCTCATCATCCGCGACATGTACCAGTTCAAGCCGCAGCGCCCCTTCTCACCCGGCGGCGAGATTGCGGGTGTAATCGAGGCGGTCGGCGAAGGGGTCGAGGGCTTTGCTGTGGGTGACAAGGTGCTCGCCGGGATCGGCAATGGCGGCCTAGCCGAGAAGGTCGTCGTGCCTGCGGGGCGGATGTTCAAGGTGCCGGACGGCGTTCCTCACGAGAAGGCCGCCTCGTTGCTGATGACCTACGGCACCACCATCCACGGCCTCAAGGACCGCGGCCATATCAAGGCGGGCGACACCGTGCTGATCCTCGGCGCGGCGGGCGGCGTGGGCCTCTCTGCCATCGAACTCGCCAAGGCCTTCGGCGCGCGCGTGGTCGCTACGGTCTCCTCTGAGGCCAAGGGCGAGGTCGCCCGCAAGGCCGGCGCCGACGAAGTGGTGATCTATCCGCGCGAGGCGATGGACAAGGACGCCTCGAAAGCCCTCGCCGATGCCTTCAAGAAGGCCTGCGGGCCGGAAGGCGCGAACATCGTCTACGATATCGTCGGCGGGCAATATTCCGAGCCCGCGCTGCGCGCCATCGCCTGGGAGGGCCGCTTCCTGGTGGTCGGCTTCCCGGCCGGTATCGCCAAGATGCCGCTCAATCTCACCCTCCTGAAGTCCTGCGACATCTGCGGCGTGTTCTGGGGCGCCTTCACCGCGCGCGAACCCGAGGCCTTCCGCGCGCAGGTGGCCGAGCTGTTCGACCTGATGAAGGCGGGCAAGATCGATCCGCTGGTCTCCGAGACCTTCCCCCTCGCCCGCGCCGGCGAGGCCATCGCCAAGCTCGAAGCGCGCGAGGCGGTCGGCAAGCTCGTGGTGACGATGGACTGATGCGCGTGGGCGCGCGGCTTACTGCTTGAAGCCGCGCGCACCCACCTCTATCGCTGGGGGCGGATCGTAGCCGGAGGGACATGAATCATGACCGATTTCAAGGATCGCGAGCGGGCCGAGGAAGCCAAGTTCGCGCTCGATGAGGAAACCGCCTTCCGCATCGCCGCGCGCCGCAACAGGCTGCTGGGCGAATGGGCCGCAGGGTTGATGAAGCTCACCCCGGAGGAGACCGACGCCTATCGCAAGGCGGTGGTGCAGGCCGACTTCGAGGAATCGGGTGACGAGGACGTGGTGCGCAAGCTGCTCGGCGATCTGACCGCCGCCCAGACCGATGTCGGCGAGGCCGACATCCGCGCGAAGCTCGAGGAAATGACCATCGAGGCGCGCCGCCAGCTGCTCGGCGGCGTGTGATCCCTCAAGGAGGCCCGATATGCCGATGAGCGCGAAAGCCATCGAGGACGCAATCCTTGCCGCACTGCCCGGGGCCGAGGTCGCGCTGACCGACCTTGCGGGCGACGACGACCACTGGGCCGCGACCGTCACCGCCCCGCAATTCAGGGGCCTCTCGCGCATCGCCCAGCACAAGCTGGTCTTTGCCGCATTCGGTGGCCGCATGGGCGGCGAGCTTCACGCCTTGCAACTCACCACCGTGGTTCCCACGTAAGCTTCACTAATTCTCATTTTCAGGGGCGCCAGCCACAATGTCCGACGTCAATTCGCGCATTTCCGATCTCGTCACCAGCAACGACGTGGTGCTGTTCATGAAGGGCACGCCGCTGTTCCCGCAATGCGGCTTTTCCAGCCGTGCGGTGGCGATTCTCGACCATTGCGGCATCGCTTATGAAAGCGTCGATGTGCTGCAGGACATGGAAGTGCGCCAGGGCATCAAGAGCTTTTCCGACTGGCCGACGATCCCCCAGCTCTACGTCAAGGGCGAGTTCGTGGGCGGCAGCGACATCATGATGGAAATGTTCGAGGCGGGCGAGCTGCAGCAGCTCCTCGACGAAAGCGGCGTGGCGAAAGCCTGATTTTCTGCGTTACGCACCTGCATCCGCAGGTGCCGCGGTTTTCGTGTTTACCCCCTCGGGCGCCGGGCGGCGGACCTCCGTTCGTCTCGGCTTTCGCGTCATAAGGCGCAGCCGCCGTTAGGCCTTGCGGTCGCCAAAGCAACCGAAGGCCGCAAGTGCGGCCCGAACGAAAAAGCGCCCCGCAGGACCAGTGCGGAGCGATTTTCGCGTCAGGGAGGCGCAGCCCGGAGACCAGAAAAGGCGCGCCTCAGTCGAAGACCATTCGAATGCGTTGTCCCAGGAAGACTTCATGCCAAACCCGCAGAAATGCCGGAAAACCGGCATTTTCGAGGAACCGACGCTGCCCCCCGAAAGGCCAAGTGTAAAGCGGTCCGACATCCCTCGCCGGCGCTCGGCCGGCCCGGCGCGCGGCGGGATAACAACGGCAGACAATCGCCGCGGCTCTTGGCAAGCGGCTGCCCTGCGGCCATCCTTTGCCGCAATGACCAGCGATTCCGGCCCAGCGGGGATTCCCGCCGCAACCATCATCATCTTCCGCAATGCGCCCGCCGGCGGCGCACCGGAGGTGCTGATGACGGTGCGCTCACGCGAGATGACCTTTGCGGGCGGGATGGCGGTGTTCCCGGGCGGGCGCGTCGATCCGGCGGACTTTGCGCTGGCCGAAGCGCTGGCGGCCGAGCACGGCCTTGCCCATGACGAGGCCGCGCACCAGATCGCCGCCGTGCGCGAGACGCTCGAGGAGACAGGCCTCGCGCTCGGGCTGGCGGGCGATATCAGCGCAGCAAGCGCCGGAGCGGCGCGCCAGATGCTCGGGCAGACGGGCGCCCTTGCCCCGGTGCTCGCGGCCTTCGGCTGGCGGCTCGACCTCGCCCAGATCACGCCTTTCGCCCGCTGGTTCCCGAAGAACGAGAACATCGCCCGGGTCTATGACACGCGCTTCTACCTCGCCAATCTCGGCACCGGCGCAGTCGAGGTGTCGATCGACCAGTCGGAAAACACGCACCTGTTCTGGACTTCGGCGCAAGGCGCGCTCGAGGCGGCGGATCGCGGCGAGATCAAGGTGATCTTCCCGACCCGCCGCAACCTTGAACGCCTCGCGCTTTTCGCCAGCTACGAGGAAGCCCGCGCCCAGGCCGAGGCGATCCCGGTCAAGACCATCACGCCCCGCGTGATCGAGGAGGGCGGCCAGCCGTGGCTCACCATACTCGGCGATGCCGGCTATCCGGTCACCGCCGAGCTGCTGGAGACAGTCGCACGGGGCTGATCCTGCGGTCGGCGGGCCCGGTCAGTCGATCGACTGGAAGGTGCGGTCGGGCGGAGTGATGATCGCCTTCAGCGAGCGGCTGAGGCGCTTGAAGATGAAGATGCGCTGGTCGAGCTGGCCGACGGCCTCGATCAGATCGCGGCGCATATTCGGGATATCGCGTGCTGATCTGCGGCATCAGGCGCGCGTGGATCCGGTGTGGGACAAACGACCGGAGCAGAATGCGTGCGGGCGTGTGGTAACGCAGCCCGGAATTGACGAGCTGTCCGCCGCCCCCATCCTGCGCGATGCCGATCACGCCGATGCCGGGATCGGCCGCGAGCCGGTCGCACACGGCGTGCAGCACGCCCCAAGCTCGGCAAGCAACCCTTGTCTAATGGCCGCCCCGGCATCGGCGAAGAGCGGGGCCGTCAGGATTGCTGCCAGACGCAGCGGCACAGGCGCCGTCAGCGGTCTGGTTCCGATTGGGCCCATGCCTGTCCCACCCACAGGGCACCGCCGAATTATAGTAAATAAAAAGTAAAGATCGAGCCAAGCGATCCGCAAGTTATCGATTCATCGGATGAATCTGCAGAATTAACAAATTTCTTGTTTCAGGCCCCATCTTATCATACATATTGTTTGATACTATATATGTGCGTTGGAGCTTTGTGATGGCCCGCATCGAAGACCGATACAGTGCATTGCGCGTTGCCCACCTCTCGAGCCCGGCTATCGACCGCCATCCGGTGACCGTGCGGAATATCTCGAAGAGTGGCGCGAGCATCAGGACCAAGCAGGCGCGGCCGAAAATCGGCGAGACGGTGTCGATCGACTTCGGCAGCGGCGACGTGAAGCAGGGCTGCGTCCGCTGGAATGTCGACGACAAGCTGGGAATCCATTTCCTCTAGGCCCACCCCCGCCGCGCGGGAGAGAAGCGCCGCAATGGTGGCCGGGGCAGGCCGTGAGAGGCCTGGGCCGACGTCAATCCAGCGGCTCGAAACCGATTCGCTCGGCCGCCGCACCGCTCATGATGAAGCCGATGGGGCGCTCGGTCTTCTCCTGGAGGTGAGCGATCAAGCTCGCGGTGCGGGCGAGGAGCGAGATGCCCTTCAGCGCCGCGAGCGGGAAACCGGCATCCAGCATCACCGCAGGGATCGCTCCGTTGACGTTGATCGGCAGACTGCGTCCGATCGCCTCGGGCAGCACGCTCTCGATGGTGCGCAGCATGGCGATATGCCTGCCCTCCATGCCGTGTTCAGCAGCGAGCGCCATCCGTCGCCAGATCGAGGCGGGGGTGAGCATCGTCAACGATGGCGAGCAGTCCAAGCCCTCCTACGCCACCTATATCAAGCACCGCCTCTCGGGCTTCGGGGGCGAGGCCGGGCAGTATGAATTCGCCGATCTCGAGGCCTTCCCCGGCGCCAAGGCGCAGGTCTTCGGCAACAAGGGCCGCGCCAAGCGTTCCGCCCCGGCCTGCACCGCGCCCATCACCGTGATCGACATGGAAGCGCCCCGGATCGATGCCGAGCGCCTCGTCCGGCTCGCCAATGGCCACGCGACCTTCATGTCCGCCGCCAGCCCCGGCGTCACGGCGCTGTTCTTCCCGAACCAGTACTACGCCAGTGACGAGGAATATGTCTTCGCGCTGGCCGAAGGGCTGCGCCACGAATACGAGACCATCGCGGCGGCGGGGATCACCTTGCAGGTCGATTGCCCGGACCTCGCCATGGGCCGCCATGTGCAGTTCACGCACCTGTCCACCGAGGCGTTCCGCAAGCGCATCGGCATGAACATCGCCGCGCTCAACCATGCGGTGCAGAACATCCCGGCCGAGCAGCTCAGGATGCACCTGTGCTGGGGCAACTATCCCGGCCCGCACCACTGCGACGTGGCGCTAGACGAAATCGCCGACATCGTCTGGACCGCCAAGCCGCAGACCGTGCTGCTGGAGGGCGCCAACCCGCGTCACGCGCACGAATTCGCCTTCTTCGAGCGGCACCCGCTGCCCGAGGGCAAGATCCTGTGCCCCGGCATGGTCGAGCCCCAGTCGCCCTATATCGAGCACCCCGAACTGATCGCCCAGCGCATCACCCGCTATGCCGATCTGCTGGGGGCGGACCGCGTGATGGCCGGGGTGGACTGCGGCTTTTCGGTCCATGCGGGGAGCAACAGCCTCGATCCGGAGATCGTCTGGGCCAAGCTTGCCGCGCTTGCCGAGGGGGCCGAAATCGCCAGCCGACGCTACTGATCAGGCGTTCCGGCCGCGGCGGCGGCGGCGCAGCAGTCGGCGCAGCCCCAGCCCGCCCGCCCCGACAAGCCCCAGAAGGAGCGCGCCGAGCGCGGCGGAGGCCCAGGGATAATGGCCCAGCAGCCGCGCCGCGATGTTGCGGCCGACCTGGACCTGCGAATCGTACCCCTCCGGCATGGGCAGCACGCCCACCTGCGCGGCATAGGCATCATAGGCAGCCAGCAGCCGCGCCTTGACCGCGGGCTCGCGGGCGCTGAGATCAGTGGTCTCGCCCGGATCGCGCGCGAGGTTGTAGAGCCGCCACTGCCCGTCCCCCACCGGGGGCATGCTGCGGGTGATCTTGTAATCGCCCAGATAGAGCGCCGAATTGCCCGACACCTCGACCGCGCGGGCCTCGTCCGGGCCATAGGCGCTCTCGGCAAGGCCCGTGAGCACCGGCATCAGGCTGCGCCCGGTCATCGGCTTGCCGGGAAGGGCCGCCGGATCGACCCCGATCCGGTCGAGCAATGTCGGGGCGACATCGGTGACCATCGCCGGACTGGTGACGCGCTGGGGCGCGATCCCCGGCCCTGCCATGATCAGCGGCACGCGGATGCCCCCTTCGGTCGCGTAGAACTTGAACCACGCCCCCGGCGTTGCTGCGGCGGCAGCCCATTCGGGGCCGATGAAGCCCCAATATCCCGGCCCGCCCGGCTTCGCGGGCGCGATGTCGTAGCCGGTCAGGCGGTGGAAGGCGGCAAGGCTGAGGCTGTCGTCCCCGCGCGAGGGTTCCGGGCCGTTGTCGGAGGAGACGATGAAGACGGTGTTGTCATAGCGCCCCTCGGCCTTGAGATGCGCGATCAGCCGTCCGACGTGGAAGTCCATCGCCTCCAGCATCGCCGCATTCACCGCCATGCGCTCCGCATAAAGCGCGCGGTCCGGGACCGGGAGGCTGTTCCACGCCCGGAACTGCGGCGGCAGGGCCGCGAGCGGCGCGCCTTGCGGGATCAGCCCCAGCGCCTGCGCGCGGGCGTGGCGCTGCTGCCGCAGCACCTCCCAGCCGGCGTCATAGCGGCCCTTGTAGTGATCGATGAATTCCTGCGGCGCCTGCACCGGGATGTGCACCGCCTGGAACGGGAGATAGGCGAAGAACGGCTTGTCCTGATCGGTCTCGGCGAGATAGCGGATCGCGGTGTCAACGATGAAGCGCGAGGAATAGAAGTCCTTCGGCAGCTCCGCCTCGGCCCCGTCCTCGAACCACGGCGCGTCCTTGTAATAGGGCAGGTATGACCGGTCCTCCCAATTGTCCGCGCCCGAGGCGGCAAGCGCGAAGCTGCGCTCGAAGCCATGGGCCTGGGGCATCTGCCCGGCCTCCTCGCCGAGGTGCCACTTGCCCGCCATGATCGTGCGATAGCCCGCCGCGCGCAGCCGGTCTGCCAGGGTCAGCACCCCCGGCTCGAGCGCCATGGCATAGCCGGGCTTGCCCCGCTGCGCGGCGGGGAGGACTTCGGGGATGGTGGCCACGCCGGTGAGATGCGCGTCGATCCCGGTCAGCAGCATCGCGCGCGAGGGCGAGCACAGCGGCGAGGCGCGATATTGCGTGAACAGCGCCCCGCGCGTGGCGAGTGCGTCGATATGGGGGGTGCGCGCCTCGCCGCCATAGGCGCCGAGGTCCATCAGCGCGACATCATCGGCAAGGATGATGACGACATTGGGGCGCTTGTCGGTAGGGCCGCGGGCAGGGGCCGCCGCGCCCGCCAGCAGGGCAAGCGCGAGGACCGGCAGCAGGCGTCGCAGCCGTGGCAGCCGTGGCAGCCACGCGCGCGGGGCCCCCATCGCCTAGACGCCGGCCCCGCGCCCGAGCACGCGGGCGGCGATGATCAGGATCACGCCCATGGCGATCTCGATCCCGACCTTGTCGGCAAGGAAAGGCGCGCCGTGGAGCGCGAAGGCGGTGGTGCGATAGGCCGCCGCGCCCAGCACCGGTAGGGCTGCGGCAAGAAACCAGGTGCGCTCGCGCGTCACCAGGGCAAGGGTGACGAACAGCGCGCCGGCCATGAAGAAGGCGCCGATATCCATCTGGCTGCTGAGCGCCGGGCCGGTGAGCAGGGGCATGGCGAGCACCTCGGCCGCACGCGCCGGCACCAGCAGCCACAGCGCCGCATTGGTGGCCATGAGCAAGGCGATCAGCCCCACCAGCCCCGTAAGAACCGCTCTACCCGGCTTCATCCCGCTCATCCCCCTGCCTGTTTTGCCCGAGGCTAATTTCTGGCATTGGCAGTGTCAATAACGCGGGGACCGGCGCATCGGCAGAGCGGGGAGAGAGATTCCCGGCTCGAACTCATCCCGATATGCGGCCATATGCCGCACCTTGAGGCGCCGGATGTCGTCGCGCGCATGATCCGGCATTCTATCGCGACTAACTGACGTCGACGAAAGCCAGTTTTCGGGACCGGCACTCGACTGGCTGAATGACGTGAGGTCACAAAGCCGAATGTCTGCTGCGTGCCACTCCTTCGGCAGCTTTTGGCGGGGTCGGACATTCAATTCGGTTGTCGATACTGGCCGGGTCTGGGTCGGGAGCCGTCACGGCTAAGATCGGGCCGTGATTGGCGGCTTTGCCGCGCTTCTGAAAAATTCGTGCCGTTCGGGTATCGAACCCAATTCGGACACTTCGCACAAGTCTCGCGGCCATTAGATCCGGTAACTGCGTTCTGATGACAGGGTGAGGCAAGGGTCTATGCGCAGATTTTGATCGCTTACTGCAGGCTGGCGAAGGCCTCAGCAACCCACTTCTGAGCGAACCTGATCGCAGGCAATCCGCGCAGGTCGCGGTGCACGATGAGCCACGGCTGGCGGCTCGGCAAGGCAGAGAGCGGCGGGATTTCGACCAGCGCCCCGGTGCGCAGGGCGAAAGCCACCGGCAGCAGCGCGATACCCGCCCCCGCGAGCGCCGCGGCGAGCAGCCCGCGGGTGCTCCCCGTGCGCATCGCAATGGCATCGGTCAGCCCGTGGCGGACGACCCAGTCAAGCTCGGGCAGGCGCCCGTAGCTGTCGTCGTAGACCAGCATCCGCTCATCCTGAAGGTTGATCTCCGCAGGCTCGCGCCCCGCAAGGTAACCGGCGGACGCGAACAGCCCCAGCCTGAGGTCAGCAAGCTTGCGTGCATAGAGGCTTGCGCCTTCGGGCCGCACCATTCGGATCGCGAGATCGGCGTCGCGTCCGGCAAGGCTCACCACGTCGGCCTGCGATTGCAGATGCACAGGGAAATCCGCGCCCATTGCCCAGAGCCGGTCCAACGCCGGGGCCAACACGTCGGAGATCACGAACTCGGTCGCCGAGATGCGCACCGGGACCGTCTTGACCCCCTGCCGCAGGCTCTCCGCCATCCGCTCGACGCGGCGCATCTGCTCGGCAATCGGCGCAGCGGCCTCGGCGACAGCAAGCCCGTCGCGGGTGAGCTGCACCCCGTCAGTGCGGCGGTCGACCAGTTGCAGGCCCAGCGCCGTCTCCAGCGTTTCGATCCGCCGCGACACGGTCGACACCGCCACCCCGCGCGCCTTGGCCGCCGCGCTGAGCGTGCCCGCATCGCGGATCGCGATGAGATCGCCAAGGTCTTGCGGATCGAGGGGCACGCGGTTGCTCCTTAGCGAATTCGGGAAACCGTTTTGCTGTATCGCAAGAAGCGCCGCGGCTGGCAATCGCATAGCCTCCCCCACAATAGGACGATGGAGGACAACATGGTCACACAAGCGAACACATTCCGCAGCAGTCGGACAGCCGGGTTCTGGCTAGCCGCCGCGATCGCGGCCCTGCAGGGCCTGAACGCGGTCTGCACCGTGCTCGATCCGCAGGGCTTTGCGACCTATATGGGCCTCCCCATCGACCAGCTAAGCGCGCTCGGATGGGTGCAGGTCTACGGCTTGCGCGCGGGGTTCATCGCGGTGCTGACGGCTGTGCTGCTCGCCCGCAGCGACTTTGCCGCGCTGCGCTGGATGGCGCTGGCGGCGCTGCTGATGCCGCTCGGCGATGCCTACCTCGCGTTCAGCGCAGGCGCGAGCCCGCCGATTTTCGGACGGCACCTTGCCATTGCGGTGTTTCTGCTCGTCGCCTCCTATTTCCTCGGGCGGGCGGCAAAGGCACGGGAGACGCAGCCGTGACCGGCCTCCTCACCCGCCTCGGCGCGCGGCTCGACACCTGGGGCGGCGCTGCCAAGATGGCGCGCTTCCGCAGCGGCTGGCCCGCCACAGCCACGCCGCACATCCGCTTCCACCGCACCGCCAAGGTGCAATACCGCTATCTCGAGGCGGGGAGCGGGCCGACCATCGTCTTCACCTGCGACCCGCCGATGACCATCGAAGTCTACGGGCCGCTGGTCGCAGCCTTCGCGCAGCACTTCCGCGTCATCGTGGTCGAGCTGCCCGCGATGGGCTTCTCCGCCACGACGGGGGCCTATGGCTTCAGGTTCCGCGAGACCAATGACGACCTATCCGCCTTCCTGCGTGCGGTTGCAGGCGAGGGGAGCATTTTCGCCTTCTCCTGCGCGGCCAGCCTCGCCGCGCTGGACATCGCCGCGCGGATACCCGAGCTCGCCTCGCACCTTGCGCTGATGCAGGCAGGCGGGACCGAGGCCTTTGCGATCTGGAAGGCGGGGCGCGATCCCAAGGGCATTCTTGCGCGGCCGGTCATCGGCCAACTCGCTATGGCGCGCATGGCGCCCAAGCGGATGCCGCAGTGGTACGGCCTCTCGGTCGGGCGAAAGGAGCAGATCCCGCATTTCTGTGCCTGCGCCGAGCGGTCGTTCGAACAAGGCGCGATGTGGTCGCTGGCGAGCGCCTACCAGATCTATATGGACGCCCGCGACGAGCTGCCGCGCCCGTCGCAGCCGATCCTGTCGATCTGGGGCGCGGCCGACCGTTCGCATCCGGCGGGCAACGCCCATTCGCTTGCGCGGCTCTACGAGGGCGTGCAGACGGTGACCTTCGACGACCTCGGCCACACGCCCGAACTCGAAGAGCCCGAACGGGTGCTGGCGGCGATCCGCGGTTTTGTGGGTAAGCCATGACCGCCGACCTCCCGCCCGGCTTCGAAGCGCACGTCCGCAAGAGCCCGGTGACCGACCCATGGGAACCGCTCTACGCCAAGCGCGAGGGTGAGACATTCAGCCTCGGCCTGCGGATCGCGCACTCCCATTGCAATGCGCGCGGCCTGCTCCACGGCGGAGTGATCTCCGCGCTCGCCGACAATGCGATGGGACTTGCCTGCGTTACGCGGATGGGTGGCGTGTCGGCGCTGACCGTCAGCCTGTCGGTCGATTTTCTGTCGGTCGGGCGGAGCGGCCAGTGGCTCGAGGTGCGTGCCGTGCCTGCGAAGCTCGGACGCACGCTCGCATTTGCCGATGCGCGGATCGAGGCCGATGGCGAGATGATCGCCAAGGCCGCAGCGACGTTTCGCATTATCGAGGCTGCAGCGAAAGCCACCTAGGCCGGGCGATCCGAGAACCAGCCGGGCAGCTATCGCCTCGCTTGTGCCGAAACCAGACCTTCCGCAAACGACCCCGAAGCGGACGTGCGGTTGCGAACTGGGGCATCCTGAAAGATGCCACGTGTTCATAAGACCCGAAACAAATGAAATCGGGACCAATTTCCTCTTTCGTTTGCCATGCGGCGAAAGCTGGCTTCCTGCAAATTCTGATGCATAGGCGAAGGAAAAGTCCCGCAAGGGCGTTGTCGGCATAATCACTAGCGGTCGCGACCATGATACCCTGTGGGATGTCGACCCTGCCAAGGGGAATTGTGTATGACACGTCGACGTTGCTTCGATCGGCCGACTCTTATCGCAGTGTTGGGGGCATTGATGGCGAGCTGCGGCGGTGGCTCTGCGGCAAGTCCACCGCCGGGCCTTGGCGTAACGCCAACACCATCCCCCACGCCCACACCGTCACCCACGTCCGCACCCTATCCGGTCGGTCTCAGCACTCAGAGCATCAGCGTGGGGGCGAGCCGGCGCGAATTTTTGATCCATGTCCCTCCCGGCCTTACCCGCCCGCGCGCATTGATGTTCGTGCTGCACGGCGGCGGTGGGTCTGGCGGGCAGGTCGCCAATTTCGGCGTGCACCCCTTGTCGGTGTTCCGCACGGTTGCCGAGCGTGAAGGGGCGGTTGCAGTCTACCCCTTGGGCATCGACCAACAATGGAACGATTGCCGCAGCGACGCACCGGCGATCGGTGAGGCGGTAGATGACGTGGCTTTTCTCGATGCCCTGCTGGCGCAACTGTCGAGCCAGTTTGGGATTGGTGCCGAACGCAGCTTCATTGCCGGCGGATCGAATGGAGCGATGATGGCCATGCGCTATGCCTTCGAGCGCCCTGAGCGCATCGCTGCGATTGCCACCAGCATGGGCAATCTGCCTGCTCAACCTGAACCGGGACGCTGCACAACCGGGCCTGCTCAGCCTGTGCCGATTGCGATGTTCCATGGTACTGCAGATCCGGCGATGCCTTATGCAGGAGGCTGCGTGGTGCAAAATGTGACGGGTAACTGCAATCGAGGTACTGTAATCAGCGCCGAGGCAACCCGTGATCGCTGGCTGGCGATCAATGGCGTTACGACAATCGTCCCACAGGTGACCCGGGTGAACGTCAACAGCGGGGACGGTGGCGAAGCCGTGAGATCGAGCTATCCCGGCCCCTTCCCGACCGACTGGTGGCGGCTTGAAGGGGCGGGCCATTCCACCCCAAGCCTCTCGGTGTTCCTGAATGTGCCTGACGCCGGCTTGCAGAACCGCGATGTGGAGTTTGCCGAAGCGGCTTATGCCTTTTTTCGCACGCGGTTGCCTCCGGACTGATCGGGCGAAACCTTCACTCGCCCAATTAACGGTTGAAGATTGGGTGGGGCATGGCGATGCGAGTAATCGATCGCGCATCGGTGAAAGATCGTGCGGTCACAGAAAGGCGCCACCAACTCGAAACCGAGCTCGATATGCTCAAGTCCAAGCTTAACCGTCTCTACTCCGCGATTGAGGATGGGATCATCGCCATGGATGACGAGCTTAGAGAGCGAATCGCTCGGCTCAAAACCCAGCGCGACATAGCCCAAGCCTCTTTGGCGCAAATGACCTCCAGTTCTGCCAATTTGGAAGCAATCACACCGCGGAAAATAGCCGCATTTACCACCCTAATGCGCGACAGGCTCAGGAGCGGAGACATCCGCGCCAGAAAGGACTGGCTAGGCAGCGTTATCCATAGGATCGAGGTGGACGATCACGCCGTAAAACTCATCGGCAACAAACAAGTGTTGGCCGGAGCCCTGACTGGCCAAAACCCTACAGGCGCACCTGTTCGCGGTTTTGTACGTAAATGGCGCGCCCGGCAGGACTCGAACCTGCTGCCTCAAGATTAGAAGTCTCGCGCTCTATCCAGATGAGCTACGGGCGCGCGCCCCGGCGGGGGAACAGGGCCGCCAATAGCGCGCTTTGCGAGCCAAGGGAAACGCGCTAACCGTTCCGGCGATGGAAAACACCGCCCCGGCCCAGAGCACCGCCGATCCCGCCGCCGCTTTCGATACCGACCCCAGCGACGGGATCGTCGCCACCTCGCGCCCGCCGGTCACGTTCCGCCACTATGATCTGGTCATGGCGGCCTTCGTGGCGATCCTGCTGCTCTCGAACATCATCGGTGCGGCCAAGCTCACCTATGTCAACCTGCCCTTCTGGCCCGAAGGCTGGTGGCCCGCGCCCGATGGCACCTTCATCTATGGCGCAGGGATCCTGTTCTTCCCGCTGGGCTATGTCATCGGCGACGTGCTGACCGAGATCTACGGCTTTGCCCGCGCGCGGCGCGTGATCTGGGTGGGGACGGCGGCGATGCTGTTCCTCGCCTTCATGTCCTATGTCGTCACCGCCCTGCCCCCCTTCCCCGGCTGGGAATGCGCGGCGAGCGGCTTTGGCGGCGAGCGCCCGCTCACCTCCACCGCCGATCCGGCGATTACCGGCGGGGCGATCTGCCAGACCACCTACGAAAGCGTGTTCGGCAGCACCTGGCGCATCGTCGTCGCCTCGATCACCGCCTTCTGGGCGGGCGAATTCGTCAATTCCTTCGTGCTCGCCAAGATGAAGGTGTGGACCAAGGGCCGCGCCCTGTGGAGCCGCACCATCGGATCGACCTTCGTCGGGCAGGGGGTGGACAGCCTGATCTTCTATCCGGTCGCCTTCCTCGGCATCTGGACCACGGATGCGGTGATCACGGTGATGATCACCAACTGGGCGCTGAAGGTGGCATGGGAAGCGGCGCTGACGCCGGTGACCTATGTGGTGGTGAACCGCCTCAAGTCCGCCGAGGGCGTGGACCTCTACGATATCGGGACCGACTTCTCGCCCTTCGGGAGCGGCGCCAAGGCCTAGAGCACGATCTCCGGCACCACATCGACCCGCCAGCCAAGCCCCAGCCGTCCGGCGAGGAGCTTCATGTCCTTCTCGGTCGGCTGGCCGAACAGGGCGGCGTGGCTCTGGGCCAGTTGCAGCACCAGCGTGCCCTCCTCCACCACCAGCCGGCTCGCCTCCAGCGAGCGCAGCGACTGCGCGCCAAGGCGGCGGGCAAGGCGCAGGGCGAGGCCCCAGCGCATCGCTTCCTCGAGCGCGTCCTCGCTGGCGAGCGCGCGCAGCTCGTCGGGCAGGGCCAGATGGTTGCCATTCGCCGCAATCGCGGCTGCCAGCATCGCCCGGCCCTTCCCGTCGATGCCGATCCAGCGCTTGTGCAGCGCCCAGTTGATCGCCTGGGGGAGCCGGATATTGGGCTCTATCTGCATCCCTGCCAGCGCCAGCATGGTCGCTGCCAGCCGCAGCCGCTCCGAGCCATGGGCCCGCGCGGGCGCGGCGTCGAGCGTCCAGGCGGCCATGCGCGCGGCGAGCTGCGGCTCGGTGCCGCGCTCCGTGGCGAAGACCGCGACGCCCGCCAGCAGCGGATCCTGCATCCTGCTCGATTGCGGAAGGCGATCATAGAGCAGCCCTTCGCGCAGGCCCCATGACGAAAACACCACCTTCTGCGGCGCCAGCCGCGCCAGCAGCGCCTCGAGGAGCACCGCGGCATCGGGCAGTTTCTCGGCCCGCATCGCGGAAATCCGTTCGCGCCCCCTGAGCCCCCGCCCCTCGCTCGCGGCAAGGCGCGCGGCGAGCGCCGCGGCGGCGGCGGCGTCGATCTCGAAGCCATGAGGGTCGCTCAGGGGATGGCCCTGCGCCTCCATCGCATAGACCGCCATCGCCCGCCACGTGCCGCCCACGCAGTAGAGCGTGCCGTTGTGCTCTGGCGCATGGGCCGCAAGATCCCAGCCGGCCTTGCGGATCGCCTTGTCGAGCGACTTCCTCATCTGCGCGCGGTTGCCCTTGCGGTGGTCGGGCAGGCGCAGCGTGCCGAGCGGAAGCGTGCTGGCGCTGTCGGTCCGTCCATCCGCAACCCGCACCAGTTCGAGGCTCCCGCCGCCAAGGTCTGCGACAATCCCGCGCGCGTCAGGGAAGGCGCCGATCACGCCGTGGGCGCTGAGCAAGGCCTCCTCCTCGCCCGAGAGCACGCGGGGGGCAAGGCCCAGCTCCCGCAGCCGGGCGACAAATTCCGCCCCGTTCGAGGCATCGCGCACTGCTGCCGTGGCGACGGTCTCGATGTCCTTGATCCCGAGATCGGCGAGCAACAAGGCGAAGCGCGCAAGGCCCCGCAACGCGAGCGCCATCGCCTCTCCGACAAGCTGGCCGGTGGCGGCGATATCGCGCCCGAGCTTGGCGGTGACCTTCTCGTTGAGCAGCACCGTGGGTACGCGCATGGTGCCGCCATAGACGACCAGCCGCACAGTGTTGGAACCAATGTCGATGATCGCGCGCGGCGGCGTGGAATGGCCGAACGCAGCTTCGCGGCCCTCGCGCCGCCACTTCCAGATCATGCCACCGCCCCGCGACGCAGCGACAGCTTGGGCACCGCCCCCGCCTCGAGCGCGCCGCCGCGGCCGGAGAGCGAGGGGTTGGTCATGAAATAGCGGTGGCAGTTGAAGGGCCGCGCCCCTTCCTCGGTCTCGACCCGCGCATAGCTGCCGTCGGGGTGCAGCCACCAGCTCTGCTCGGTATCGAGCATGTTGGCGAGCAGCACCTGCTGGAGCACCTGATCGTGCACCGTACGGTTGAGGATCGGGATCAGCGCCTCGACCCGGCGGTCGAGATTGCGGCTCATCATGTCGGCCGAGGCGATGAACACCGCGGCATCCTTGCTCGGCATGGGATGGCCGTTGGCAAAGGCGTAGATGCGGCTGTGTTCGAGGAAGCGGCCGATCACCGATTTGACACGGATGTTCTCCGACAGCCCGGCGATCCCGGGCCTGAGGCAGCAGATACCGCGCACCACCAGTTCGACCTGCACGCCCGCGTGACTTGCCGCATAGAGCCGCTCGATCACGCCCTCGTCGGTGATCTGGTTGCACTTGATCCAGATCGCGGCCGGCCGGCCGGCCCGCGCATGGGCGATCTCGGCATCGATGCGGCGGTAGATCTCCTCGCGCAGGTCAATGGGCGCGATGTGGATGCGCTCGAGCGCGTGGGGCTCGACATAGCCGGTGACGAAGTTGAACATCTTGGCCGCGTCGCGCCCGAGCTTGGGATCGGCGGTGAAGAAGCTGAGATCGGTATAGACCCTGGCCGTGACCGGGTGGTAGTTGCCGGTGCCGAAGTGGCAGTAGGTGCGGAAACTCTCGCCCTCGCGCCGCACCACCATCGCCACCTTGGCGTGGGTCTTCCAGTCGGTGAAGCCGTAGATCACCTGCACGCCCGCCCGTTCGAGCTTGCTGGCCCACTTGATGTTCTGCTCCTCGTCGAAGCGGGCTTTCAGTTCCACCACCGCCGTGACCGACTTGCCGGCCTCGGCCGCCTCGATCAGCGCGCCGACCACGGCCGACTGGCTGCCGGCGCGGTAGAGCGTCTGCTTGATCGCCACCACGTCGGGATCGGCAGCGGCCTGACGGATGAAATCGACCACCACCTCGAAGCTTTCATAGGGGTGGTGGACGATGATGTCCTTTTCGCGGATCGCCGAGAAGGCATCGCCGTCATGCTCCCGGATGCGCTCGGGAAAGCGAGGGGAATAGGCCTCGAACTTGAGATCGCGGCGATCCTCGAGGACGATCTCGGCCAGGCCGTCGATGCCGATGATCCCGTCGGTCTTGATCACCGCCGCCTCGTTGACGCCAAGCTGGTCGAGCAGCAGCGCTTCGGCCGCCGCGTCGAAATCCTCCTCCAGCTCGAGCTGGATCACCTGCCCCCGGCGGCGGCGCTGGAGCGCGCTGCGGAAGGTGCGCACCAGGTCTTCGGCCTCTTCCTCGATCTCGATGTCGCTGTCGCGCAGCACCCGGAACAGCCCGTCGCCCTGGATCGTGAAGCCGGGGAACAGCGCCTCGGCATAGCGCTGGATGAGGCGCCCGATCGAGATGTAGAGCACCTGCCCCCCGGTCACCGCGTCCGGCACCCGCACGAAGCGCGGGAGCGCCGAAGGGATCAGCACCATCTCGATCAGCTGTTCGCGGGTCGCATCGCGTGTGAGGGTGAAGAGGATGCCGATCCCGCCGTTCTGGACGAAGGGAAAGGGATGCGCGGGATCGAGCGCCTGGGGGGTGATGACCGGCAGGATCTCGTTGAGGAAATAGGCCCTCAGCCAGGTGTGCGCCTCGGGGCTGACGCGCTCCTCGTCGGCGACATGGATCTGCGCGCCTGCAAGACCTTCGCGCAAGGACCGCCAGATCGCCTGCTGCTGCTGCGACAGGTCGGCCAGCATCTCGCGGATCGCGGCAAGCTGCTGGGCAGGACTGCGCCCGTCGAGCGAGGGAGTCTCGAGCCCGCGCTGGACCTGGCCGACGAGGCCGGCGACGCGGATCATCATGAACTCGTCGAGATTGCTGCCCGAGATCGACAGGAACTTGAGCCGTTCCAGCAGCGGATAGGCCGCGTTGCAGGCCTCGGCGAGGACGCGCTGGTTGAACCGGAGCCACGAAAGCTCGCGGTTGAAAAAGCGGGATTCGTCGGGGCCTAGCGCGGCAAGGTCGGCGGTTCCCGCAAGGGTCGCAAGGGGCCTGTTCCCGGTCGGTGACGTGCTCATCGCTTTCCTGTTCCGCCTGCCACCGCATCATCGCACGGGGCGCTCGCCCCAGCGCATCTGTTCGCTTCACCGCGCCGTGTAAATCAGGAAGATGCGCTTGTCACATAACGTTGCATGAGGCGGGTGGGGAAGTGGGGCGGGCGGTCTGCCGCTCACGTCGGCCAGCACGATCAGATCAAGTCCTTGCTCTCGGCTATGGCCGCGATGCCGCGCTTGCCGGTGGCGTCGCGGCCGAGCTGGACGATCACGTCGATCACGCTGGCGGCATAGGCAATGGTGTCAGCGCGGGTGAGGCCGATGCCGGTCTGCATCACCATCAGGCTCAGTTGCTCGAGCGCGCCGCGCAAGCTGTTGGCGTGGATCGTCGAGAAGCTGCCCGGGTGCCCGGTGTTGATCGCGCGCAGGAAGCTCACGCTCTCGCTCCCTCGCAATTCGCCCAGCACGATGCGGTCGGGGCGCAGGCGCAGGGCGGCCTGGAGCAGCTCGTTGGCGGTGACCTTGGCCTCGCCCAGCTCACCCTTGACCGCCACGAGCCCGACCGCGTTGGCGCCCGGGAATTTCAGTTCGGGCGTGTCCTCGACCAGCACCACCCGCTCCTCGGGCGGAATTTCACCGAGCATGGCGTTGAGGAAGGTGGTCTTGCCGGTGCTGGTGCCGCCCGAGATCAGGATCGTGCGGCGCGCGCGGATGGCGGCGCGCAGAAAGGCGACCGGCTCAGCCTGGGGATCGGGCAGATCGGGCCTCGCCTCGCCTGCCAGGGGCCCGGTGTCATAGGCATCGAGCGGAAGATCGAGCTGGCGATGGCGGCGGATCGCCATCACCCAGTGCTTGCGCGCGGCGGGCGGCCCGCAGAACTGCACGCGCGCGCCATCCGGCAAAGTCGCGCCCAGCAGGGGGTGTTCGCGGTTGATGCCCTGATGCGAGACGCGCGCGACCTGTTCGGCAAGGCGCTGCACCAGCCGGTCGTCGATCTCGGGGGTGGCGAGGCGCTGCATCCCGGGGCTTGCTGCATCCTCGATCCACACCTCGCCCGGGCGGTTGACCATGATCTCGGTCACGGTGTCGCGCTCGAGCCAACGGCGGAAGGGCGCAAGGTAGGCATCGAGGTAGACCGAGCGTTCCGCGCTCAGCGGCACGGCCGCGTCGCTGGCATCAAGCCGTTGAATATCCTCGCTCATTCCGCCTGCCTCAGCCCGCAACCGAGCTGAAATCGAGATCGCGCGCGGTGAAGACGCGGATCGGCTCGCCCATGCGCACGCGGATCGTCGGGCTGATCTGGCCCTGCTGCTGCACGGCCGCATTGGCCGCGCTCTGCGCGGCGCCGGCAACGATCACGCCGCCGACCCCCCCGCTCGCAATCGCGCCGAGGCTGCCCACCACCGAGAGCAGCAGCCCCGATCCGAAGCGCTGGAAGAAGTGGGTGTTCACGTCCCCCTCGAGCCCCGTCGTGCCGTCGAAACCGATTGCAGGAGAGCCGAGGCTCACCGAGACGCCATCGGGCCGGATCAGCCGCGTCCAGATCACGTAGGCGCGTTTCTGGCCCTGCTGCACCCCGGCCTGGTACTGGCCGATCAGCCGCGAGGAGCGCGGGACGAGCACGCGCTTGCCATCGAAGCTGCGCACATCCTGGCTCACCACCGCGCGGACAAAGCCCGGCACGTCGGTGTTGATCGCGGTCTCGAGGATCGCGGGGATCAGCGTGCCTTCGGTGATCGTGGTCGAGGGATTGACCATCGCGCGGGCCTTGGCCGGACCACCGCCGACCCCGCCGACGCGCGCGGCAAAGGCCGATGCCCCCGTCCCTCCGGCGGCCTCGGCTCCGGGCGTGCCGGGCACGGGAGCACCCTCGGCGCCTTCCGCAGGCCGGACCGCGCGCGGGTTGCTGGCATCGAACACCAGTTGCGGATTGCCATAGGGGTTGATCCCCGGGCCCGTCGCCACGCCGGGATTGGCCGCATAGACCGGGGCCGGCACGGGCTCGCCCGCCGGGACCACCGGCACAACACCGGGCTGGAGCGCCGGATCGACGACCGGCTGCACCGGCACGGGTGCCGGAACGACAGCGGACGGCGGTGTCACGGCGGGATTGCCCATGCCCTGCGGCTCGCCGGTGCGCGCGGCGTTCATCGCCCAGAAGGTAACCGCGCCGAGCAGGCCGACCACCGCCACCCCGGCCGCAAGCCCGAGCCCGTCGCTCCGCGCCTTGCGGTCGGTGACAGCCGGAAAGGCGGCGCGGCTGGCCAGATCGATGACCTCGGCGGATTCGAGGTCGCGCGGATCGGTGCCCGCCTCGCTGCCCTTTGCGCCCTTGCCGGGCAGGCGGTTGGCCAGTCGCATCACATGCTCTCCTTGGCGGGTTGCATCACTTCTTGCCCTTCTTGCGCGGCGCGCTCAGGCCAGCGCTGAGGCCCGAGGGGGCGAGCGAGGCCGTGTTGGTGAGGCTGGCGGTATCCCGGCCCGAACGCAGGGTCAGCCGGGGCGGCACCCCTTCGACGACCACGGTCTCGCCCCGCACGGTGTAATTGACCGGTCCCTCTTCGCCCGCCTCGTTGGTGACGAGGATCGCGGGCAGCGCGACCCCCTGCGGCCAGGTCAGGAACACCGCCGACCCGTCGTCGAAGGCGCGGCTCGGGAGGAGGTCGGCGGGGCCGGCGCTGACCCACGCGAAGTTGAGCTTGGTCGGATCGACCAACACCGCAGGATCGCCGCCGGGCAGCGCCACCTCGGGCCCGGCGGCGGCCTTGGCGGCAAGCGCCTCGGCCTCGGCCAGAGCGGCAAGACGCGCTTCCTCGGCCGCCTTCTCGAGCTCGGGATAGTGGAACTTCAGCACGTAAAGCGTTGCACTCGAAAGCGAACTGACCAGATCGAACAGATAGGTGCGCTTGTCGGTGACGACCGTCATATTGGTCCGCGCAACCGGATCGAGCGGCTTTACGAACAGGATCGTCTGCGCCTTGTTGGGCTGCACCTGCCAGGACGCGGAATCCCCGATGGCGACGTTCTCGATCACCTCGTCGGGGCCAAACCTGATGGTGGTCTGGACCTTCACCCGACCATCGACCCGGACCACGGCACTGGGGTCATAGATCAGGGTTTTCAAGCGGTTGTCTGCTGCTGCGGGCGAGCCAAGCAACAGGGCGAGCGCGGCGAGAAGCACGGCGCGGATCATGGGTAGGTCTCCGGAAGGGGGGCGGCCACAGCGGCGGTGGCGGGAGTGGCGGCGGCGGCCGGACTGGCCGTCGAGGCGGTGCGGAAACGGTTGCCAATGCCGCGGGTGCGCGAGGCGCTGGCCGGCCCCAGAGCCGCAACCTCGGCCCCGGCCGCGGTCAGAATGCGTGTTTCACGTGAAACAGTGCCGCCAGCGCCGCTCTCGGGGGTGGCTGCGAGGGTCTGCGAGGCGGCAAACTCCGCCCTGCGGGGGGGCTGGACCGCGTTAAAGCCGGCCAAAACAGCCGTGCGCGACGCCGCCCCCGTCCCGCCCGGCACCAACGGCGCGGCGCGCAGCGGCTCGGGGCCGCGGCTCCGTTCGCCCGTGGGGGCAAAGCCGAACACCTGCCAGCCCGCCACCATCGTCGCGGCGACCTTCAGCGACAGCAGCATCAGCGCCATGTGCACCGCGCCCACAAGGAAGAAGGCCATCGCCGCCTGCTGGTCGATCTGCCCCGGCACCTTGACCAGCGCCTGGAGCACCGGCACCGCCATCTCGAGCATGATCGAGCCGCCCAGCACCGCGAAAAGCGGCGCCAGCGCCATCATCGTCAGCCCCTTGAGCCACCCGGTGAACAGGCCGCGCGTGCCCTCGAACAGCGCCATCACCACGAAAATCGGCCCGACCGCGAGCAGCAGCGCCAGCGCGATCCGCGCCGTCACCAGCAGGCCGACCGTGCCGAGCAGTAGCAGCATCGCGCCGATCCACATCATCCCCGGCGGCGAGAAGGCACTGATGTCCTTGGTGTCGCCGCTCGCCTTCTGGATCGCGGCGAAGACCACATCGAGCTTCTGCGCGAAGACCGCCGTGGCGCTCTCGCCTCCCGAGGTGCCGGTGAGGATCCCGGCGATCTGGTCCGGTCCGCCGATGAAGACGTTGTAGAAGATCGTCGAGAAGGCGACGAAGCTGGTGGCGAAGGTCAGCACCAGCCCCAGCGTCATCATCTTGGGCACCAGCGCCCGCACCGACAGGTTCGACCGGCCCAGCATCAGCGAGATGCCGAAAAAGCCGACATAGAGGCCGAGCATGATGGTGAGCGCGGCGGCCAGCTGCCCGCCGGTGCCGAACAGGCGGTTGAAGGCCTGCTCGCTCATCGAGCTGGCGATGCAATCGACCGCGGTCAGCGCCGAGGAGACGCCCGAGCCCATCGACTGGGCCGCCATGTCGCAAAAGGCGCTCATTCGGCGGCCTGGGCGAGCGCGGCCGCATCGCTCCCAGCACCGCCCGGCCAGGCGCGGCCGGTGAGCGGCTCGAACCATGCCGACGGCGCATCGCCCAAAGTCTCGCGCAGCGCGTCGAGGCGGCGCACCGCGCTCTCGCGGCCCGAGAGGATGGTCAGCACCTCCGGAGCCCCCGACAGGTCGAGGCGGACGACCACGCTGGCATCGGGCTGGCGGACGAGGAAGGCGCGGCTGTGCGCGGGCAGCGAGCGGATCAGCGCGAATTCGTGCGGGGTGAGGCCGAAGCCGTCGATATAGTCCTCGGGCCGCGCGCGGGCATTGGGCATGAACACCATGGTCGCGGTCTGTTCGACCAGCGCGGTCGCAATGCGGCTGTCGAGCGCGTCGCGGGCCGACTGGGTGGCAAAGCCGACCAGCGCGTTCCGCTTGCGCAAGGTCTTGAGCCAGTCGCGGATGCGCGCGGCGAAGACCTCGTCGTCGAGCGCCTTCCAGCCTTCATCGATCAGGATCATGGTCGGCTGGCCGTCCAGCCGCTCTTCGATGCGGTGGAACAGATACATCATGGTCGGCGTGCGCAGGCGCGGGTTCTCGAGCAGCGCGGTCATGTCGAAACCGAGCACGCGGGTGCCAAGATCGAGCCGGTCTTGGGCATTGTCGAACAGCCAGGCGTGCTCGCCGCCCTCGTGGTCGCTGGCCCCGATCCAGGCCCCCAGCCGGTCGGCAAGGTCGCCCGCTTGCGGGCGGCGGGTGCCCGAGAGCAGCTCCTTGAAGTGCCGGAGGCGCCGCAGCGAGGGGTCATTGGCATAGGTCGCATCGACCGCCGCGCTGATCGTGGCGAATTCCTCCGGCCCTTCGGCATTGAGCAGCACCGCCAGCCAGTCGCGCAGGAAGGCGCGGTTGGCCGGGGTGTCGGGCAGGCTGAGCGGATTGAAGCCGGTGGGCGCGCCCGGGTTGATCCGGTCATAGCGCCCGCCGATGCCGCGGATGAACAGCTCCGCGCCGCGATCCTTGTCGAACAGGATGGTGCGGGGTTTGAACTTCTGCGCCTGCGCGGCGAGGAAGTTCATCACCACCGTCTTGCCCGAGCCCGAGGGGCCGATCACCGTGAAATTGCCGAGGTCGCCCCCGCCCATGGCGTGGAAGTTGAAGAAGAAGGGCGTGGCGCTGGTCGTCTCCAGCAGGGTCACGGCATCGCCCCAGTGGTTGCCGCTCGCCTGCCCCAGCGCAAAGCCGTGAAAGCTGCCGAAGCCCGCCATGTTGGCCGAGGAGATCAGAGCGCGGCGGACGATATATTCCTCGTTCCCCGGGAACTGCGCCCAGAAGGCGGGTTCGAGATTGGTGTCCTCGCGCACCGCGATCGCGCCCGTGTCCGCCAGCGCCGCCGCGCAGGCGGCCATCGCGTCGTCGAGCGCGGGGAGCGTGCCTGCGCGGACGAGCACGGTGAGGTGGTGGTCGCCGAAACCGACCGCCCCGTTGCCCAGCGCATCGCGCGCGGCAAGCATCTCGGCCCGCTCGGCGGCGGCATCCTCGTCGACCGAGCGCGAGCGGCGCAGCGCCAGATCGATTCGCTCGCGCGAGGTGGTGCGTTCGTTGGGCGCATAGCTCTCGGTGACGACCATCTCGAAGGGCAGGCGCAGGAGGTTGTCGAGCAGGCCCGGCGAGGTCGCCTCGGGATAGTCCTTGAGCCCCAGGATCGCGGCGAAATCGGGGGCGGCTGACCCGCGCAGTTCCATCGCATCCAGCCCGAAAGAGGCGCGGCGATAGGGCAGCATGTGGCCGATGTCGGTATCTTCCGACGGGCGCCGCACGGGGCGCATCTCGCCGTTGTAGAGCGCCGAGAGCAGCTCGAGCATTTCCGAATTGGTGCCGCTTGCGCCGCTGTAGTCGCCGAGCACTGCCGCGCCGTAGTTCTGCAAGCTGGCGACAAGGCCGGTGATCGCCGCCTTGAGGCTGCGCAGATCTCTGGGATCGGCCTCGAGCTCCTCCTTGCCGGCCCGCGAGAAGAACCGCGAGACCTTTTCGGGCAGCCCCGTCTTGCCGCGCGCCGGGCGGCGGATGAGGGTGACAAACTGGTCGTTGATGAACAGCGATCCCCCCGCCAGGCGGTGCTTCCAGCGCGCATCGATGTGGCGCGACAGGGGATCGGGGAAGGCGGCTTCGAGCTCCACCTCGACGCGGCGGCGGATCACGTGGTGATACATCACGAAGCGCGCATCGAGCGTCGATCGCAGCATCACCTCGCGGGTCGCGGCATGGGCGTTCAAGGCGTCCGAATCCTCGGTCTCGAAGAGGAGGCCGGGCACCTGGATCGCGCTCATCACCGATCCGTCACGCAGGAGCACGGTGTTCTCGTCGAGGAGGCGTGCATAGGGCAGCCGGTCGCCCACGCGCGCTTCCTTCGCGCTCCAGGCGGCGGCTCCGATCCACTTCACCATGAACAAAGGTCCTTAAGGCGCATAGGAGTTGCAGCCCCATCGCTTGTAATTGGGCACGCGCGGGCAGCGCGAAACCTTGGTGATCCACAGGTCGAAGATGCGCGGCTCGCGCAGCGAGGCGAAATAGCCGATCACGTGCATCACCGCCGGAACCGGCAGGATCCACCAACTCTTGAGGATCAGGAAGGCGATCGTCGTCACCATCAGGTTGATGATGAAGAAGTTCATCGTCACCCCCAGAAACATCTGCGGGCGGGTCAGCGCACGGTGCACGGGATGGCGGACGAGATCGCTCAAGGGACGAGGCCTCAGCCGGCGGCCGACTGGATGCCGGCGACGATGGTGGTCGCGCCGAACAGGATGAACACGCCGATGATCACGGTCGCGCCGAAGCGCCAGTTCATCCGGCCGGTGAGCATCATGAAGCCGATCGCCGCGACCGCCATCACCGCCACCGTGGTGGCGACCGTGCCCAGCAGCGTGCCCTGGAGCCACAGCAGGGCATTGTTGATCGGGCCGGAGCCGGCGGGATCGGCGCTCTGCGCCTGCGCCGCGCCATGGGCGAGCGCGAGCGACAGCGGCGCAGTGAGGCGGGCGAGGCGGGAAAGGGCCGGGCGGGTCAGTTTGGTCATCATGGCTCTCTTGTCGTGCGGAAATGGCTAAGCCCGCGTCAAGCGGAATGGTTACCTGGCATCGGGCCGCGCATGGCCCGCAAGGCGGCCCATGATGGCGGCAACATATTGCCTTGTCTCGCGGATATTGGGGACGCCGCCCGATCGCTGCACCCGCCCCGGCCCGGCATTATAGGCCGCCAGCGCCTTCTCGAGATCGCCGCCGAAGCGGTCGAGCTGTTCGCGCAGGTAGCGCGCCCCGCCCTCGAGATTGGCGAAAGGATCGTCGGGGTTGACGCCCAGATAACGCGCGGTGCCGGGCATCAGCTGGGCAAGCCCGCGGGCACCGACCGGCGAGCGGGCGTTCTCGTTCCAGCGGCTCTCCTGCCACACCACCGCCTCCATCAGCGCCGGCGAGAGATCGTAACGGGCCGACAGGGCGGCGATCACCCCGGCATAGCGCGGCGGGATGGCGGCGGCATGGCGCGCGGGATCGGCAAGCGCATGAGCGGGAAGCGCTGGGGCTTCGGCAAGGGTGGCGGCGGCGGGATCGGCGACTGCGGGGCGCACGCCCGCGCTCTGCCCGGCAAGCGGCCCTGCAACCCACTGCGCCCCCTGCGGGCCAAGCTCGATCACGTCGGCGCGCGCCGCGAACGGCAGGCCCAGCACGGCAGCAATGATGATGGCGCGGCACACCGCGGCGAGAATCATGTCCCGGCCCTCCACAAGGTCATCGTTTGTCTAACCTAAGTGACAGGCAGGTGACAGTCTTATGGCGCGCAAATGCAACGAGGCGTCCCGCCCGCCATCAAATGAGGGCAGGCGACGCTTCCTGGCAGGTCAATCGCGGTAGGTGAGCTGGCCGGCGCGGGCGGGAGCGGGCCGGAATTCGCCGCGCTCGAGCATACGAATCGCCTTGCGGGCGAGCCTGCGCGAATCGGTGGTGCCGCCGCCGGCGGTGTCGAGCTCGACCACCTCGTGGCAGGCGAGCGCCTGTTCGAAGGCGGCGCGGGCCTTGGCCTCCTGGCCCGCGTGGGCATAGGCGATCCCGAGGTTGATCAGCACACCGGCATCATGCGGCATGGCGGCGCTGGCCTTCTCGAGCGTCGCCAGCGCCTCGTCGGCGCGGCCCGCGGCAAGCGTTCCGGCGGCAAGCTCGGGCGATTCGCCCATCATCGCCAGCGGTGCATGGGGCGCGGCCGCCGCAGGGATTACGGTCAGCAGCGCAGCGGCAAGAGCGATAACGGACATCGGCAGCCTCCTCGCAGGAACACAGGCATGATGCCGCGATCCCGGCTTGAGTGCAACAAAACTGAAACATTGTAATATTTCTGCAATTCAGAGGATTATGCATCTGTTATTCTGACACTTTCCTGTGACCTGACCGCCTCCATCGCGGGAGAGGTTTTTTGTCATATTTGTCTTTCTTCGGTCATAATCGCGTTTGTGACACGCGTCTGTAATCCTGCAACAAATCGGTCACGCCCCGCTCCTAGCCCGCCGCCAAGAGCAACTTGCCGGGCGGGCCCTGCCGCGACCTGGCACAAGAGGGGAACTCATGCCGTGACCACTATCCATCGCACTCTCGTTCTGGGCGCGAGCCTGATCGCCCTTGCCGGTTGCGGCGCGGACGAGATCGTCTCGCCGGGCACCGGCGGGGACATCATCATCAACAACCCGGCCCCCACCCCGACGCCGACGCCCACGCCCACGCCGACCGCGAGCCTCGTCACGCCGGCTGCGGGCTGTCCGACGATCGCCACCACCGGCGGCCTCACCGATGCCGGCACGATCACCGGCCCGACCGGCACCTACCGCGTCTGCCGCCTGCCCGCGACCTTCACCTCGAACGACACCCTGCGCTACATCCCGGGCCTGCTCTACGAGATCCGCGATCGCGTGAACATCGGCACCGACCAGGGCTTCTCGAGCACCAACACCGCCATCACCCTTACGGTCGAGCCCGGCGTGATCTTCTTCGCCACGGGATCGAGCTTCATCGTCGCCAACCGCGGCAACCGCCTTGTCGCCGACGGCACCGCGGCGCGCCCGATCATCTGGACCAGCCGCGACAACGTGCTCGGCCTTGCCAATGACAACACCGACCAGCAGTGGGGCGGCGTCGTGCTGCTCGGCCGCGCGCCGGTCTCCGATTGCAGCACCGGCGTGTTCAACACCGCTGCGGCCCCGACCGCCAACCCGACCTGCGAGGGCCGTCTGGAAGGCGCCGCTGTGGCAACCCCCTTCGGCGGTACCAATGCGGCCGACAATTCGGGCTCGATGCGCTTCAACCAGATCCGCTTCTCGGGCTTCGAGCTGGCGCCCAACAACGAGCTCCAGTCGCTCACCACCGGCGGCGTGGGTTCGGGCACGGTGATCGAGAACGTCATGAGCTTCAACAGCTCGGATGACGGGCTCGAGTTCTTCGGCGGCGGGTTCAACACCCGCAACTGGGCGATCATCGGCGCATCGGACGATTCGATCGACGTCGACACCGGCGCGCTCGTCAACATGGACACCGTCATTGCGGTGCAGCGTTCGACCACGGGCGACCGCCTGATCGAACTCGATTCGCCCAACGTCGCCGACCGCACCCCGACCGCTGCCACCCCGCAGACGCGCCTGCAGGTGAACAACTTCACCTTCGTCGCCCGCGCCGGTGCGCCGCAGGTGGTGCAGGCCCGCGGCGGCGCGGCGCTCGGCCTGACCAACGGCGTGATCCGCGCCGGCACCAACCACTGCTTCCAGATCGACGAGCCGGCGACTCTCGCGGCCATCATCGGGGTGGATTCGGTGGTCGGCAACTGCCCCGCGACCGATCCGGTCCGCGGCGGTGCGGGCGTGACCAACGCCGATGCGGCCGCGCGCATCAATGGCGGCACCAACAACAACCTCGCCTTCACCATCACCCTCATCAACAATGTGGTGAACGGCGACGGCGAGAACGGCCGCACCCCCTTTGCCGCCAATGGCCGGTCGTCCTTCTTCCCGACCCGGACCTATATCGGCGGCATCCAGAACGCGGCACAGCTCACCTCGCTGTTCCAGAGCTGGACCTGCAACTCGGCGGTCCAGAACTTCAACAGCCCGCTGGGCAACTGCACCTCGCTGCCGGTCTATAACTGATCGCGGCTTTTCCATCCCGGGAGGCGCTCGTCACGGGCGCCTCCCGCTTGCTGTTGACGGGCAGGCACTGCCCGCAGCGATTTCGAAGGCATTCAAGAGGGGGCCTTTTTCTATGTCGAAGCCGATGCGTCTGGCAGGCTTGCTGCTGCTGACCACCGCGCTCTGCCACCCGGCAGTCGCCCATGCGCAGGATCAGGATCAGGGAGAGCCCGCGCCGGCTGCGGACGGAACCGGCCCGGAAGTTCCCGCTGCCGAGGATGAGTATGTCGAGCCCGACATCTCCGTGCCGGGCGGCGACATCATCGTCACCGGCCGGCGCAACCGCAATCCCGAACGGTCCTCGGGACAGGTGCTGAACGTCCTGTCCGAAGCGGACATCGCCCGCACCGGCGAAGGCGAGATCGCGGGCGCGCTTGCCCGCGTCTCGGGCCTGTCGCTGGTCGGCGACGGCCGGGTCTTCGTGCGCGGTCTGGGCGACCGCTACTCGCTCGCCTTGCTAAACGGCCTGCCCCTGCCCAGCCCCGAACCGCTGAGCCGCGTCGTCCCGCTCAACATCTTCCCGACCAGCGTGATCGCCTCGGGCCTTGTGCAGAAGACCTATTCGGCGAATTTCTCGGGCGAGTTCGGCGGCGGGGTGATCAACCTCACCACCAAGGCGATCCCCTCGGAAACCTTCCTCGAGGTGAGCCTCGGCGCGGGCGGCGACACGCTGACCACCTTCCAGAACGGCCTTACCTATTTCGGTTCGCGCTGGGACACCTTCGGCTTCGACAATGGCAACCGCGACATCCCGAGCACGCTTCAGGGCCTGATCGCCAGCGGCACCCGCGTCAACGATGCGCCCGCTGCGGTGCAGCGCCAGCTGGTCGGGCAGATCATGCCGCTCAATCTCGTCACGCTCCAGAAGACCGACACGCTGCCCGCCAACTTCTCGGGCAACATCACCGGCGGGACTGCGCTCGACTTCGGCGACGGCGACCGGCTCGGCGTGATCGCCACCTTCGGCATCACCAACAACTGGCGCAACCGCTCGGTCATCAGCCAGCAGTTCGGCGATGCCCAGGCGGGACAGGTGATCTTCGATTCGAACACCTTCGTCACCGACAACAAGGCGCTGGTAAACGGCCTCATCGGCCTCGGGCTCGACATCGGCGAGCACACCGTCCGCTGGACCAACCTCTATATCCGCGACAGCCTCAAGACCGCACGTCTGGCGCGCGGCACCGACGCCTTCACCGACATCGCCCGCCCGTTCGAGTTCATCACCCAGCAGACCGGCTGGTTCGAACGCCAGCTGATGGATTCGCAGCTGGTTGCCGAGTTCGATTTCGGCCCTGTCGATCTCGACCTGCGCGGCGGCTATGCCCGCACCGACCGCGAGGCGCCCTACAACGCAATCGTGCCCTATATCCGCACCAACATCCCCAATGACCCCTTCGGCAGCCGCTATGCGGTCGATGTGGGCGCTGTGATCGGCGGGACCGAGCGCATCCAGGTGTCGTTCGAGGACCTCACCGAGACGCTGTGGTTCGCCGGCGCGGATGTGAGCTATGAGGTCACGCCCGATCTCACGCTGACGGCAGGCTATGCCTATTCGGACACGGCCCGCAGGTCGCTGTCCTTCATCATCCGCCCGCTGCTGCAATCGAGCGCCGAGCGCAACACAATCCTGCGCGCCGTGGGCCTGCGCCAGCCCGGCGAGATCTTCAACGGCTCGACCCTTGCGACCGATGCCAACGGCACCGGCTTCTTCAACGTCACTGCCTCCGATCCGACCCCCTTCCCGGTGTTCGATGCGACGCTGCAGGTGCACGCCGGCTACGGCCTGGCGCGCTATCGTCCGGCCGAGCGGCTCAACATCGAAGCGGGCCTGCGCTTCGAGGACGGGCTTCAGACCGCCTCGCCCGATCCGATGTTCGGCAGCGGCTTCCAGCCCACCCCCACCCGCATCGCCAACCGCTATCTGCTGCCCTCGGGCACGGTGACCTGGGAGGCGATCGACGATCTCCAGCTGCGCTTCTCGGCCTCGCAGACGATCGCCCGTCCGCAGTTCCGCGAGCTTGTCGAGCAGACCTATTTCGATCCGGAATCCAACCGCCGCTATCGCGGCAACCCCTTCCTGATCGACAGCGAGCTGCTGAACCTGGAAACCCGCGCCGAATATTACCTCGGCGGGCGCCGCAAGGTGAGCCTCGCCGGCTTCTTCAAGAAGATCGACAACCCGATCGAGAACTTCCTGATCACCGCGCCGGGCATCATCGAGACCAGCTTCGCCAATGCGCCGAGCGCCGAGCTCTACGGTGCCGAACTCGATCTGGGCTATGATTTCGACCTGGCCGGCTGGGGCGGGAGCTTCTTCGAGAGCAAGCAGCTTGTGGTGCTGGTCAACTACACCTTCACCAAGTCCTCGATCGCGGTCGGCGCAAGCGATCTCGCGCCGATTCCGGGCAACACTGTCCAGCTTGCCAACCAGCTGTTCGACAGGGGCGCGCCGCTGGTCGGGCAATCGGACCACGTCGCCAACCTGTCGCTCGGGATCGAGGACAAGGACAAGGTCCAGCAGGCGACGATTTTGGTGAACTATGCCAGCAAGCGCGTGACCTCGCGCGGGGGGGCGCTGCCCGACGTGCTCGAAGACCCGGGCGTGACGGTCGATTTTGTGGCGCGCTCGCAGGCGCGGATCGGCGGTCTGCCGCTCGAGCTGAGCTTCGATGTGCGCAACATCTTCGGGCGCGACAATTTCGAATACCAGGAGCTGAACGGCACCCGGATCGACATCAACTCCTTCCGCGTGGGAACCTCCCTTTCGGTCGGGGTGAAGGCGAGCTTCTGATCCGGCGGGGGGCTGGTGCGAGGAAGCGCCCGCCCCCTCCGCCCCGCTAGTTCACGTCGAAGACATAACCGGCAGAGCGCACGGTGCGCAGCGGGTTGCCGCCGCCTGCGGCCTTGATCGCCCGCCGCAACCGGCCGATCCACACATCGACCGTGCGCTCGTCGATCGCCGGCTCGCGCTTGCCGAGGCCTGCGATGAGGTCCTCGCGGGTGAGGACGCGGCCCGGGTTCTCGGCAAGGAAGCGCAGCAGCCGGAACTCGTTGGGTCTGAGGACAATCGGCGTGCCCGCCCAGCGCGCCTGGAGGGCGGCCATGTCGATGGTCAGCGCGCCGCAATCGAAACGGCGTGGCGCGAGCCGCTCGGTGCCCCGCGATTGCAGCGCCAGCACCCGGTCGAGCACCGCGGTGCGGGTCAGCGGCCCGACCATGTAGTCATCAGCTCCAGCGCGGAGCGCGCGGCGGCGGTCTTCCGGATCATCCTCCTCCAGCACCATGGTGACATGGGCATCCGCGGTGCGCTGGTCGGCGCGCAGCCGGCGGCACAGCTCCAGCCCGGCCAGATCGGTCAGCACCCAGTCGACGAAGGCCCACATCGGTCCCTCGACCAGCCGCCGCGGTCCATCCGGGCCCAGCCGGTCGAAAGTGAAGCGACGGTGATCATGAACGAAATCCTCAAGGCTCTCGCCCAGATCGCCTGTCACGAAGATATTGACCACATCCATGTGCTGCGTGCCCCAGTTTCCTACCGGAGTGCCGCAGGCGTGTGACGCGTTTGTGACGGGATTTCAGATGTGTGTCACAATCGGTCGATCAACCGATCACACGCACCTTGTGGGTGAGGGTACTGCCTTCCGAGGGGTCGAGCCCCCATCCCCTGCCCTTCCCCTTGGGGAGGGGGAACTCACGCCAGTGTCAGCCCCCCATCCACCACCAGCGTCTGGCCGGTGATGTAGGCCGAGAGCGGCGAAGCGAGGAACAGCGCGGCGCCGGCCATGTCCTCAGGGCTCCCCATGCGGCGCAGGGGGATCTTCTTCAGGCTCGCTTCCAGACGCTCGGGGTGGTCGGTGGTGACGCTCGTCAGCTTGGTCGGCACCAGCCCCGGGGCGATGCCGTTGACCCGGATGCCGTCGCGCGCCCAGGCCTCGCCCAGCGTCTTGGTGAGGCTCGCCGCGCCCGCCTTGGAGGCGGCGTAGGCGGGCGTGCCGATGGTCGATTTGAAGGCGGCGACCGAGGAGACGATGATGATCCTTCCCTTCGTTTCCGCCAGCGCGGGGTGGAAGGCGCGGGCGGCATCCATCACCGAATTGAGGTTGATATCGATGACCTGATCCCACCCCTCGCGGGTGAACTCCTGCCGCCCGTAGCGTACCGTGCCCTGGCACAGCACCAGCACATCGAGGGGGCCGAAGCCCTCCGCCAGCCGGTCGGCGGCATCGCGGTCGGTGAGGTCGAGCTGGCGGTAATCGAGCCCGGTGAAATCCGAGTCCTCGGCTTCCAGATAGTCGCCGAAGTCGGGCCGCGTGCCGGTGACGGTCACGCTAGCGCCCCGCTGGCGGAAGCCGTGGGCGATGCCGTTGCCGATCCCCGACGACCCGCCGATGACGAGGACGCGCTGGCCGGTGAAGTCGAGGGGGTCGGTCATGCTGGCACTCCTATGCGGACCTGGTCAGCAAGAGGAAACCCTGCGCCGCCACCACCAGTAGCAGCACCACGATCAGAAGGCGCTTGAACTCAGGCTTCATGTCCGGCTCCTCAGATCGACCGCGAGATCACTTCCTTCATGATCTCGTTCGTGCCGCCGAAGATGCGGGTGACGCGCGCATCGCGCCACAGGCGGGCGATGGCATATTCGTTCATGTAACCCGCCCCGCCGTGGAGTTGCAGCGCGGTGTCGCAGGCTTCCCACTGGAGGTCGGTGTGCCACAGCTTCGCCGCGCTCGCCTCGTCGGTGGTGAGCTCGCCCGCGAGGTGCTTCCTGATCGCCCAGTCGAGGTGCGCCCAGCCCACCTGCAGCTTGGCCTTGAGGTCGGCGAGGGTGAACTTGGTGTTCTGGAACTCGAACACGGTCTTGCCGAAAGCGGCGCGCTCCTTGGTGAACTTGACCGCTTCGTCAAACGCCCGCTGCGCCGCCGCTTGCGCGCCGACCGCGATGCTGAGGCGTTCCTGCGGCAGCTCTTCCATCAGGTGCACGAAGCCCATGCCTTCCGCGCCGAGGATATTGGTCATGGGCACGCGGCAATCGTTGAAGAACAGCTCCGAGGTATCGGCCGAATGCTGGCCGATCTTGTCGAGGTTGCGCCCGCGCTCGAACCCGGGGGTGTCGGCGTCAACCAGCACCAGCGAAATGCCCTTCGATCCCAGCTCGGGATCGGTCTTGGCCACCACGATCACACAATCGGCGTTCTGGCCGTTGGTGATGTAGGTTTTCGAGCCGTTGATGACGAGGTGGTTGCCGTCCTTCTTCGCCGTGGTGCGGATGCCCTGAAGGTCGCTGCCTGCGCCCGGTTCGGTCATGGCGATCGCGGTGATCACGTCGCCGCTGACCATGCCGGGCAGATATTTGGCGCGCTGTTCGGGGGTGCCGAGACGCTCGAAATAGTTGGCGGTGATGTCGGATTGCAGAGTGAAGCCTGCCGCCGAGCCGAGATAGGACAGCTCCTCGGCGACAATGCAGTTGAACCCGAAATCGAGGCCGAGCCCGCCGTTTTCCTCCTTCACAGTGGGGCACAGCAACCCCGCCTCGCCCACGGCCTTCCACACCGAACGCGGGACGATGCCCTGCTCCTCATGCTCGTCGAGATTGGGCGTAAGGTGCTCGGCAAAAACCTTGCGGACCGTGTCGCGGAAGGCTTCGTGGTCGGCGTTGTAGGCGGTGCGATAGGAGGTCGCGAGCATGGGGGTTCTCTCCGAGCAATGGGTTTTGATTTGCTACGATAGAACCGTGTGGAGGCGCGAGGGTCAAGCGTCAAAAATGCAAGCGGCGGGCGTTGGGCGAAATACGAAAACCCTCGTCACCCCGGACTTGATCCGGGGCTAGGCTTCTTTCTCGCTGCGCCCGATCACAAGGGAGCCAAGCCCCGTGTCGAGCACGGGGCGACGGAAATGGTATTAGCCCCTGTGGCAGAGCACCAGCACGCGCAGGGTGTTGCCGCTGCCGGCGATCACGGGGGTCGCGTGGCCTACCGGGAGGGTCTCGAGCACTGCCGCGAGCTTGGGCGGAAGGGTGTCGGAGGAAACCCGCGCGTTGCGGACCACCTGGGCGCCGATCTCGCCCGCGACCTTCACCGCCTCGGGGCAGGAGCGGATCGCCTCCATGCGCGTCTTGAACTCGCCCGAGGCGATCTTGCCCGGGGTGAGCGAGATCTGGAGCAGCGCGTAGTTGACCGGCGCGGGCGCCTCGGTCGGCGCTGTGACGGGCTGCGCGGCGAGGGGCGCGACGGCGAGGGCCGCGGCCATCAGCGCAGGCGTCACGCGGGCCATGTCAGCCGACGAACGCCCGTTCGATCACGAACTGCCCGGGCTTGTTGTTCGCGCCTTCTTCAAACCCGCGGCTTTCGAGGTCAGCCGCGTGATCCTTGATCATCGCCATCGAGCCGCACAGCATCACGCGGTCTTCTTCCGGAACGAAGCGTTGCGGGCCCTTCGACTGTTCGAACAGGCGGCCATCGTCGATCAGCGCCTGAATGCGGCCCTGCGTGCGGAAGGGTTCGCGGGTGACGGTGGGGACGTAGATCATCCGCGCGCGGTCTTCGTCCTCGAGCAGCGGGTCGCCTTCGAGCTTGCTCTCCAGCAGTTCGCGATAGGCCAGCTCGTTCACGTTGCGCACCGAGTGGACGACGATCACTTCCTCGAACATCCCGTAAACCTCGGGATCGCGCACGAGGCTCATAAAGGGCGCAAGGCCGGTGCCGGTCGAGAGCATGAACAACCGCTTGCCCGGCAGCAGCGCATCGGTGACGAGCGTGCCGGTCGGCTTCTTGCCGAGGTAGATCGGATCGCCGACCTGAATGTGCTGAAGCCGCGAGGTGAGCGGGCCGTCCTGCACCTTGATCGACAGGAATTCCAGCTCCTCGGCATAGGAGGGCGAGGCGACCGAATAGGCGCGCAGCAGCGGCTTGCCGTTGTCGCCGGGTAGACCGATCATCACGAACTCGCCCGAACGGAAGCGGAAGCTCGCCGGGCGGGTCATCTTCAGGCTGAACAGCCCCTCGCACCAGTGGTGGACATCGGTGATGGTCTCGACAGAGAGCGCCGCGCTTTCGGTGAACTGGTCGCGGGTCGGAAGGGTCTGGGTCAAGGCGGGCCTCGGGTACAGCTATGGGGCCGCCCGGGAAGGGCGGATCGGTCGGGCGCGCAGATGGACCTTTCCCCGCGCGGCATCAAGACAGTTTAGTGTTAGCGGGCCAAAGCCCGCCTTGGCCCGCGCGCTCAGTTCCAGCGCGCCGCGTTGTAGAGCAGCGCAGCTCTGGCCTCGTTCCGGCCGATCTCGGCAGCGGGCAAGGCGTCGGCCTTGAACGGCCCGAGCGCCTCGACCGCCGAGGTCGGCGCGACGCCCCTGGCGGCGGGGTATTCGTTATTGCCATTGGCGAGATATTTCTGCGCGCTGTCCGAGGCGAGATATTCAAGGAACTTCAAGGCATTCGCGCGGTTGGGGGCGGTCTTGACCACCCCGGCACCGCTCATGTTGACATGGGTTCCGGTGGTCGCCTGGTTGGGAAAGATGATGCCGATGCTGCCCAGCACCTTGCGCTTTTCAGGCGTGTCGAAGCGCGCCAGATAATAGGTGTTGACCAGCGAAATGTCGCACGCGCCGGCGGCGACCGCCTCTATGTTCGACATGTCGTTGCCCTGCGGGGGCCGCGCGAAATTGGCGACGACGCCCTTGGCCCAGGCCGCCGCCTTGGCCTCGCCCTCATGCGCGATCATGCTGGCGAGCAGCGCGATGTTGTAGACGCTCGAGGAGGAGCGCATGCAGATGCGGCCCTTGAACTCGGGCTTGGCAAGGTCGGCATAGGTCGCAAGGCCCTGCGGCGCGCCCTTGGCCTTGTTGTAGATGATGATCCGCGCCCGCGTGGTCAGCGCGAACCAGCGGTTCTCGGGATCGCGCAAGGCAGCGGGGATGCGTTCGGCGAGCACCCTCGACTCCACCGGCGCGAGGATACCCGCCTCCTCGGCGCGCCACAGGCGACCGGCGTCGGTGGTGATCAGGAGGTCGGCGGGGCTGAACTCGCCCTCGGCCTGGATCCGCTCGATCAGCGCATCGGCCTCGGCCTCGATGCGGTTGACCTTGATGCCGGTCGTGCGGGTAAAATCCTCGTAGAGCGCCAGATCGGTGTCATAGTGGCGCGAGGAATAGATATTGATTTCGCCGGTGATCGGCACGGCGTCAGCGCTCTTGTCGCCTTCCCCGGCGGCGCAGGCACCGAGCAGGCCGATGCTGATGCCGGCCAGGGCAGCGAGGAGCAGTTTTTTCATCGGGAGAGGCTTTCCGGTCAGTTCTTGCGAATGACTTGCAATAAATCGGCGCCGCGCGCAAGGCCCAAGTGCGGGCGATCAGTGTCGCCCGAAGGCCCGCACACTCGCGGGGTCGGGGAGCACGGCGTAGGCCTTCTGCGGATCGACTGGCAGCGCGGTCTCGCAGGTGATGGCCGTACCGTCCGCGCTTTCGAGCAGGACCCGGACACGCGCGCCGAGCGGATGCACGTCGCGCACCCGGCAGCCGCGCGGATCGGGGACGGGCACCAGCCGGTCGGCCTGGACGAGAAGGTCGAGCACCTCGGCCTCGGGCAGATCACCGCCCAGTGCCGCGAGAGGCCAAAGGCCGAAGGCCGTGTCGAGCCCCTCCTCGCGGCGGCGGCCGGCGATCACCTGCGCGCCCCCGAAAATCGCGCCGACCGCGGCGGTGGCGGGGGCCTCGTGGAGATCCTGGGGCGTGCCGAACTGGACGATCCGGCCTGCCTCCATCACCGCGATCCTGTCGCCGATGTCGAGCGCCTCGGCCGGATCATGGGTGACGAGCACCACGGTGGAGCCCGCCTCGCGCAGCAGGATGCGGCACTCGCGGCGCAAGGCGCGGCGCAGGACGATGTCGACGCTGGCGAAGGGCTCGTCCATCAGCAACACCTGCGGGCCCGGCGCCATCGCCCGGGCGAGCGCGGCGCGCTGCTGCTGGCCGCCCGAAAGCTCGTGCGGATAGCGCGCGCCCATGCCCGCAAGGCCGACGCGCGCCAGCCACGCATCGGCCTCGCCCGCCCGCGCGCGGGGCAGGCCGAAAGCGACATTGGCGGCAAGCGTCATGTGCGGGAACAGCGCCCCGTCCTGGAACACCAGCCCCACGGGCCGTGCCTCGGGCGGCGGGCTGCGGCGCGCATCGGCGAGCACCTCGCCGCCGAGCATGATTGCGCCCTGCTGCACCGGCAGCAGGCCTGCCGCAAGGCCGAGCAGTGTTGACTTCCCGCAGCCCGACGCGCCAAGCAGGCAGGTGATCTCTCCCGCAGGCGCCACGAAGCTGACGTCCTCCAGCGCCCTGACGGGCCCGTAAGCATGGGCAATATGACGGAATTCGAGGCTCAAGTGACCGATCCAGCCCAGACCTATGAAGGGTTGCAGGTGAGCCGCCTTAGGCAATTTGCGCGCCTCAAGGCAAGCCGGGCAACCGGCGGAGCGGCGCGCGGGGCCGGCGGCTGGACCATTGCAGCGCTCGCCATTGCCGCGCTTGCCGGGCTCCCGATCGCGGCAATCGGGTGGGAATCCTTCGGCGGCGGGCCGGGCGCGCTCGGAGAGCTCGCGGGCACCGTGCTGCCGGCCTATATCGCCAATACCGCGCTGCTGATGCTGCTCGCCGGGGGCATAGCTGCGGTCACCGGCACGGGCTGCGCCTGGGCCATCGCCGCGACCCGCTTTCCCGGACGCAGCGTGCTCGGCTGGGCGCTGGTCCTGCCGCTGGCACTGCCAGCCTATCTGGCCGCCTATCTCTATGCCGACCTGCTCGATTTCGCCGGGCCGGTGCAGAGCGCCCTGCGATCGGCGACAGGCTGGGGCGCGGGTGACTACTGGTTCCCCGACATCCGCTCGCTCGGCGGCGGAGCCTTGGTGCTCGGCTTCGTGCTCTATCCTTACGTCTACCTGCTCGCGCGCACGGCCTTTGCGGCCCAGAGCCAGAGCCAGTTCCGCGCCGCCCGCAGCCTCGGGGCGGGGCCTTCGCGCGCCTTCTGGCGCGTCGCCCTGCCCGCCGCGCGGCCCGCCATCGCGGGGGGCCTAGCGCTGGTGCTGATGGAGGTGCTCGCCGATTTCGGGGTCGCGGAGTATTTCGCCATTCCCACCTTCTCGACCGGCATCTTCCGCAGCTGGCTGGCGATGGGCGACAAGCCGGCCGCGCTCAAGCTCGCCGCCGTGATGCTGCTCTTCGTCATCGCGCTGGTCGCATGGGAGGCGCACACCCGGCGCGGGCGCAGCGACAGCCGCGACGGCCTCGCCGTGCGCGCGCAGCATGGGCCGATGGTGGCGCTCACCCCCCGGGGCAAGGCGCTGGCCTTCACCGCCTGCCTCCTGCCGGTCCTGATCGGCTTTGTCCTGCCGGCGGGCTACCTCTTCAGCATGGCGATGAGCGACACCGCCAAGGCAGCCGCAGGCGATCTTGCCACCTATCTCGGCGGCAGTCTCAAGCTGGGACTGGCAGCCGCGATCCTGTGCCTTGTGACCGCCCTGCTGCTGGCCTTTGCCCGTGCGCGCTCGGCCTCACGTCTCACCACCGGGGCAATCCGGCTGGCAACGCTGGGATATGCCCTGCCTGGCGCGCTCCTCGCCGTCGGCCTGCTGGCACCGCTCGGCGCCTTCGACGTCACCCTCACCCGCTTTGCCCGCGACAGCCTCGGGTGGACCGGCGGGCTGCTGCTGACGGGGACCAGCGTGATCCTCGTCTATGCGCTCTCGGTGCGGTTCCTGACGGTCGCCTATAATTCGGTGAGCGGCGGGTTGTCGCGCATTCCACCCGGCCTTGATGCTGCCGCGCGCAGCCTCGGCGCAGGGCCCTCGCGCGTGCTCGCCCGGATCTATGCCCCGCTCCTCGCGCCCAGCCTCGCGGGCGCGGCGGCGCTGGTGTTCATCGACACCCTGCGCGAGCTGCCCGCGACCCTGATCCTGCGCCCCTTCAACCTCGAAACCCTCGCCACCCGGACCTATCGCCTCGCCGGAGACGAACGGCTGGTCGAAGCGGCAATTCCGGCGCTGATCCTGCTGGCGGCGGGCCTGCTGCCGGTGCTGGTGCTGAACCGCCTGTCGCGCCGCTGACGCGCCGGGGAAGGGCCGCGAGCTCACCCCGGTGAACCGTCAGGAGACAAACTGTCCAGCGGTCTTGTCACTTCCCCTTGTCCAAAGCCGCCGACTGGTTCACAAGGTGTCCGAATGGCACGCTTTCCCTTCTCCGCAATCGTCGCCCAGGACGAGATGAAGCAGGCGCTGTTGATCGCCGCCGTCGATCCCAGCATCGGCGGGGTGATGGTGTTCGGCGATCGCGGCACCGGCAAATCGACCGCCGCGCGCGCGCTCGCCGCGCTGATGCCCCCGATCATGGCGGCCGAGGGCTGCCCCTATGGCGGCTCCAAGGAGGATCAGGCGCGCTATCCCGAGGTCGTGGGCCGGGGCAGGATGGTGAGCCGCCCGGTTCCCTTCGTCGACATGCCGCTGGGCGCGACCGAGGACCGCGTGATCGGCAGCCTCGATCTCGAACGCGCGCTGCGCTCGGGCGAGAAGGCGTTCGAGCCCGGACTGCTCGCCAAGGCCCATCGCGGGTTTCTCTATATCGACGAGATCAACCTGCTCGAAGACCACCTTGTCGACCTGCTGCTCGACGTCGCCGCCTCGGGCGAGAACGTGGTCGAGCGCGAGGGCCTTTCGGTGCGCCATCCGGCCAGGTTCGTGCTGATCGGCAGCGGCAACCCCGAGGAGGGCGAGCTGCGCCCGCAATTGCTCGACCGTTTCGGGTTGTCGGTGGAGGTGCGCACCCCCAAGGACATCGAGGCGCGCATCGCGATCATGAAGCTGGTCGCCGAGAACGAGGCCGATCCTGAGGGCTTCGCCGCGCGCTGGGCCGAGGAGGACGAGAAGATCCTCAAACGCATCGCCAGAGGCAAGGCGAAGCTTGCGAAGCTGGTTCCGCAAGAGGACGTGCTGCGCGATGCCGCCGAGCTGTGCCTTGCGGTCGGCGCCGACGGCCTGCGCGGCGAGCTGACCCTGATGCGCGCCGCCCGCGCGCTGGCCGGGCTCGAGGGCGCGCGCAGCGTCACCCGCAAACACCTTGTCGCCATCGCCCCGTCGGCGCTCCGGCACCGGCTGAGGCGCGACGTGCTCGACGAGACCGGATCGACCGCGCGCATTACCCGGGCGATCACCGAGCTGTTCGGATGAACCCGCCGGCCCCGCCCGCCGATCCCCTCGAGGACGCGGTGCTGGCGGCGAGGCTTTTCACGCTGGCGCCGCGGGTCTTCAAGGGCATGGTGCTGCGCGGCAGCAGTCCGGCGCGCGAGGCGCTGGTTGCGGCGCTCGGGCAGGCGATCCCGCTCCGCCGCCTGCCTGGCCATGTCGATGACGAACGCCTGCTGGGCGGTATCGACCTTGCGGCCAGCCTTTCGGCCGGAAAGCCGGTCCGCCAGACCGGGCTGATCGAGGAAGCGCAAGGCGGCGCGCTGATCGCCGGAATGGCCGAGCGGATGGACGCGGGTATCGCCGGAAGGCTCGCGCAGGCCCTCGACGAGGGACATACCGCGCTGGTGCTGCTCGACGATGCGGTGGAGCCCGAGGACGCGCCGCCGCACAGCCTTGGCGAACGCCTCGCCTTTCTCTGCGACCTTTCGGCCTCGCGGCGCTGGCAGGGGGTGGCGCTGGCTCCCGCTGGCGGCGCGCTTGCCGATGTCGCGGCGCTGGACGAGCCGCAATTGCGCGCCCTTGCCGCGACCGCCGGGGCGCTCGGGGTGGACAGCTTGCGGGCCCTGATCCTTGCCGGGGAGACTGCGCGGGGCCTGGCCGCGCTCGATGGTCGCACGGCTGCGGGCAAGCACGATCTTACCGGGGCCGTCCGCCTCGTGCTCGCCCCGCGTGCCACGCGCCTGCCGCCCGAGGAAGCGGAGGCTCCGCCCGAGGACCAGCCGCCCCCGCCTCCTGACGGCGAGCGCGATGAACAATCCGACACCGACCAGCAGCAGCAGGATCCCGACCTTTCGGAACTGCTCGTCGAGGCGGCGAAGGCAGCGATTCCGGCCGACCTCCTCGCCAGCCTCGCGCAGGGCAAGGCACCGCGCCGTTCGGCCAGCAGCGGCACCGGCCAGAAACGCAAGGCCGCAACGCGCGGCAAGCCGCTGGGCGCGCGTCCGGGGATGCCGCGCGCCGGGGCGAAGCTGGCGCTGATCGACAGCTTGCGCGCCGCCGTGCCGTGGCAACAGGTCAGGCGGCGCGAGGCGGGCGCTGATGCCAGTTCGCCGATCCTGATGCGCAAGGAGGACCTGCGCATCCGCCGCTTCGAGGAGCGTGCTGCCCGGGTCACGATCTTTGCGGTCGATGCCTCGGGCTCGGCCGCAGCAGCGCGGCTCGCCGAGGCCAAGGGCGCGGTCGAGCTGATGCTGGGCCAGGCCTATGTCACTCGCTCCGAGGTGGCGCTGGTGGCCTTCAGGGGCTCGGGTGCCGAACTGCTCCTGCCCCCGACCCGCTCGCTCACCCGCGCGCGGCGGACGCTCGCGGAACTGCCGGGCGGCGGGGGCACGCCGCTCGCACTGGGCCTCAACGCCGCGCGCGAGGTGGCCGAGGCCGTCATCGCCAGGGGCCGCAGCGCCGCGCTGGTGATCCTGACGGATGGCCGCGCCAATATCGCCGCCGACGGATCGCCGGGCCGCCCGCAGGCCGCGGCCGATGCCGAGGCCGCCGCGAAAGCCATCGCCGCGCGCGGGATCGATGCGCTGGTGGTCGACATTTCCGCCCGCCCCGGCCCCGAAGGGGCGGCGCTGGCAGGCGCGCTCGGCGGGCGCTTTCTCGCTCTGCCCCGCGCCGATGCCAGGATGCTGCAAGCCGCGATCCAGGCCGTGCAGCCACCGGCCAGGGCAGCATGAGCGGCCTCGACTGGGGCCGCGAGGGGCTGATCTGGCCGCACCGCGAGGCAAGCAGCTTCATCGAAACCGGGGGCAAGCGCTGGCATGTCCAGCGCATGGGGTCAGGGCCGCCGCTGCTGCTGCTCCACGGCACGGGCGCCTCGGTCCATTCCTGGCGCGGGCTGATGCCGCTGCTCGCCCGAAGCCATGCCGTCACCGCCATCGACCTGCCGCGCCATGCCTTCACCACCGGGCACGATGCCAATGCCATGAGCCTGCCCGCGATGTCCGCCGAGGTGGCGGGGCTGCTGAAGGCGATCGACCTCAAGCCCGAAGCCATCGCCGGTCATTCGGCGGGCGCCGCGATCGCGCTGCAACTGGCGCTGGCGCATGGCTATGCCGGCCCCGTCATCGGCCTTTCGGCGGCGCTGCGACCCTTTCCCGGCGCGCTCGCGCAGATCTTCCCGGCGCTCGCCAAGGCGCTGTTCGTCAACCCGCTGGTGCCGCGCTTCTTTGCGGGCACGATCGATATTGCCGGAGGCGCCGAGCGGTTCATGTGGCGCTCGACCCGCTCGCGGATCGATGCGGCCGGCATGGCCTGCTACCGCGCCTTGCTGAAGAACCCCGATCACGCCGGAGGGGGCCTTGCGATGATGGCGAACTGGGACCTGCCCTCGCTGCGGGCGCGGATGGGCAATGTCGCCAACCCGGTCCTGCTGGTCCACGGCGCGAATGATCCGGCCATCCCGCTGGCCTGGGCAAGGGATGCGGCAGGCTGGCTCGGCCATGCGCGGCTGGACGTGCTGCCCGGCCTCGGGCATCTGGCGCATGAGGAAGCCCCCGAACAGGCCGCCGCGCTGATCGCCGCCTTTCTCGCCGGGCAGACTTAGGAGCGCATATGGGCAGCATGGGCTGGATCGAGATCGTGCTGTTCTACGGCATCGCGATCGGCTTTGGCGTGTGGCAGTTCTGGAAGATGGACCGGATGCTCAAGAAAACCCGCGCGGAGCGGGAGGCGAAGGAAGCGGCGGAGCGCGATGGTGGGCCTGAGCACAGCGTCGGAGAGTGAATTTCTGCTTTGTCGCGGCGCGGGAGAAAAGCTGCCATTCAGCAATCGACCCCGGAGCGGTCATCTCACCCCGCCGTCGCCCCGGGCTTGATCCTGGGCTTGGCTCCCTTTGGTCAAAGGTGGAAAGAGGAAAAGCCAAGCCCCGTGTCAGGCACGGGGCGACGGGGCTCGGAGTGGCAGCTATCCACCCACGTCCAGCCATTCACGCGTTCTAGCTGATCGACCGAAAGCGGACTCCCAGAACCGTCCCTCCGCCCCTACTTCCGGCGCGGCATCCGGTAGGGCAGCATGAATTGCACGATGCGCGAGGAGAAGCGCCGCATGTCGAGGCTTTCCTGCACCGCCACCACCTCCTCGCCGAGGAAGCGCGAGGCGAGTTCGGAACGGGCGTAGAAGGGTGTGTCCTCCCATGTCCGGCGCACCTCGGCCACGCCGATGTCGCTGCGGGTGCGGCGGGCAATGCCCCACCTGCTGTCCGGCAGGGCAGCGATCGGCGGCAGCTCGACCGGCTCGGGCACACCGGCGGCATCGAAGCGCAGCGCGCTGGCGAACAGCGATCCGTCGGCGCGCTCGCCCTCGTAGCACACCAGCGCCCCGTCGGAGAGATGCGCGCGCGACCAGTGCCAGGTGTTGAAGCCGCTCTCCAGCGGCTCGGCACCGCGGTTGTGGTCAAGATAGGCCTTGCCGCTCCACCGGCACGCCGGGGAGGTCATCTCCACCTCGATCCGGGCACGCGGCGCAAGGCAGTGCCAGATGTGGTTTTCCGCCCCGTCGAGCGCGAAGGCGGCGCGGTTGAGCGCTTCGGGGATCACCCGCACCCGTCCCGTCACCTTGCGCTGCCACGGCACGAACAGGCGGGTATCGCCCTCGTGGATGTCGATCACGAGCGCATCGCCCTCCCAGCGCACGCTGCTCGGGCCGATCCCCAGGTTGGACGCATCGCGCGTCACCGCGCCGCGCCCGCGCTCGGTCATCGCCCAGCGCGCCTGCGGGCCGTAGAGCGCGACGTTGAGCGAACAGTGATCCAGCGGATCGCCCCGCCCGCTTTTCTTGTAATAGGGCGAGAATACGCTGCCCAGGAAGGCGATGATCGTCAGCCCGTGCTGCCCGTCGTCGCTGATCGCGTCGACATACCACCAGGAATAGCCGCCTGCCGGGATGTTGTCATCGAAGCGAGGTCCTTCGCGATCACTCGCGCTGCCAGCTGCCCGGACAAGGCTGCCATGGGCACGCCAGCCGCCGGATGGGTCGCCCCGCCCGTGCAGTAGAGCCCGGGCAACCGGGTCATGGGCCCCTGCCGCTGGAAAGAGGCCGCCCAGCCGTGCGACGCTCTGCCATAGAGCGCGCCGCCCGTGGCCGGGAACAGGCCCTCCCAGTCCTGCGGGGTCATGAGCCGGTGTTCCGGCGGATCCTCGAGTTCGAGGCCGCAGCGCCGGAGCGTCGCCATCATGCTTTGCGTGCATTGCTCTCTCTCCTCGGGGCCATAGGCGCGGATGTCGCCGTCGGCAGGGGCATTGACGATGATCTGGAGGCGCTCGCGGGTGCCCGCAGGCGGCGGCGCGTCGGCAAGGCGCGCACCGCGATCGATGGCGCAGACATAGACGGTCGGTTCGGACGGGCTGCTGCCTGCGGCGATCTCGCGGAACTCGCGGGCGTAATCGCGCGAGAAGAACACATTGTGATGGCTGAGTTCGAAGCCCCGGGTGCGCGTGTGGGCGTACCACACCAGCGCCGAGAGCGAGCGCTTGGCCCGGGGGATCGCGGGCACCGCGCGCCGCGCTGCCTCACCGAGGCGCCCGGTGGCGAGCGCCGAGGGATCGCCATTGCAGATGACGATATCGGCCGGGATCACCTCGCCGCCGGCCAGCCTCACGCCGCTGGCGCGCCCCTTGGCGGTCAGCACCTCGGTCACCGCCGCGCCGGTCCGCACCCGCGCGCCCTGCCGCTCGGCAAGGCTGGCCAGCGCCTTGGCGAGCGCGTGGATTCCGCCCTCGATCAGCCACACCCCGCGCGCCTCGAGATGGGCGATCAGCATCAGCGTCGCCGGCGCCGCGAAAGGCGAGGAGCCGCAATAGGTCGCATAGCGGCCGAACAATTGCTGGAGGCGGGGATCGCTGAAGTGCTGGCCCAGCGCGTTCCACATCCCGTCGAAGGGGCGCATGGCAAGCATGTCGCCGACCTTCCACGGGCCGATCTTCCACATCATCGGCAGCGGGGTCGAAGCCTTGTCGCCGCGCAGGAAGGGCTCTTCCAGCACCTCGAAGATGCGCTGCGCCTCGGCGGCAAAGGCACGGTAGCCGCGCGCCGCCCCGGGCCCGGCGAAAGCGCCGATTGCGCGGGCACTGGCCTCGGGGTCGGCGAACAGATCGAGAGAACCGCAATCGTCCCAGGCATGGCGGGCAAGCACCTCGGCTCTGGTCACGCCGACATGATCCTCGAGCCGTGCCCCGCAGGCGGCGAAGACCTCGTCGAACACGGCGCGGTAGGTGAAGACCGTCGGCCCGCCGTCGATCTGCGCGCCGTCCACAAGGACGCGCCGCGCCTTGCCGCCGACCCATTCCTCCTTTTCGAGAACCGTGACGTCGGCCCCGCGCGCGGCGAGCAGGGCGGCGCTGGAAAGCCCGCCAATGCCTGCTCCGATCACAACGACTCGCCCGCTCACCCGTCCTCTTCCCCTCGGTCCGCGATAATCATTGACCTTACGCACGTATCTGTCCAATCATTTAGACATATGGGATGTGAGGCGTCTTGATCATGCGGGTTTGGGATGCCTTCAGGGTCGGTTATGCAAAGCGCCGCAACCGGCTGTTTGCCAACCCCCGCTTCCAGCACTGGGCCGCGCGCCTGCCGGTGATCCGCTGGATCGCCCGCAGCCGCGCCAAGGGCGCCTTCGATCTGCTCGCCGGCTTTGCCTATTCGCAAGTCCTGCGCGCCTGGGTGGAGGGCGGCCTGTTCGGGATATTGCAGGACGGGCCACTCACCCCCGCGGCCGTGGCGGCGCGGATGGACCTGAGCGAGGAGGCGGCTCTCACCCTGCTGCGCGCCGGCCGCGCGCTGATGCTGGCCGAGGAGCCGGTTCCGGGCCGGTGGATGCTCGGCGAGCAGGGTGCCGTTTTCGCGAGCAACCCCGGGGTGCAGGCCATGGTGCGCCACCACCGCCTGCTCTATGCCGATCTCGCCGACCCGCTGGCTCTGCTGCGGGCCGACCGCCGCGCGCCCACCGCCCTGTCGCGTTTCTGGACCTATGCCGGAGCGCTCCACGGAGCGACCGAGCGCGGGGAGGACACGGCGGAGTATTCCGCGCTGATGGCCGCCTCCCAGCATTTCGTCGCCGACGAAGTGCTGGCCTCGGTCTCGTTCAGAGGCGTGCAGCGCCTGCTCGACGTGGGCGGCGGGCACGGCGCCTTCCTGCGGCATATCGGCTCGGCCTGGCCGCATCTCGAACTGGGCCTGTTCGACCTTCCCGAAGTCGCCGAGGCCGGCACGGCGCTGCTCGGCGCGGCATTAGGCCCGCAGCGGGTGACCGCGCATCCCGGGAACTTCTTCAGCGATCCCATCCCCTGTGGCTACGACATGGTGTCGCTGATCCGCATCCTCCACGATCACGACGACGCAGCCGCGCTGGCGCTCCTCGCCAACATCCGCGCCAGCCTTGCCCCAGGCGCACGCCTGCTGGTCGCCGAGCCCATGGCCCGCATCCCCGGCCTTGCCCCGATGGGGGAGGCCTTTTTCGGCCTCTATCTGTGGGCGATGGGGTCAGGCCGGCCGCGCAGCCCTGCCGAGCTGGCCACCATGCTGGACCGCGCCGGCTTCAGCCGCACTCGGGTCGTCGCAACAGCGCAACCGGTCAACGCAAGCGTTGTTCTGGCCACTGCCTGAGCATAATTTGTCCAAGTTATTTGACAGTCCTACACGTAAGGCGTAGCACACACTCGGGAGAACGTATCTGCGGCGGCATTCGACTCGGCGTTAGCGCCTCGAATCCGCCCAGGGGAGACCGAGGTAATGGATACACTGGCTGTCATTCTCGAAGGTCCGGAGCGCCTTGCGCTGCGGCCGCTTGAGATGACGCCGGTCGGGCCTGCCGACGTCCTCGTCGAGATCGCCTATAGCGGGATCAGCACGGGCACCGAGAAGCTGCTGTTTACCGGGCGGATGCCGCCCTTCCCCGGCCTCGGCTATCCGCTCGTTCCCGGTTACGAATCCGTCGGCCGCATCATCGATGCGGGCGAGGAGGCGCTGGCGCGGGTCGGCGACTGGGTCTTTGTCCCGGGCGCCAATTGCTACACCGATGCGCGCGGCCTGTTCGGTGGCACCGCGCGCCGTGTGATAGTGCCGTCGGCGCGCGCGCTGCCGATCCCCGAGCACCTCGGCGATACCGGGGTGCTCTGCGCGCTCGCGGCGACGGCACTTCACGCCATCAAGGGTGGCTTTGCCCGCCGCGAATCGCTTCCCGACCTCATCATCGGCCACGGCGTGCTCGGCCGCCTGCTCGCCCGCCTGACGCTGGCGCTGGGCGGCGCGGCGCCGACGGTGTGGGAAACCAACCCCGCCCGCCGCCAGGGCGGGACCGGATACAAGGTCATCGATCCCGCGACCGACGAGCGCCGCGATTACCACGCGATCTATGACGCAAGCGGCGATGCCGGCCTGATCGACGATCTCGTCATGCGCCTCGCCAAGGGCGGCGAGATTGTGCTTGCCGGCTTCTATTCCGAACGCGTCAGCTTCGCCTTCCCGGCCGCCTTCATGCGCGAGGCGCATTTCCGCGTCGCCGCCGAATGGCAGCCCGGCGACCTCGCCGAAACGCGCGCGCTGATCGAATGCGGGAGGCTCGACCTTTCGGGCCTCGTCACCGACCGCCGTCCGGCGGGCGATGCGCTGGCGGCCTACCCCCAGGCCTTCAGCGATCCCGATTGTCTCAAGATGGTTCTCGATTGGAGCGAATGCTGATGTCCGTACTCGACACCCAGACTGCCGCCCTGCGCGAGGAAGCCTCGCACGAACCCGATCCGGTGCACACCGGCGAGGTCAAGAGCGAGACCCAGATCATCGCCATCTACGGCAAGGGCGGTTCGGGCAAGAGCTTCGCGCTTGCCAACCTCAGCTACATGATGGCCCAGCAGGGCAAGCGCGTGCTGCTGATCGGCTGCGACCCCAAGTCGGATACCACGAGCCTGCTGTTCGGCGGCAAGGCGACCCCCTCGATCATCGAGACCTCTTCGAAAAAGAAACTCGCCGGCGAGGAGGTGCGCATCGAGGACGTGTGCTTCCAGCGCGACGGGGTCTTCGCCATGGAGCTCGGCGGTCCCGAGGTCGGGCGCGGCTGCGGCGGGCGCGGGATCATCCACGGCTTCGAGACGCTCGAGAAGCTCGGCTTCCACGACTGGGGCTTCGATTACGTCCTGCTCGATTTCCTCGGCGACGTGGTGTGCGGCGGCTTCGGCCTGCCGATCGCGCGCGACATGTGCCAGAAGGTGATCGTGGTCGGCTCGAACGACCTGCAATCGCTCTATGTCGCCAACAACGTGTGTCACGCGGTCGAGTATTTCCGCAAGATGGGTGGCAATGTCGGCGTTGCGGGCATGATCGTCAACAAGGACGACGGGACCGGAGAGGCCAAGGCCTTCGCCGAGGCTGTCGGTATTCCGGTGCTCACCGCCATCCCCGCCAACGAGGATATCCGCCGCAAGAGCGCCAATTACCAGATCATCGGCCATCCCGGCGGTGAATGGGCGAGCCTGTTCGAGGAACTCGCGCTCAACGTCGCCGAAGCGCCGCCGCTGCGCCCCAATCCGCTCGACCAGGACGCCCTGCTCGGCCTGTTCAGCGCCGATGTGGTTGGCGGCAATGTCGAGCTCGTTCCCGCCACCCAGGCCGACATGCGCGGCGGGGTGTTCGAGACCCGCCCCAGCCTCGAAGTGGTCTACGACGAGGCATGAGCGAGCACGGCGCCTTTGACGCGGCACGCGCCCCTGACCGGATCGAGCTTGGCTCGGCCCCGGTGGAGGGCGGCTGCGCCTCGAAGGACACCATGAACGAGGCCGCCCGCGCCGCCGGCAAGAGCGACATCCTCGATCAATATGCGGCCGACTATCCGGTTGGCCCCCATGACCAGCCCCAGTCCATGTGCCCCGCGTTCGGGTCGCTGAGGGTGGGCCTGAGAATGCGGCGCACCGCGACCGTGCTCTCGGGCTCGGCCTGCTGCGTCTATGGCCTGACCTTCACCTCGCACTTCTACGGCGCGCGGCGGACGGTGGGCTATGTGCCCTTCTCCTCGGAAACGCTGGTCACCGGCAAGCTGTTCGAGGACATCAAGGAAGCGGTCGAGAACCTCGCCGACCCCGAGAATTACGACGCGATCGTGGTCACCAACCTGTGCGTGCCCACCGCCAGCGGCGTGCCGCTGCGCCTGCTGGGCAAGGCGATCAACGGGGTGCGGATTATCGGCATCGACGTGCCGGGCTTCGGCATCCCGACCCATGCCGAGGCCAAGGACGTGCTGGCCGGCGCGATGCTGCAATATGCCCGCGAGGAAGTGATGGCAGGCCCCGTCGCCGCGCCGCGCGAACGCTCCGACCGCCCGAGCGTCGCTCTGCTCGGCGAGATGTTCCCGGCCGATCCGGTCGTGATCGGCCAGATGCTTGCGCCCCTCGGTCTTGCTGCCGGTCCGGTCGTGCCGACCCGCGAATGGCGCGAGCTCTACGCCGCGCTCGATTGCGCTGTGGTCGCCGCGATCCACCCCTTCTACACCGCCTCGATCCGCGAGTTCGAACACGCCGGTCGCCCGGTCATCGGCTCCGCGCCCGTCGGCGCTGACGGGACTGCGGCCTGGCTGCAAGCCCTGGGTGACACGCTCGGCCTGCCGCAGGACAAGGTGGACGGGGTCAAGAACGCGATGATCGGCGCCTGCCGCGGCGCGCTCGCCAAGATGCCGATCAAGGGTCGCATCACGGTTTCGGGCTATGAGGGCTCGGAGCTGCTAGTCGCCCGCCTACTGGTCGAAAGCGGCGCCGATGTGCGCTATGTCGGCTCGGCCTGCCCGCGTACGAAGTGGTCGGATGCCGACCGCGAATGGCTCGAGGCGCGCGGGGTCGATGTGCACTTCCGCGCCAGTCTCGAACAGGACATTGCCGCGGTCGACGAATACCGCCCCGATCTCGCCATCGGCACCACCCCGGTGGTGCAGCACGCCAAGGCCAAGGCGATCCCGGCGCTCTATTTCACCAATCTCATCTCCGCGCGGCCGCTGATGGGCCCGGCAGGGGCAGGCAGCCTCGCCACGGTGATCAACGCGGCGATGGGCAACAAGGCGCGCTTCGATGCGATGCGCGATTTCTTCGAGGGTGTGGGTACCGAACATGCCGCAGGCGTGTGGGAAGACCTCCCCGTCGACCGGCCCAAGTTCCGCAAAAAGTATGCGGCCCTCAACGAAGCGGCGCGCAAGGCGTCGGAGGCGGTGGGCACATGACGCTCGTCCTCGACCATGATCGGGCCGGCGGCTACTGGGGCGCGACCTATGTCTTCACCGCGGTGAAGGGCTTGCAGGTCATCATCGACGGCCCCGTCGGCTGCGAGAACCTGCCCGTCACCTCGGTGCTCCATTACACCGATGCGCTGCCCCCGCACGAGCTGCCCATCGTCGTCACGGGCCTTGCCGAGGAAGAGCTCGGCAAGACCGGCACCGAAGGCGCGATGAAGCGGGCGTGGAAGACGCTCGACCCGGAACTGCCCTGCGTGGTCGTCACCGGGTCGATCGCCGAGATGATCGGCGGCGGCGTCACGCCCGAGGGCACCAACATCAAGCGCTTCCTGCCGCGCACCATCGACGAGGACCAGTGGCAGTCGGCCGACCGTGCGCTGACCTGGCTGTGGACCGAGTTCGGGCCCAAGAAGATGCCGGCCCCGCGCGAACGCAAGGAAGGCGAGCGCCCCCGCGTCAACATCATCGGCCCGGCCTATGGCATGTTCAACATGCCTTCCGACCTTGCCGAGATGCGCCGCCTGATCGAAGGCATCGGTGCGGAAGTGGGCGTGGTCTTCCCGCTCGGCACGCACCTTGCCGACATTTCCAAACTCGCGACCGCAGATGCCAATATCTGCATGTACCGCGAATATGGCCGCAATCTGTGCGAGACGCTCGAGCGGCCCTATTTCCAGGCCCCTGTCGGCCTGTCGCAGACCACCAAGTTCCTGCGCGCGCTGGCCGCCGAGCTCGGGCTTGATCCCGAGCCCTTCATCGAGCGCGAGAAGCACACCACCATCAAGCCCCTGTGGGATCTGTGGCGCTCGGTCACGCAGGACTTCTTCGGAACAGCGAGCTTCGGCATCGTCGCCAATGAAACCTATGCGCGCGGCATCCGCCACTTCCTCGAGGACGACATGGGCCTGCCCTGCAACTTCGCGTTTTCGCGCTGTGCCGGAGTGAAGCCGAAGAACGAGGACGTGCGCGCCGCGATCCACGCCAACCCGCCGCTGGTGATGTTCGGCAGCTATAACGAGCGCATGTATATGGCCGAGGCGGGCGCGCGCGGGATGTATATCCCGGCAAGCTTCCCCGGCGCCGCGATCCGCCGCCACACCGGCACGCCCTTCATGGGCTATGCGGGCGCGACCTATCTCGTGCAGGAAGTGTGCAATGCGCTGTTCGACGCGCTGTTCCACATCCTGCCGCTCGCCACCGACATGGACAAGGTCGAGGCGACGCCGGCCCGCAACGAGGCCCAGCTCGGCTGGGCAAACGACGCCAAGGCACGGCTCGACGCTCTGGTCGAAGCACAGCCGGTGCTGATCCGCATTTCTGCGGCCAAGCGCCTGCGCGATGCCGCAGAACGGACCGCGCGCCAACGCGGTGCCGAGAATGTCACGGCAGACTGCCTCGACGAGGCGCTGCTCGAAGGAGCGGGGGCATGATGATGACGATGCTGCCCCGCACCACCAGTTTGTCGCTGCTGCGGACCCGTTCCGCAACGGCACAATCCCATGCCCCCCTTCTTGAGGGGGCTCTCCAATCCACGTGGGGGATCACGCGGGGATGCCGACGGGGGCCTTCGGGCTTCCACTCACACCCAACTGAACGGAGACAACCCGATGAACGAACGTATCGGAACTCACCT
>JAIXPX010000011.1 GCA_027486035.1 Erythrobacteraceae bacterium | reverse complement strand
GTACAAAACTGAACAACCTGACGAACCTGATGAAGGGCGCCTAATCCCATGGACATCCGCGCAGCAGAAATCTCCGAGATTCTGAAGAAGCAGATCACGAACTTCGGCGCTGAAGCCGAGGTCTCGGACGTCGGTCAGGTCCTCTCGGTGGGCGACGGTATCGCCCGCGTGCACGGCCTTGACAGCGTGCAGGCCGGCGAGATGGTGGAGTTCACCTCCTCCGGCGTGCGCGGCATGGCGCTGAACCTCGAGCGCGACAATGTCGGCGTCGTTATCTTCGGTGACGACCGCGGCATCAAGGAAGGCGACAACGTCAAGCGGACGCAGGAGATCGTTTCTGCTCCCGTTGGCAAAGGCCTGCTGGGCCGCGTCGTGGACGCCCTGGGCAATCCGATCGACGGCAAGGGTCCGCTGACCAACGTGGCCGAGCGCCGCCGCGTCGACGTGAAGGCGCCGGGCATCCTGCCGCGCAAATCGGTGCATGAGCCGATGTCGACCGGCATCAAGGCAATCGACACGCTGGTCCCGATCGGCCGCGGTCAGCGCGAGCTGATCATCGGCGACCGTCAGACCGGCAAGACGGCCGTCGCCATCGACGCCATCCTCAACCAGAAAGCCATCAACGCACGCGGCAATGAGAGCGAGAAGCTCTACTGCATCTACGTCGTCATCGGCCAGAAGCGCTCGACGGTGGCGCAGGTCGTGAAGTCGCTGGAAGAGCGTGGCGCGCTGGAATACACCATCGTCGTCGCCGCCACGGCGTCGGAGCCCGCCCCGCTGCAATACCTCGCGCCGTTTACCGGCTGCGTCATGGGCGAGTGGTTCCGCGACAACGGCATGCACGCGCTGATTATCTATGACGATCTCTCGAAGCAGGCCGTCGCCTATCGACAGATGTCGCTGCTGCTGCGCCGCCCGCCGGGCCGCGAAGCCTATCCGGGCGACGTGTTCTATCTTCACAGCCGCCTGCTCGAGCGTGCGGCGAAGATGAACGAGGAAAACGGCCACGGCTCGCTGACCGCGCTGCCGATCATCGAGACCCAGGCGGGCGACGTGTCGGCCTACATTCCGACCAACGTGATCTCGATCACCGACGGCCAGATCTTCCTCGAAACCGGCCTGTTCTATCAGGGCATCCGTCCGGCGATTAACGTCGGTCTCTCGGTGAGCCGCGTCGGCGGTGCCGCTCAGACCAAGGCGATGAAGAAGGTCTCGGGCTCGATGAAGCTCGACCTTGCGCAGTACCGCGAAATGGCGGCCTTCGCGCAGTTCGGCTCGGACCTCGATGCCGCGACGCAGAAGCTGCTGAACCGCGGCGCGCGCCTGACCGAGCTGCTGAAGCAGAAGCAGTTCTCGCCCATGCCCTTCGAAGAGCAGACCGTGTCGATCTATGCCGGCACCAACGGCTTCCTCGATGCGATCCCGGTGAACCGCGTGAACGAATACGAAGCGCAGATGCTGGACTACATGCGCCGCGAACACGGCGCCGTGCTGGCCGAGATCCGCACCTCGAAGAAGTTCGAAGGCGAAGTCGCGGACAAGACCAAGGCCGCGCTCGAAGCCTTCGCCAAGCAGTTCGCGTAAGGACGCCCTGACGTGCCCTCACTCAAGGAACTCAAGGGCCGGATCAACTCGGTCAAGTCGACCCAGAAGATCACCAAGGCCAAGCAGATGGTCGCGGCGGCGAAGCTGCGCCGTGCCCAGGCTGCGGCCGAGGCCGGGCGGCCCTATGCCACACGCCTCAGCGCGGTGATGGCCTCGCTGGCGAGCAAGGTCTCGGGTTCGGCCGCGCCGAAGCTGCTGGCGGGCACCGGCAGCGACCAGCGCAACCTGCTTGTGGTGGTCAACACCGACAAGGGGCTGTGCGGCGGCCTCAACTCGAACCTCGTCAAGGCCGCCAAGGCCAAGGCGCGCGAGCTTCAGGCGGCTGGCAAGTCGGTCGAATTCTACCTCGTCGGCAAGAAGGGCCGCGCGCCCTTGAAGCGCGAATTCCCGGCTCTGATCGGCGGCGGCTTCGACACCACGGTCGCCAAGACCCCGGGCTTTGCCGAGGCCGAGGCGATCGCCAATGAGCTGATCGCGATGTTCGATGCCGGCCATTTCGACGTCGCGCACCTGATCTACCCGACCTTCAAGTCGGCGCTGGCGCAGGATCCGACCGTCAACCAGCTGATCCCCGTCCCCGCCCCCGCCGATGCGGTCGAGGCCGACGCCGTGGTCGAATACGAACCGGGCGAGGAGGAAATCCTCGAAGAGCTGCTGCCGCGCTATGTGCGCACCCAGCTGTTCGGCGCGCTGCTTGAACGGGAGGCTTCCGAACAGGGCGCCTCGATGACCGCGATGGACAACGCCACGCGCAACGCGGGCGAGCTGATCCAGAAGCTGACCATCCAGTACAACCGCAGCCGCCAGGCCGCGATCACCACCGAACTGATTGAAATTATTGCTGGCGCAGAAGCGCTCTAATCGAAGGCAAGGAACGAGACATGGCAACCGCCGCCCCCAAGACCCGCAAGAAAGCCGCCGCTCCGGTGGCCAACCAGTCGACCAACGGCACCATCTCGCAGGTGATCGGCGCCGTCGTCGACGTGCAGTTCGAAGGCGAGCTGCCGGCAATCCTCACGGCGCTCGAAACCAAGAACGGCGACAAGACGCTGGTGCTCGAGGTCGCCCAGCACCTCGGCGAGAACACCGTGCGCACCATCGCGATGGACGCGACCGAAGGCCTCGTGCGCGGCAGCGAAGTCGTGAACACCGGCGCGCAGATCTCGGTGCCGGTCGGCCCGAAGGTGCTCGGCCGCATCATGAACGTGGTCGGTGAAGCGATCGACGAGCGTGGCCCCATCGGCGCGGAAAGCACCGCCCCGATCCATGCCGAGGCCCCGGCCTTCATCGACCAGTCGACCGAAGCCGCGATCCTCGTCACCGGCATCAAGGTGATCGACCTGCTCGCGCCTTACGCCAAGGGCGGCAAGATCGGCCTGTTCGGCGGCGCGGGCGTCGGCAAGACCGTGCTCATCCAGGAACTCATCAACAACATCGCCAAGGGCCACGGCGGCGTGTCGGTCTTCGCCGGCGTGGGTGAGCGCACCCGCGAGGGCAACGACCTCTACCACGAATTCCTCGACGCGGGCGTCATCGCCAAGGATGCCGAGGGCAATGCGACCTCGGAAGGTTCCAAGGTGGCGCTCGTCTTCGGCCAGATGAACGAGCCCCCGGGCGCCCGCGCGCGCGTCGCCCTCTCGGGCCTGACCATGGCGGAATATTTCCGCGACGTCGAAGGCCAGGACGTGCTGTTCTTCGTCGACAACATCTTCCGCTTCACCCAGGCGGGTTCGGAAGTGTCGGCGCTGCTCGGCCGTATTCCTTCGGCGGTGGGCTACCAGCCGACGCTGGCGACCGACATGGGCAAGCTGCAGGAGCGCATCACCTCGACCACCAAGGGCTCGATCACCTCGGTGCAGGCGATCTACGTGCCCGCGGACGACTTGACCGACCCGGCGCCGGCAGCCTCCTTCGCGCACCTTGACGCGACCACCACGCTCAGCCGCGCAATCTCGGAGCTCGGCATCTATCCGGCGGTCGACCCGCTGGACTCGACCAGCCGCGTTCTCGAGCCCCGCGTCGTCGGTGCCGAGCACTACGAGACCGCACGCCGCGTCCAGGAAACCCTGCAGAAGTACAAGAGCCTGCAGGACATCATCGCCATCCTCGGGATGGACGAGCTGTCGGAAGAGGACAAGCTGATCGTCGCCCGCGCGCGCAAGCTCCAGAAGTTCCTCTCGCAGCCGTTCCACGTCGCCGAAGTCTTCACCGGCATCTCGGGCGTGTTCGTGCAGCTCGAAGACACCGTGAAGAGCTTCAAGGCGGTGGTCGACGGCGAATATGACCACTTGCCCGAGCAGGCCTTCTACATGGTCGGCGGGATCGACCAGGTGGTCGAGAAGGCCAAGAAGATGGCCGAGGAAGCGTAAGGCACATGCCCCTCCACTTCGAACTCGTCACCCCGGCCAAGCTCGTCCGTTCGGAAGACGTCCACATGGTGGTCGTCCCCGGCACCGAGGGCGAGTTCGGCGTGCTCGAGGGCCATGCGCCCTTCATGAGCACCATCCGCGACGGCGCGCTGCAGGTGTTCCGCACCGCGGGCGCCGCGCCGGAAGTGATCCAGGTCCGCGGCGGCTTTGCCGAAGTGGGCGACAAGGGCCTCACGGTTCTGGCCGAACACGTCGAGGGGTGACACCTCGCCCATCGACGAACGACCAACGAGGGCGGGCCAATGGCTCGCCCTTTTTGCTTCTATCCCCTTCACTTTGCGGTTCGTCCTCGGCACAACACGGCCCAGCATTTCCCCTGAGGAGAGGACGCTTGAAACTTGTCTCCACTTTCGCACTGGCTCTCGCCATGACCATCGCACCCGCCACCGGCGCTTCGGCCGCCGACGAGACTCCCGTTCCCGGCGTGCCCGGACCCGAGCAGGACCCCTATATCTTCCTCGAACAGGCGCGCAGCCCCGAGGCGCTCGACTGGGTCGCGAAGGAGAACGAGCGCACCCTCGCCGCCTTCGAGGCCGACCCGCGCTATGCGCAGCTCAAGGCAGAAGCGCTGGCGATTTTCGACAGCAATGATCGCATCCCCTTCGTCAGCTTCCGCCCCGATGGCCTGTATAATTTCTGGCAGGACAAGGCGAACCCCAAGGGCGTGCTGCGCCGGACCACGCTGGAAAGCTACCGCACCGCCAACCCCAAGTGGGAGGTCGTTCTCGACGTTGACGCGCTCGCCAAGGCGGAGGGCAAGGAGTGGGTCTATCAGGGCTCGACCTGCCTGCCGCCCGCCGAAACCCGCTGCATGATCGCGCTCTCCGACGGGGGCGAGGATGCCACCATCATGCGCGAGTTCGACATGGTGACGAAGCGGTTCGTCGAAGGCGGCTTCGTGCTCGACCAGAAGAGCCAGGGCGGGGTCGAGTGGGTGGACGAGAACACCCTGCTGGTCAGCCGCAACTTCGGTCCCGGCACGCTCACGGAGAGCGAATATCCCTTCACCACCCGTGAATGGAAGCGCGGCACGCCGCTGGCCGAGGCGAAGGAAATCTTCCGCGGCGATGCCAAGGACGTGTCCTCGGGCGCGACGCTGCTGCGCGACAACAAGGGCACGATCCACGCCCGCATCGCCTATCGCGGGATCAGCTTCCACGAGCGCCTGTGGTATGTCTGGAAGGACGGCCAGTGGCTCCAGCTCGATCTGCCGACCAAGGCGAACCCGGTCGGGATCGTCGACGGGCACATGCTGTTCTCGCCCGACGTCGACTGGACCGTCGGCACGCAGACCTTCCCCGCCGACAGCCTCGTCGCGGTCGATCTTGCCGCCTGGAAGAAGAACCCCAACGGCGCCGGGAAGGCGCTCGTGTGGGCTCCGGGTTACCGCCAGACCAAGCAGGGCAGCACCGTCACCGCCGGCGGGCTCTATGTTGCAATGCTCGACAACGTCGTGGGCAAGGTGCTGAAGTTCAATTTTGCGGGCGGCAAGTGGTCTAGCACGCAGGTCGATCTGCCCGGCAATGCGACGATCGGTATCGCTGCCTCCTCGGACGACACCGACCAGATCATGTACACCGTGAGCGGCTTCCTTGCGCCGACCACGCTCTACTACACCGACGGCAAGGCCGCCCCTGTGGTGCTTAAGACCAGCCCGTCGTACTTCGACCCCGCCGGCGCCACGGTCGAGCAATATGAGGCGGTGAGCAAGGACGGGACCAGGATCCCCTATTTCATCGTCAAGCCCAAGGGCATGAAGGCCGATGGCAGCACCGCGACGCTGCTGACCGGCTATGGCGGTTTCCAGGTGCCGCGCCTGCCCGCCTATCTCGGCTCGACCGGCAAGCTGTGGGTCGAGAAGGGCGGCGCCTATGTGCTCGCCAACCTGCGCGGCGGCGGGGAGTTCGGACCCCAGTGGCACCAGACCGCGATCCGCGAGAACAAGCAGCGCACCTGGGACGATTTCATCGCCGTGGGCGAGGATCTCGTGAAGCGCGGTTTCACCAAGCCGGAGCACCTCGGCATCCAGGGCGGCTCGCAGGGCGGTCTGCTGGTCGGCACCGCCTTCACCCAGCGGCCCGACCTGTTCGGCGCGGCGATCGTGCAGATCCCGCTGTTCGACATGCTGCGCTACCACCTGATCGGGCGCGGGGCCTCGTGGATCGGCGAATATGGCGATCCGCGCATCCCCGAGCAGCGGGCGTGGATCGAGGGCTATACGCCCTATCAGAAGATCGTCGCAGGGGTGGATTACCCCTCGCCGTTCCTCTGGGCCTCGACCGCGGATGACCGCACCCATCCCGCCCACGCGCGCAAGGGTGCGGCCAAGCTCAAGGCGCTGGGCCAGCCCTATTACTACTTCGAGGACACGACCGGGGGCCACTCGGGCGGGGTCGACAACGACCAGCGCGCCAAGCTCCAGGCCTTGCAGTTCATCTACCTGATGCAGCGCCTGATGGGGCCGGCGCCCGCCAAATAGGCGTCCACCTCCGCGCGACAGACAGGGGGGCGGCACCCGAAACGGGGTGCCGCCCCCTTGGCTTGTAAAGCGTCCCGACAGTCGTCCTCCACTCGTCGCAGGGAAAGCACGACGTGACTCATCACCGACGGATTAACCCTGCCTCGCAGCATCTCGTTAAGCCTTGCCGTCAAGATTCAGGTCGTGGGGCGTGAACACCAGCGACGAGGAGCACCACCGTGGCCTATCCCAGCAACGTCTCTATCGCCGATGCGATCAAGAGCTATTACGCCCTGCCCCGCACTCACCGCGTCTACTGGTCGAGGGCGCGCAAGAACGGCATCGTGCGCGCCGTGCGCAATCAGGCGATCAGCTTCGAGGAGGCGCGCGAGCGCTACCTTCTCAGCCGCAGCGAATTCGATCAGTGGGAGGCCGAATACCTCGCGGCCGGGGGCGATGCCGAGCGGATGGAGCAGGCCTGACGCCTTCGCCGGAGCCTGAACTGGGGCCTAGCGCGTCGGCGCGTCGAAATCGGCGGGCTTGTTGGCGATCCAGGCGACGAATCTGGCGATGGCCGGATTGTCGCGGATCGTAGCGGCATCCTCGCCGATGCGCGCCAGTTCGTTGTTGGTGAAGTTCGCGTGGATCGTCTTGTGGCAGATCGGGTGCACCGGCACCTTGACCTTGCCTTTCTTCGTCTTGGGCACGGGGTGATGCCACTGGACGATATCGCCCAAGGGGCGCTGGCACAGCCAGCAGGTGAGACCGGCCTCTTCGCTCACCCCTTCTTCTCCGCCGCCTTCTTCTTCTTCATCGTGTCGTGGAAGCGGTCCGCCCAGCCCGGCTTCACCAGCTGCTCGGCACGCACCATGCGCAGTTCACCCTCGGCCACGTCGCGGCTGACGGTGGAACCGGCCGCGACAATCGCATCGGCACCGATGGTGACGGGCGCGACCAGCGCCGAGTTGGAGCCGATGAAGGCGCGCTCCCCGATCACGGTCTTGTATTTGAAATAGCCGTCATAGTTGCAGGTGATCGTCCCTGCCCCGATATTCGCGCCCGCGCCGATGGTCGCGTCGCCCAGATAGGTGAGGTGGCTGGCCTTGGCGCCCGCGCCCAGCACCGCGTTCTTCACCTCGACGAAATTGCCGATGAAGCTGCCTTCCTCAAGCACCGTGCCGGGGCGCAGGCGCGCAAACGGCCCGACCTTGACGCCGCTCGCCAGCGAAGCGCCCTCGATATGGCTGTTGGCGCGGATCAGGACATTGTCGGCGATGCGCACGCCGGGGCCGAAGAAGACGTTGGGCTCGATGGTAACGTCGCGGCCGAGCACCGTGTCGAATGCGAAGAACACCGTCTCGGGGGCGATCAGGGTCGCGCCTTCGTCCATCGCCCGGAGGCGGCGCGCGGCCTGCCAGCGGGCCTCTGCGGCGGCGAGTTCGGCGCGGCTGTTGATCCCTGCGACCTCGTCCGGGCTGGCGGCCGTGATGACGGCGCAGGACTTGCCGTCGGCGATCGCGATGTTGACGATATCGGGGAGGTAGAATTCGCCCTGGGCGTTGTCATTGCCGACCCGCGCCAGCAGCGCGAACAGGTCCTGCGCGCGCGCTGCCAGCAGGCCCGAGTTGCACAGGTGGCAGGCCCGCTCGCCCTCGTCCGCGTCCTTGTATTCGACCATCTTGAGGATCGCGCCCGTGTCGTCGGCAATCACGCGGCCATAGGCGAGCGGATCGTCGGGCTCGAAGCCGAGCACCACCGCAGCCGGGCTGTCCGGGGCGTGAAGCCGCTCGAGCATCGCCTGCATGGTGCTCGCCTTGATGAAAGGCACATCGCCATAGAGCACCAGCACGTCGCCATCGAAGCCCGCGAGCGCGCCCTCGGCCTGTTGCACCGCGTGGGCCGTGCCGAGCTGCGGTTCCTGGAGGCAGGTCGCCGCCCGCCCCTCGACCGCCGCCTCGATCTGCTCCCGCCCCGCGCCCACGACCACCGCGGTCCGCTCCGGCCCGAGTTCGGCGACGCTCGCCATGAGGTGTTCTAGCATCGGTCGGCCGGCAATCTTGTGCAGCACCTTGTGGGTGTCGCTCTTCATGCGGGTGCCCTTGCCGGCGGCAAGGATGATGGCGGCGAAGGGATGCGGCATCGTGGTCATGGTCCACGTCCTTACAGCAATTGCTTGCGGTTTGAAGTCGCATCGGCCACCTCGCCCGCCATGACGGACATCCCCTTCGGCGCGATCGGTTTCGACCTCGATGGCACCCTGCTCGATACCTTCCGCGATCTTGGCGCGGCGGTGAACCATGCGCTGGTGCTCGGCGGCTTCGAGGAAGTCTCGGTCGAGACCAGCAAGGATCTGATCGGCGGCGGGGCGAAGATCATGCTCGCCCGCGCGGTCGAGGCGCAGGGCGGGCTGCCGGACGACGAGTTCAAGCGGCTCTACAAGGCGATGCTCGGCTTCTACGAAGAGAACAACGCCGTCCACACCGTGCCGTACCCCGGGGTGCGCGAGACCCTCGCGGCGCTCGGCGCTGAGGGCGTGCGGATGGTGGTCGTCACCAACAAGTTCGAGGGCTTCGCCCGCAATGTCCTCACGCAGCTCGATCTGATCGGTGCCTTCGAGGCCGTGATCGGCGGGGATTCGATGGGCAGGGGCGAAGACGGCCAGTTCCTCGCCAAGCCCCACCCCGCCCCCGTCCTCAAGGCGCGCGAGGTGACCGGAGGGGGCCGCTTCGTGTTCCTCGGCGATTCCACCTATGACGTGCGCGCCGCCAAGGCCGCGGGCGTGCCGGTGATCGCGGCGGCCTATGGCTATTGCGACAGGCCCCCGCATGACCTCGGCGCAGACGCAGTGATCGATTCGTTTGACGCCCTGATTCCCGCCTTACACGCCCTCCCGCCCGCCACCTGACCCTACGGCACAGCCTCCTGTCAGTTCGGCTGTTGCAACGCGCTCACGAAAGTGCCACGCAGCGCCCCGCAACTCGGTTTACGCGGGCGTAAAGCGCACCGCAGGTTCGGACAGGAGAGAACACCCATGACCATCAGCTTCAAGGACAAGGTCGCCATCGTCACCGGTGCGGGCGGCGGGCTCGGCAAGGCCTATGCGCTGGAACTCGCCCGGCGCGGCGCGAAGGTCGTGGTCAACGACCTCGGCGGCTCGCGCGACGGCACCGGCACCTCGGACGCCGCGGCGCAGGTCGTCGCCGAGATCGAGGCGATGGGCGGCGAGGCGATCGCCAACGGCGCGTCGGTCACCGAATTCGACCAGATGGAAAAGATGATCGCCGACGCCAAGCAGAAGTGGGGCGGCGTCCATGTGCTGATCAACAACGCGGGCGTGCTGCGCGACAAGACCTTCGTCAAGATGGAGCCGGCCGACTTTGAATTCGTGGTCAAGGTGCACCTCACCGGCTCGGCCTTCGCCACCAAGGCGTGCTGGGAGCTGATGCGCGAGCAGGGCTACGGCCGTATCCTGATGACCGCCTCGTCGACCGGGTTGTTCGGCAATTTCGGTCAGGCGAATTACGGTGCGGCGAAGCTGGGTCTCGCGGGCCTCACCAAGACGCTGGCGCTCGAGGGCGCGAAGTACAATGTGCGCGTCAACACCCTCTCGCCGGTCGCGGGCACCCGCATGACCGAAGACCTCTTCCCCGAGGAAGCCTTCAAGCTCTTCGCGCCCGAGAACGTGGTGCCGGCCGCGCTGTTCCTCGTCAGCGAAGACGCGCCGACCAACGCCATCGTCGGCGCGGGTGCGGGTGGCTATCACTCCTCGTGGACGGTGATGAACGACGCCGTGTGGCTCCCGGAAGGCGAGCGCACCCTCGAAGGCTTCGCCGCGCGGTGGGAGGAGATCAATGCCTTCACCAACCTCATCGCCCCGCAATCGGGCAGCGAACAGTCGGCCAATATCCTCAAGGCCATGCAGAAGGTCACCGGCACGGGGCCGTCGAGCGCGCGGGGCTGACCCGGCTTTTCGTAGCGGAATCGAGGAGGCCCGTCCCCGCAAGGGGGCGGGCCTTTGCTTTGTGCTAAGATCAGCGCGGGACTGGCCAACCGGTCAGCATCTGGCCCACCCGCTTGTCGGCGGAGGCGGATTTACGCAGATCGCCGCCGAAAGCGCCGTCGTTGTAGAACCACACGATCCTGCCATTGCTGAGATCGATCAGCATCGCAAAGCCGTGATGCGGCGGCAGGGCCATGGTGTTGACCCCGTCGCTAAGAACATTGCCCATCCCGCCGAGCAAGCGCGCAAGCTTCGCGCCGTCGGTGGTGAAGGCATCGTGCATGTTGATGAGCAGCGCGAACTGCGCCTCGGGATCGGTCGCGCGCAGCTCCTCCACCGCGCCCGGCGGCAAGGCATATTCGTAATAGCCCTTGGGAATGGCTTTCAATCGCTTCTGCCAGTCCTCGCCCGGCTTCACCGGCATCGTGCCCTGCGGCACCTTGAAGATCAGATCGCCGTTGATGAAGCGCGCTGGCTGCCAAACGGCGTCCGACAGGGGCTTGGAGTCAGGCGCGTTCCAGTCGACAAAGCGCCATTGCACCGCCTTGGCCGAAGGGCTGCGCTTGAGCGCGGCCTGAAGGTTGACGTGGGTCTCGGCCAGCCACTCGGGGTCCTCGATCTCGCGGTTCTGGGAATCGAGCACGCCCACGAAGATCTTGGGCCGCACCACCACCACGCGTGGGGGCTGCTGCGGATCGATGGCAAAGCCCTGCGCAGTGTATTTGGCCCCCGCCAGCGCAGGCATGGCAGGCACGGTAGCCGCCAGCGCGGCGAGCAGGCCCAGACGAAGCCATGATTTCACGCCGGTCCCCCCATGCCGCCGCCTAATCCTCCACCGCCTTCAGCAACCGCCGTTCCATCGGGGCCAGCACATTCGCCAGATCGTGCCCGCGCTTGAGCACCTGCCCATGCTCCCCGAACAAAGTCCACATCCCCTGCTTGCCGCGCAGCGCGGGGCGCTTTTCCACCCGTGCCTGCGGACGTTCGGCGGTGCGGCGGAAGGCGGCGAAGGTGGCGGCGTGGCGGGTGAAGTCCATCGCGTAGTCGCGCCATTCTCCGGCCGCGACCATCCGGCCATAAAGGTCGAGGATGCGCATCAGTTCGGGCCGCTCGAAACCGACCTGATCGGCCGCCCGGCCGGGGAAGGGAACCACCTGTCCGGGCACGCCCGGTTGATGGGGTGCGGCCATGTCAGTCCTTCGTGGCGCGCAGACGCAGCGGCGCTTCGGCGGCTTCGGACGGCGCGCGCTCGGCCAGCAGGGCCTTCATCGCCGCCATCTCCTCGCGCAAGCTCGCAATCTCGCCTTCGAGCTTCTCGATGCAGTCGCGGCGCGGGCGACCCTCCTCGTCGCAGGGCGGATCGTCGCAAGGGGTGCCATAGGGCACGAATTCGCGCATCCATGCCTCGGCGGGAACCAGCGTCGAGCGGGCCTTGATCCCGACCATCGTCGCGCCGGCGGGCACGTCCTCGGTGACGACCGCATTGGCCCCGACCCGCGCCCGCTCGCCCACGACAATCGGCCCGATGATCTGCGCGCCCGAGCCGATGATGACATTGTCCATCAGGGTCGGGTGACGCTTGCCGCCCTTGCCGTTGGCAGGGTTGGTGCCGCCCAGCGTGACGCATTGGTAGATCGTGACATTGTCGCCGATCTCGGCGGTCTCGCCGATGACGGTGAAGCCGTGGTCGATGAAGAAGTTCTTCCCGATCCGCGCACCCGGATGAATGTCGATCGCGGTCAGCAGGCGGGAGAGATGATTGACGAAACGCGCGAGGAAATAGAGCTGCGCCTCGAACAGCCAGTGGGCGACGCGGTGGAAGCCCAGGGCCCAGACGCCGGGATAAAGCAGGATCTCCCAGCGCGAACGCGGCGCCGGGTCACGGGCGCGGACCGAGTCCAGATAGCTGACCAATTGCTCGAACATCGCCCCTCGCTTGTCCCACCAAAGCGCGTCCGATGCAATCGGTCGCTAGATCAGGCGCTGTTGCTCCGGGCCGTGCAGGGCCTCGAGCGCGGCGCGCCACACAGACATGGTGGCAGGCGTCTGGCGTTCAAGGGAGATCCGGTCGATCGCCACCACCAGCGCCTCGATCGCGGCAAAGCTGCGGGTGGTGCGCGGCACGAGATAGTCGGCGGCGCCCTCGGGAAGGGAGAGCCCGCGCGCCTCGGCATGGGCGAGGATCAGCTCGCCCGCCATCACGTCGTCAGGCTCGGAGATGGCAAGCTGGAGCGAGCCGCCGATGCGCGAGGCCAGATCGGGGAGCGCGATGCGCCAGCCGTCCCCTTGTCCATCAGAACGCTCGGGATCGGCATTGGCGATCAGCAGCAGCGCGCCGCCCTCCCGCAGGCCGCCCTGCTGGACGGCGTTCCAGCGGTGGAACAGCGCGGTCTCGTCGAGGGTCTCGGCATTGTCGATCACCTCGAGCCCCTCGGCGCGTCCCGCTGCCCAGCGTCCGAGCAGCGACTTGCCCGAACGCGGCGGGCCGGTCAGCACTGCGACATGGAAGGGCCAGCGCCCGGGCGACTGGAGCGCCTCGATCACGCCCGCATTGGCTTGGCCGATGACGATCCGCTGCGCCGCCGCAGGGGCGCGCCCGGCGAGCGGCAGGGCGATCTGCGAGGGCGGGCCCTTCACGCTCATGCCCCCTGCCTCAGCGGCTGATGGCGAGCGCGTTCGCCCCTCGCCGCACGTTGAAGCCGCGCGCCTCGAGCGCGCCGGCCAGTTCCTCGATGGTGCCGGCATAGCTCACCGCCATAACCGAAGTGCCGCCGATCGCGGTGCTGGTGACGCCCACGCCGCGCACGCCGCCCGCGCCGCGCACCGCGCCGAGCGAGGCGTCGAAGGCGGCGGCATCGGGCGTGGCGAACTGCACGGTGATGACCCGCACCTGCGCCTCGATCGCCAGCCCGCCGATGACCGACTGGACGGGGGTCTGGGGCACACCCAGCCCCGCCGCCGCAGCGGCTGCCGCGGCCGCCTTGCGCGCTTCGGCGGCGCGGCCGATCTCGATGAGTTGCTGGATCGCCGGGTCCATCTGCCCGTCGCCGCCCAGCCGCAGCGAGGGATCGGGGGCAAGCTTGCCAGTCTCGAGCGCGGCGGAGAAGATCGTGTCCATCCGCTCGACCGCCTGCGCCAGCATGGCCGGCAGGGCGTCGGGGTTGTCGATCTTCAGCGTGAAGCTCTCCAGCGGGCGGCTGTCGGGGCCGTAGCGCGCGGTGAAGGTGCCGCGGACCGGGCCGCCGGGAAACTGGTGCTCGAGCCGGGCGAAGGCCATCAGCACGTCGGTCGCCCCGTATTGATCGAGCGTCGAGCGCCACCAGGCGCGGCTGCGGCGGCTGGCCTGTCCGAAATTGACCAGCAGCGAATCGCCCCCGGCCCCGTTGAGGCGCACGTAATCGATGCGGCTGCCGCCCGGATTGAACTCGGCCCAGGCACGCTGCCACGGGTTGCGCTGCTCGAAGGTGATATAGGCGCCGCCGCTCTCGACCACCGGAATGAGCAGCAGCGGCGCGGAGCGGCTCGCCTGCTGCTGGCCGCCGAGATAGCTCCCGGCCCGCTGGCGGTCGAAGACCACGCCGAGGGTCGCAATGTAGCGGCGCGGGCCGAGACGTTCGCGCTCGATCACGATGGCCGAGACGAGAGCGTCGAGCTGGCTGTCCGAAAGCTGCGGCCCGCCGAGCTTGGCCCAGGCCTGCTTCTGCGCGGCACGCCAGCCATTGGCGCGTGCCTCCTCGGCGCTTTTGCCCTGGACGTCGACGGCGATGCCCTTGACCTCGATGTCGGCGCTCGCCGCGGTCGGCGCGATGCCGCGGTCGCCCGCGACCTGCGCGATCACCGCATAGCCGCCGCCCAGAAGGGCAAGCGCCAAGCCCGTCCCGGCAAGCCAGCGCCGCAGGGGTCGGGAGGATGCCGCAGCCGGGGCGGAGGAGGGGGGAATGGCGCGCATGGGGAAACGCGAAGTCCTTTGCCCAATGGCGGGTGGAATTCCAAGCGCGAACCGCTATGGCGGCGTGCATGACTTCGGGGACAAACGACCAGAGCGCGCCGCAAGGCCAGGGCTACACCTATGCCGATGCCGGCGTCTCGATTGCGGCGGGCAATGCGCTGGTGAAGGCGATTGCCCCGCTGGCGAAGGCGACCGCGCGCCCCGGTGCAACCAGCGAGCTGGGCGGGTTCGGCGGGTTTTTCGATCCGAAGGCGGCGGGCTACACCGATCCGCTGCTGGTCGCGGCCAATGACGGCGTGGGCACCAAGCTGAAGCTCGCGATCGAGCACGACCGCCACGACACCGTCGGCATCGATCTTGTCGCCATGTGCGTCAACGATCTCATCGTGCAGGGCGCCGAGCCGCTGTTCTTCCTCGACTATTTTGCCACCGGCAAGCTCGAGAACGGGGTCGCCGAACGCGTGATCGCGGGAATCGCGGATGGCTGCAAGATGGCCGGCTGCGCCCTCATCGGCGGCGAGACGGCGGAGATGCCGGGGATGTATGCCCCCGGCGACTACGACCTTGCCGGCTTCTGCGTCGGTGCGGTCGAGCGCGGCGAGCAATTGACCGGCGACAGGGTCGCGCCCGGCGACGTGCTGCTGGGCCTTGCCTCCTCGGGGGTGCACTCCAACGGCTATTCGCTGGTCCGCAGGCTGGCGGCGGACAAGGGCTGGAAGCTGAACCGCCCTGCCCTCTTCGATCAGGAGCAATTGCTGATCGACGCGCTGATCGCGCCGACCCGCATCTATGTCGCAAGCCTGCTGCCGCTGATCCGCGAGGGGCTGATCAATGCGCTCGCCCACATCACCGGCGGCGGCCTGCTCGAGAACATCCCGCGCATCCTGCCCGACGGCGCCCACGCCCATGTCGATGCCGACCTCTGGCCCCAGCCGCGCCTGATGGCCTTCCTCCAGGCGCAAGGGAATATCGAGCCCGGGGAGATGGCGCGGACCTTCAATTGCGGCGTCGGCATGGTGCTGGCGGTGAGCGCGGACAAGGTCGCCGCAGTGACCGAGCGCCTCGAAGCGGCAGGCGAGACGGTCTTCCCCGTCGGCCGGATCGACGCGGGCGAGAAGGGCTGCACCGTGCGCGGTTCGGTCGAGACCTGGTCGGCGAAGTCCGACTGGAGCGCGACGCATCTTGGCTGAGAAGGCCCGCATCGCCGTCCTTATCTCCGGCGCGGGGACCAATATGGCCGCGCTGGTCTATGCCAGCCGGATCGCGGGCTGCCCCTATGAGGTGGTGCTGGTCGCCTCCAATGATCCTGCCGCAGCCGGTCTCGCCTTTGCCGCAGCCGAGGGGATCGCGACCTTCGCCCTGCCGCACAAGGGGCGCACCCGCGAGGACCATGACGCCGCGATGGAAGCCGCGGTTCTGGAGGCGGGCGCCGCATACATCGTGCTCGCAGGCTATATGCGCATCCTCTCGGACGGGTTCGTGGAACGGTGGGCCGGGCGGATGCTCAACATCCACCCCTCGCTGCTGCCGCGGTACAAGGGCCTCGACACCCACGCCCGCGCCATCGCGGCCGGCGACAGCCATGCCGGCACGAGCGTGCACCTCGTCACGCCCGAGCTCGACGCGGGCGAGGTGCTGGCGCAGATCGCCGTGCCGATCGCCCCCGGTGACACGCCCGAGAGCCTTGCCGAGCGGGTCAAGCTCGCCGAGCACCAGCTCTATCCCCGCGCCGTGGCCGACTATGTCAGCCGCTGGCGCGATCCGGCGGCGCTGCTGGCCCGCGTCCGCGCCCTCGCCCTCGCCCTGCCTGAAACCGAGGAGCGCGAGAGCCACGGCAGCCCCGGCTTCCGCGTCGGCGGCGAGAAGGCGGGCCGGTTCTTCGCCTATTTCGCCGACCAGCACCACGGCACGCCCCACATCTCGCTGCTGGCCCGCACCGGATCGATGGACGAGCTTCTCAACCTCGTCGAGAGCCAGCCCGAGGTCTATCACAAGCCCGCCTATTACGGCGCGAGCGGCTGGGTGGGGATCATCCTCAACCGCCCCGGCGTCGATTGGGACGAGGTTGCCGAGTGGCTCGCGCGCAGCTGGCGGGCGGTCGCGCCGAAGCGGCTGACCCGGCTGATCGACGCGGCGGACGCCTTCTGATGGCCCCGCCGACCCGCGACCACCTGCTCGCGCGCGGGCCGCTGGCCGAGAAGGCCAATGACTTCCTCGGCAAGGCTTGGGAGCGCGGCTGGCTGCCCCCACCGGTTCTCGAAGCCGACGCGCTGTGGGCGCTCGCCACGCGGCCCCACGGCGCGAAGGCGGAGCGCGCGGAACATGGCGGGCGCTCGGAGGAAGACGCCGCCGATTTCCGCGAGCGGCTCGCCCGGCTTCTGGCCGCACTCGAAGCCGAAGCCGATCTCAACCCGCTGGGACGCGCGCTCGCCTGGGGGCAGCTCACGCGGGTGGTGAAGAACCGCCTTGCCTTCGGTACGCTGTGGAACGAACGGCCCGAGGTGCTGGAAACAGAGCTCGCGCCGCCGATCATCGTGGTGGGCCATATGCGCAGCGGCACCACCCGCATCCACACGCTGCTGGCGGCCGACCCTGCGCACGCGCACACGCGCTATTGCGATGCCTATCACCCCGTGCCCGCACGCTTCGGCATCAACCGGGTGAAGGCGGCGATGGAGCTGGCGATGCTGGGCCTGCTCAACCCCTGGATGCAATCGATCCACCCGATGGCCCCCGCCGCGGTCGAGGAGGAGCTGGCGTGGATTTCCGCCGCGCTGCACCATTCGATCTACGAGAGCCAGTGGCATATCCCGAGCTATTCTGCATGGAGCGAGGCGCGCGATCCCGCGCCGATCTACCGCGAGTTCCGGCGCATCCTGATGACCGATGCGGCGCACCGTGGCCTCGCCGACAAGCCGCGCGTGCTGAAGGTCCCCGCCTTCGCCGAGGATCTGGCGACGCTGCTCGCGCTGTTCCCCGACGCGCGGTTGGTGCTGGCGACACGCGAGCACGAGGCGGTGCTCAAGAGCGCGATCAGCCTCGCGGCCAACCAGATGGCGATGCAGTCGGACGATTGCTGCCTCGAGCGGATCGAAGCCCGCTGGCGGCACAAGATCGCGCTGCGCGAGGCGCGCATGGCCGAGGCGCTCAAGGGCTGGCACGGGCCGACGGCGCGCGCCTGCTTCGATGCACTGAACGACGACTGGGAGAGCGCCATCACCGGCATCTACACCGATCTTGGCCTCACCCTCACCCCGGAAGCGACTGCGGCGATGCGCAAGGTGATGGCCGCGAGCGAGGATGGCCACCACCACGGCCACGCCGCACAGCTCGCGCGGTTTACAGACGCCAGATAGCAAAAAAGGCCGCCCCTCGCGGGACGGCCCTTCGTGTTTCAAGGCGGCGAAAGACTTAGCCGACGATTTCTTCCGGCTTGAAGAAGAAGGCGATCTCGATCGCGGCGTTTTCTTCGCTGTCCGAACCGTGGACGGTGTTTTCGCCGATCGAGAGCGCCAGTTCCTTGCGGATCGTGCCCGGGGCGGCGTCGGCGGGGTTGGTGGCGCCCATGATGTCGCGGTTGCGGGTCACGGCGTCCTCGCCCTCGAGCACCTGCACCACCACCGGCTCGCTCATCATGAATTCGACGAGTTCACCGAAGAAGGGGCGCTCCTTGTGGACCGCGTAGAAGCCCTCGGCCTGCTCGCGGGTCATGTGGATGCGCTTGGAGGCGACGACGCGCAGGCCGGCTTCCTCGAGCATCTTGGTGACCGCACCGGTGAGGTTGCGGCGGGTGGCGTCGGGCTTGATGATCGAGAAGGTGCGGGTGACCGCCATGGGAATGCTCCTGTGAACGTCTTTTTATGGGGAGGGGGCTATTGGCCGCGCCCCGTAGATGCTGCGGTGCAAAATGGCAAGCGCGTGCGGCTGATCACCGGGCTGTGCCTGACCGAAGACGGCGCGACCGACAGCCGGGACGCGCTGGGCGAAGCTCTCGGTTGGGGCTCGGCCTCAGCCCTTCTTCACCCAGCGCCCGTCTTCCTGCGCGAAATAGGCGCGCTCGACGCCCTCGCGCCCGTCCTGCGCGCGCCAGGCGGCGCGGGCGGCAGGTGCACCATCGGGAGGGAACAGCAGGAAGACGCGCGCGAAGCCATCCACCTCTCGGAAAGTGCCATCGGCAAGGATCAGGTGGCTCGCACCATTGGCGGCCGTGGGCTCTTCGGCAAGAAGGACCGGCTGCCGCTCGGCAGAGGGTGCATCGCCCTCCCCGTTGGCGAGAAAGCTCTCCGGCCCGGCCTGCCATAGCGCGGCGGAGATGGCGGAGCGCTGCTGCGCATCGGCGGCGACCACCAGCACCCGCTCGCCCTGCTCCACGGCGCGCTTGGCGATGAGCGTCACGACCTTCTCAAGGGGATCGTGCGTGACCTGCCAGAAGTCCAACTTCATGACGGAGCCTTACCCTTGCGGCAGCGGTCGGAACAATACTTCACGTTGTCCCAGTCCCGCTCCCACTTTTTGCGCCAAGCGAAAGGCAGCCCGCAGGCGAGGCAGGTTTTCGACGGCAGGTCACCATTCTTCCGCATCTTCGGCATTCTGGGCCTACCGCTGCGCTACTTGAGGCCCTGAATGCACGAGCTTACCCCTCGACCACGTCCCGCACGAACTGGTCGAGCAGGCGCACGCCATAGCCGGTCGCGCCCTTGTCCCACGTCGCGCCCGGCTTGTTCGACCAGACCATCCCCGCGATGTCGAGATGCGCCCAGGGAGTGCCGTCCTTGATGAAGCGCTGCAGGAACTGCGCCGCGGTGATCGAGCCGGCCTCGCGGGGGCCAACGTTCTTGATGTCGGCGATCGGCGAATCGATCAGCTTGTCGTAGGCCTCGCCCAGCGGCATCCGCCACAGCTTGTCGCCGCTGGTCTTGCCCGCTGCGACCAGCTGCTCGGCGAGGGTGTCATCATTGGCGAACATCCCGCCATGCTCATGGCCGAGCGAGATGATCATCGCGCCGGTGAGCGTGGCGAGATCGACGATCCGTGCGGGGGCATATTGCTCCTGCGCCCAGGTCAGCGCGTCGCACAGCACGAGGCGGCCCTCGGCGTCGGTGTTGAGCACCTCCACCGTCTGCCCGCTCATGGTGGTGACGATATCGCCGGGGCGCTGCGCCTTGCCGTCGGGCATGTTCTCGACGAGGCCCATGACGCCGATGATGTTCGCCCTGGCCTTGCGGCTGACGAGCGCGAGCATCGCCCCCGCGACCGCGCCCGCGCCGCCCATGTCCCACTTCATGTCCTCCATGCCCGGCGGCGGCTTCAGCGAGATGCCGCCGGTATCGAAGGTCACGCCCTTGCCGACGAAGAGGGTGGGCTTCTCGCCCGCCGCGCCGCCGTTCCAGCGGATCGCGAGGAGCTTCGATTCGCGCTCCGAACCCTTGCCCACCCCGATCAGCGCGCCCATGCCGAGCGCCTCCATCTCCGCCTCGCCCAGCACGGTGATCTCGGCGCCGGTGCCCGCGAAGGCTTCCTCGCAGGCCGCCACGAAGCTGGCGGGGTAGATGATGTTGGCAGGTTCGGCGACGAGGCCGCGGGTGAACTCCACGCCTCTGGCGACAGCTTCCTCGCGCTGCCAGGCCGCCTCGGTGCCCGCCGGTGCGCCGGTGACGTGGACATGGCCCAGCGAGGGGCGCTTGTCGGCGGCAAGGCGCGTGCGGTACTTGTCGTGGCGCCAGGCCCTGAGGCGCAAGCCGAGCAGCACGGCGGCAGCCTCGTCCGCCGAGAGCCCGGCATGGGCCAGATCGAGCACCAGCGCGGTCTCGCCCGAGACCAGATAGCGGGCGGTCAGCGCCGCACCCGTACGCTCGCAGGCAGCGCGGCGGTCGGCAGCGCCGGCATCGCCCGCACCGGCAAGGGCGATGCGCCGGACTGCTCCGTCAACGCTCGCAAAGCCTTCGAAGACCTGACCCGTGCGCCCGGTGAAGTTCGAGGCGGCCGCGCCCTCGACCAGCGCCGCATCGAGCTGGGCGAGTGCCTGCCCCTGATTGACCAGCCGCGCATGGAGCCGGATGTCTGCAGGGGCGGCGGCGGTGAAATGGATCTGCATGATGACTCCGAAAGACGCGTGGGCCGGGCTGGCGGCACGCCGCTGACGGGGCGCTCAACGCCTGCGACAAGCCGCGCGCGCCGGGGGCGCAATGGCGATTGCGATTAGGCGCGAGCGGTGCAATAGGCAAGGCCATGTCGGGAGGCTCGCAAGACGCACCGCGCACCCTCGCGCGTCCTGCCCAGCGCTTCCCGGCGCGGGGGCTGGCGTCGCATTGGGCGCTGGCGCTGCTGCTTGCCGGCACTGCCGCGCCGCTTGCCGCGCAGGACGATGGGCCCGCGCCGCAGGCCGATGCTGCCGCGACCACGCCCTCGCGCCGCGCCATCGATTTCGAGGCGACCCAGCTCAGCTACGACAACGAGACCGACACGGTCACCGCCAGCGGCAATGTGATCCTGCGCTCCGAAGACCGCTCGGTGCGCGCCGATGCGGTGAGCTGGGACCGCACCACCGGCAGGATCATCGCCACCGGCAATATCCGCATGGTCGACGAGGCTGGCAACCAGCTCTTCACCGACCAGGTCGAGCTGACGGAGGAATTCGACACCGGCGCCATGTCCGAACTGCTGATCGCCCTGCGCGCCGGCGGGCGGCTGGCGGCGCGCTCGGCCGAGCGCAGCGCCGATGGCAAGGCGGTGCTGATCGATGCCGCCTATACCGCCTGCCCGGTCATCGACAGCGAAGGCTGCCCCAAGGACCCGAGCTGGCGGGTGACCGCGCGGCGGGTGGTCTATGACCGTGCGGAAGGCGAGATCCACTTCTCGGGCGCGATGCTGGAACTGTTCGGCGCGCGCATCCTGCCCCTGCCCGGCCTCGGCCTGCGCACCGACGGCCGGGGCGCATCGGGCTTTCTCGTACCCGACCTGCGGGTGACGCAGGTCAACGGGCTTGAACTGAACGGGGAATATTACTGGCGCGTGGCCGACAATGCCGACCTGACGCTCGGCGCCTATGTCTTCTCCAACGTCGCCCCGATGGTCAGCGCGCGCTGGCAGCACCTCACCGGGAAAGGCGCCTATCAGGTCAGCGGCTTTGCGACCGCCTCGGACCGCACCACCGACCTGACCGGTGCCGCCAGCTTCCAGCGCGACCCGCGCGGCTATCTCGATGCCAATGGCCGCTTCCAGTTCTCGTCCGACTGGAGCTTTTCGGGATCAGTCCGCCTGGCCAGCGACCGCACCTTCCTGCGCCGCTACGACATCAGCCGGGATGACCGCCTGCGCTCGACGGTCAATCTCGAGCGGATCACCGACCGCTCCTATCTCTCGATTGCCGGCTGGGTGACGCAGACGCTGCGGCTCAATGCCGATCAGGGGCAGGTGCCCCTCGCCCTGCCCGCGATCGACTTCCGCCAGAAGATCGGCGACCAGGTGCTCGGCGGCAATCTGATGGTGCAGGCCAATTCGCTCGCGCTCCTGCGCAATGACGGGCAGGACACAAGGCGTGCCTTTGCCGGCGCGCAGTGGGACTTGAAGCGTCTCACGCCGATGGGGCAGGTCGTCACCCTCACCGGCCTCGTGCGCGGGGATGTCTACAGCACCGGCAATTCCATCGCCACCAGCACCCTTGCCTATCGCGGCAGGGAGGGCTGGACGACCCGCGGCATCGCCACGGCCGCGCTCGATATCGAATGGCCCTTCGCCGGGCAGGCCTTCGGCGGCACGCAGGTGTTCAAGCCGCGCCTCCAGCTCGTCGCCAGCCCGAGGATCCGCAACTTCGCTGTCCCCAACGAGGACGCGCGGGCCATCGATCTGGAGGATTCGAACCTCTTCGCCCTCAACCGCTTCCCCGGCTACGACCGGGTCGAGGACGGCAGCCGCGTGACATGGGGCGTGGACTGGTCGCTCCAGCGGCCCGGCTGGCGGATCAAGACCACGGTCGGCCAGTCGTTCCGGCTCGAGGATGTCCGCCCCGGCCTGTTCCCCGAGGGCACCGGCCTGTCGGAACGCGTCTCCGATTTCGTCGGCCGCACCGAAGTGCGTTTCCGCAACCTCGTGCAGTTCACCCACCGCTTCCGCCTCGACAAGGACAATTTCGCGATCCGCCGTAACGAGATCGACGCGACGATCGGCTCGCGGCACACCTATCTCGAATGGGGCTACCTGCGTCTGAACCGCGACATCGCCACGGTCGAGGACCTGCGCGACCGCGAGGAGGTGCGGGCCGCCGCGCGCGTGGCGATCGGGCGGAAGTGGTCGGTGTTCGGCTCGGGCGTGTTCAACCTCACCGACGTGGAGGAAGATCCGATCTTCCAGCCCGACGGCTTCCAGCCGATCCGCACCCGGATCGGCGTTGCCTATGCCGACGACTGCATCGAATTCGGCGCGACCTGGCGGCGCGACTTCATCGATGCGGGCGACGCACGGCGCGGCAATGCCTTCCAGGTGTTCTTCGCCCTGCGCAATCTCGGCTTCCGGTGAGCCTTGCCTTAATCCCTGCGCGCGCCACCCGGTCGATTGGCACACGCGACAAATGGCGTTAAAGCGCCCCTCACGGGAAGCGGGCAACCGCATGGGGTCGCGCGGGGGACTCAGCTTCCATTCAGCCGGTGCAGGGCATCGGCGCCTGACCGGCGCCGCTTTCGGCACGGGTGCTAGGCGACAAGGCGGGACATAAAGAGTGAGTGTGAAGCTGTTTACCAAGGCGCTGCTTGCCAGGACCGGAACCGCGTTGAGCGTGGCCGGCATCGTCGGCCTCGCGCTGGCGCCCGTGGCCGCGCCGGCCCAGACCGTCGCCGTGCCGACCGCCGATAACCCCTTCGGCCTGCCTTCGGACGTGACGCTGTTTGCCAAATCCGATCCCAACCAGCGCACCGCCAAGGCCATCGTCAACGGCTTCGTCATCACCGGCACCCAGATCGACCAGCGCGTCGCGCTCGTCACCTCGGCCTCCGAAGCGGATATCGCGCCCGACGAGATGCTGCGCCTGCGCGTGCAGGTGCTGCGCAACCTCATCGACGAGACGCTCAAGATCCAGGCCGCCGCGGCCGACAAGCTCGAGGTCAAGCCCGAGGAGGTCGAGCAGACCTACCAGCAGCTCGCGGCCAAGAACTTCGCCGGCGACACCAAGAAGATGGACGCCTACCTCGCCTCGATCGGCTCGTCGGCCGAATCGCTCAAGCGCCAGATCGAGGGCGAAATCGCGTGGGAAAACCTCCTGCGCCGCAACATCATGCCCTTCGTCAACGTCTCGGCCGACGAGGTCAATGACGCGCTCAAGCGGATGACCGAAGCCAAGGGCACCGACGAATACCGGCTGGGCGAGATCTTCCTCTCGGCAACCAGCGAGAACCGCGCCGAGGTGCTCAAGAACGCGCAGGAGATCGTCCAGCAATTGCAGCAGGGCGGCAGCTTCGTGGCCTATGCGCGGCAATATTCCGAGGCCAGCACCGCGGTGGTCGGGGGCGAGCTCGGCTGGGTCCGGCTCGGCCAGCTTCCGCCCCAGCTTGCCGCCGCCGCGCGCAGCATGACCCCCAAGCAGATGCAGGGCCCGATCGAGATTCCGGGCGGCTTCTCGATCCTCTACCTTATCGAAAAGCGCCAGGTGCTGATGCCCAGCCTCGAGGACGCGGTGCTGAGCCTCAAGCAGATCTCGATCGCCTTTCCGCCGGGGACCACCCAGCAGCAGGCCGAAGCCAAGGTCGAAGCGTTCGGCGCCTTCATCGACAGCCTCAAGGGCTGCGGCGATGTCGACGCCGGTGCGGCGAAGATCGGGGCGGACGTCGTCTCCAACGAGCAGATCAAGGCCGGCAACCTGCCGGCGCAGCTGCGCGACATCCTGCTGCAACTGCAGATCGGCCAGGCCACCCCGCCCTTCGGCGGGCTTCAGGAAGGCGTGCGTGTGCTGATGCTGTGCGGCCGCGACGATCCCAAGGACGCGGGCGCGCCGACCTTTGCGGCGGTGATGGACCAGATCGAGCAGGATCGCGTCAACAAGCGCGCCCAGCGATTGCTGCGCGACCTGCGCAACGACGCCTATATCGAGTACAATTGAGCGATCTGCCCGCCCCGCTGGCCATCACGCTGGGCGATCCGGCGGGCATCGGCCCGGAGGTGATCCTTGGCGCGTGGACGCGGCTGCGGGCTGAGCGCCGCGCGCCGCCAGCCTTCGTGGTCGGCGGGCCGGAACTGCTGCGGCGCAGCGCCGAAGCCTTGCGGATCGATTGCCCGATCGTGCCAATCGCCGATCCGGCTGAAGCGATGTTCGCCTGCGCAGCAGGATTGCCGGTGATGGCCGGGGTTGATGGCCCCTTGAACCCCGGTAAACCCTCGGCAGACGGCGCTCGCCTCGCTCTGGCATCGCTGCAATGGGGGGTGAAATTCGCGATTTCGGGCGTGGCGTCCGGGCTGGTGACCGCCCCCATCGCCAAAAGCGCGCTGGTGGCGGTGGGGTGGGACTATCCCGGCCAGACCGAATTCCTCGCCGATGCCTGCGGGCGCCCCTATCGCGACGCGGTGATGATGCTGGCCGGCCCCTCCCTGCGCACCGTGCCGCTGACGGTCCACGTCGCGCTGGCCGAGGTGCCGCAGCTGATCTCGGCCGGGCTCGTCATCCACAAGGCCCGCATCGTGGCCGCAAGCTTGCGGCGCGATTTCGGGATCGCCGAACCCCGCCTCGCCGTTGCCGCATTGAACCCACACGCGGGCGAAGGCGGCCAGTTCGGCGACGAGGATGACCGCATCATAGCCCCAGCCATTGCCGCGCTTCAGGCCGAGGGGATCGATGCGGTCGGCCCCGTGCCGGGCGACGCCCTGTTCACGCCGCGCGCGCGGGCGACCTATGATGCGGCGCTGTGCATGTATCACGATCAGGCGCTGATCCCGCTGAAGGCGCTGGAATTTGATGAGGGGGTGAACGTCACGCTCGGCCTGCCGATCATCCGCACCTCGCCTGATCACGGCACCGCCTTCGACATCGCCGGGCAAGGCAAGGCCGACCCCGGTGCCATGGCCGCGGCGATCCGCATGGCGGCGGACATGGCGCACAAGCGTGGCTGAGGCGGCGGCCCACCCCGCTGCGACTAGGCGGCAGCGCCGCCAAGTCTCGCTCCCCTCCCGCTTGCGGGAGGGGCTGGGGGTGGGCACGTGACGACTCTCCCCCCCATCCGCGAGGTCATCGCCCGCCACGGCCTTGCCGCGTCCAAGGCGCTGGGCCAGAATTTCCTGCTCGACGAACAGTTGCTCGCCCGGATCGCGGCGCTGCCGGGCGATCTGTCGGGCGCAAGGGTTCTCGAAGTCGGCCCCGGCCCCGGCGGGCTGACGCGGGCGCTGCTGCGGGCGGGGGCAAAGGTCACCGCGATCGAGATGGACCGCCGCTGCCTCCCGGCCCTCACCGAGCTGGGTGAGGCCTTTCCGGGGCAATTGACCGTGATCGAAGGCGATGCGCTCAAGCTCGACCACAATGCGCTGATGAACGGGCAGCCGTTCCACGTGCTCTCGAACCTGCCCTATAATGTCGGCACCGCGCTGTTCGTGCGCTGGCTCGGCGGGCCAAAGGACGGGCAATCATGGCCGCCGCTCTGGCAATCGCTCACGCTGATGTTCCAGCGCGAGGTGGCCGACCGGATCGTGGCAAGCGCGGGCGAGGACGCCTATGGCCGCCTCGCCGTCCTCGCCCAATGGCGCGCTGAGGCCAAGCTGGCGATGAAGGTGCACCGCAGCGCCTTTACCCCGCCGCCCAAGGTGATGAGCGCGATCGTCCACGTGACCCCCGCCGCCATGCCGGAGGGGGTCTCGGCCCGGATGCTCGAACGCCTCACCGAATCCGCCTTCGGCCAGCGCCGCAAGATGCTGCGCCAGAGCCTCAAGGGCGTGCCGGGGGCGCTGGAGGCCCTCGCCAACTTAGGCATCGACGAAACCCGCCGCGCCGAGACCATCAGCGTGGCGGAGTTTGTCGCTGTGGCGAAAGCGTTGTCAGCCTAGCAGGAACACTATGGCAGTGGCCGCCGCTGCAATGGCAAACCTTTGGGCGACATCTAACCAAACGTTATAATCTGCGAGTTCTATCGCCAATTCCCCTTGCAAGGGCATCGGCTTGACGGGACTGACATTGGCGCCGCCAGAATTGCCCTTGGGCAGCCAGCCGATCAGCCAGAAGAACGGCGATCCGATCAGGCGGGTGATCTGGCCCGAAGTCTCGCGGCGATCACCTGTCTTGCGCGCAATTCGCAGCATGGCCCAATGAGAACGCAAGTGCCGGAGCAGCCATCGCTGGCCAAGGATATGCGCCCGTTCCAATTCAGCGAAGGCTAGCGCAAAGTTACCCTGCCGTTCGGCCACAGCCGCACGCGACATCGCTTGTTCGAATAGATCCTTTAGGCGCTTGCCGTCCACGCTGTCCTCCCGATGCAACGAGGCCTGAGCCTATCGCGAAAAGCTAGCTCGCCACCAGAGCCTTTAGTGGACCGGTACCACGCCTTAGCCCGCCTTCTTCCGCAACCGCCACGCGTGCAGCAGCGGTTCGGTGTAGCCGCTCGGCTGCTCGACGCCCTTGAAAATCAGGTCGCGGGCCGCGCTAAAGGCCGCGCCGGTCTCGTTGCCCGTCAGCGGCACATAGAGCGGATCGCCCGCGTTTTGCGCGTCGACCTTGGCGGCCATGCGGGTGAGCGAATCCATCACCTGCGCCTCGCTGATCACCCCGTGCAGCAGCCAGTTGGCGATGTGCTGCGAGGAAATGCGCAGCGTCGCGCGGTCTTCCATCAGGCCCACATCGTTAATGTCGGGCACCTTGGAACAGCCCACGCCCTGATCGACCCAGCGCACCACGTAGCCCAAGAGGCCCTGGCAATTATTGTCGAGCTCCTCGCGGATTTCCTCCTCCGACCAGTTCGCGCCCTCGGCGAGCGGGATCGACAGCAGCGCGTCGAGCCCGGCGGGCTCGGGCAGGTGCTTCTGCACGTGGAAGACGTCGATCTGGTGGTAATGCAGCGCGTGGAGCGTCGCGGCGGTGGGTGACGGCACCCATGCGGTGTTGGCGCCCGCCTTCAGGTGGCCGATCTTCTCCACCATCATCTGCCCCATCAGATCGGGCGCGGCCCACATGCCCTTGCCGATCTGCGCCTTGCCCGAAAGGCCGTGCTTCAGCCCGATGGCGACATTGCGCGCCTCGTAGGCCTTGAGCCAGTCGCTCCCCTTCATCGCGCCCTTGCGCAGCATCGGGCCGGCGCGCATCGCGGTGTGGATCTCGTCGCCGGTGCGGTCGAGGAAGCCGGTGTTGATGAAGACGATGCGGTCCTTCACCGCGTGGATGCAGGCGGCAAGATTGGCCGAGGTGCGGCGCTCCTCGTCCATCACCCCGACCTTGATGGTGTGGCGCTTGAGGCCGAGCAGATCCTCGACCGCGTCGAACAGGTCATTGGTGAAGGCGCATTCCTCGGGCCCGTGCATCTTGGGCTTCACGATGTAGATCGATTTGCAGCGCGAGTTGCCGAACTTGCCGTGGCCTTCCACATCAAGCGTGCTGATCGCGCTGGTGAAGACCGCGTCCATTATGCCCTCGGGAACCTCGCTGCCATCGGCGAGGCGGATCGCGGGGTTGGTCATCAGGTGGCCGACATTGCGCACGAACATCAGGCTGCGGCCCTTGAGGGTCTGCGCGGTGCCGTCCGGCGCTGTGTAGCTCTTGTCCCCCGCCAGGGTGCGGGTGAGGGTCTTGCCGCCCTTTGCGAAGCTCTCCGAAAGATCGCCGCGGATGATGCCGAGCCAGTTGGTGTAGGCGAGGAGCTTGTCCTCGGCATCGACAGCGGCGACCGAATCCTCGCAGTCGGCGATGGTGGTGAGCGCGGATTCGATCACGACGTCGGCGATCCCGGCCTTGTCGGTCGCGCCCACCGGGGTGTTCGGATCGAAGACGACCTCCACATGCAAGCCATTGTTTCTGAACAGAATACCTTTGTCGGTATTCCCAACAAGCTGGGCCGGGTCCGCAAGTTGGATTTCCTCGCGCGCCGCAAGTTGATGCCAGCTCTTGTCCCCTGCCAGCGGGAGTGTTTCATCAAGAAAACCCCGCACCCGCGCGATCACCGCCGCCCCGCGCGCCTCGTCATAGCCACCCGGCGTAGGAGCAGGCGCATCAAGCGCATCGGTGCCGTAGAAGGCATCATAGAGGCTCCCCCAGCGCGCGTTGGCGGCGTTCAGCAGGAAGCGGGCGTTGAGGATCGGCACCACCAACTGCGGCCCGGCCATGGTCGCGATCTCGGGGTCGACGTTCTCAGTCCCGATCCGGAAGTCGCCGGGCTCGGGGACGAGGTAGCCGATTGCGGTCAGGAAGGCCTTATAGGCCGCCGGATCATGGGGCTTGCCCGCGCGCTCGACATGCCACGCGTCGATCTGCGCCTGAAGGCTCTCGCGCTTTTCCAGCAGCGCGCGGTTCCTCGGTGCGAAGTGGGCCAGCAGCGCGGCAAAGCCCTGCCAGAAGGCGTCCACATCCCGGCCCAGCGGCCCCAGCACCTCGGTCTCGAGGAAAGTCGCCAGACGCGCATCTATCGCGATAGCGGCGCGGGCGGTCATGTCAGTCATGGTGGTCCTCGTGTGGTAAGCGTGAAGCCGAACCCGGGGAGGAGAGGACGCGGGCGCTATGGCGCAGGGGCGACATGATTGCAACGGGTTGGACAGGCGCGAAGGGACGGCTAGATGGGGTTGATGAGACGAGAGGGGTCCATGGGCACAATCGACGCCGCCGCGATGCTCGCACAGGTCGAGGCGTGGAGCCGGATCAACACCGGCACCGCGAATCTCGCCGGCCTTGCCGAGCAGGCCGATGCGCTGGCCGAGGCCTTCGCCGTGCTTCCGGGAACGGCGACTCTGGTCGATCCCGCCCCCGTTACCGCCATCGCCGCCGATGGTTCGGCGTTTGAGAAACCCCACGGCCAGCACCTGGTGGTCCGCGTCCGCCCACACGCGAACCGCCGCATCCTGCTGACCGGGCATATGGACACGGTGTTTCCCGCCGATCACCCCTTCCAGCGCCAGACGTGGCTGGATCGCGAGACCCTGAACGGCCCGGGCGTGGCCGACATGAAAGGCGGCATCGCGGTGATGCTCCACGCGCTGATCGCCTTCGAACAGACCGCCAGCGCCTCCGCGCTCGGCTATGACGTGCTGATCAATTCCGACGAGGAGACCGGCTCGCTCGCCAGCGCCGCGCTCATCGCCGAACTCGCCGCCGGGAAGCTGGCCGCGCTGACCTACGAGCCCGCCGCCCTGCCCGACGGCACGCTCGCCCACGAGCGCGGGGGCACGGGGAACTATGCGATCACCTTCACCGGCAGGAGCGCTCATGCCGGGCGCAACCCGCACGAGGGGCGCAATGCCATCGTCGCGGCGGCGGACCTGATCCTGCGGCTGAAGGCGCTGGAGACGGCCGAGATCACCATCAACCCCGCCAGGCTCGATGGCGGCGCGGCCAACAACGTCGTGCCCGATCATGCCGTGCTGCGCTTCAACATCCGCCCCCGGACGGTCGAGGCGGGCGCGGCGTTCGACCATGCGCTCGATCACCTGCTGATCGACATCCAGACCGCGCACGAGGTCGCCACCCACCGCCATGGCGGCGTCACCCGCCCGCCCAAGAAGGTTGATGCCGGGGCCCAGCGCCTGTTCGATCTGGTGCGCGAATGCGGGGCGGAGCTGGGCCAGGACATCCGCTGGCAGCGCTCGGGCGGGGTGTGCGACGGCAACAATATCGCGGCCTGCGGCGTGCCGGTGGTCGATACGATGGGCGTGCGCGGCGGGGCGATCCATTCGCCGGACGAATACCTGATCGTCGCCAGCCTCGCAGAGCGTGCGCGCCTGTCTGCTCGTGTGATAGAACGTCTCGCCCAAGGAGCCCTGTCGTGACCTTCCGCCTGCGCGCCGCGCGCGCCGCCGATCTCGAGGCAATCTATGAAATGGCCAAGCTCACCGGCGGAGGCTTCACCAACCTGCCGCCCGACCGGGCGGCGCTGGGCGGCAAGCTGGAGCGGGCCGAGGCCGCCTTCGCCCGCGAGGACAACAGCCTTGCCGACGAGCAATTCGTGCTGGTGCTCGAAAACGCCCGCACCGGCGCAGTGCGCGGCACCTGCCAGCTCATGACCCAGGTCGGCCAGCGCTGGCCGTTCTATTCCTACCGCCTCAACACCCTCACCCAATATTCGCAGGAATTGGACCGCACGGTGCGCGCCGAGCTGCTCAGCCTCGTCACCGATCTCGAAGGGTCGAGCGAGGTCGGCGGGCTGTTCCTCCATCCGAATGAACGCGCCGGGGGCCTCGGCCTGCTGCTCGCCCGCTCGCGCTACCTCTTCGTCGCCATGCACCGCGCGCGCTTTGCCGACCGCATCTTGGCCGAACTGCGGGGCATCATCGACGAGCGCGGCGGATCGCCCTTCTGGGACGGGGTCGCGGGGCGCTTTTTCGGGATGAGCTTTCAGGACGCGGACTATTTCAACGCGATCAACGGCAACCAGTTCATCGCCGACCTGATGCCCAAGCACCCGGTCTATATCGCCATGCTCGACGATGACGCGCGCAGCGTGATCGGCGTTCCCCACCCCACGGGGCGCGCGGCGATGCGGATGCTCGAGGACGAGGGCTTCCGGTTCGAGAACTATGTCGACATCTTCGACGGCGGGCCGACAATGACGGCGCGCACCGACATGGTCACCAGCGTGAAGAACAGCACCGCCGCCACGATCACCGCCCTTTCCGTGAGCGAGGGCGAAAAGGCAATTCTCGCCACCGGTCGGCTCGGCACCTTCCGCGCCTGCTTCGGCGCGCGGGTGCTGGACGGCGAGGGGGGCATCGCCATCGACAGCGCCAGCGCCGACCTGCTCGATGTGGACGAGGGCGACATGGTCTGGAGCGTGGCGCGATGACCCTCACCGAAATCAATTTCGACGGGATCGTCGGCCCCTCGCACAATTATGCCGGTCTCAGCCTCGGCAATATCGCCAGCGCCAGCCATGCGGGCGATCCCTCCTATCCGCGCGCGGCGGCGCTGCAGGGCATCGCCAAGATGCGCGGCAACCTCGCGCGCCTCGGCGTGCAGGGCTTCCTCCTGCCGCTGCCCCGCCCCAACCTTGCCCTGACCGAAGCGCTAGCATGCGATGGCAGCGAGCCGCCGCAGCTGCGCGCCGCGCCATGGTCGGCCTCCTCGATGTGGACCGCCAACGCCGCCACCGTCTCGCCCGGCCCGGACACGGCGGACGGGCGCTGCCACCTGACCCCGGCGAACCTCGTCACCATGCTCCACCGCGCGCAGGAATGGCCCGACACGCAGGCGCAGCTGAAGATCGCTTTCGCCGACCACCGCCACTTCGCGGTGCACGATGCCGTGCCCCCGACCTTCGGCGACGAGGGCGCGGCCAATCACATGCGGCTGTGCGGGGCGCATGATGCGCCCGGGGTCGAGGTGTTCGTCTACGGGCGCACCGGCGGCCCCTTCCCGGCCCGCCAGCACGAACAGGCCAGCCGCCTCGTCGCGCGCCGCCACGGCCTCGCGCCGGAGCGCACCGTCTTCATCGAGCAGAACCCAGCGGCGATCGCCGCCGGCGCCTTCCACAATGATGTGGTCGCGGTCGCCAACGGGCCGGTGCTGTTCACCCACGACATGGCCTTTGCCGACCAGCAGGGCGCCTATGATGCGATGCGCGCCGCCTTCCCCGCGCTCGAGGTGGTCGAGGTGCCCTCCTCGGCGGTCAGCCTCAAGGAGGCGATCCGCACCTATCTGTTCAACGCCCAGCTTCTCACCCTGCCCGATGGCAGCATGGCGCTGATCGTCCCCGAGGAATGCCGCGAGAGCGCAGCCGTGTGGGGCTGGGCGGAGACCATGCTCGCCGGAAACGGCCCGATCCGGCAGGTCATTCCGGTCGATGTGCGTCAGTCGATGGCGAACGGCGGGGGGCCCGCCTGCCTGCGCCTCAGGGTGGTGTGCGATCCGGCCACTGTCGATTCGCGCTTTCTGCTGGATGAGGCCAAGGCCGATCTGATCGAGCGTGTCATCGCCGCCCGTTGGCCCGCGCAGATCGATCCCGCCGATCTCGGCAGTGAAGTGCTGGCAAACAGTGCCATTGCGGCACGCCTTGCACTTCTGGAGGCGCTCGGCCTCGGGGAGCTTGGATAAAGCATTTGGCGACTCGGGGCCTCAGGGCGTATACTTAACTCCTCGTTAGGCATTCCAGACCTGACAGGAGACGCCGCCATGCTGGGCAAGATCAAGCGACTCTTCGTCATCAAGACCCGGATCGAGGCCTTCGTGATCATCTATGCCCTAGCCTTGGGTTCGTGCATGCGCGGGATAGTCTATCTGCATGATTACCCCGGTTTCGGCGGCAAACTGCTGTTCCTCGCCACCACCGGCGCGGTGTTTCTGGGCGGAGCGAAGATCCTCGATTGCCTGAGGCTCGAGCGCGAAGTGGCGGAGCTGCGCGGGAATTCGGCCGCACGATAGGGCGAGAGCCGCGGATCAGGGCAAGGCCGGACCGTACGGGCGGCTGATCGCATCAAGGTGGGGGATTCTGTTGCTACGCTCCCCCGGGCGCCCGGTTTCCGATTCTGTTACCCGGTTCGGTCCGAACCGTGCTCGTAGCTTTGTAAATTCAGGCCGCTAGGCCGTCACATTACGCAGCGAGAGCAAGTGCTTCGTTGTCGTTGGCACTTATGGTTTTTGAGCCTTATGCGGGTTACTCAGCCCGGGCGAAAACTACGCTTTTCAACACACGTCGATCCTGGTTCGGCCCCATCAGCTGAGCCGCCCGGTCGGCACGCTTCACGCATGCTGATCGTGTTGCTCGGCCCAAGTGGTGGAGCCGCCGGGTACTGCCCCCGGGTCCGTTGCGCCTATTGCACGCAGCAGTTTATCGCCATAGCCGGCCGAAACCGGCGAGAGCGGATATAGCGCCTCCATCCTGAATGTGAAGTGGACGGGCATGGCGATGCGGCGAGGCCCCGTGCGTTCGAGGTGGGGCGAGAGCCGCTCCAGGCCCCTTCCAGACCCCCTCCAGATGCGTTCAGGCCCCCGCCAGACGCCTTGCAGACCTGCCGTAAATCCGTGTTTCACGTGAAACATTGCGGCACAAGCCCCTGCCCGATGGCACCCGCACCGCTTGAAAGGGGTTCGGGGTGTGCTATATGCGCAATACAGAACGCCAGCCGTGCCGGCCTGACAGGCCGGCCGGCTTCACGAGGGAGTGATCAATGCGCCTTTCCACCATGCTGCGCGGTGCCTTGGCCGCCATTGCCGCGCTCAGCCTTGCCGCTTGCGGGATCAACTCGGTGCCGACCAAGCAGGAGGCCGCCAAGGCGCAATGGGGCAATGTCGAGAGCGCGCTCCAGAACCGTTCGGACAAGATCCCCAACCTCGTCAGCGTGGTGCAGGCCGCCGCTATCTCCGAGAAGGACATCCTCCAGAGCGTGATCGATGCGCGCGCCCGGGCGACCTCGATCAACATCACCACCGATGACCTCTCGAACCCCGAAGAGTTCAAGAAGTTCAACGATGCACAGAACCAGCTCACCCAGGCGCTGGGCCAGCTGCGCACCGTGGTCGAGAACTATCCGCAGCTCGCCAGCCAGCCGCGCTTCGGCGATCTGATGGTGGCGATCGACGAGGCCAACAACCAGATCAACACCGAGCGGGTGCGCTACAATGATCTGGCGCGGGACTATAACACCGAGATCCGCACCTTCCCCTCGAGCATCGGCGCGAACGTGATCCACGGCGCCAAGCCGCTCGAATATTTCGAGGCGGACGAGGGCGCCAAGGCGAACCCCAAGGTCGACATGAGCGCGATCACCGGCACCGCAACCCCCGCGGCCGCCAACTGAGGTGACCCGCGCCGTCGCTTTCCTTCGCCATGCGGTGCTGCTGCTCGCGGGCCTGATCGGCCTCGTCGCAGCGGCCAGCGCGCAGGATTATCCCCCCCGCCCCGAGGGCCCCGTCTATGACGGAGCGAATATCCTGTCGGAAGCGACCAGGGCCCGGCTCGATCAGGAGCTGCGCGCCTATAACGCCCAGACCGGCCGGGCGATCATCGTCGCCACCGTCCCGAGCCTCGGCGGGGCCTCGATCGAGACCTATGCGACGACGCTCTTCACCGACAAGTGGGGGATTGGAGGCGCGAACCGCGACATGGGTCTCCTGCTGCTAATCGCCCCCGCCGAGCGCAAGATGCGGATCGAGGTCGGGTATGGGCTCCACGGCTATTTCGGAGGCATCATGGCGGGCCGCGTCATCAACGACGTGATCGCCCCGCGCTTCAAGGAGGGCGATTTCGACGCGGGCGTGACCGACGGCGTCGCGGCAATCCTCTCCCACCTCGCCAAGAGCCCGGCAGACGCCGCCGCGATCGAGGAGGCCGCACAGGCCGCCGATGCGCAGAAGAGCCGGAGCGACGGCGGTTTTCCCTTCGGCGTGCTGATCCTGCTCGCCCTGCTGTTCTTTTTCTTCGTTCTGCCGGCTCTCGCCGGACGGGGACGCCGACGGCGCTACCGCTCGAGCGGCACCGGCCCCTGGGGCAGCCGCAGCCGCGACATTGGTGACACGGCGCGCGACATCATTCTCTGGGAGGTCGGCAGCGCCGTCGCGCGCGGCCTCATCAACAGCGGGCGCGGTGGCGGCGGCGATGGCTGGGGTGGCGGCGGCGGTTTCGGGGGCGGCTTCGGCGGCTTCGGCGGCGGCTCGTCGGGCGGCGGCGGCGCTTCGGGAGGGTGGTGATGGCCTATATCGACGATGCCGGACGGCAGCTCGTCGCCGCTGCGGTGACCAAAGCCGAGAGCGCGACCTCGGGCGAGATCGTCACCGTGCTTGCCGAAAGCTCGGACGGCTATACCGATATCGCGCTGCTCTGGGCGATTGGTGCAGCCTTCACCGCGATGAGCGCCTTTGCAGCCTTCCCCGAGCCCTTCCTCGACACCTGGGACGCCCTCTTTGCCGGCTGGGGCCATCAATGGACCACGGGCGAGATCGCCAGCATGGTGATTGCCCTGGGGCTTCTCACGTTCCTGGGCGTGATGCTGGTGCAGCAGTGGCAGCCGCTCAAATGGGCGCTGGTCCCCGCCCCTGTGCGCACGATGCGCGTCCACGATCAGGCGTTGCGCCAGTTCAAGGTCGGTGCCGATCGTCGCACCGACGGGCGCACGGGCGTGCTGATCTACCTCTCGATGCGCGAGCACCGCGCCGAGATCGTCGCCGACGAGGCGATCGCGGCGCTTGTCCCCGCCACCATCTGGGGCGAGGCGATGGGCGACATGCTCGCCGAGATCCGCAAGGGCCGCCTTGCCGAAGGGCTGGCGGTCGGCATCCGCGATGTCGGCCATGTTCTGGCCGAACACTTCCCCCGCGCTGCCGATGACGTGAACGAGCTTCCCGATCGGCTGATCGAGGTCTGATGATTTAGCCCCTTGACCCTTGCGGCGCGAGCCTGTCGAAGGGCCGTCCGAAGTTTTGGACGGAGCCATCCTTGGAACGAGACCGCGACGCCGACCTGCCCGAGGAGGTGATGTGGGAGGGACGCTTCATCACCGCCAAGAAACGGGGCCGGTGGGAATATGTCGGCCGCGCGCGCGGGATCCGCGCCGCTGCGATCATCGCTCTCGACCGCGATCCCGACGGCACCCGCCATGTGATCCTTGTCAGCCAGTACCGCGTGCCGCTCGGCTGCTTCAGCCTCGAAATCCCCGCCGGCCTCGTGGGCGATGATGCGGGCGGCGAAGGCGAGGATGCGCTGACGGCCGCCGCGCGCGAGCTTGAGGAGGAGACCGGCTACCGCGCCGGCACGCTGGAGGTGCTGGGCGAGTTCTATTCCTCGCCGGGCATGGTCTCCGAGGCCTTCACGCTCCTGAAGGCGACCAGCCTTGCGCGCGTGAGCGATGGCGGCGGCACCGAAGGCGAGAACATCATCGTCCACCGTGTCGCCCTCAAGGACCTTTCGCGCTTCGTGGCCGAATGGCGGCGCGCCGGCCACGGGGTGGACGTGCGGATCGCGATGCTTTTGACACCGGAATACCTGGGAGAGGACTAGACCATGACAGGACGTGTAGCGGGCAAAATGGCCCTCGTGACGGGCGGCGCACAGGGCCTCGGCCGCGCGCATTGCATCCGCTTGGCGCAGGAAGGCGCGCGGGTGCTGGCGACCGACATCAACGGCGCGGGCGCCGAGGAGACGGCGGCGCTCATCAACGCCGAGATGGGCGAAGGCACCGCTTTCGGCATGGCGCATGACGTGACCGACCCGGCCCAGTGGGAGGCCGCCGTGGACGCCGCGCGGGAAAAGCTCGGCGGGCTCAATGTGCTCGTCAACAATGCCGGGATCGGCGTTCCCGGCAATATCGAGGCCTGCGACTTCGGGGACTGGCAGCGCTGTTTCGACATCAACGTCAACTCGATCTTCCACGGCTGCCAGAAGGCCCTGCCGCTGATGCGCGAGCACGCGCCGGGATCGATCATTAACATCTCCTCGATCGCCGGGCTGATCGCAAGCGACACCATGCCGGCCTACAATGCCTCCAAGGCGGCCGTGTGGATGCTGTCGAAGTCGATTGCGCTCCACTGTGCGAAGAAGGGGATGCAGATCCGCTGCAATTCGGTCCACCCGACCTTCGTCGACACGCCGATCCTCGATGGCACCGCCCGCGCCCACGCGCTCGACAAGGACGTGCTGATGGAGAAGCTGGCGCGGCAGATTCCCCTCAGGTTCGTCGGCGAGCCCAACGACATCGCCAATGCGGTGGTCTACCTCGCCAGCGACGAGAGTCGCTTCATGACCGGCGCGGAGCTGAAGCTCGACGGCGGCATCAGCGCGATGTGAGCAAAAGAAAGGGGGCCAAGAGCCCCCTCCCGGTTTCATCAATCAGGTGCAGCGGCCCGAAAACCGGGAACCGCTTGTCTGCCGCTGCACTCAGTCGGCGATCAGCGCCACTGCAAGGTAGATCAGCACGGGGCTGCCGAAGCCGACCAGCGTGGTGACGACGAAGCCAAGGCGGACGAGCAGCGGATCGATGCCGAAATAGTTGCCGATCCCGGCGCAGACGCCGAAGAGCTTGCCGTCACGCTTGTCGAGGCGGAAGCCGCTGCGGGGGGGCTTTCCGCCCGGGTTGCCGATGATGTCGCTCATGTCAGTCAGTCTTTCTCAGGTGGGGTTGACGATCAGGCCATCAGGCCGGGGCTGGCGGGCACGATCGCGTAGGCGAAGAAAGCGGCCGAGAGCACAACCGAAAAAGCGGCGGCGAACAGGCGGTTCGAGGTTTCGGTGGCGAACATTGCGGGTCTCCTGTGGTGTTTCAGTCTGGTTTTTCCGGGACCATCCCGGGGATGCCAGAGACTTTGCATCAGGCGTGCCAAACGGGAAAAACGGCAGTTTTCCGCCACTTCTCGGGTGTCAGCCCGCAAACCACCGGTTCAGCGAAGCGAAAGCTTGGGAGTTTTTCCCATCTGTTGGGATTGCTGATTTCACCTCGCTCGCACTGGCCAAACCGCCCCCCTCCCGCTACCCGAATGCCCGCCATGGGCCTCAGCCGGATCAGCCTCGAGAACTTCCGCAACCACGCGGCGACCACGCTGGGCGAGACGGCGCATTTCAACCTGCTGGTGGGCGAAAACGGCGCCGGGAAAACCAACCTGCTCGAAGCCCTGTCCCTCCTCGGGCCGGGGCGCGGGCTGCGGCGCGCCAATCTGGGCGACCTTGCCAGGCGCGCCGTGCCGGGAGCAACCCCTCTCCCCTTCGCCATCGGCGCAAGCCTGACGGAAGCAGGGACAGTCTCGGCGCGGATCGGCACCCATACCGAACCCGGCCAGCCCGGTCGCCGGCTGGTGCGGGTCAACGGCGCTCCGGCGAGCGCGGCGAGCCTCGCCGAATGGCTCGCGCTCTCGTGGCTGACCCCTGCCATGGACGGGCTCTTCACCGACAGCGCCGGCGCACGGCGGCGGTTCATGGACCGGATGGCGCTGGCGATTGCGCCCGACCATGCGCGGCGGGTGAATGCCCTTGAAACGGCCCTGCGAGAACGTGGCAAATTGCTGGAAAATCAGAGTTATCCGCGTTGGCTGGACGCGGTCGAGGCGCAGGCCGCCGATCATGGCGCGGCGGTCGGGCGGACCCGCGCCGACCTGGTGCTTCGCCTCGCTGACGAGCTCTCCGCCCTGCCGCCCGAGCCTTTCGCGCGCCCCACCCTCACCTACCGACCGGGCGGTCCGCTCGACGCGACCGAGCTGCGCGCCGAACTCGCCCGGGGGCGGCCCCGCGACCGGGCCGCAGGCCGCGCGCTCACGGGCGCACAACGCGATGAATTGCTTGTCGAAATGGCCTCCACGAGACAGCCTGCCGCGGCCTGCTCGACCGGCGAGCAGAAGGCGATGCTGATCGCCATCACTCTCGCCCACGGCATCCTTGCTGCTGCCGGGCGCCCGAGCGTCCTTCTCCTCGACGAGGTTGCCGCACACCTCGATCCCCTCCGCCGGACCGAGCTGTTCAACCGGCTCCGGGCCGGCAAGGCGCAGGTCTGGATGACCGGCACCGAACTTGCCCCATTCGCCGCGATCCGCGCGGAATCCGCGATCTGGCGGGTGTCTGGCGGGGGTGTGGAGCGGGTCTAGCAGGGGTCTGGACGGGTCTGGACGGGCTCTGGACGCACATGGACAGGGCCTGAAACGGCCTGCGAAATCATGAAACCATTGAAAAAACGCTATTTAACCGCCGGAAGCGCGTCTTCGACCTCGGCCAGAGTCGAGGCAACCAGCCGTTCGACCCCGTCAGCCGTGGGGTGGATACGGTCCTGCTGGAACAGCGAGGGATCCCGATAGATCTCCTCGAGCCAGAAGGGGATCAGCGTGGCCCCGTATTCCTTCGCCAGATCGCGGTAGATCGCATCGAACTGCGCCTGGTATTCGGGGCCGTAATTGGGCGGGCTGCGCATCCCCATCAACAGGACTGGCACCTTCTGCTCGCGTAGGACAGCCAGCATCTTGCCGAGATTGGCCCTGGTCTCCTGCGGCGAGAGCCCGCGCAGCAGATCATTGCCGCCCAGCTCGAGGATGAACAGCGCCGGGGGCCCGTCCTTCTGCGCGGCGAGGGTGAATTCCAGCCGGTTCAGCCCGGCAGCGGTCGTATCCCCCGAGACCCCGGCGTTGACCACCTCGGCATTGATGCCCCTGGCCCTGAGCGCACTCTCCAGCTTTTCGGGATAGGCATCGCGCGGATCGAGGCCATAGCCCGCGAACAGGCTGTCCCCGAAGGCGATGATCCTGCGCTCCGGCCCCATCACCGGGATCGCGGGCAGCGCGGGCTTGCCGTCTGCGGCGATCTCCTGCCCGGGCGCGATCGCCTCGTCGGCGGCGTCGGAACACCCCGCCAGCGCCAGCCCCGCTGCTGCTGCCGCCGCCATCCCGGTTTTCGACCAACCACCCTTTTGCATCCGACAGCCTTCCCTACCTGTAGCTTGTTGCAAATCGCCACCTATGCCATCGGAAAGCCGTGACAAGCCCCTCTCTCGCGATCAGCGCCCGCAATCTCACCCTCACCCTCGGCTCGGCGGCTTCGCCGGTGACGATCCTGCGCGGGATCAACCTCGACATCGCGCGCGGCGAGGTGGTCGCGCTGCTCGGCCCCTCGGGCTCGGGCAAGAGCTCGCTCATGGCGGTGCTCTCCGGCCTCGAACGCGCCAGCGGCGGGAGCCTTGATGTGGCGGGTGCGGATTTCACCAGCCTTGACGAGGACGGGCTGGCCGCCGCCCGGCGCGGCCGGATCGGGATCGTGCTGCAAGCCTTCCACCTCCTGCCCACCATGACCGCGGCCGAGAACGTCGCCACCCCGCTGGAACTCGCGGGCATGGCCGATGCCGCCCCCCGCGCCCTCGCGGAACTGGCAGCCGTGGGCCTTGCCCACCGCACCGGCCACTACCCCACCCAGCTTTCGGGCGGCGAGCAGCAGCGGGTCGCCATCGCGCGGGCCACTGCCCCGCGCCCCGACCTGATCTTCGCCGACGAGCCGACCGGCAATCTCGATGCCGCAACCGGCGAGGAGATCATCAAGCTGCTGTTCGCGCGCCGCGCCGAGACCGGGGCGACCCTGCTCATCATCACCCATGACGCAAGCCTTGCCGAGCGCTGCGAGCGGGTGCTGACCATGGCCGACGGTGTGATTGTGTCCGACACCCGCACCGGCGCGACGGCGGGGGCATGAGCCTGCCGCCCCGCCTGTCCTGGGCCGCGGCCTGGCGCATCGCCAGGCGCGATCTCAACGCGCGCTTCCGGGGGCTGCGCCTGCTGCTGGTGTGCATCTTCCTCGGCACCGCCGCCCTCGCCGCGATCGGCACGCTGACCGCCGCGATCGAACGCGAACTGGCTTCCTCGGGGCAGGAATTGCTCGGCGGCGACTTGCAGGTCGAGGTCTGGCAACGAACGCTGAGCGCCGAGGAGCGAGGGGAACTCGGCAAGCTCGGTACGATTTCAAGCGGCTACCGGCTGCAGGCGATGGCGAGCACCCCCGAGGCAGCCGCCCCGATCGAATTGAAAGCCGTGGACGTCCGCTGGCCGATGTTCGGCCGCCTGACGCTCGACGACGGGCGCATGGTCGGCGCGCCTTCCGGCAATGACGCATGGATCGCGCGCACCGCGCTCGAACGGCTCGGGATCGCGGTTGGCGACAGCTTCAAGGTCGGCACCGTCACCCTTCGCGCGGCGGGCGTGATCGCCGACGAGCCCGACCGCCTGTCCGAGGGCTTCCAGCTCGGCCCGACGATCATCGTCGCGGAAGGGATCCCCGAAGCGGCCGGGCTGCTGCAGCCGGGCGCGCTCTACCAGAGCAAGCACCGCGTCGCCTTTGCCGACCCTGCACGCGACCCGCAGGCCGCAGAGGAAGCGCTGGCCAAGCGCTTCCCCAATGCCGGCCTCAATATCCGCACCCGCGACCGCGCCTCGCCCGGCGCCGACCGCTTCGTGCGGCAGATGAGCGATTTTCTGACGCTGGTGGGCCTTGCCGCACTGGTGATCGCGGGGATCGGTATCGCGGGGGGCGTCTCGTCCTATCTTGACCAGCGCCGCGCCAGCATTGCGACCCTCAAGGTGCTGGGCGCTACGTCCGGCGATATCCTGCGCATCTATGCCATGCAGATCGGCGTCGCCGCACTCGTCGGCAGCCTTGCGGGCCTTGCCGCAGGCGTTGCCATCACCCCGCTGCTGGCGGGCGCCTTGCAGGGGCTGCTGCCGGTCGAGAGCGGGTTCATCATCTCGCCCCCGGCCCTGACGCTGGCAGCCAGCTATGGCCTGCTGGTGGCCTTCGCCTTTGCCGCTGCGCCCTTGTTGCGCGCGCGGACCTTCCCCGCGATGGCGCTGATGCGTTCGGGTGTCGTGCCGCTGGCCCGCGACCGCGGCGCTCTGCTGGCGACGGGCCTCGGCCTTGCGGCGATCTGCGCCCTCGCGCTTTCGACCACCGCACAGCCGGTGCTGACCGGCGGGTTCCTGATCGGCGCGGGCGGGGCTCTGCTGCTGCTGGCCGGTCTCGGCTGGGCGATTCAGGCCCTCGTCCGCCGCCTGCCGCGCCCGGCCAATCCCCTGCTGCGCAGCGCGCTCGCCAATATCCACCGCCCCGGCGCGCCGACGGGAGCGCTGGTGACCGCGCTGGGCTTCGGGCTTGCCGCCTTCGTGCTGCTGGCCGCGGTGCAGAGCGCGATCGACGGCAACATCCAGCGGCGCGTGCCGCAGGAAGCCCCCGACTACTTCGTGCTCGACGTCCCGCCAGCCAGAGAGGCGCGCTTCCGCGCGCTGGTGCGCGCCGAATTTCCCGCGGCCACGATCCGCACCGTGCCAACCATGCGCGGCGCAGTGCTGGCCTATGGCGCCCGCAACCGGATGACCCGCGTTGCCGACCTCAAGGAGATTCCCGAGGGGGCATGGGCCCTGCGCGGCGAGCGCGGGTTGACCTATGCCGACACCCTGCCGCCGGGCAACCGCGTCGTCGAAGGCGAATGGTGGGACGCCGCCGCGCCGGGCGAGCCGCAAGTCTCAGTCGATGCCGATTTCGCGCGGGCGGTGGACCTTGCGCCGGGTGACTATCTCACCATCGGCATCCTCGGCGTGGAGCGCACCGCAAGGGTTGCGAACCTGCGCGAGATCGACTGGGAGAGCATGGGCTTCAATTTCGCGCTGGTCTTCAGCCGCGATGCGATTGCCGATGCGCCCCACAACCTTTCGGCGACGATCGACCTGCCAGAGGGTGCCGACAGCGCCGCGAGAGGGCGCCTGCTGCGCGCGATGGTCAGGGAGCTGCCCTCAAGCTCGGTGATCGAGGTGGGCGGCATTCTGGTCGAGGCAAGGAAGCTGCTGGAGCAGGTGAGCCTGGCGACGCTCGCGGCGGCGGCGGTAACGGTGCTGGCGGGGCTCGCGGTCTTGATGGGCGCGATCGCGGCGGCGCGGGCGGCGCGCACCTATGACACGGTGATGCTGCGCGTGCTGGGAGCCAGCCGGAAGCAGATCCTCTTGCTGCAATTGGCCGAATATGGCCTGCTGGCGGCGGTGCTGGCTGCCGTCGCGCTGGGGCTCGGCGGCGGACTTGCCTGGGTGGTGATCACCCGCCTGTTCGAATTCGACTGGCTGCCCGATTGGGGCGAGGTGCTCGGCGTGCTGGCCCTGGGCCTTGCGCTGGTGCTGGGCTTTGCGCTCGCCGGTTCGCTGCCGCTGCTGCGGGCCAAGCCCGCAAGGGCCTTGCGGGAACTCTAGTCGCAGAGGGGCTGCCTGCTGCCTCGGCAGCGCGGCGACCATGGCCGGACAGGGCGGGAAGCAAACGCAAAAAGGGCCCCGCACCGGCTGGTGCGAGGCCCTTTTCTATGTGTCGCCGGAGCGGACCGCTTAGAAGCGGTAGCGCACCAGACCGCCCCAGGTGCGCGGCGCGCTCGGGTAGCCCGAGACCGTTCCCGCCTGCGCCACACCGTCGAAGACAGTGAGGATGTACTGGTCGTTGAACAGGTTGCGCGCGAACAGGCCGACTTCGAGCCCGTTTTCGAGCGCCAGCGTGGTCGAGGCGTTCACCAGGTTCACTTCGCGATCGAAGAGGCGGGTGTTGCCCAGAGCCCGGTTGAAGGTCGGCAGGCCGTTGTTGATGTTGACGTTGCTCTCGTAGCTGTAGTCGACGCGGGTGACGAGCTTGGTGCCGGCATCATTGATGTCGAGCGTGTGGGTCGCCGAGGTGCGGACGTTCCACGAGGGAATGCCGCCCACGCGCAGACCGCTCAGGTCGCCGAGCACCGAACCCGGGAAGCTGTCGAACACCGGATCGAGGTAGGTCGCAGCGAAGGTCAGGACGAGCGAGTCGACCGGCTTGATGGTGCTGTCGAACTCGAAGCCCTGGACCGACTGCTGACCGGCGTTCTGCAGCGCGAAGCCCAGACCGGTGAAGGCGAAGGACTGGAAGCCCTCGATCTTCTGGTCGAACACCGCGAGGTTGAAGCCGATCCCGTCGAACTGGGCCTTGATGCCGGCTTCGATCACCGCCGCGTTTTCCGGCCCGGCAAAGCGGGTGCCGGTGGTGAGGTTCGGCGTTGCGAGCCCAGCATTGATGATCGGCGAGGCCGGCGCCGCGAAGGTCGATCCGCGCGGCCCCGGGGTATAATCCGAGAGCAGCGGACGGCTATCGCGCGAGAGGTTGATCGAGCTCGCCTTGAAGCCGGTCGCATAGCTCAGATAGACGTTGATCTGGTCCGAGACCTCATACGCGGCGCGCAGGATGTAGGTGAACTTGTCGTCGCGGGTCTGGCCCGGTTCGACCGAGTTCGGCACCGACGGCGAGGGGGTCTGGAACTGCAGCGCCGAAAGGCCGAGCAGGCTGTTGGTCGCCGGGCTGGTGGCCGCCGCAAGCAGCGCCTGCTGGTTCGCCGCGGGAAGCGCCTGGAACTGCGTCCGGTTGCGCACCGCGCCGCTGCTGGCGAGCGTGATGAAGGCATCGACGAGGTTGACGCCGGCAAGCGGATCGAGCGCCTGCTGGTTGATCACGAAGTCCTTCTTGTCGTCGGTGTAGTTGAAGCCGACGGTGAAGGTCAGGCGATCGGTCCACTTGAGGTCAACCGTGCCGAAGATCGACCACGAGGTGTTGTCGATCGCGAAGCGCTCGCGGGTCAGGCCCTGACCGGCGAGGATCGAGCCGAGCGGCAGACCGAGCGCGCCTTCCGCGTTGCGCAGAACCGCATTGCCGACAGCGATGCGCTGGGCGGCGGTCGGGTTCGGCGGCAGCAGGCTGGCAGGCGCGGCCTGGATGGCGGCGAAGTTGCGGAAGTCGCGGCCGACCGACAGCGAGCTGTCCTGGCTGATCGACTCGTCGAAGTAGTAGCCGCCCAGCAGGAAGTTGATCGGACCATCGAAATCCGAGGTCAGGCGCACTTCCTGGGTGAAGGTGTCGACGGCCTGGTCACGGGTTTCGTTCGAAATGTCCGCGCTGGTGAAGTCGATGTCCTGATTGAAGAAGTTGCGCAGTTCGCGGTAGGCGGTGATCGAGGTCAGCGACACATTGCCCAGCGCCCAGTCGAGCTGGCCCGAGAAGCCGTAGTTCTCGTTGGTGTTGACCGGAACGACGTTGAGGAAGTTGTTGTTGCTGAAGAAGTCCGTCGGGAACTGGCCGCCCACGCCGCCGACGGCGAGCTGGGTGACCGGGCCGACAACGACATTGCTCGTCTGGCAGCACACTTCGTCGATCTTGCCGTAGTCGCCGATCAGGCGGATCTTGACGTCAGCCGAGGGCTCGATGAGCAGCTGGCCGCGCGCCGACCAGCGGTCGCGGTTGTTGATCTCGGCATTGTTCAGATTGACGATGCGACCAAAGCCGTCGCGCTTCTGGTAGGTGCCGTCAACCGACCAGGCGACCTGCTCGTTGATCGGGCCGGTCACCTCGCCGCGCAGGAACACGGTGTTGAAGTTGCCGTAGACCGCTTCGACCGAGCCGCCGAACTCGTACTGCGGCTCCTTGGTCACGACCGAGATCACGCCCGCCGAGGCGTTCTTGCCGAACAGGGTCGATTGCGGGCCGTTCAGCACTTCGACGCGCTGGACCATGTTGAGGTCGGACAGGGCCGAAGCCGAGCGCGAACGGAACACGCCGTCGATGAACACGCCGACCGAAGGCTCGATGCCGAAGTTGTTGTCGCCGTTGCCGAAGCCGCGGATGATGAAGGTGGTCGCCGAGGATGTCTGGAGCTGGCTAACGCGCAGCGAGGGCACCACGGTCTGGAGGTCGAGCACGTCGCGAATCTGCGCACGCTCGATCGTCTCGCCGCTGGTCACCGACACCGAGATCGGCGTCTCCTGCAGGGTCTGCTCGCGCTTGGACGCGGTGACGATGATGACGTTGTCGTCAGCCTCGGGGGCCGCGCTGTCGCTCTGGGCGTCCTGCGCGAAAGCTGCACCCGGCATGGCAAGCGCGAGGGTGGCCGCGCCTGCAAGCAGGGTGAATCGGTGTGCGCCGGCCGTGCCGGTGAAGGTCGATTGCATGGAAGCTCCTCTCCAAAAATCCCGCGATCCCGGCGCCCTGTTGCGGACACGCACCATTGTTGCGCGCTTGTCTCCCGTGATCGTGGCGGCCCTGATAAGCCAGCAACACCGCACCGACAAGCCGCCGAGCCGCGCTTTTCGCGGGCATCAGGGGATAATGTGGCGCAAGAGTCACACTGTGGGCGCCGCGTCGGCACCCCGCTTGCTGTGCCAACCCTTGCCCCGCGACACGGCCCCTGCTAGGCGCCGCCGCGATGTTGCAACGCAGCACATCCGCGCGCGCGGCCCGAAACCGCAGGGGGCCGTAGCGTCGCGGATTGTCGCCCAGCCGAAACAAACCTCTGCTCCAGCAGCGTGCCCCCGCGCTCTGCCCTGTTCCATACCCGGATGCGCAAGAGCGTCCGGCCCTTCACCGGAAGTGCCTTCGAATGTCCTCCGCCCTCAGAAATATCGCGATCATTGCCCACGTCGACCACGGCAAGACCACGCTGGTCGACCAGCTGTTCCGCCAGTCGGGCACCTTCCGCGAGAACCAGCGGGTGGAAGAGCGCGCGATGGATTCGGGCGACCTCGAAAAGGAACGCGGGATCACCATTCTCGCCAAATGCACCAGTGTCGAATGGCACGCGGACAATGGCGATACCACCCGCATCAACATCGTCGACACCCCCGGCCACGCCGACTTCGGCGCCGAGGTGGAGCGTATCCTTAGCATGGTCGATGGCGTCATCCTGCTGGTCGACAGCGCCGAAGGGGCGATGCCGCAGACCAAGTTCGTCACCGGCAAGGCGCTGGCGCTGGGCCTTCGCCCGATCGTCGTCGTCAACAAGATCGACCGCCCCGACGGCCGCCCGCAGGAAGTGCTCGACGAGGTGTTCGACCTCTTCGTCAGCCTTGATGCCGACGATCATCAGCTCGAATTCCCGGTGCTCTACGCCTCGGGCCGCGACGGCTATGCCAGCGAGGACGAGAGCCGCCGTGAGGGCACGCTGGCCCCGCTGTTCGAGAAGATCATCGAGCACGTTCCCGCACCCGGCCTCGACCCGGACGCCAAGTTCGCCTTCCTTGCGACCCTGCTCGACCGCGACAACTTCATGGGCCGCGTGCTCACCGGGCGCGTCCAGTCGGGCACGATCCGCGTCAATGATCCGATCCACGCCATCGATGCCGAGGGCAAGGTGATCGAAACCGGCCGCGCGACCAAGCTGATGAGCTTCGACGGGCTCGAGCGCGTGCCGGTCGAGATCGCGCGTGCGGGCGACATCATCGCGCTCGCCGGTCTCGAGAAGGCGACCGTCGCCAACACCATCTGCGATCCCAGCGTCACCGATCCGATCGCCGCCCAGCCGATCGATCCGCCGACCCTCGCCATGCGCTTCGCCGTCAACGACAGCCCGCTTGCCGGGCGTGAGGGCAGCAAGGTCACGAGCCGCATGATCCGCGACCGCCTGCTGCGCGAGGCCGAAACCAACGTCGCGATCCGCGTGACGGAATCCGAGGACAAGGACAGCTTCGAAGTCGCCGGGCGCGGCGAATTGCAGCTCGGCGTGCTCATCGAAACCATGCGCCGCGAAGGCTTCGAGCTCGGCATCTCCCGCCCGCGCGTGCTGTTCCGAGAGGAAGACGGCAAGCGCATGGAGCCCTATGAGACGGTCGTGATCGACGTCGATGACGAGCACTCGGGCACGGTCGTGGAGAAGATGCAGCGCCGCAAGGCCGACCTGGCCGAAATGCGCCCCTCGGGCGTCGGCAAGACCCGCATCACCTTCTCGGCCCCCTCGCGCGGGCTCATCGGCTACCACGGCGAATTCCTGTCCGACACGCGCGGCACCGGGATCATGAACCGCTTGTTCGAGAAGTACGGCCCCTACAAGGGCCCGATCGAGGGCCGCATCAACGGCGTTCTCATCTCCAACGGCGACGGCGAGGCGGTGGCCTATGCGCTGAACTCGCTCGAAGAACGCGGCACGCTGTTCATCTCGCCGCAGATGAAGGTCTATGAAGGCATGGTGATCGGCGAGAACGCCAAGCCCGAAGACCTCGAGGTCAACCCTTTGAAGGCCAAGCAGCTCACCAACATCCGCTCGAGCGGCAAGGATGACGCGATCCGCCTCACCCCGCCGCGCCGAATGAGCCTGGAGCAGGCCATCGCCTATATCGACGATGACGAAATGGTCGAGGTGACGCCGCAGTCGATCCGCCTGCGCAAGGCGATCCTGTGCCCGCATGAGCGCAAGAAGGCCCGCCGCAAGAAGGACGATTGAGGGGGACGGAACATGCCCACCCCCGGCCCCTCCCGCACGCGGGAGGGGTGATTCAGGTGCAATGCGGTCCCCCTACCGCCTGCGGGAGGGGTTAGGGGTGGGTCCTTCTCCAAGCCCGCCTGCGGGAAACTCTGAGGCGCAGGTGGTCAAGCACCCGCACGCTTGTTACGCCCCCGTCCCATGAACACCTACACCCTCGCCAGCCTTGCCGCCTATTTCCTGCTGATGGTCGCGATCGGCATCTATGCCTGGTTCAAGACCCGTGCGGACTCCTCGGGCTACCTCCTCGCCGGGCGGGGTTTGGGCCCGGCGGTTACGGCGCTCAGCGCAGGCGCTTCCGACATGTCGGGCTGGCTGTTGCTGGGGCTGCCGGGAGCGCTGTTTGTGGGCGGGCTGGTCGAGGCTTGGATCGCCATCGGGCTTACCGTGGGCGCCGCACTCAATTGGATCATTGTCGCTCCGCGCCTGCGCGAACAGACCGAGCGGCTGGGCGATGCGCTGACCATCCCCGAATTCCTCGCCAACCGCTTCCCGGAGACGGGCACGCTGCTGCGGGTCGTCTCGGCGGTGGTGATCGTCGGCTTCTTCACGGTCTACACCGCCTCCGGCATGGTCGGCGGGGGCAAGCTGTTCGAGACCGCCTTCGCGGGCGCACTCCCGGTCGCGGGGCTGTCGGACTACATGGTCGGCATCCTGCTCACCGCCGGGATCGTGCTGGTCTACACCACGATCGGAGGCTTTCTCGCGGTCAGCCTCACCGACTTCGTGCAAGGCATGATCATGATGTGCGCGCTCGTCGTCATGCCGCTTTTCATCCTGATGGGCACCGACGGGAGCGCGGCGACCAGCATCGCTGCCGTGCCGCAGGACGGCTTCCTCAGCCTCACCCATGGCGCGACCGTGATAGGCATCATCAGCGCGGTGACATGGGGCCTCGGCTACTTTGGCCAGCCGCATATCATCGTGCGCTTCATGGCGATCGACAAGGTCGAGAACGTGCCGCTCGCAGGCTGGATCTGCATGATCTGGATGGTGATCTCGCTGGCGGGCGCGGTCGCTGTGGGGCTGGCGGGGCGCGCCTTTGCCGAGGCGAACGCGCTGGTGGTCGATGACCCGGAGACGATCTTCATCGTCCTGGCCAAGCTGCTGTTCCACCCGGCGGTGACGGGCTTCCTCTACGCCGCGCTGCTCGCTGCGATCATGAGCACGATCTCCTCGCAGCTGCTGGTCTCCTCCTCCTCGCTGACCGAGGACTTCTATCGGCTGTTCCTGCGCCGGAATGCGTCGGAGCGCGAGGCGGTCAATATCGGGCGCCTCAGCGTAGTGCTGGTCGCGGCGGCGGCGCTGGTGATCGCGGCTGACCCGGAGAGCGAGGTGCTCGGCCTCGTCGCCAACGCCTGGGCGGGCTTCGGCGCGGCCTTCGGTCCGCTGATCCTGCTCGCCCTGACCTGGAAGCGCATGACCGGCGCGGGCGCGGTCGCCGGGCTGGTGACGGGCGCGGGCGTGGTCGCGGGATGGATCGCGCTCGGCTGGAACGCGAGCTTCATGGGCGGCCCCGGCCTCTACGAGATCGTGCCGGGCTTTTTTGCCGCTCTGGTCGCGATCCTTGCCGTGAGCCTTGCCACCGGCAAGGCACCCGCCGAGGGCTGAACCTTTGCCCGCCCAAAAATGCGCTGCCCTTGCATTTGTTCTCTGGCAGTTAATCGGCTTTTCGCGATAATCTTGTGGGATGGGAGCCACGGGCATCACGCGCGCTTGGACTGTGGCGGCAGCCGCGCTGCTGCTGGCCGGCTGCGGCTCGGTGCTGCCGGGCGGCGGCCGGAGCGGGGGCACTCCGCCCCGGCCGGGAGCGCCGCAGAGCCAGGCCCCGCGACCCGATGACGCCCGCTGCCTTGCCGATCTCGGCGCGAGCGGCGCGCGCTTCAAGCCGCTGCCCGACACCTACGCCGCACCCGGCTGCGCGGCGCTCGGCACGGTGCAGCTCAATGCGCTGGCCGGCGACCGGGCGCCGCTCGGCGTCGCCAATCTCGGGCCGGTGCAATGCCGGGTCGCCCGGACATTCGGCGACTGGGCGCGTTTCGGGGTCGACCGCGCCGCGCGCGAGATCCTCGGCAGCCCGCTCGCACGGATCGAGACAATGGGCTCCTATTCCTGCCGCAATGTCGCGGGGACCGAGCGCCGCTCGGCCCATGCCCGGGCCGAGGCGATCGACGTGTCGGCCTTCGTCCTGGCAGATGGACGCCGGGTGGTGGTCAAGCGCGACTGGCACAGCGGCGATGCGGCCACGCGTGATTTCCTGCGGGTCGTCCACAAGAGCGCCTGCAAGCGCTTCGGCACCGTCCTCGGCCCGGATTACAACGCCGCGCACGCGGACCACTTGCACCTCGAGGGCACCGGCGGGGTCTTCTGCCGCTGACCGCGCCGCTCCCGCCAGACAGGCAGGGGACATCGCGCCGCGATCCGCGCGGGGCGCGGGTGTCAGGCGCGCATCCGCGTTTCCAGCTTCGCCTCGAGCTTCAGGCGCACCGCTTCGGCGGCGTGGCGTGCGCCGAGCTTGCTCATCATGTTGGCGCGGTGGATTTCCACCGTACGCGGGCTGATATCGAGCTCGCGGGCGATCACCTTGTTGCTGCTGCCCTCCGCCAGCCAGTCGAGCACCTCGCGCTCGCGGGCCGAGAGGGTCGAGATGCGGTCGCGCGCCTTGATCATGCGGCGCCGGGCCGCGCCGAAGACCTCTGCCTCCTTCTCGATGCGCATCAGGCAGCGGGTCAGACGCTCCGGATCGAGCGGCAGGGCAAGGTAGTCCAGCGAACCCGCCTTGATCGCCTCGACGATCCGCCCCGGTCGCGGCTGCGCGTCGAAGGCGATCAGCGGCAGCCACACCCCGAGCCGGCCAAGCCGGTCGAGGATCATGCTGATGCCGCCTTCCTCGGCCGTGTCGCGGGCAAGGATGATCCCGTCGCGCGGCGGGTGCACCGCCAGCTCGGAGAGATCGCCATAGACCTCGCAGTGATGGCCCAGGCCGAAGCCGACCCGCGCCAGTTCGGCGCGCTGACGGCTGCAAGAATCGATGAAGTGGAGAACAGCTTTGCGTGTCATGCCGGGATGCTTGCGCCATCCCCACGAAGGTTACACGCAGGAGCGTCGCCAATCCGGAGATTTATCCTATACGGGATAAGGCAAGCACCTAAAATCGTTAGTCAATTTAACTCCACTACGGAGGTAGATCAGGGCCTTTCCCTAGGCGTCACCGCTGAAGCGATAGGGTGGGAGCGAGTGGAAGGCTGCCCGCAACGCATTGCCCCAACCCGATGAAATGCTGTCGAAATAGGCGTCATCCTCGGTCACGCGGTGGGCGTGGGTGACGGAAAACTCATCCTTGCCGATCACCAGCAGGTCGAGCGGCAGGCCGACCGAGAGGTTTGCCTTGAGAGTCGAATCGAAACTCACCATCAGCAGCTTGACCGCATTCTCGAAGGTCATCGTGCGTTCGTAGCCGCGGATCAGGATCGGACGGCCATACTTGGTCTCGCCGATCTGGAAGAACGGCGTGTCCCAGCTCGCCTCGATGAAATTGCCTTCGGGATAGATCATGAACAGGCGCGGCTGCATCCCCTTGATCTGGCCGGCGACGATCATCGTCGCGGTGAAGCGACCCTTGCCGTTATCGCCATTGGCGCGCTGCACCTCGTCGATCGAGCCGCGCAGGATTCGCCCCATCTCGGTCGCCACCTGGAACATGGTCGCGCCCTTGAGCAGGCAGTTCTCGCGCTCGCCGGGGGCCTTGGTGCGCTCCTCGAGCTGGCTGATCACGGCCTGGGTCGTGGCAAGATTGCCCGCGGTCATCACCGCGATGATGCGCTCGCCCGGCACGCTCCAGTGGAACAGCTTGCGGAAGGTCGAGATGTTGTCGACGCCCGAATTGGTGCGCGTGTCGCTCATCAGGACAAGGCCCTTGTCGAGCACCATGCCAACGCAATAGGTCATCCGGTCATCCTCTTGTCTGCCACCTTGGCGCCCCGCCCGGTTGCGCCCTAGCCCGATGGGCGAGACAGCGCAAAGGCGCAAGACCGCCTGCGCGGGGCTACTGGCCCGCCTGGCTCTGGCTCTGGGTCTGGCTCTGGTCCGGCGGCGGGAGCGGCTGCGAGGAGACCGCAACGCCAACTGTCAGCACCTGATCCGCTCTCGCGCCGAAGCTGATCCCGGTGACCGGCGCTGCGTCGCGGTAGTCGCTGCCTGTGGCGACCCGCACATAGCGCGGATCGGGGCTGATCCTGTTCGAGACATCGAAGCCCACCCAGCCCAGCCCCTCGACATGGGCTTCGGCCCAGGCGTGGGTGGCCTCCTGATCGATGCGATCATTCATCATCAGGTAGCCGCTGACATAGCGTGCCGGGATGCCGCTCGCGCGGGCCGCGCCGATGAAGATATGGGCATGGTCCTGGCACACCCCCGCCCCTTGCGCTGCCGCTTCCTCGGCGGTGGTGCGCGCGTCGGTGCGACCGGTCTCATAGGCCACGCGGTCGCGGATCAGGGCCGAGAGCGCGTGCAGGAAATCCAGCGGCGCCTCCCCGCTGTTCCCCGGCACCTCGCGCAGCAGCGCGCGCAGCTTCGCGCCCGGCCGGGTCAGCGGAGTCTGGCGCAGGAAGCTCCACAAGGGCAGGTGGCCCGAATGGCGGCCGATCACCCCGGCATTGTCCTCGGTCTCGACCGTGCCCTCGCAGGTCACCGTCACCTCGCGCGCGCCCGGCGCAAGGCTGATCAGGGTGACATGGTTGAAATGCTGGTCGTCATATTCGAGCTCGGCCCGGGCATTCTCGAACCCCATGCGCCACTCCGCGATCCGCTGGCCCTGGGTTTCCTTCGGCGTCAGCCGCAGCCGCTGAAGCGCGTGCACCACCGGCTGGGCGAAGGCGTAGTGGGTGGTGTGGCGGACCTGGAGGACGAGCTTGCTCATGCGTGGAACCGGTAGTCCTCGGCAATCGCCTGGGCGATCGCACCGTTGCGGGCGAGGAAATCGACAAGGAATTCGTGCAGCCCCTGCTCGAAGATCTGGTCGACGGTGAGGTGGCTGATCCGGCTATCGGCCTCGCGCATCAGCGCGGCCGCGCGCCCCTCGCTGCCATGGGTGCGTGCGAGCGCGGCGAGGCATTCGCGCAGCGCGCCGCGGCAAAAGGCAAGGCTGCGGGGGAAACGTTCGTCGAGCACCACGAATTCCACGATCCCGCGCGCCTCGATCTGCCCGGCGTTGAGCCACGAATAGACCCGCGCCCCCGCGACCGATCGCAGCACCTGTTCCCACTGCCCGGTATCGAGGCTCGATCCGACATAGGAGAGCGAGGGCAGCAGCAGGAAATATTTCATGTCGAGGATGCGGGCCGAGCTGTCGGCGCGTTCGATGAAGGTGCCCGCGCGGGCGAAGTGGTAGCCCTCGTCGCGCAGGATCGAGCCGTCGAAGGCGCCGTGGACCTGCGTGCCGGCGCGGCGGATCGCGCCCAGCACCTCGCCGACGGCCCCCTGTCCCACAGGCCGCGCCAGCAGGCTGTCGAGGCGCATCCAGTTCTCGTTCACCGCTTCCCAGACATCGGAGGAGATGTTGATCCGCGATTCCCTCGCGTTCGATCGCACGGCACCGAACATCTTGCGGACGTTGCCCGGGTTCGACGGGCCGCGCAGCACGAAGTTCCAGACCGAGGCTCCGTCATAGGTGTCGTGCACGGCGCGGTAGGCCTGGGTCAGCCCGAGCGTCGCGATCACCGAGCGCCACTCGGCCTCGGCGGTCACGACATCGCGGGTCAGCGCCATCCGCAGCGCCGCCTCGAGCAGGCGCGCGGTGTTCTCGGCCCTCTCGAGATAGCGGAACATCCAGAACAATCCGTTGGCGGTCCTCCCGAGCATGTCAGTCCTTCAGCACCCAGGTATCCTTGGTGCCGCCTCCCTGACTGGAATTGACCACCAGCGATCCCTTCTTGAGCGCGACCCGCGTCAGCCCGCCCGGGGTAATGTCGATCCCCTCCGGGCTGACCAGCACGAAGGGCCGCAGGTCCACGTGCCGGGGCGCGAGGCCCTTGGCGGTGTAGATCGGGCAGGTCGACAGGGCGAGCGTGGGCTGGGCGATGTAGTTTTCGGGCCGCGCGATCAGCTTTTCGCGGAAGGCGGCGATCTCGCGCTTCGACGAGGTCGGCCCGATCAGCATCCCGTAGCCGCCCGATCCGTGCACCTCCTTGACCACCAGCTCCGCGAGATTGTCGAGCACATATCCAAGCGCGTCCTTGTCGGCGCAGCGCCATGTCTCGACATTGGGGAGCAGGGGTCGCTCGCCGGTATAGAACTCGACGATTTCGGGCATGAAGGAATAGATCGCCTTGTCGTCCGCCACCCCGGTGCCCGGCGCATTGGCGATGGTGATCCCGCCCGAGCGATAGACATCCATGATCCCCGGCACGCCCAGCACGCTATCGGGGTTGAAGGTGAGCGGATCGAGGAACTCGTCATCGACCCGGCGATAGAGCACGTCAATCGGCTTGTAGCCGCGCGTGGTGCGCATCTGCACCCGGCCCTCGACCACGCGCAGATCGCTGCCCTCGACCAGCTCGGCGCCCATCTGGTCGGCGAGGAAGGCGTGTTCGAAATAGGCGGAATTGTAGATGCCGGGGGTGAGCACCGCGACCGTGGGCTTGCCGCCGGTATAGGCGGGCGGGACGCAGGCCGCGAGGCTGCGGGCCAGGCGGCGCGGATAGTTGGACACGCTCTCCACCGCGATCCGGCTGAACAGATCGGGGAACATCCCCATCATCGTCTCGCGGTTCTCGAGCATGTAGGAAACGCCCGAGGGGGTGCGGGCATTGTCTTCCAGCACGAAGAACTCGTCCGGCCCGGTGCGCACCAGATCGATCCCGACGATATGGGTGTAAATGCCGCCCGGCGGGGTGAAGCCGACCATGTTGGCGAGCCACGCCTCGTTCCCCCGCAGCAGGCGTTCCGGCAGGCGCCCGGCGCGCACGATCTCCTGGCGGTGGTAAAGGTCGTAGAGGAAGGAGTTGATCGCCCGCACCCGCTGCTCGATCCCGCGCGAGAGGCGGCGCCATTCGGCAGCGGTGATGATGCGCGGCACCATGTCGAAGGGGATCAGCCGCTCCTCGGCCTCGTTCTCGCCATAGACGTTGAAGGTGATGCCGGTGCGCCGGAAGGTGTCATCCGCCTCGCGGTTCTTGCGGCGGAGGAATTCGGGCGCCTGCTCGTCGAACCAGCGGCAATATTCGGCATAGGCCGGCCGCGTCAGCCCCGCGCCGTCGAACATCTCGTCGAACTTGCTGCCCCGCCCGTGCATCGACCCCCACATGTGCATGTGTGCAATGCAACAATCTAACCGCGCTTTTGCAAAAGGAAAGCGGCTGAATTGCTTCTCGCGCCGTGGCCGCAAGGCGGGATCAGGCGCGGGTGCTTTCGAGCTCTGCCAGCAGCGTTTCTATGACCTGCGGATCATAGCTGAAGCCGAGATGCGTGCAGCGCAGCGGTATGGCGCGGTCGCGCTCGCCCGGGCGGCCGGCGGCGCAGCGCGGGGCGATGACGCCGTCATTGGCGCTCCACAGGGCGACGGTCTCGACCGGGGGCTTGACCGCAAGCTCGGCCGCGATCGGCGGCGCGTCGACCGAATGGCCGGTGATGAACTGGTAGGCGCGCCACACGTTGTTCGCGCGCGGGCTGCCGCTGAAGGGCGAGCCCATCGTGACAACCTTGGCCACCGCCTGCGGCTGCCGCTTGGCGATCTCGCGCGCATAGAGGCCGCCCAGGCTCCAGCCGATCAGCACCACCTTGACCCCGTGGCGGGCATGGAGTTCGCGCAGGCGCGTCTCGACCGCGGCGAAATTCTGCTCGGTCGGCCCCCAGTTGAAGCCCAGCCCCCAGCGCTTGACGAGGTGGCCCGCGCTTTCGAGCTGCCGGGCGAGATAGCGCATCCGCACGGGGTGCGTGGCAAAGCCGGGCAGCAGCATGACCAGCTGGCGGTTGGCGGTCGGCACGAGGACAAGCTTGCGGCGGTGGCGCCGGACGGGTTCGAGCAGCACCTGCGCCTCGCCCAGCAGGCGCACGAGGCGCGGCTTGCCGCTCTGGTGCTCTTCGGGGATCACCTCGCGCGCCAGAGCCACGCGGCGCGCGAGCTCGGTGGCGGCATAGGCCTGCTGCGCGCGCCCGCCGGCCGCGCTTGCAGCCGCCAGCAGCGGCGCGGGCAGACGGGGACGGTCAAAGGCGAAGCGCAAGGAGGCCATGGTTCGCTATACACGGGCGCATCATGAATGTTCCCTGAAGTGTAACAATGTCATTCGCTTGTCATGTCGCTTCACCGGGCCGCGCAGTCCCCGATCCGCTCGTGTCTGGCGGTAAAGTTCATGGTGCCTTCCCCCATCCCCTCGAATGCGAGACGGGTGGCGGCCTCGAGATCGGCGCTGGTGGCGGTGAGCGTCCCCTTCATGGCCATGCGCGAGGTGCGCCCCTGCGCGTTGCACACCATCACCGCATCGAGCTGCCCGCCGGCGAGGGCAAACCGCTCGAAAGCGCATTCGCCGTCCTGTCCCTTCTTCAGCAGCGCGTCGAAGCCCTTGTCGACCTCTGCCGGGGTGAGACAGCTTTCGAGCGTGCGGGCCAGCCCTGCGCCGTGGCCCTCCATCCCTTCGGGCAGGCCGGGGATCTCCAGCCCGGTCATGGTGATGGTGGTCTTGTAGAGCCCCGGCTGCGGCTTCAGCCCCTGCGCCTCGACTTCGCGGGCCGCGTCCCCGAGCACGACCGCCTCGCCCTCTTGCCGGTTTGCCTCTCCCGAACAGCCCGCAAGGCAGGCGGCACAGAGTGCGGCGATAAGGGCGTTGCGCGTCATGCTGGTGATCTCCTGATGGCTCATGCGGGAGATAACCGCGATTGCGGCAAAGCGTGCCCGCAAAAGCGCGCCTGCCTGTCTCGCCCGCCTTGCACGTCCCCGCTTTGTTCCCCATAGATGGGCCATGGCCGAACTCGTGATCCGCCGCGGACTGGACGAGCCCGAGACGGGCGCCGATTTCGTCCCGCACCGCCCCCATCGCCCCGACAAGTCGATGGGCGGCATCCCCTTCAAGCTCGTCTCGGACTACGAGCCGGCCGGCGACCAGCCGACCGCGATTGCCGAGCTGACCGAAAGCGCGCGGGCGGGCGAGAAGACGCAGGTGCTCCTCGGGGTGACGGGCTCGGGCAAGACCTTCACCATGGCCAAGGTGATCGAGACGCTGCAGCGCCCTGCGCTGATCCTCGCGCCGAACAAGATCCTCGCCGCCCAGCTCTACGGGGAGTTCAAGAGCTTCTTCCCCGAGAACGCGGTCGAGTATTTCGTCTCCTACTACGACTACTACCAGCCCGAGGCCTACGTCCCGCGCTCCGACACCTATATCGAGAAGGAAAGCTCGGTGAACGAGGCGATCGACCGGATGCGCCATTCGGCCACCCGGGCGCTGCTGGAACGCGACGACGTGATCATCGTGGCATCGGTGTCATGCCTTTACGGGATCGGCTCGGTCGAGACCTATTCGGCGATGATCTTTGACATCAAGGTGGGCGAAGTGGTCGACCAGCGCGAGCTGATCAGGAAGCTCGTCGCCCTGCAATACAAGCGCAACGACGCCGCCTTCACCCGCGGGTGCTTCCGGGTGCGCGGGGACAGTCTCGAAATCTTCCCCTCGCATTACGAGGACATGGCCTGGCGCGTCAGTTTCTTCGGCGACGAGATCGAAGAGATCGCCGAGTTCGATCCGCTGACCGGCACCAAGGGCGCGAAGCTCGATAAGGTACGGGTCTATGCCAATTCGCACTACGTGACGCCCGGCCCGACGATGAAGCAGGCGGCCGCCGCGATCCGCTTCGAGCTGGAAGAACGGCTCAAGGAACTGGAGGCGGAGGGCAAATTGCTCGAACGCCAGCGACTGGAACAGCGCACCAATTTCGACCTCGAGATGATCGCGGCCACCGGTAGCTGCGCGGGGATCGAGAACTACTCGCGCTTCCTCACCGGTCGCTTGCCGGGCGAACCGCCGCCGACCCTTTTCGAATACCTCCCCGAAAACGCGCTGCTGTTCGTCGACGAAAGCCACCAGACCGTGCCGCAAATCGGCGCGATGGCGCGGGGGGACCACCGCCGCAAGCTGACGCTCGCCGAATATGGCTTCCGCCTGCCCTCCTGCATCGACAACCGCCCGCTGCGCTTCAACGAATGGGACGCGATGCGCCCGCAGACCTTCGCGGTCTCGGCGACGCCGGGAAGCTGGGAGATGGAGCAGACCGGCGGGGTTTTCGCCGAACAGGTGATCCGCCCCACGGGCCTGATCGACCCGCCCGTCACCATCCGCCCGGTCGAAGATCAGGTGCAGGACTGCATCGTCGAGTGCAAAGCCACCGCCGCCAAGGGCTACCGCACGCTGGTGACCACGCTCACCAAGCGCATGGCCGAAGACCTCACCGAATTCATGCACGAGGCGGGGGTGCGGGTGCGATATATGCACTCGGACGTCGAGACGCTGGAACGCATCGAGTTAATCAGGGATCTCAGACTCGGCGTCTATGACGTGCTGGTCGGCATCAACCTGCTGCGCGAAGGCCTCGACATTCCCGAATGCGGGCTGGTGTGCATCCTCGATGCCGACAAGGAAGGCTTCCTGCGTTCGGAAACCTCGCTGATCCAGACCATCGGCCGCGCGGCGCGCAACGTCGATGGGCGCGTGATCCTCTACGCCGACCGCATCACCGGCAGCATGGAACGCGCGCTGGCCGAAACCAACCGCCGCCGCGCCAAGCAGCAGGCCTTCAACGAGGAACACGGGATCACCCCGCAGACCATCAAGCACAACATCCACGACATCGTCGCGCACACCGCGTCGCAGGATTCCGTGGTGGTGGGCACCGGCGACGAGGAACGCAACAACCTCGTCGGCCACAACCTCAGAAGCTACATCAAGGACCTCGAAAAACGGATGCGCGATGCTGCCGCCAATCTGGAGTTCGAAGAGGCCGGACGCTTGCGCGATGAAATCCGGCGGCTGGAAGCGGACGAGCTCGGCATCCCGGACGGGGCCTCAAGCAGCGGAGCGGTAGGCCAGCAAAGACGCGCGCCGATCGTGGGGCGGTCGAACGAGGGCAAACCGGGGACGCGGAAGACACGGTTCGGGAAGACGCGGTACAAACGGATGGGGGGGAAGGCTTGATGTGCACGAATCAACAGAAAGATTTCACTTTTTTTAAAAGTCCGCGCTTGTTGAAGTCCAAAGCATCCGATTAATGGGTGGCTGCAATTTCAAGAGGCAGCCATGATCCAATCCTTTGCCTGCAAGGAAACCGAACGCATCTGGCTCGGTCGTGTCAGCCGTAAGCTTCCGGCTGACATTCAGCAGCGCGCAATTGCCAAGCTCGCCCTTCTCAATCGCGTCAAGACGATCGATGATTTACGCAACCCGCCGTCGAACCGCCTTCACGCGCTCAGTGGCGACCGCGCAGGACAGCATTCTATTTCCATCAACATGCAATGGCGTATATGCTTCGTGTTCGAAAACGGAGAAGCGCACGGTGTCGAAATCATCGACTACCATTGATACCTCGGACTGGTTGCACATTCCGCATGCAGGAGAATTGCTCATGTCGGAATTCATGGAGCCCTACGGAATGGATGCCGCCGCCTTGGCCAAGGCGATTGGGGTCGATCAATCGCGTCTGGAGGCCCTCATTGATGGCTCGAAACGGATTGATGGTGAAATCGATCTGCGCCTGACCCGTTATTTCCGAATGTCGGAAGGCTTTTTCATGGGGCTTCAGACCGATTGCGAACTGCGCACCGCCAAGCGCGCTCTCAATGGCGAGCTTGACCGGATAACCCCCCGCGCAGCCTGACACCCGGTGCGAAGCTGGGCGCAACGCGCTCTCACGTGCTTGAACGCCCCGCCCAAGCCTGCCACTTCCCTACCCCCATGAACGCCCGACTCATTGCCGCGCTGGCTGCTGCCGGCACTCTCCCCCTTTCCCTTCCGGCCCTCGCGCAGGACGCGCTCAAGCCTGAAGCCGCGGCCAAGCCTGCGGTCGCTGCCCCGATGCCGCAGGTCCGCACCCGCGACCTCGCCGGCACCTTCGGCGGGCAGCGCGTCCCCTACCGCGCGACCATCGCCGACACGATCCTCACGGACGAGGCAGGCAAGGCCGAGGCAGTGATTGTCACCACGTCCTATGTGAAAACCCCGGCAGACCCGGCGCGCCCGGTGTTCTTCCTCTATAATGGTGGGCCGGGTTCGGGCTCGGTGTGGCTCCAGATGGGCGCCTTCGGCCCCAAGCGCGTGGCGATCCCCAGCGACGCGCGCGACGACGGGGCGCCGCCCTACCCGCTGCTCGACAATCCCGACAGCCTGCTCGACGTCGCCGACCTCGTGTTCATCGACCCGCCGGGCACGGGCTTCAGCTATCTGACGCCGGGGACCGATCCGAAGAAGTATCTGGGCCTGAGGCAAGATGGCCGCGCGGTGGCCGACGTGATCCGCCGCTGGATCAACGACAATGGCCGCTGGTCCTCCCCGAAGTTCCTCGGCGGCGAAAGCTACGGCACCAGCCGCGCGGCGATGGTGGTCGACGAGCTCGAAGGCTCGACCTACAACGACGTCGGCCTCAACGGCCTCATTCTGATCTCGACCATCCTCGACTTTGCGGGCCGCGAGCCGACGCCGGGCAATGAGATGGCCTATGTCGTGACCCTGCCCAACATGGCGGCGGCCGCGTGGTATCACGGCAAGGCCAAGGCGCCTTCGGTCGAGGCCATCGTGGCCGAGGCGCGCGCCTTCGCCATCGGCCCCTTCGCCAGCGCGCTGCTCAAGGGCGCCGAGCTGCCCGCCGAGGAGCGCGCAGCCGTGCGCAAGGAAATGTCGCGCCTCACCGGCCTTTCCGAGGAATATCTCGACCAGGCCAACCTGCGCGTCACCGACCAGCGCTTCTACAAGGAGCTGCTACGCGACCGGGGGCTGACCATCGGGCGATTGGATGCGCGCTACACCGGCCAGGATTACGACAACGCGGGCGAGACCCCCGATGATGATCCCAGCTTCTACGGGATCGATGCAGGCTACACCGCCGCGATCAATGTCTGGGCGCGCGAGAACCTCGGCTACAAGACCGACCGCCTGTATCAGTCCATCGGCAGCGTCGGCGGGCAGTGGGACTGGTCGCTGGGCAGCGGCTGGGGGCGGCAGGCCTATCTCAACATCGCGCCGCTGATCGGGCAGGCGATGCGCCAGAACAGCGGTCTGCGCCTGTTCAACGCGCAGGGCTATTTCGATTTCGCCACGCCCTTCTTCGGCGCCGAATACTCGCTGAAGCGGCCCGGCATCCCGCAGGAGCGGATCACGTGGAAATATTACGACGCGGGGCACATGATGTATGTCCGCGACGAGGACCGGGCCAGGCTCTCGGCCGATATCCGCGCCTTCATCCGCGCGCGATGAGGGCGCTGCTGCCGTTCGCGGCGCTGGCGGTGCTCGCCGCCTGCAAGCCGCCGCCGACCGATGCGGCGGTGGCGCGGGTGTCGCTGCTCGCCCCCACGAGAGGCCCTTCCGAGCCGCTGCCCTCGCCCGACACCACCGGCGCGCTGTGGGCGGCGACCGGCAATCCGCTGCGCCTGGTCTATGGCGTTCCCGGCAAGCCGGTGCTGCTCGCGCTCGAATGCCGTGCGCCGGGCACGAGCGAGGCAGCCCTCAGGATCACCCGCCACGCCCCCGCCGACGAGGGCGCGGCCGCGCTGCTCGCGCTGATCGGCAATGGCTGGATCGGGCGCTTTCCCGTCGATGCGACGCCAGTCGCGGGCACATCGATCTGGCAGGGCGAGGTTCCAGCCTCGGCGCGCGAATGGGCTGCGCTCAAGCCCGAGCGCGATGCGAGCCTGACGGTGCCGGGCGCAGGGCTGCTGAAGCTCAAGGCAAGTCCGCTGCCGATGCAGCTGATCACCGCGTGCCGGGGGAAGAAGGACGCTGCGCCTGCTGCGCCAGCAATTCCGGCGTAAGCACCTGCGGTAGCTGCTCGGGCGCGGCGGCGCCTGGCGCATACCACAGATAGAGCGGCACGCCGGCTGCGCCCTGTTGGTCGAGGAAGCGCGTGATCGCTTCATCGCGCCGGGTCCAGTCGCCCACGATCGTCACCACGCCGGCCTTCTCGAAGGCCTCGCGGGTGCTTTCGCGCTCGATCGCCACGCGTTCGTTGACCTTGCAGGTGAGGCACCAGTCGGCGGTGAAATAGACGAACACCGGCTTGCCGCTGGCGCGGGCGGCGGCGAGCGCCCCGGCGCTGAAGGGCTGCGCGCCGAGGATGCTGTCCGCCTGTGCCGCGCGCCCGCGCTCATAAACCGAAGGCAGGGCGATGACCGCAAAGGCGACGAAGGGCGCGGCGACGAGGCCGAAGGCGGGCCATGCCAGCTTACCGCCGCGCTGGAGCTTGCCGGTCACCAGCAGCCCGAGCACCACGCCAAGGACCAGCACCAGCGCCACAAGGCCAAAGGGCCGGCCGCCGAGCTGCACCGTCAGCCACAAAAGCGCGAGCGCGGTCAGCGCCATGGGCACCGCCATGATCCGCCGGAACCGCTCCATCCAGGCGCCGGGGCGCGGCAGCATCCGCCGCAAGGGCGGGACGAAGCCGAGCAGGAGGAAGGGCAGCGCCAGGCCCAGCCCGAGGCACGCGAACAGCAGCAGCGCTTGGCCGACCGGCAGCAGCAGCGCCGCGCCCAGCGCCGCCGCCATGAACGGCCCGGTGCAGGGCGTCGCCACGAAGGCCGCGAGCAGCCCGGTGGCAAAGGCCCCCGTCTTCTCGCCGCCCATGTTGACGGAGATCGCCGGGAGCTCGAACAGGCCGGCGAAGTTGGCGGTGATGGCGCTCGCCAGCACCAGCAGGGCAACCACCACCCCCGGCTCCTGCAACTGGAAGGCCCAGCCGACCTGCTCGCCCGCCGCACGCAAGGCCAGCAGCAGCGCGCCCATGGCAAGGCAGGCCAGCACCACGCCTGCGGTATAGGCAAGGCCCTCGGCGCGCGCTCTGGCCTCGCTTTCCCCCGCGCGGGCCAGCGCGAGGGCCTTGAGGCTGAGGATCGGGAAAACGCAGGGCATGATGTTGAGGAGGAGACCCCCGGCAAGCGCGCCGAGGACGAGCGCCCACAAGGGCGGCGGCGCGGCCTGCCTTGGCCCCGCGATCCGCTCCCCCCCCTGCGGCACCGGCCCGGGATCGGCGGCAAAACGAACGCCCGCGCCGTCCCCGAAAGCGAGGATGCCCGACAGGCTCCCGGCCTTGCCGGTGCCATAGGGATCGAGCGGGATCTCCGCGACCAGTAGGTCGCCCACGCGGCGGAAGGTCTGCGGCGCGGCGTAGGCGACGAGCCGCTCGTTGCCGACGAAGACATGGGGGTCGCCGAGGGCCATGCTCTCCGGCAAGGGGATGGCGAGGCGCAGGGTCTTGCCCTGAATGGCGAACTGCGCACGCGCGTCGAGCAGGGGCGCTGCCTCGGCCCGCCAGCGCGCGAAATCGCCGCCGTCCCGGGCCGTCAGCACGGCATCCTGCGGCACGCAGATCTGGTCGGTGCAGGCAAGATATTCGACATGGGCCTTGAGCGGCGCGGCGAGTCCCCTCGCGCCCGGTCCCGGCGTGACCGGCACCAGCACCGTGTAGGGGCCTTCGTAGATGTGGTTCATCAGCCCGCTGATCAGCAGGCGGCGCGGCACCGGATAGCGCGCCTCGCCCACCTTCCAGCCCGGCGGCAGGGCGAGCGAAAGGCGCATCCCCTGCCCGGCATCGCCCGGGTTGGACCAGTAGCCGTGCCATTCGGACGCCTTGGGGGTGAAGCGCAGCGCAATCAGCCATTCCCTGCCCGCGACCGGCTGGCCTTCGGCATGGAGGCTGACGGCGATGTTGGCATCGCCGAATTGCGCCTTCTCCGGCAGCGCCCCCCCGGCCTGGAGACCCGCAGCCGCCAGCAGCATTGCGGCAAGCGCAATCACCCGTGCAGCGAATTGTCGGATGGCGGACGGGAAGTTTCTTGCGTGGGGCACGGATCGCCCTCTAGGCTCGGCCGCGATACTTCGCAATCGGAGCGGCCAGGTGACAGCGACTTCAGACACGAGTGACGAAACCGCAGCCCCCCGCGATCTCGTCATCCTGGGCGGCGGGCTGGTGGGGATGACCCTCGCGCTGGCCGCCGCGAAGAAGGGCCTGTCGAGCCACGTGATCGACCGCGCCGATCCGGCCGAACTCACCGCCGAGGGCTTCGATGACCGTGCCACCGCGATCTCGACCGCGAGCTGGCACCTGTTCGAGAATATCGGCATCGCCGAGGGGCTGGAGGAATTCGCCTGCGACATCGCCAGCATTGCCGTGACCGACCAGCAGAAGCCCGGCCGCCTCGATTTCGTGCCCGGCGAGGGGGACGGGACACTGGGCCGGATGTTCCCCAACCGCCGCTTGCGCCTCGCCCTGTTCGAGGCGGCGGCGAAGGAGCCGCTGATCCAGTGGACCTCCAAGGCCACCGTCACCGAGCGCCAGCGCTCCGAATATGGCGTTGCCGCGATCACCGCCGACGGGCGCAAGTTCCGCGGGCAATTGATGGTCGCCGCCGAGGGTCGCCAGTCGCCCACGCGCGACGCGGCCGGCATCACCATCGCCAAGTGGGATTACAAGCACCGCGCGATCATCGCCGGGCTGACCCACGAAAAGCCGCACGGCAACGTCGCGTGGGAAATCTTCTACCCCGCCGGGCCCTTCGCGCTTCTGCCGCTGAACGACGATGCCGACGGCACCCACCGCTGCTCGCTGGTGTGGACGGTGTCGGAAAGCGACGCGGCGGGGGTGACGAAACTGAGTGACCGCGCCTTCCTCGCCGAGGTCGAGAAGCGCATGGGCGGGGTGCTGGGCAAGGTGCTGAGCGTCGGCCATCGGTCAAGCTACCCCTTGGGCTTCCACCACACCGCTAGGATCACCGCCGAACGCCTCGCGCTGATCGGCGACAGCGCCCACGGCATCCACCCCATCGCCGGGCAGGGTTTGAACCTCGGCCTGAGGGACGTGGGCGCTTTGGTCGAGGTGCTGGCGGAAGGGGCGCGGCTGGGGCTCGATCCGGGCGATCCCGAAGTGCTCAAGCGCTACGAGACCTGGCGCGGGCTCGACAGTTTCATGGTCGCCCTAGCGACAGACGGCCTCACCCGCCTGTTCGGCGTCCCGGGCAAGACCGCCAGCGCGGTGCGCCGCCTCGGCATGGCCGCGGTGCAGCGGACGCCGATGCTCAAGCAGTTTTTCATGGACGAGGCGCGCGGGGTTTCGGGCGATCTGCCGGAATTGCTGCGGGGGTAGTTCCTTAGGCGGCCACCTTCGGTGGCACAGACCTCCCGCCCCACCTCCCCACCCGGCCACCAATAGTACCACTATGTTATGGTGGCCGGGTGGGGAGGTGGGGCGGGAGGTCTGCATCGCGCGTCAGCGCGATAGCACAATCAAGGCCTAACCAGCGGGCTCAGCTGCTGCACCGGATTGCCCGCCCCGTCGCGCAGGCCGCGCTGGTCGAGGACCGCAGCGGTCTCGATCACCTCCAAGGCGTCCATCGCCTTCTTGTAGCGTTCAGCGTCGGCGATCCAGACCTGCGCCTTGGTGGCGCCCGGCATCGCCTTCACCTCGTCGATGGCGGCCTGGTAGCGTCCCTGTTCGAGCGCCCAGCGGGCGCGCTCGAGGCGGCGCTGCGGCTCGGGCGAGGGCGTGCTTTCGCGGCGGACGACGAAGAGCTCCTTCAACTCGCGCTTGAACGAGGTCCACGACGGGCCCTCGTCGCTCTCGCGCAGCTGCGGTCCCAGCCCGTCAAGGCGGGCGGTCAGGCTGTCAAGGCGAACGGGCTTGCGCGAAAATTCGATGATCGTCGAGACTGCGTTGGGCCACTGGTCGCCAAAGCGCAGGCGCAGCTGGTCGGCAAGGTAGCCGAGCTCCGCTCCGCGCTCGATCGCGCGGCGGGTGGCAAAGGCAATCAGCAGGCTCTCCGCGCGGGCGGCATTGCCGGCGGCGGCCTGGGCCTGAAGGTCAAGCTTGGCGAGACGCTGCTCGGTCGCGGCGAGGCGCTGGTCGAGCCCCCCCTGCTGCTCGGCGACCCGCTCGGCCTCGGCCAGCGGTGTGGGCGCCGCGCCGAGCGCCGGGCCGGGCGCAGCGCCGCCAGGCACAGCCACCGCGACCGGTTTGGCCGGCGCGTCTTGCCGGGCGGCTTCGGGCCTGTCCCGCATCATCCAGCCCACCAGCCCTCCCCCGGCTGCGAAGGCGAGCAAGGCGGCAAGGATCAGCCCCCGGGCCGATCCGCGCCTTGGGGGGCTGCCATAGGAAGACGATCCCGGTTGTGATGCCATCGTGATCCGTTCTCTGGCGTTCTTTGCTTGGCTCCGGCGGGCGCTGCGGCCTGCCGGAGCGGCTCGTGTCAAGTGGAGCCTGCCCCGCCGCACAAGTCAAATGCCAATTGCATCAAGGCGGTCTCGTCGGGACGCGGGGCGGTGTGGATCGCGCCCCAGCCCGCGCCGGCTGCCGCTGCGATGCGCGGGCCGAGCGCGGCGAGGGTGATCGCGGAGCGGAGGAGGCCCAGCCGGTCGCACTCGGCTGCGAAATGCGCGGCGGTGGCGGCGGAGTGAAGCAGCACCAGCGCCTCACCGGAGGCGAGCAGCGGCGCGGCCGGATCGAGCGGCAGCATCGCCGAGCGATAGGCGATCGCCTCCTCGAAGGTCACCCCCGGCGGCGGCACCAGCGGGACATGCTCCTCGCCCGCGACGCGCAGCAGGTGGCAGGGGGCGGGAACAGCATCGAGCACGGCCTGCAAACCGCCGCGCCCCGCCAGCGCCACCGCGAAACCGGCAGCCCGCGCGGCGGCGGCGGTCGCCTCGCCCACGGCATAGACGGGCTTGTCCGTGAGCCGCGCGAGGTGTTGGCCGCCGTGCAGGATCGCGTTGGCGCTGCCGATCAGCAGGCCGTCGATCCCGGCGGGGTCGGGACAGTCCCATGCCACGGGACGGATTTCGGACAGGGCCTGTCCGGTGATCGCAAGCCCCATCGCGCGGGCTCTCCCCAGCGTCGCGGCCAGCCCCGGCTCGGGGCGCAGCGCGATGAGGTGCAGGCTCATCCCGCCTTGCGGAAATGCGGCGCGATGCCCGGCGTCGCCCGCGCCAGCAGGTCGGCAGCCAGCACGCGGACCGGCGCATGGTCGCCCGGCGCGAAGCTGGCAGTGCCCTCGATCCGCTCGGCCCCGTCGGGACTGAACAGCGCGGCGCGCATCGTGAGCGCGCCGTCCGCCAGCTCGCACAGCACCGCGACCGGCGAGTGGCAGGTGCCGCCCAGTTCGGCGAGCAGCGCGCGCTCGGCCTCCAGCTCGGCGCGGGTGGGCGCGTGGTCGATGGCGGCGAGGAGCGCGGTGGTTGCCGCATCATCGGCGCGGCATTCGATGGCGATCACGCCCTGCGCGGCGGCCGGAATCCACTCCTGCGAACCGAGCGGCGTGCCGACCTCGGACTGGTCGAGCCGCTCGAGCCCCGCCGCCGCGAGGAAGGTGACCTCGGCCTCGCCCTCGGCCAGCTTCTTCAGGCGCGTGGCGACGTTGCCGCGGAAGGTGACGACCTTGCAATCGGGCCTCAGGTTCAGAAGCTGCGCCGCACGGCGCGGCGCGCTGGTGCCGACGACAGCACCTTGCGGGATGGCGGCGATGCTGGCCGCGCCGACCAGGCTGTCGCGCCGGTCGGCACGCGGCAGGAAGGCGGGGAAGTGGAACTCGCGCGGGCGGATCGTCTCGACATCCTTGGCCGAGTGCACCGACAGGTCGATGCGCCCCTCGCCCAGCCATTGATCGAGCTCCTTGGTCCACAGCGCCTTGCCGCCGATCTCCGACAGGGGCCGGTCGAGCACCTTGTCGCCGCTGGCGAGAACGGGGACGAGCTCGACCTCGTCCTCGGCCCAGCCATGCGCGGCACACAGCCGGCTGCGGGTCTCATGGGCCTGCGCCATGGCGAGCGGGGAGTTGCGGGTGCCGAGGCGGAGGCGCGGTTGCGGTGCGGATGCGTCAGTCATGCCTGCTTGCCCTACCCGTCATAGCGGCTAGATGGAAGCCGGATGGGTTCATCAACGCACACCTTGGAAGCGCCGCTGGTTCTCGGGATCGAATCGAGCTGCGACGAGACCGCCGTCGCGCTGGTGCGCGGCGACCGGACAATCGTGGCTCAGGCAATCGCCAGCCAGGAGGCAGAACACGCGCCCTACGGCGGGGTCGTGCCGGAAATCGCCGCGCGCGCCCATGCCGAGCGGCTTGCTCCGATGCTGGCCAAGGTCATGACCGAGGCGGGCGTGGCGCTCGGCGATGTCGATGCCATCGCCGCGACCGCGGGCCCCGGACTGATCGGCGGAGTGATGGTCGGGCTGGTCAGCGCCAAGGCGCTCGCCATGGCGGCGGACAAGCCGCTGATCGCGGTCAACCACCTTGAGGGCCATGCGCTCTCCCCCCGGCTGGCGGACGCCGGCCTTGGCTTTCCCTATCTGCTGCTGCTCGTTTCGGGCGGGCATTGCCAGATCCTCAGCGTCGAGGGTGTGGGGCGCTACCGCCGCCTTGCCACCACCATCGACGACGCGCTGGGCGAGGCCTTCGACAAGACCGCGAAGATCCTGGGGCTGGGCTATCCCGGCGGGCCTGCGGTCGAGCGGCTGGCGCTGGAGGGCGACGCCGGGTCGGTGCCGCTCCCGCGTCCGCTCAAGGGCGCGCGGGAACCGCATTTCTCCTTCGCGGGGCTGAAAAGCGCCGTCTTGCGGGCGAAGGAAAGCGGCGCCCATGCCGATGCCGATATCTGCGCGAGTTTCCAGCAAGCGGCGGTCGAATGCCTGATCGACCGGCTGGCGCGGGCGCTGGAGACCGCTGGCCCCTTCCCCGCGCTGGTCGTGGCGGGGGGCGTTGCGGCGAACAAGACCGTGCGCGCCGCGCTCGAAGCCTTCGCCGCCCGGCACGCCATGCGCTTCACCGCCCCGCCGCTGGCGCTGTGCACCGACAATGCCGCGATGATCGCTTGGGCAGGCTGCGAGCGGCTGGCGGCGGAAGGGCCGGGCTTTGCGGGCGACCCTCTCGATTTCGTCGCGCGGCCGCGCTGGCCGCTCGATCCGGCGGCCGAGGCGGTGCGCGGCGCGGGGGTGAAAGCGTGACTCCCGTCGGCGTCATTGGCGCGGGCGCATGGGGCACGGCGCTCGCGCAGATGCTGGCGAGCGACGGGCGCGAGGTTGTCCTGTGGGCCTACGAACCCGAGGTGATGCAGGCGATCAACGCCGAGCGGCGCAACCCGCTCTACCTGCCCTCGGCCATTCTCGCCCCGACGATCCGCGCGACCGGTGATCTGGCCGACCTCGCAGGGCTCGACACCGTGCTGGTGGTCACGCCGGCGCAGGTGCTCGGCAGGGTGCTGGCGGGCCTGCCGAAGCCCCCCCGCGATCTGGTGCTGTGCTCGAAGGGCATCGAGGCGGGCACCGGCCGCCTGATGAACGACGTCGCCCGCGAAGCCTCCCCGGGGAGCGCCATCGCTGTCCTCTCCGGGCCGACCTTCGCGCATGAGGTCGCCGCCGGGCTTCCCACCGCCGTCACCCTCGCCTGCGAGGGCGGACGCGCGCAGTGGGAGCGGCTTGCCCCCGCCATCGCCCGGCCGGCCTTCCGGCCCTATTACTCCGACGATGTGACCGGCGCGGAGATCGGCGGCGCGGTCAAGAACGTGCTCGCCATCGCCTGCGGGGTGGTGGACGGCCTCGCCCTCGGCCAGAACGCCCGCGCGGCGCTGATCGCGCGAGGCTATGCCGAGATGCTCCGCTTCGGCGAGGCGCTGGGGGCCGAGGTCGAGACCTTGAGCGGGCTATGCGGCCTCGGCGATCTGGTGCTGACCTGCTCCTCCACCTCGAGCCGCAATTTCAGCCTCGGCGTAATGTTGGGGAAAGGGGCGCTCGGTGAAGGCGCGCGCGCGGCCGACCTGATGGCCGACCGCCGCACCGTGGCCGAGGGCGCGCATACCGCCCCCGTGCTCGCCGATCTGGCGGCGGAGCGCGGCATCGCCATGCCGATCGTCGCAGCGGTGGGCGCGATCCTCAAGGGCGCCGACGCGCGCGAGGTGGTCGCCGCGCTCCTCGCCCGCCCCTTGCGCGCCGAGCTCGAAAGCGACGCCAAGGACCTCCTCGCATGACCGCCGCCGCCGCGCCCGGAGACAGCGACGATCTCGCCGCCCTCGCCAAGGGCGGGCGCACCAACACGCTGGGCTTCGTGGTGCGCCTCATCGCGCGCATCCCCTTCCTGGTCATCGCCACCCGCCTCTACGGGGCCGAGGCGCTCGGGCGCTTCGCCTCGGCGCTGGTGCTGATCGAGATCGTCGCCCTGCTCTGCTCGCTCGGAGAAAAGCGCGGCCTCGCGCAGCGCCTTTCGGAAGGCGCGGGCGAGAACCGCTCGGCCGAGACGAACCTCGTCTATGACGGGATCCTGCTCGCCCTCCTCTATTCCGCCATCGCCGCCGCGATCCTGCTGGTCTTCCCCGAGCCGATGTTCCCCAACGGGATGAACAGCCGCTGGGATATCTGGCTGGTTGCCACCCTCCCCGCCTTCGCCGTCACCGAGATTCTGCTCGCGGCGCAGGCCTACCGCTTCGACATCGCCACCACCGTGCGCGCGCGAGCGGTGGTCGAGCCGTGGACGATCTCGATCGGCGCGGGCCTGTTCTTCTTCATCCCCGCGACGCGCGACGGGGGACTGGCGCTCGCCTTCATCGCCTCGATCTATGCCGGGTTGCTGACGGCCCTGTGGCCCTTCCTCAAGACCTACGGCCTGCCCCGCGGCTGGCGCCCCAGCGGCCTCATCAGGATGTCCGCGCGCGCCTTCCCGCTCGTCGGCGCCGACGCGATCGAGCGCGGCACGCGCCTGCTCGACATCTTCATCCTCGGCCTGTTCGCGCCGCCCCAGGCCGTGGGCATCTACTACGCCGCGCAGCAGATCGCCTCGCTGCCGCAGAAGCTCAAGAGCAGCTTCGAGCCGATCCTGTCGCCGGTCATCACCAAGAACCTGCGGATCGGCAACATGGAGGCGATCGCGGCGCAGGTGCGGCAGGTCGGCTTCTGGATCATCGCCGTCCAGCTCGGCATCGCGCTGGTGCTGGGCCTGCCGGGCGAGGCCGTGATGGGCCTGTGGGGGCCGGACTATGTCGCGGGCACCGCCGCGCTCGCCTTCCTGCTCGCCGCCGAAGTCGCCGCCTCGATGGCGGTCGTCTCGGAAAGCGTGCTCGTCTACATCGCCAGGAAGCGCAACCTTGCGATCTCGGTCGGGATCATCGCGCTTCAGGCCAGCCTCACCATCACCTTCATCACCCTCACCCGCCAGCTTGAACTCGGGCGCGGCTACCAGGCCGCGGGCGCAGCCGGCGCGCTGCTGGTCGCGCTTGCCACCTCGAGCCTCATCAAGGCGCTGCTGCTCAAGCATCTCCTGAAGGCGCCGGTCTCCAACTGGCGCTGGGCGCTGGTCCATGCCGCCGCGCCCGCCGTGGTCGTGGGCTATGGCTTTACCTTTCTGCCCGAATGGGTCGAGCTTGTCTTCGGCGTGCCTGCCGTGCTCGGCACCTATGCCCTCGTCATCTGGCGGCGCGGCTTTTCGGAAGAGGACAAGGTTCTCTTCCGCAGGGGCGGCCGGAGCGAAGACTAACCTTGCGCTTGGGCTTGGCCCCGCGCGCCTGCTAGAGCACCTGCAACCGCACAATTCTCACCGGAGACCCCAGAACAATGCCCGCCGAACTCCAGACCCATCTGCCGCTGATCCTGATCGGGCTCGCCCTTCTGGCGCTACTTGCCTGGGTGCTCGTGCGTTCCGGCCGCAAGGCCCGGGTGATCGACGATGGCAGCGCGCCTGCGGTGGACCGCGACGTGCTTGACGAGGGGGCGGCCCCTGCCGCGCGCAACCAGGCGCTGATCGATGCGCCGCGCGGGGCGGAGATCATCCAGGGCGACCTCTCGGCGATGGCCAAGGCGCAGGTGACAGGGGCCTCGCCGCTCGGAACGGATGCCGAGGCCGGGCCGCAAGTCGCACCCGCGCCCGAAGCGCCCGAAGCGCCCCTCCCCGCGACCGGCAGCCGCGACGATCTCACCCGGATCAAGGGCCTCGGCCCCAAGATCGCCACGCTGCTCGGCGAATTCGGGATCACCTCCTTCGCCCAGATCGCCGCGTGGAGCCCCGAGCAAGTCGAACAGATCGATGCCCGTCTCGGCCGCTTTTCGGGGCGGATCATCCGCGACAAATGGGTCGAACAGGCCAAATTGCTCGCGGCAGGCGACGAAAAGGGCTTTGCCGAACAATTCGGCCGAAACGGGTGATATTCTTGCGATGTTGACGTCCAATCCGTGTTACAACCCCTGATTGTGGGATTCGTATAACGGGAGGGGCGCATGGCATTGCGTATTCTGATCGCCGAAGACGAGTTCATCACGGCCTTCGATTTGTGTGATACTTTCGAAGAAGCGGGCTACGAGGTGGAAGGCCCCCACGCGGGCATTTGCTCGGCCATGCTCGCCTGCCAGAAGGAAAAGCCCGATCTTGCGGTGCTCGATGTCGAGCTGGTTGACGGGCTGACCTACGAACTGGCGCAGAAGCTTATCGAGGACAATGTGCCGGTGATCCTGCACTCCGACATGGCCGACGCGGTGGAGATCGCCGCGCGCTTCCCGGGTGCTACGATGCTCGCCAAGCCCTGCCCTCCGGCCCGGCTGCTCGATGTGGTGCACAAGGTTCTGGCACCGGCCTGAGGATGGCATCACGGTGATGCGCGCCGCCTTGCCGGGCGTCGCGCAGCGGCCAAATCGCCAAGAGGTGAGCGGGGCGGCCCAGGCCCCGCTTCCCCTTGCCCGCCAGCCTCAACCCTGCGATGGCAGGCGCATGAGCATGATGAAACTCTACGGATATTTCCGCAGCTCCACCTCATATCGCCTGCGCATTGCCCTCAATCTGAAGGGCCTCGCCTTCGAGAACATCCCGGTCGACCTGCGCACCGGCGAGAACAGGGACGCGGGCTTCACGCAGCGCAATCCCTTCGGCTCGCTGCCCATGCTCGCAGCGGACGGGCGCGACCGGGCGCAATCGATGGCGCTGCTCGAATGGCTGGACGAGGCCTATCCCGAGCCGCGCTTTCTGCCGCAGGGCATCGAGGATCGCTACACCGTGCGCGAGCTGGCCTATGCCATCGCCACCGAAATTCATGCGGTGAACAATCTGCCGGTGCTCACATACCTCAAGGACCCGCTCGGCCACGCGCAGGACGAGATCGATATCTGGTATCGCACCTGGCTGAAGCGCACGCTCGATCCGGTCGAGGCGCGGCTGGCGCAACTGGGAGCGGGCGACTTCCTCCATGGCGATGCGCCGGGCCTGTTCGAGATCGTGCTGGTGCCCCAGCTCTACAATGCGCGGCGCTTCGATTACGACCTCGCCATGAGCCCGCACCTCACCCGGATCGAGGCGGCCTGCCTCGCGCTGCCCGCCTTCGCGGCGGCGAACCCCGATGTGCAGAGCGATGCGCCGGGGCAGGCCCCCGCGTGATCCATTCCCCCCGTTATTGCGAGGAGCGAAGCGACACGGCAATGACGAACCAGACAAGGACGGACGGAAAATGAAACTCGCAACCCTCGACAATGGGACACGTGACGGGATGCTGGTGGTGGTCAGCAAGGACCTCACGCGCTGCTGCGCGGCCGGCTATATCGCCCCCACCATGCAGGCCGCGCTCGACAACTGGGAGCGCGTCGCGCCCGAGCTTGAAGTGCTCGCCCGCGATGTCGAGCACGAGGCGGTGCCCTGCGAGCGCTTTCACGAACGCCAGGCGCACTCGCCCCTCCCGCGGGCCTACCAGTGGGCTGATGGCAGCGCCTATATCAATCATGTTGAGCTGGTGCGGCAGGCGCGCGGCGCGAAGGTGCCCGAGAGCTTCTATCACGATCCACTGATGTATCAGGGCGGATCGGACAGCTTTCTGCGCCCGCGTCAGGACATCCCCTTGGGCGATCCCGCCTGGGGCTGCGACATGGAGGGCGAGATCGCCTGCATCACCGGCGACGTGCCGATGGGATGCACGCCCGAGCAAGCGGCCGGGCATATCCGACTGCTGATGCTGGTCAACGATGTGAGCTTGCGCGGGCTGATCCCGGCAGAGCTGGAAAAGGGCTTCGGCTTCTTCCAGTCCAAGCCCGCGAGCGCCTTTTCTCCGGTGGCGGTAACGCCCGACGAGCTGGGCGCGGCATGGGCGGACAGTCTCATCCACCTGCCGCTGATGGTCGATCTGAACGGCCAGCCCTTCGGCCGGGCGAACGCCGGGGTCGATGCGACCTTCAACCTTGCGCAGCTGGTGGCTCACGCCGCCAAGACCCGCAACCTCGCGGCCGGAACCATCATCGGCACCGGCACGGTCTCGAACAAGGGCGCCGATGGCGGGGCGGGCAAGCCCGTGGCCGAGGGCGGCGCGGGCTATTCCTGCATCGCCGAGATCCGCATGATCGAGACGATCCGCGACGGCGCGCCCAGGACGCCGTTCATGCAGGCCGGCGACACGGTGCGGATCGAGATGCGCGATGCGCATAATCACTCGATCTTCGGCGCGATCGAGCAGCACGTCGTGGCGGTCTAGAGCCCTGCCATGCAGGTCCAGACCCCCGCCATGCGCGTTCAGACCCCGGACAGACCCCCGCCAGAACAATGTTTCATGTGAAACATTTGCGATCCGAAGGAGCCCCCGATGACCGCCTACCCGACCCTCACAATGTTGATCGACGGTGCCTGGATCGAAACGGGCGAGGCTGGCACAATGCCGGTGGTGAACCCTGCCACGGGCGAGGTGATCGGCCAGTGCCCCAAGGCCTCGACCGCCCAGCTCGACGCTGCCCTCAAGGCGGCCGATGATGCCTTCGCCGGTTGGAGCCGCACCTCGGGCGCCGAGCGCCACGCGATCCTGCGCCGCGCCGCCGACCTGCTGCGCGAGCGCGCTCCGGCCATCGCCCGGGTGGTCACCGCCGAGATGGGAAAGACCCGGGCACAGGCCGTGGGCGAGATCACGAACTCTGCCGATGTGATTGATTTTCTTGGGGAAGAGGCCAAGCGCCGGGGCGGGCGGCTGATTCCCGCGCGCGGCAACCAGCTCATCGCCCAGATCGTGACGCACGAACCCATCGGTCCGGCGGTGCTGCTCACCCCGTGGAATTTCCCGGTGAACCTGCCCGCCAAGAAGATCGCCGGGGCGCTCGCGGCAGGCTGCACCGCGATCCTCAAGCCGGCCGAGAACACCCCGGCCTCGGCCCAGCTGCTGGCCGAATGCTTCGTCGATGCCGGCGTGCCCAAGGGCGTGCTGAACCTCGTCTACGGCGATCCCGGTCCGATCGCCGAGCACCTCGTTGCCGCCCCCGTCACCCGCAAGGTCAGCTTCACCGGCTCGACCGCGGTCGGCAAGCACCTCGGCGCGCTGGCCGCCAGCCGCATGAAGCGCTTCACGCCTGAGCTTGGCGGTCATGCGCCTGTTATCGTGAGTAAAAATGCCGATGTCGAACGCGCCGTCGCGATGTGCGCGACCACCAAGTTCCGCAACGCCGGGCAGGTCTGCGTCTCGCCGACGCGCTTCCTGGTGGCAAAGGAGATCTACGACAATTTCGTCGCGGAGTTTGCGGCCATCGCGGGCCGGATCAAGGTCGGCGACCCTGGCGCGGACGAGAGCGTGGACATGGGCCCGCTGGCGCACGCGCGGCGGATTTCGGCGATGGAGCAAGTGGTGGCCGACGCTGGAGGCCATCGCGGCGAAGTCGTCACCGGTGGCGCGGTGATCGGGACCAGGGGCTTCTTCTTCCAGCCCACCGTCATCGCCAACCCTGCCCCCGACAGCCGTTTGATGATCGAGGAGCCCTTCGGCCCCATCGCCGGGATCGTGCCCTTCGAACATATCGAGGACGCGGTCGGGATCGCCAATTCGCTGCGCTACGGCCTTGCCGCCTATGCCTTCTCGGGCGACCTCGACGAGGCGCATTACCTCGGCAAGGCATTGCGGGCCGGCATGGTCGGGATCAACCAGTTGATCGTGTCATCGCCCGAGACGCCCTTCGGCGGCGTGGGCGATTCGGGCTTCGGCTCGGAAGGCGGCGAGGAAGGCTACCTCGCCTTTACCGACACGAAGCTGGTGATGCTGGCCAAGGCGCGCGGCTGAGCCACCGGCCCGAAGATCAGGAGATCGGGATGATGCCGGCGAGGCGCGCAAGCAGCGGCTTGCGGGTTTCCATGGGGCGAATGCGGCCATAGCGCGCGCGGCGCGCGTGCTCGTCATGGATGCATACCGTCCGGCGCATGGGGTCGGGCCGGTTCGACCAGATCGTCGGCTTTTCCAAGTGTCGCACTCCCGAGTCGCGCGAATTCTGAGGCACGCCCTACCACGGGGACTGTGGAAAACTCATGACCTTCCACCCCTGTACGCAGAATTCCATAGCCATTTCAGGTGAATTCCGAGGCGTGCACGCGCATTCCCGTTGGCGGATCGCCGCTCTAGCCCCCGGTCCGGCGCACGCCTGCCGCCCGCACGTCCGCGAGCGTGGGATAGCCGTTGACGGCCATCAGCAGGTCCGCCTCGGCGAGGATCGAGCGCAGCACGAAGGCAGCCCCCTCGGCGCCGCCGAGCGCAAGGCCATAGGTATAGGGCCGCCCCACCCCCACGGCCCGCGCGCCGAGCGCCAGCGCCTTCACGGCGTCGGTCCCGGAGCGCACGCCGCTGTCGAACAGCACCGGCACCTCGCCCGCCGCCGTCACCACGTCCCCGAGGCAATCGATCGCAGCGATCCCGCCATTGGCCTGCCGCCCCCCGTGGTTCGAGCAATAGATCGCATCCGCCCCCGTATCGACCGCGCGCCGGGCGTCGTCGGGGTGGCAGATGCCCTTGAGCACGATAGGGAGCTTCGTGACCGACCTGAACCACGCCATGTCGTCCCAGGTCAGCACCTGGCCGAAGGTCGCCGCCCAGGTGAAGATCGCCGCCGCCGGGTCTTCCTCGGGGGGCCGCGCCAGCAGCGCGCGGAAGACCGGATCGGTGAAGTAGTTCTGCAAGACCTTGCCGCGCAGCTGCGGGAAATTCGACGCGTTGAGATCGCGCGGGCGCCAGCCGGTCACCCAGGTATCGAGCGTCACCACCAGCGCGGAATAGCCCGCTGCCTCGGCGCGGCGGATGAGGCTTTCCGCCAGGTCGCGGTTCTTCGGGGTATAGAGCTGGAACCACGCAGGCGTCTCGCCGCAGGCCGCTTTCACGTCTTCCAGCGGATCGTTGGCGAGGGTCGAGGCGCAGAACGGCACGCCGGTCAGCGCCGAGGCACGGGCGGCGGCCAGGTCGCCGTGCCGGTCCTGCGTCGCCTCGCCGTTCAAGCCGATGGGGGCCATGAACAGGGGGGTCGGGTAGCGATGCCCGAACAGCTCGGTCGAAAGATCGCGGGTCGAACAGTCGACCATCATGCGCGGCACCATTCCCCAGTGGTGGAAGGCGGCAGAATTCTGGTCCTGCGTGTGCTCGTCCCCGCAGCCGCCCGCGACATAATTGGTGAGCATCGGCCCCAGCGCCTCGTGCGCGCGCTTTTCGAGGGTGGCGAAATCGACCGGGTAGGCGGGCAGGATGCCTCTCAGCCCGGCATTGTAGATCTCGTTCTGCATCGCGCCGAAATAGGTCATGGCGGCCTGGTCTCTCCCGTTCTGTCCGGGCGGGAATTCAGACCATCGCGCCGCTGCGGGCAAGCGCTTTCTCAGGTGAAGAAGCGTTGCAGCCGGGGGCGGACGACGAGGAAGCGCAGATAGGCGGCCTCAAGCAGAGCCAGCACCAGCTGGTGCCGCGCCGCAAGGCCGAGCGGGCGCAGCAGCGGAATGGCGCGCCACATCGCGGCAAAGGCGGCCGCGCCGCTGAGCACGCGCCCCTCCTCCTCGGCATGGAAGCGCGCGAGGAGCCGGGCGCGATCGATCGGACAGGTGGGGTCGGCGCCCGCCGCCACGTCGACGAAGGTGATGGCGCCGCGCCGGTCGAGCCGCCGCATCAGCGCGATCTCGCGGGTGCAGAGCGGGCAGGCGCCGTCGTACCAGACCTTGACCATCAGGGTGCGATCCACAGGCGGATGATCCACGCCACCGCGCCGAGCACCGCGACGCTCGCCGCCCAGATGCCGGCCATCCACGCAAGGCGCTGCCACAGCGGCGCGTGCTCCTGCGCGACCGCTTCGCCACGTGAGCGCGGCGGGCCGTCCGGCTCGCCATCCGGCCGCGCCAGCATCAATGATACCCCTCATGCCCGACCTTGCCGCGGAACACCCAGTAGGCCCAGGCGGTGTAGGCGATGATCAGCGGCATGGTGAGCGCGACGCCGACGAGCATGAAGGCCTGGCTCTTCTCGGGCGCGGCGGCTTCCCAGATCGTGACGCTTTCGGGCACGGCATAGGGCCAGATCGTCACGCCAAGGCCGCTCATGCCGAGGAAGAACAGGGCGATGCCGAGCCAGAAGGGCTTGGAATTGCGCTCCTTGAGGATCGCGCGCAGCATTGAGAGCGCGACGATGGCGGTGAGGATCGGCACGGGGGCGACCCAGTAGACCTCCGGGGCGGACAGCCAGCGCTCGGCATAGGCGGCGTTGAGGAGGATGTTGTAGACGCTCACCGCGCCCATCAGCACGATGGTCGCCGCGCCCCAGCGGATCGCGAGCCTCCGGGCGTGGGCCTGTTCCTCGCCGTCGAGCTTCCAGATCAGCCAGGTGCTGCCGAGGAGCGCATAGCCCGCAACCGTGCCGAGGCCGGTCAACAGGGTGTAGGGGGTGAGCCAGTCGAACCAGCTCCCCGCATAGGCGCGCCCCTCGACCTCGATGCCCTGGAGGAGCGCCCCCAGGGTCATGCCCTGCGCCAGCGCCGCGATCAGGGAACCGCCGGTGAAGGCGTGATCCCAGAACCTCTGGTGCGCCGGATCGCGCCAGCGATATTCGAAGGCGACCCCGCGGAAGACAAGGCCCAGGAGCATGGCGATGATCAGCGGGTAGGTCGCCGGCAGGATCACCGCATAGGCGAGCGGAAAGGCGGCGAACAGCCCGCCCCCGCCGAGCACCAGCCAGGTCTCGTTGCCGTCCCACACCGGCGCGATCGAATTCATCGCGCGGTCGCGTTCGCGGCCCGCCTTGAAGGTCGGAAAGAGGATTCCGATGCCGAGGTCGAAGCCGTCCATCACCACATAGGCGAAGACCGCCAGGGCGATGATGAAGGCCCAGATGACGGTGAGATCGAAGCTGATCATGCGCCGGCCTCCGCGTTCTCGCGGTCGCCGGGCAGCGTCTCGGCCCCGCCCGGGTTCTGCGTCGGCCCCGGGGTGATCCCGGCGGTGCGGATCGGGCCGACATCCCCGCGCTTGACCCCGTATTCGCCCGGCTGCGGCGGCTTGGACATGAGGCGGGTGATATACCACACGCCGACGCCGAAGACGGTGAAATAGACCAGAACGAAAGCGAGCAGGGAAGCGGCGACGGCAGGCGCGGCAAGCGGGCTGGCGGCATCGGCAGTCCTGAGCAGGCCATAGACGACGAAGGGCTGGCGTCCCACCTCGGTGGTGATCCATCCGGCGAGAACGGCGGCGAAACCGCTCGGGCCCATCAGCACCGCGGCGCGGTGGAGCCAGGGCAGATCATAGAGCGTGCCGCGAAAGCGACCCCACAGGCTCCACAACCCGATCCCGAGCATCGCGAAGCCGATCCCCACCATGATGCGGAAGCTCCAGAACACCATGGGCACCGGCGGCTCCAGATTGTCAGGGATCGTATCGAGCCCGGCCAGCGGGGCGTTCCAGTCATGCTTGAGGATGAAGGAGGAGGCTTTCGGGATCTCGATCGCATAGCGCACCGTCTTGGCCTCGCTGTCGGGAATGCCGAACAGGATCAGCGGCGCGCCATCGGGGTGCGACTGGTAGTGCCCCTCCATCGCCATGACCTTCACCGGCTGATGTTCGAGGGTGTTGAGGCCGTGCATGTCGCCAGCGAATATCTGCGCCGGGGTAACGATCGCGGCCATCCACATCGCCATCGAGAACATCTTGCGGGCGTGCGGGTTCGCCCTGTCCTTGAGCAGGTGCCATGCTCCCACCGCGCCCACCACGAAGGCGGTGGTGAGATAGGCGGCCATGACCGTGTGGACGAGGCGATAGGGGAAGCTGGGGTTGAAGATGATCTCGGCCCAGCTCTCGCCCGGCAGGAACTGCCCGTTCGCGCCCAGCACATAGCCCGTCGGGGTCTGCATCCAGGAATTGACCGACAGGATCCAGAAGGCCGAGACGAAGGTGCCCAGCGCCACCATCAGCGTCGCCGCGAAGTGCAGGCGCTTGCCGACCTTCTCCATCCCGAACAGCATCACGCCGAGAAAGCCCGCCTCGAGGAAGAACGCCGTCAGCACCTCGTAGGCCATCAGCGGGCCGATCACGGGCCCGGCCCTGTCGGAAAACACCGCCCAGTTGGTGCCGAACTGATAGGACATGACGATCCCGGAAACGACGCCCATCGCAAAGGCGATCGCGAATATCTTCAGCCAGTACTTGAAGAGATCGAGATAGAGGCTCTTGCCGGTCTTGAGCCAAAGCCCTTCCAGAACAGCAAGATAGCTCGCCAGCCCGATCGAGAAGGCGGGGAAGAAGAAGTGGAAGCTCACCGTGAAGGCGAACTGGATCCGCGCGAGGAGCAGAGCGTCGAGATTCTCGAACATGGATCTGGAGCTAGTCCCTTGAGGCCAGCGATCAATTGCAATCGCCACACCACCACTACGGTTCAACGCCGAAAGGGTTGCACGAGGCGGGTTCCGGCGGGGGTCTGAACCGGGTCTGGAGGGGGACAGGCCGGATCACAGGGCCGCGGGAACGCCGCTAGGCCGCCCCGCGATCGGGCAGCTCCGCCAGCGCCGCACGCAGGCGGCGGCGGGCCAGCCACGGCTCGAGCCAGCGGCCGAGCAGATAGAGCGCAAAAAAGAGCCCGGCGAGGACATAGCCCTGCTCGGGCGCATGGCGCGCCTCGTCCTCGTCCTCGTCCTCCTTGCCTTTCTTCTTGTTCGGATCCTCGGGAGCGGGGGCACCGAGGAATTGGTCGACCGGATTGAGCGCCTTCACGGGCCTGGGCTTGTCCTTGTCCTTGTCCTCCTTCCCGGATGCCTCGGTGGCGGCCTTCTCGTAGGCGTTGAGGCTCTCGGCGAGCTGCGCGAAGCCGAGGAACAGCAAGGGGGCAAGAAAGCACAGCAGCAGGGCGTGGCTGAACAGGTCGAAGCGCAGCACTGCGCCCGCGCCGGCGCGCTCGATCCACAGCCGGCCGCGGGTGAAGGTGGCAAAGGCGTCCTGGGCTGCCGGATTGTGCTTGGCATAGGCGAGCGTCCCGCCCTCCACCGCCAGCTGCGTGCCCGGCGTTCGCAGCAAGGGCTCCAGACGGGCAAAGGCCTCCTCGGGCGCGAGGGCCGGATCGATCGGAACCTCGCCGCGTACCCGCCAGATGTGTTCCACGAAGGGAATCGCGAAGCGGCGCGGCTCGCTCACTCGGCCGGCTCCAGCGCCGACTTGGCGGCGAGCCGTCTGGCGACCCATGCCTTGCCGTCTCGCCAGCCCTCGCGGAAGGGGAAGACCATCGTCTCGGCAATGTCCATCCGGCGCCCGCCCTCCATGCCGAGCACCTCGGCCTCGCCATCGACACAGGTGCCGAAGATCCGGTCCCAGATGATCCAGGTGCCCGCATAATTGCTGCGGGTCGCCAATTGCCAGGGCGGCGAGGTGTGGCGGATCAACCTCAAGACCGCTGCCGTCGAGGCGAAGATCGCCACCGGCCTTGCCAATCCGAAAGGCGAAACCAACGTGATCGCGGCCGCCGGATCGGTTTGGGTGCCTAGCGACCCGCAAGGCAGGGTCGCGCGCATCGATCCGGCAACCAACGCCATCCTTGCCACCATCGCCGTGGCGCCCGAGACCTGGTATCTCGCCGCGGGCTTCGATGCTGTCTGGGCTGTGTCGAGCGAGGGCAGGCTGCTCCAGCGGATCGACCCGGCGGCCAATGCCGTTTCCGGCAAGGCGGAACTGGGAGACACGCCCGGCTTCCTCGCCGCAGGCGAAGGCGCGGTCTGGGTTCAGGAACAGGGCGACGGCACAGTTGCCAAGGTCGATCCATCAAGCCTCGGGATCGCAGGGCGGACCAAGATCGGTGACAACCTCAAGTGGGGCGACATCGACACCGGCGGCGGGGCGGTGTGGCTGCGGACGACCGACCAGCAGACGATGGTGGTGATCGACCCCGCGACCCTCAAGATCCGCGCGCGTATGGGACCGGCCGTCGGCAGCGGGGCGTTGCGCTGGACGCCTGCCGGCGTGTGGACCTCGGCCCATGACAACCAGACGCTTTCGTGGTGGAGCACACCCGCCCCGGCAGCCCCCTAACCTGCGGAAAAGCAAAGCGCGCGGAGGTTGCCCCCCGCGCGCTCCTGCCATTCCCGTCATGCGACGCCCGAAGGGCTCGGGAATTAGAACTTGTAGCCAAGCTCCACCCCGAAGCGCTGGCGGGCGCCGGGCGAGATGAACGAACCGCCGAACTCGACCGCCGTGATCACCTCGTTGAGATACTTCTCGTTGAAGAGGTTTTCGGCATAGGCGATCACCGACCACTTGTCGCCTTCGATGCCGACCCGCAGGTCCATCACGCCGAAGGCATCGCGCTGGGCGACCGAGTAATCGGCATTGCCCACCACCGCCGGAAGCCGCAGCGCGGAGGTCGGCAGCAGGCCGCTGAACAGCGTCGGGTTGGTATCGTCCTGCAGCGTGTGGAACCACGTCGGACCGGTGATGCGGTAATCGGCACGGGTCACGAAGTCGAACCGGTCGTTGATCGGCAGATCGACCTGCGTGCCGAGGTTGATGGTGTAATCGGCCGTATAGGGCGACTTGTTGCCCACGGTGCCCGGACGCGAGGCATTGGCCTTGATCTGGCTGTCGGTGACGTTGCCCGAGCCATACACCGTCCAGCCCCTCATCAGTTCGGCGCTGAGATTGAGCTCGGCACCGTAAACCTCCACCTCATCGATGTTCGAGACCACGCGCAGCAGACCGAAGCCGCCGACGAAGAACTCGAAGAACTGCATGTCATCGATCTTGGTGTAGTAGCCCGCGAGGTCGAAATTGACCGCGCCGTCGAACAGATTGCCCTTCACGCCCGCCTCGAAGGCGCTCGAGACTTCCTTGCGGTACTGGTCGTTGATCCGGACGTTGGTGCCGATGAACTGGTTGAACGCCTGGGTCACGATCGCCGCCGAGCCCTGGTTGTTGAACCCGCCCGATTTGAACCCGATGCCCCAGTTGCCGTAGAAATTGACATCGGGGGTAAGCTCGTAACGCAGCGAGATCTTGGGCTGGAACTGCTGGAAGGTTTCCGACTGCGGGGCAATCGGCTGGACGACGCCGCCGTTGCCGACGCGCTGACCGGGATTGATCGGCCCTCCGGTGATCGGATCGCTCACGGCCGGGACCAGGCTCGACACCTGACGCTGCTCGACGTCGTAGCGCCCGGCAAGGCTGAGGTTGAGGCGGTCGGCCAGATCGAAGTCGGTTGCCGCGAAGACGGCATAGACATCGGTCTTGAAGGCATCATGGAACAGCTGGGTCGTCGGGTTGTCGCTGCCGGGCGCGTTGTAGAGCTGGCGGCTCACCCCACGGCCAAGGTCAGCCCCGAGGCTGATGCCGACCTCGCGGTTGATGTGCAGATAGTAGGCGCCGACCTGCCAGTTGACCGGCCCGTCGCCGTTCGACGACAGGCGCAGTTCGCCGCTGATGTCCTCCTGCTTGCGGATCTGGAGCTGGGTACCGTCGCAGGTCGTCGGGCTGTAGGCACCGAAGGTCGAACCGCTGGCGGGATTGAAGATGAACGGGATCGGGCTCGCGCCGATGAAGGTCGGCTGGTTGAGCCGATAGCCGGTGAGCGCGGCGGTCGAGGCGGCGCAGGCATTGGCCGCGGCGACCGAGGTGGGGGTTGCACCCGGGAAGGTAAAGCGCGCGAAGTCGGCCGAGGTGCCGTCGGCGGTGAGCGACTGGTCGACGTCGCTGTAGAGCACCCAAGCGGTCAGCGTTGCCCCTTCGAACTTGTGCTCGACCTTGGCCGAGGTCTCGAAGGTCTTCTGGTCGTTGGTCGGCCGGATGTTCGAATAGTAATCGAAGGGATGGGTGTTGACGTCCTCGAAGAAGGCCGGGTTGACTGCGGCAAAGTTCGGCAGGTGGAAGCTCGCGTTGAAATTGATCGAGGCGCCGGAAAGCTTGGCATAGCGGGCCTTGACGTCGATATCGGTGTCGGGACCGAGCTCGGCGACAAAGCGCCCGTCGACGCCCCAGACTTCCTGATCATCGACCGTCTTGGAGTTGCCGAGGAAGCGGTTGCGGAAGAAGCCGTCGGTGGTCGAGTAATTGCCCGAGACCACAAGGCCCGCGCTCTCGCCGAGGGGCGTGGCGATATGGCCATTGGCGAGGTAGGTATTGTCCTGGGCCGCACGCACCAGCACGCCTGCCTCGAGCGTGTCGCCCGGCTTCAGCGTCTGGAGCACGATCGCGCCGGCCGCTGCGTTGCGGCCGTAAAGCGCGCCCTGCGGACCCTTGAGGATTTCGACCTGTCGCAGCGTTCCCTGGTTCTGGTTGAGCTGCGCGGTGTTGGTCTTGAGGATGCCATCGACCACCAGCGCGACCGAGCTTTCGGCGTCGCGCGCACCATTGATGCCGCGGATGTTGATCTGGGTGTCACCCGCCTCGGCGGTGCCGGTGACGATCGTCACGCCCGGCGTCAGCTGGATGAAATCGTCGGCGCGTTGCACGCCGGTCTTGGCCAGGGCTTCGGCGGTGAAGACGGTGACGGCTGCGGGCACATCCTCGAGCGTTTCCGACTGGCGGCGCGCGGTGACGATGATCGCCCCCTCGGTCTCGGCGGCAGCCTGCTCGGCGGCGGGCTCCGACTGGGCTGCGGCGGGAGCGGAGATGGCGATGGCACCGAGGGCCGCGCCGGAGGCAAGAAGCAGACGGACATTCATGGGACGGCTCTCCTTAGGAGAAGGGATGGGATCGTCAGGGCGCCGCACGGGCACCCGAGAGGTTACGCTTGGCGTGGGGATGCGCGCACGGGGCACGGCGACGCACAGCGCAGCCGGATGCGGCTGCCGCGTGGATTACGCCGGGCACGGTCGGTACTTCACGGTTCACGGGCACTCCCCTGTTGCCTGCGTGGCGATGGTTATTGTATACAAATCGCTCCCGTCAAGCGAAACCCATCATCTGGCAAACGCAAGGCACAGAGTGTGCTTTAATCGCCGCACATCCTTGCAGGGATGGGGGCTCCATCGCAAAAGGAACACCATGAACCTTCGCGCTTTCGATCTCGGCCTGAAAACCCCCGTACCATGAGCCGCGCCTCCGAACAGGCCTACGCCAAGATCCGTGCCCATCTCCTGAGCGGCGCGGTCAAGCCCAGCGAGCAGCTCACCGAGGACCGGCTTGCCCAGATCACCGGCGTCAGCCGCACCCCCGTGCGCGAGGCCGTGCGCCGGCTCGAAGACGAGCTGCTGCTGGTCCGTTCGGACACAAAGAGGCTGTTCGTTGCCGACTGGAGCCGCGACGACATCGAGGAGATGTTCACGCTCAGGCAGATGCTCGAATGCCACGCCGCAGAGCGCGCGGCGAGGCGGCTCTCCCGAGAGCAGATCGGCGCCCTGGAAGCCCTGAACCGTGATCTCAAGGCAGCGATCGAGCAGACCCCGCCCGACGTGGCGCGCTTTCTCGATGCCAACCGCGCCTTTCATGAAGTAATCATAGAGGCAGCGCAGTCTCCGCGCCTGGGGCAGCTTCTTCCCAAGCTCGTCGAAGCACCGGTCGTCTTGCGCACTGCCCGCACCTATTCGCCCGATGACCTGCGCCAATCGGCCCGCGACCATGACGAGCTGATCGCCGCCTTCGCAGCGCACGATCCGGACTGGGCACGGGCAGTGATGGGCAGCCACCTGCGCCGCGCCTTCCACACCTTCGCCCGCGCGGTCGGCCCTGCGGCGGGCAAGAACGAAACCTGATTGCCGCCAGCGGGAAGCTCCTTCCGGCTGGCTGCCATGCCCGATTGCAATTGTATACAAAGCAGCTAATCAGACGGACGAAGCCCTCTCAGCATCACAAAGCGAGTCACCATGTCAGGCGGACAGATCGAACTGGTCGAGGTAGGCCCGCGTGACGGGCTGCAAAACGAACCCGACATCATTTCGACCGAAGTGAAGCTCGCGCTGATCGAACGCATGATCGGTTACGGCGCGCGGCGGCTCGAGGTCGCAAGCTTTGTCCACCCGGCCCGCGTGCCGCAGATGGCGGATGCCGAAACGGTAATCGCCGGCCTGCCGGACCGCGCCGACTGCACTTATGTCGGCCTCGTGCTCAACAAGCGCGGGCTCCTGCGCGCGCTCGCCACCCGCGAGGGCGGAAAAAGAGGCGTCGACCAGGTCGGCTGCGTCATCGTCGCCAGCGACACTTTCGGGCAGCGCAATCAGGGCCAGACCATCGCCGAGGGCATCGCCGAAACCCGTGAGATGCTGCGCTTCGCCCGCGCCGAGGGAATGCGCGCGCAGGTGACGATCAGCGCCGCCTTCGGCTGCCCCTTCGAGGGCGCGGTGAGGCACGAAACCGTGCTCGCCATCGCCGAAGCCATCGCGGAAGAAGGCTCCGAGGAGATCGCGCTCGCCGACACCATCGGCGTCGGCACGCCCTTCGAGGCGGGGGAATTGTTCGGCAAGCTCGGGGAATTGCTTGGCGGGAAGATCCCGATGCGCGCCCATTTCCACAACACCCGCGGCACCGGCATCGCCAATGCCTGGGAGGCCTGGAAGGCGGGCGTGCGGGTGTTCGACGCCTCGCTCGGCGGCCTCGGCGGCTGCCCCTTCGCCCCGCGGGCGACGGGCAATATCGCCACCGAGGATCTCATCTACATGATGGCGCGTTCCGGGGTGGGCACCGGCATCGATCTCGAAGCCGCGATAGCGGCGAACAAGTGGTTTGCGGGCGAGCTGGGGCGCGAACTGCCCTCGGCGGTCGCGCGCGCAGCATAACAAGAGGACAGGGCATGACTTACAGGTTGGGCGTCGACGTGGGCGGGACTTTCACCGACCTCCTGCTGTTCGACGAGGCAAGCGGAGCATTCTGGCGGCACAAGACTCCCTCGACACCGCACGATTCCTCCGAAGGCATCCTCACAGGTGTCAAGGCGATCACCGAAAAGGCCGGGATCACCGCCGCCGACATCGCCTATTTCCTGCACGGCACGACCGTTGCCACCAATGCCGTGCTCGAAGGCAAGGGCGCGAAGGTCGGTCTGGTGACGACGCAGGGCTACCGCGACATCATGCAGATCGCGCGCTCTTTCGTCCCCGGCGGGCTCGCGGCCTGGATCGTATGGCCCAAGCCCCAGCCCCTCGCCCGGCTGGAACACACCGTCGAGGTGCCAGGCCGCATGGACGCGCGCGGAAACGAGGTTGCCCCGCTCGACGAAGGCGCGGTGCGCGCCGCCCTGCGCAAGCTCAAGGGCGATGGCATCGAAGCGCTCACCGTCTCCCTGATGAACGCCTATCTCAACGGCGCGCACGAGGCCCGCATCGGCGAGATCGCCGCCGAGGAACTGCCCGGCATCCCCGTCTCGCTCTCCCACGAAGTCCTGCCCGAGATGCAGGAATACGAGCGCACGCTTTCGACCGTCGCCAATGCCGCCGTGCGCCCGGTGGTGAGCAAATATGTCTCCAACCTGCGCACCAAGCTCGAAGCCGAAGGCCTCCAGGGCCGCCTCTCGCTGCTGCGTTCGGATGGCGGCCTCATGTCCAGCCAGAAGGCGGAAGAGCATCCCGTCAACATCCTCATGTCCGGCCCCGCCGGCGGGGTGACGGGCGCGCTGTGGGTGGCGAAGAATGCAGGCTTCGAGAATATCCTCACGCTCGACGTCGGCGGCACCTCGACCGACGTGGCGCTGATCCAGGGCCTCGAGCCGCGCCGCCAGCGGACGACCGAGGTCGGCCACCTCTCGGTGCGCGCCTCGGCGCTCGATGTGAAGACCGTGGGCGCGGGCGGCGGCTCGATCGCCCACGTGCCGCAGCTGACCGGCGCGCTGCGCGTCGGCCCCGAGAGCGCGGGCGCAGTGCCGGGGCCGGTCGCCTATGCCAAGGGCGGCCAGCTTCCCACCGTGACCGATGCCAACGTGGTGCTCGGCTACCTCCCCGAAGACCTCCTCGGCGGCAGCTTCAAGCTCGACCGCGAGGGCGCCAAGGCGGCGGTGCAGACCATCGCCGATGCGCTCGGCGTCACGCTGATGGAGGCCGCACGCGGGATCATCGATATCGTCAACGAGAACATGTTCGGCGCCTTGCGCATGATCTCGGTCCAGCAGGGTTACGACCCGCGCGAATTCGCGCTGATGGGCTTCGGCGGCGCGGGTCCGCTCCATGTCAACGCGGTCGCCCGCCTGATGGGCAGCTGGCCCGCGATCTCGCCCGTTTCCCCCGGCGTGCTCTGCGCGCTGGGCGATGCGACCACGCGCATGCGCACCGAGACCGCGCGCAGCTTCTCGCGCCTCGCCCGCGACACCACCATTGCCGATCTGGTCGCCGTGCTTGACGAGATGGCTGCGCAGACCCGCGGCGAACTGGCGGCGGACGGCATTCCCGAGGAGCAGATCACCTCGCTGTTCGAGATCGACGTGCGCTATGCCGGGCAGGCTTTCGAGGTGCCGCTGACGATCACGCAGGATGTTCTCGAGAAGGACGGGATCGAAGACATCCTGGCCCGCTTCGACGAGGAGCACCTGCGGCTCTTCACCTTCAACATGGACACCCCCCACGAGATCGTGAACCTGCGCGCCGTGGCGCAGGGGCAGGCCCCGGCCCTCCCCGCAGCCGAACTCCCCAAGGGCGATGGCAACCCGCAAGCGGCCAAGATCCGCGACCATGTGATGTGGATCGGCGGCGAGGAGCGGCCCGCGGTGATCTACGACCGCGCGCGGCTCAGGCAGGGCGACGTGATCGAAGGCCCGGCGATCATCACCGAGATGGATTCGACCACGCTGGTCGAACATGATTGCCGCGCGCGCGTCGACGCTGTCGGCAATATCCTCATCACTCTCAAGGCGGAGGGCTAAGACCATGCCGGCACGCATCATCGAAACCAACCCCGCGCCCTTCAACACGGTCGCAATCGACCCGGTCACGCTCGACATTATCGAGAACGCGCTCAGGAACGCGCGCATCGAGATGGACGCGACCCTCGTGCGCACCGCCATGAGCCCCGGCATCCGCGAACAGGGCGACGCCTTCCCGCTGATCTCCGATCCGGCCGGCAAGATGATCGTCGGCCAGTTCGGCAGCTGCATCGACGGCTTCCTGAAGAGCTTCGACGGCACGATCGAGGACGGGGACATGATCTTCCTGTCCGACCCCTATTCCTGCGCGGGCGCGATCAGCCACTCGAACGACTGGCTGGTGCTGCTCCCCGTGTTCAAGGACGGGCGTCTGATCGCCTATACCGCGATGTTCGGCCACCAGTCGGACATAGGCGGTTCTGTGCCGGGCTCCATGCCCATCGGTGCCTCCTCGATCTTCGAGGAAGGGGTGCGCATCCCGCCGGTGAAGATCTGGAAGCGCGGCGAGTATAACGAAGACCTGATGAAGCTGGTGATGCACCAGACCCGCAAGCCCGATTGGTGCCAGGCCGATCTCAACGCCCTCATCGCCTCCTGCCGCGTTGCCGCGCGCCGCGTCATCGAGATGGCCGACCGCTTCGGCGACGATGTCTATGTCTCGGCAACGCAGGAACTGCTCGCCCGCAACCACCGCGCCATGAAATCGCTGCTGGCGATGGCCGTCGCCGAGGAGCCGGTCAGCTTCGAGGATTACATCTGCGACGACGGCAAGGGCTATGGCCCCTACAAGATCCGCTGCACCATGTGGCGCGAGGGCGACAGGGTGATCCTCGATTTCGAGGGCACCGACCCGCAGTCGGCCGCTTCGATCAACTTCTTCCTCAACGAGAACATGTTCAAGATGTTCTTCGGCATCTACATGATCATGGTCTTCGATCCGCAGATCCTGTTCAACGACGGGTTCTACGATCTGATCGAGGTGCGCATCCCCGAAGGCTCGCTCTTGAAGCCGCACTTCCCCGCCGCGCTCTCGGGCCGCACCCATGCCTTGGGCCGCATCTTCGACATTCTGGGCGGGCTGCTCGGGCAGAAGACGCCGGAATTCCTCAATGCCGCCGGCTTCTCTTCCTCGCCGCACCTGTTCTATTCGGGCTGGGACGCGCGCGAGGATGGCAGCCGCGACTGGTTCCAGCTGTTCCAGATCGGCTTCGGGGGCATCCCCGGGCGGCCGCTGGGCGACGGGCCGGACGGACACTCGCTGTGGCCGGGCTTCACCAATGTCCCCAACGAATTCCTCGAACGCTATTTCCCGCTGCGCATCGAGCGCTACTCCACCGCGCCCGACAGCGGGGGGGCGGGGCTCCACCGCGGGGGCAACGGCATCCACATGACCTACCGCTTCCTCGCCGATGGCGAGATCGCGATCCATGACGACCGCTGGTTCGTGCCGCCCTGGGGCGTCAACGGCGGGCACCCGGGCGCGCGCGCGCGCAAGGTGCTCGAGCGCGCCGACGGCACCACCGCGATCGTCGGCAACAAGGTCGAGAGTGTCGCGGTCAAGGCGGGCGACCTCCTCCACTTCATCACCTGGGGCGGCGGCGGATGGGGCGACCCGCTCGCGCGCGATCCTGAACTCGTGGCCCTCGAAATCCGGCAGGGCCTCGTCACCCCCGAAGGCGCCCGCGCCTATGGCGTGGTCGCCGATGCCGAAGGCGTGGTGGATGCCGCTGCAACCGCGAAGCTGCGCGCCAAGATCTCGGCCGGCCGCGGGGAGCTTGCGCTGTTCGACTACGGCCCCGGCATCGATGCCCTGCGCGCGAACTGCGAGGCCGAGACCGGCCTTCCCGCCCCGGTCCAGCCGGTGTGGACCACCTTGCGGGAGGCGGCGGAATGAGCGCTCTTGATGGGATCAAGGTCGTGGAGATGGGCCAGCTTCTCGCCGGCCCGTTCTGCGGGCAGTTGCTCGGCGACATGGGCGCCGACGTGATCAAGATCGAACCGCCGGGTGCGGGCGACCCGATGCGCAACTGGGGCCAGGGCGACGAGAAAGTGCAGTGGGAAGTCATCGCCCGCAACAAACGCTCGGTGACCTGCAACCTGCGCATCCCCGAGGGCCAGGCGCTCGCCCGGCGCCTGATCGCCGAGGCCGATGTGCTGATCGAGAACTTCAAGCCCGGAACCCTCGAACGCTGGGGCATGAGCCCGGCTGAACTCCACGCGGAAAACCCGGGCCTCATCATCGCCCGCATGTCGGGCTATGGACAGGACGGGCCCTATTCCGACCGCGCCGGCTTCGGCGGGATCGGCGAGGCGATGGGCGGGTGGCGCTATATCGTCGGCGAGCCCGACCGGCCGCCCAGCCGCATGGGCATCTCGATCGGGGACACGCTGTGCGCGACCTATGGCGCGATGGGCGTCCTGGCCGCGCTCCACCACCGCGAGAAGACCGGCGAGGGGCAGGTGGTCGATTCCGCGCTCTACGAGGCGGTGTTGCAGGTGATGGAGGGGCTGGTCCCCGAATATGACCGCAACGGGGTGATCCGCGAACGCTCCGGCTCGGTGCTCAAGGGCATCGCGCCGTCGAACGTCTACACCTGCAAGGACGGCAGCTACATGATCGGCGCCAATGGCGATGCGATCTTCACGCGTCTCGCCCAGGCGATGGGCCGGCCCGAACTGTCGAGCGACCCGCGCTATTCCTCGCACATCGCGCGCGGGCACCATCAGGACGAGCTCGACGCGCTCATCAACGAGTGGACCGGCACGCTCACGGTGGACGAGGTGGACGCGCTGATGATCCAGTATTCGATCCCCGCCGGCCGGGTCTACCGCGCGCCCGACATGCTCGCCGATCCGCATTTTCAGGCGCGCGAGGCGATCATCGAGGTCGAGACCCAGAATCGGGGCAAGATCAGGATGCAGAACGCCTTCCCCAAGCTCTCGAAGACCCCCAGCACCATCCGCCGCCCTGCCCCCGCCGCGCCCGGGCAGGACAATGCGGACGTCTTTGCCGAGCGGCTGGGCCTCGATGCGGCAGAGATCGAAAGGCTGGCGCAGGCGGGGGTGATCTGATGGCCGGCCCCTCGGCAGCCGACAATTATGCAGGCGTGTACGAGGGGCGGCTCCGGCCCGGCCAGCGCCCCGCGCTGCTGATCGTCGATGTCGTCGCGGCCTATCTCGAGCCCGGATCAGCGCTGTTCATGGACACCGCCGCCGCCGCGCTCGCCAGCAATGCGCGATTAGCGGCAGCCGCGCGGGCCGGGGGCGTGCCGGTGGTGTTCACCAACGTGCAGTACAAGCCCGATGGCTCCGACGGCGGGGTGTTCTGGCGCAAGGCCCCGGTGCTCAGGGCCTTCGTCGCAGGCTCCCCGCTCGGCGCCTTCCCGCCCGGACTGACCCCCGCGGAGGGCGAGCGCGTTTTCACCAAGCAGTACCCGAGCGCCTTCTTCGGCACCGGGCTTGCTGAGGCGCTCCATGCGGACGGCATCGATACGCTTCTCATCACCGGCTATTCGACCTCGGGCTGCGTGCGGGCTTCGGCGCTCGATGCGATGCAGCACGGCTTCGTGCCGTTGGTCGTGCGCGAGGCCTGCGCCGACCGCCACCCCGCCCCGCACGAGGCCAACCTGTTCGACCTCCAGGCCAAATATGCCGAGGTCATCAGCGAGGCCGAAGCGCTGGCGCTGATCGCGGCTCCTACAAGCGCGGCCTGACGCAAGGCGCCCGCAAGGCGGGGCCAAGGCGGGTCTGGCGCAGGCCAAAGGGGGGTCTAACCGGGGTCTAACCGGGGTCTGGAACGGCCTGGGTGGGGCCTGAAAGGCGTGCCATTCCAGTCTAATTCATTGAAATCAGACCATTTTTCACAAAAACGGCAAGGATTGCGCACAAGCAGGCCGGTTTTCACCCGATCTGCCTGCCCGCCAGACCTATCGCAGCCCTGCCGCTGTAGGAAAGGCCTCAGCCGCGCCACCCGATCGAGACGAAAACATTGCGCGGCGCCCCCGGATCGAAACCGCCGCCGCCGCCCGGCCGCACGCGCCCGGCATAGCGTTCATCAAGCAGGTTGTTGATCCCCGCCCCGATCGTGAAACCGCCTGCCACCGGCCATTCGAAAGATGCGTCGAGCACCTCGTAACCGGGCAAGGCGAAGTCTGCGACATTGTTGTCGGCACCCTGCTGGTCACCGACCGAGGTGAAGATCAGCGCTGCCCGCGCGCCGTCGCGGCCGATCCACGCCAGGGTCGAACGCAGCAGATGGCCGGGGGCATATTGCGGCGTGAAGCCGGCCGCGACCCCATCGGTGAAATCGGCATCGAGCAGCTGGAGATTGGTCGACAGGCGCAGCGTATCCTCGCCCCTGGCAAAGCCCTCCGGGCCGACCAGATCGAGCCGCAGCGCAAGATCCACGCCCTGGTTGCGCATCGTGCCGACGTTCTGGCGGCGCGCCCCGCCCGCGCCCACCGCGCCGAAGGGCGGCGAGGCCGGGAGCGGACCGGCGAGGAAGCCGACCTGATCCTCGAATTCGACGCGGAAGACGCTGGCATCGATCCGCACCGGCGGCGCCGGCTCGGCCTGAAGCCCGGCCTCGACGGTGAAGGCATAGGAGGCCTCGAAGGTGCCGGCCGCATCGATCCCGGCCTGGAAGGTCACGCCGTCATTGTAGAGCAGCGGCTTGAACCCGCGGCTGGCATTGGCAACCAAGCGCAGGTCATCGGCCGCGTCCCAGGTCACACCGATCCCGTAGAGCGGCACGGTGGTGACATTCTCGCGGTTGCCGAGCGGGCCATTGGCCCCGCCCGGTGCTCCGCCCGTGGCGCTGCCGAGCGCCAGGTCGAGCGTTTCGACCACCTTCTGGCGCAGGCGCTCGACGCGGAAGCCGGGGACGATCTGCACGTCGCCGAGGCCCAGCTTGATCTCACCGAAGACCGCCGCAGTATCGCCGCTGCGCTGCACGCGGGCCAGCGCGCCCGCAGTGCCGCCGAAGTCGGCATTGCTCGCGCCCTTGTCGACCAACACCGGCGCGTCCGAGCTGTGGCCGAGCACGCCGAGGGTGAGCGTGTGCTGGCCGGTGCTGCCGAAATCATGCCGCGCGCGCAGGTCGATGCCGGCCGTGTCGAACACCTGCAGCTGGCGCACCAGCACATTGGCGTCCGGCGTCACCTGCCCGAAACTGCCGCCCGCCTGACGCCAGCTTTCGCGCTCGAAGCGGCTGTAGAAGGCGCGTGCGGTGATCTGGGTGCTGTCGGCCACCTGCCAGTCGAGCGCCAGCGTGGGGGCGAAACGCTCCAGCCGGGCGCGGTCGCGCGGGGTGGAGCCGTCGCGGCGGTCGGCCTCCATGCGGGCACGGGTAAGGCCGCCGGGCTCGCCGAAGCGGCCCTGATAGTAGTCGAGCGCAAGGGTGACGTTCACCGTCTCGCCAAGATAGTGGCCGCGCAGGCGCGCTGTGGTCTGTTCGTGGTCGCTGTTCACCCGGCGCGGGCCGTCACCCTCGGCATATTGGACAAAGCCGTCGGCGGCGAGGCGCCCGTCCGAGACCGCGACATTGGCCAGCCCCTGCCGCGCATCCCAGCTTCCCAGCGTCACGCGCGCCTGGCCTTCGGCACCCGCCTCGCGCCGGGGGCCGCGCATCACGTAGTTGATCGCCCCGCCCGGCTGCGGGCCGTAGAGCAGGCCCGATGCGCCGCGGATGAACTCGACCCGCTCGACCAGCTCCAGCGGCGGGATGAAATAGGCCGCCGGATAGGAATACATGTCGGGCACGGCCGGAACCGCATCCTGCAACGTCAGGATGTTCCAGCTTTCATGCGGCTCGCCCAGCCCGCGATAGGACAGCGAGGCCCACGAGCCGTTCGAGACTTCGGAGACCAGCAGGCCCGGAATGTCGGCCAGCGCGACGCGCAGGTTGCGCGAGGGCACCGGCGCGATGTCCGAAAGCACCGCGATATCGCCGAGCTTGCCGGCGAAGATCAGCGTCCCCGACTGGTCCGGCAGGCGGTCGCCATCGCGGCGCGCCGTGACGATGATCGAGGTCGCCTGATTGCCCGCCGTCGCGGTAAGGGTACCGGATGCCTGCGCCGGATCATTCTCTGCGCCGCCCGCCCCCGCATCGCCGGCAGCCAGCGCAGGGGCAGCGACACCGGCGAGCAGAAGGGCGGCAAGAGGACGCAAAGGCAGCGGGCAAAGGGACATGGAAGCTCCGGTCTCGGAATGAATCGCGCGCGCCATTTCTTGCTATTGAGAATGATTGTCAATCTTTATTCTGACGCTCCCGACACGCAAAGCGCGGCCAGAAGGTTGCAGAAAATGCGACAGGCCGAATGTCCGACGAATAGGACCAATGTGGATAACCTTTTAGAGTAACCTCGAACGGGTATGTCGTGCCGCACACATATTCACGTCACGAGGAAGACGACCACGACGCCCGGCGCGATGCAGCCTTACGAGAAGACCTTCCTCCACCGCGACGGACGGCGGCTGACGACGCCGATCCCGACGACCGGGTCGCCGCCTGACGCGGATGCGCGGGCCGGGGGCGGGCGAGCACCGCAGGGCGATGCGGCATTCTGTCTCCGAACCGTCACGGCTCTGCGCGGTGCGTGTAACAATCCGCTGTCATAACCGGTCCTGCCGCGACACCACACGCGAAGGGCCGAACGATGACCAGTGCCGAACTGAGCGACCTCTGCGATCTTCCCGCCGACAATATCGCGAGCTTCCCCCTCCACCCGCTGCGCATGAGCGATTCCGGGGGCGCCGAACCCGAGGGGCCCGAGCCCGGGGCAAACCCCCGCCGCCGCTACCGCACGGTCTGGATCAGCGACGTCCACCTCGGCACGCGCGGCTGCAATGCCGATCTGCTGATCGACTTCCTCGACAATGTCGACAGCGAGACCATGTATCTCGTCGGCGACATCATCGACGGCTGGCGGCTGAAGAAGAAGTTCTACTGGCCCGCAGCGCACAACGACATCGTCTGGCGCATCATGAAGCGCGCGCGGCGCGGCACGCGGGTGATCTATATCCCGGGCAATCACGACGAGATGTTCCGCCAGTTCACCGGCATGAACTTCGGCGGCATCGAGATCCGCCGCGCCGCCTTCCATGACACCGCCGATGGCCGCCGGTTGATGGTGCTGCATGGCGATGAATTCGACGCGGTGATGCTCTCGCACCGCTGGCTCGCCTTCGTCGGCGACAGTGCCTACCACCTGATGATGAAGCTCAACCTCGTCGTGAACCGCGTGCGCGGCTGGCTTGGCAAGCCCTACTGGTCGCTCTCCAAGGCGGCCAAGCACAAGGTCAAGAACGCCGTCGAGTTCATCGGCAAGTACGAGGAAGTCGTCGCCCGCGCCGCCGGCGAGCGCGGGGTCGACGGGGTGGTGTGCGGTCACATCCACACCGCCGAGTTCCGGATGTTCGAGCACCACGGCAGGCCGGTCGAATACTGGAACGACGGCGACTGGGTCGAAGGCTGCAATGCCCTGGTCGAACATCACGACGGGCGGATGGAGATCCTCCACTGGCCCGAGGAGATGAAGCGGCGGCGCGCCGAGGAAAGCGCTGCCGGCAATGCCGAAGCCGCGCGCGAGGCAGCGTGAACCGGCTCGGCTCGATCGCGCTCGATACCGGGGCGGCCCGCCCGGTCGCTTTCGGCCCCGCCGCCATCGCGATCGTCACCGACGCATGGCACCCGCAGGTCAATGGCGTGGTGCGCACACTGGCGACGACCTGCGAGATGCTGCGCAGCTGGGGGCACCATGTCACGGTGGTCTCGCCGGAAGACTACATCACGTTGCCCGCGCCGACCTATCCCGAGATCCGGCTCGCCCTCACCGCCCCCGGCGCGGTTGGCCGCCGCCTTGCCCGCATCGCGCCCGAGGCGGTGCACATCGCCACGGAGGGCCCGCTCGGCCTTGCCGCAAGGGCCTATTGTCTGAAGCGGGGCGTGCCCTTCACCACCGCCTACCACACGCAATTTCCCGATTACCTCGCGCGCCGCACCGGGCTGCCCGCCCGCCTGTTCTGGCCCTATATCCGCTGGTTCCACGGCCCGGCAGAGGCGATCATGGTCGCCACCGAGACGATCCGCGCCGAGCTGCGCGAACAGGGCCTCACCCGCCTCGCCCACTGGAGCCGCGGGGTCGATCTGGCCTGCTTCTCGCCGCAGGCTCCGCCGCCGCCCGAATATGCCGGTCTCGAGGGGCCGATCCTGCTCTATGTCGGGCGCGTCGCGATCGAGAAGAACATCGAGGCCTTCCTCGCCTGTCCCTATCCCGGCACCAAGGTGGTGGTCGGCGACGGCCCGGCCCGCGCGGGGCTGGAGGCGCGGTTTCCCGAGGCCCTGTTCCTCGGCAAGAAAACCGGGGCAGAGCTCGCCGGGTGCTATGCCGGCGCGGACGTCTTTGTCTTCCCCAGCCGCACCGATACCTTCGGGCTGGTCATGATCGAGGCCCTCGCCTGCGGCACGCCGGTCGCCGCCTTCCCGGTGGCAGGGCCGAGGGACATCCTCACCGAGCGCGTCGGCGCCATGGCCGAGGATCTCGCCCGCGCCATCGACGCCGCGCGCTATTGCGAGAGCGCCGATTGCGTCGCCCACGCCGCCGGCTTTTCGTGGGAGGAGGCCACCGGACAGTTCCTCGCCGGCCTCGTGCCGCTGGGGACTGTGGCATCGGCCTGCGGGATCGCCACGGAGGCGGTCTGGAACGCCGGCGCTCTGGAGCCCCCCCGGCAAGCGGCGCCATAGCCGCAGGATCGTTTCGAGGATTCTCGAATTATGGGTTGACCCGCGGCGTCAAGCCGATATTTCGACGATGTTCGAAAGGTCTTGCCCATGCCACAGGACAGCACCGCCCCGTGGGCCGTCGATGCGCTCGGCGCGCTCGCCCATGCCACGCGGCTGGCGGTTTTCCGCGCCCTGGTCACAGCCGGACCCGATGGCATGATCGCGGGGGCCATCGCCGGACATTGCGGTGTTCCCCCCTCCACCATGTCGCACCACCTCGCCGCACTGGAGCGGGCCGGACTGGTGCAGTCCGAGCGCGAGAGCCGGCAGATCCATTACCGCGCCGACTTTGCGGGGATGCGCCGCCTGATGACCTTCCTGATGCAGGATTGCTGTCAGGGCGTGCCCGAGATGTGCGGCGACCCGATTCCGGGCCTTGCTTGCGAGCCCCCCTTCGATCCCCTGCGCGAACCGGCTGGAGGAGACTGATGATGCCCGATGCCCCTTTCACCGTTCTGGTGCTCTGCACCGGCAATAGCGCCCGCTCGATCCTTGGCGAGGCCTTGTTCAACCATCTTGGTGAGGGGCGGGTGCGCGCCTTCAGTGCGGGCAGCAAGCCCCGGGGCGAGCCGCACCCGGGCGCGCTGCGGCTGCTGGCCCGGCGCGGGATCGACACCGCCGCGTTGCGCTCGAAGAGCTGGAACGAATTCACCGGCCCCGAGGCCCCCCGCATCGATGCGGCCATCACCGTGTGCGGCAATGCTGCCGGAGAAGCCTGTCCCGTGTTCATGGGGGCGCCCGTGAAGGGGCATTGGGGCCTTCCCGATCCCGCCGATGTCGAGGGCGATGATGCGGCCGTCGATGCGGCATTCGAGGCAACATGGCAGGCCCTGTCGATCCGCGTGACAGCCTTCCTCGCCGCCTCGTTCGAGACGATGGAGCCGCGCCGCCTCGGGGATTTCCTGACCGGGATCGGCGGCATGGAGGGTGCGGCATGAACCGCGACTTCTGGGCCGAGGCGATCGGCAGCTTCTTCCTGTTCTGCACGGTCATCGGATCGGGGATCATGGCGGAACGGCTTGCCGGCGGGAATGTCGCGGTGGCCCTGCTGGGCACCACGATTGCCACGGGTGCGATATTGTTCGTGCTGATCGGGATGTTCGGGCCTGTCTCGGGCGCGCACTTCAATCCGGCGGTGACGCTGGTGTTCCGGCTGCGCGGCGAGCTGACCTCGGCCACAGCGCTGCGGCTTGTAGCGGGCCAGATCGCGGGCGGCCTGCCCGGCGTGTGGGCGGCGCACCTGATGTTCGGCCATCCGGTCCTCGAGCTGGCGAGCAAGGCGCGCACCGGCATCGGGCAGTGGACCGGCGAGTTCATCGCCACCTTCGGGCTGGTCTTCGTGATACTCGGCACGATCCGCCACCGGCCGCAAGCCGTCCCCGCGAGCGTGGCGCTCTATATCGTGGCGGCCTGCTGGTTCACGTCCTCGACCAGCTTCGCCAATCCCGCGATCACCCTCGCCCGCGCGCTGACCGACAGCTTTGCGGGCATCGCCCCGGCCGATGTTCCTGCCTTCATCCTCGCCCAGCTCGGCGGCGCGCTGGCCGCGCTGATCGTGGGGCGGGCGATCTTTGCGCCCCCCGAAGCCGCAACCTCCGGCTAGAACGGGCAAGGGGCAGAGGCTCCTGCGAGCCCCTGCCCCTGCCTGCAAACCGGCCCGTGCCTGCGCCGATCAGAAGGTGAGCCGCACCCCGCCGGTGTAGCGCCGCCCGAAGCGCTCCCACTCGATCGTCAGGTTGTCCTGGAAAGGGCTCGCCGAGCCTTGCGCGGTCAGCAGGTTCCCGGGCTCCGAGAAGCGCCGGCCCGGATTGTCGAGCAGGTTCGAGGCATCGAAATAGACCTCGAAATTGGGCGTGATCGCATAGCGCATCGAGAAATCGAACTCGTCGAGGAATGCGCCCATGACGGACTGCCATCTCGCTTAGCATCTGTGCCCCCAAAACTGCGTTTTGATGCCCCCAGAAATGCCCCCAATCGTCGTTGACGCATACGGAAATATCGAAACAAATGCAGAACGATATCTAGCACAAAATGGCTAAAAATCAAGGAAAACAGGGGTTTTAGACGCTTGCGGAAGGTTGTCTGGCGGAGCGAGAGCGTCTCCCAACCAACTCTCTTTCTATTATCTTTTTGATATTAAACGTTTAGTTTTTCAGGCTCTTTAGGACCAACGCTGCTTAACAAGGGCACCATTTGTAGCGAAGGGGTGCACCATCAAATACTGGGATCAAACATCTAGACAGGCCAAAATGGTTTGCCTGATAGTGCTTGAACAAAGAGGAAGGTTGCGAACATCAACTGAACAATAGCAACGCCAACGACCAGCTTCACGCCCGGCCATCTTTTAAGGTCAGCGATATATCCAGCAAGCGGCAGCGTTTGCATCAAGTGGAGTGAAACAAAGTGAGCTGGACGTAAATCTCCGATCTCGCGAGACCAGCCAAAAAACGGAACCACCATCCCGACATGGTCCAGGTCGCCACCCACATAGCGCCCATACGACGACATGTAGCCGGCGAAGATCAACGTGGAGATAAAACCAAGCGTCAGTCCCAATATCGAGCCCCAACGTAGACCGGCCATCGACTTGTCGCCCTTGCGATAAATCTGCACCGCAAGCGCCATAGCAACTGCGATCAGCAAGAACGCGCCTAGCCCCATCAATGCAAACATTAACGCTTCGAACTGACCATCATAATTGTAATGCGATCGCCTTGCGCGCGCGGCTTGCAAGCTGACGTAACCCCATTCGAAAACCAGTGAGACTGCGGCAGCATAGGAAAAACCGATCAACACTGGACCGCTTCGGACCTCCCGCGGCAATTGCTGTGCAAGGACTGCAAGCGTCGCGAAATGCAGTGCAAGTGAAACGGTGAACTTCTGTGGCTTGGTCCAAACAGAGGCGCCATCCAAAACGCGCGGATCAAGGAACCATGCAGGAAGAAACACGACAAAATTCGCCAGCATGAACAAGCAGGAAACAAGCAGCAGACGCGTCACATGGTCGTCATCCAACTGAGGGATAAGCGGCTTTCGGTAAGCTATGTTTATCTCGCTCATGCGCCTGCCTCCCGCTTGCGAAAATGGCCTGCACGCATTGCCAAGAACAACGCCAGCCCCACCGGTCCGAACATGAAAGTCGCGACCAGGATTGGCGCCTGGAACAGTCTATTTAGGCCAACTTTATCCGCTTCAACCGCGATCCAACCGCCAATAAAGAGATCAAACGCGAGGTAATGCACCCAACCGGCCAGCAACATCTCTTCTTTTGAGAGCAAAGTTCTGACCTGAGCTAGCGAGTTGTATCCCCCACCTTCAATTGTAAAGAAATACGACAACGCAAGTCCAGCATAAAGCAGGCTGAGGCCGAAAGGGATTAGATAGCGCGGAATAAATAAGAGCTGTGGCCAGCGTCTAGGCAGAAAGATCAGGATGACCCAGCCGACCATGGCTGCTTGTCCAGCCCATCCGAACATTGCTTCCGGCGTAACCGCAATTGCTTCGCCCATAATTCGACACCCTCCGCTTGCGACCCGCGCAAATGATGTTAACGTCATCAACATGACAGAGAATGATAACAGTGTCAACATAGCGCCAGCACATGGCCGTGATGCCTATCACCACGGCGATTTGCGCAGCGCGCTGATCGAAGCTGGTATGCATGCGCTGTCAACGCACAGCGCCGACGCACTGTCGCTGCGGGCGCTAGCGCGGGAAGTGGGGGTAAGTGCGACCGCCGTATACCGCCACTTCCCGGACAAGGATGCATTGCTGGTCGCTCTCGCGCTGACCGGTTTTGATCAGCTGGCGGCAGCACAGCAGGCAGCCTCGCGCGCCGCATCGGGGCAAGGTGCGCTGGCAGCATTTTCCGCAAGCGGTGCTGCCTATGTGCGTTTTGCCATCATCAATCCGGAGTTGTTCAGGCTGATGTGGAAGGCGGCGCCACGGGGGGATCAACTTCACCTACCGATCGACGAAGCCCACCCTGCCATGGCCAACCTGCGCCGTACAGTTGAGGATGTCGCGCCGCCCGGATCGTCGGAGGATGACAAGCGCGCCACGGCGCTACGTTGCTGGGGGCTTGTCCATGGCCTCGCCACACTGTCACTCGATGGTCAGATCGATCTGGATGATGACATGATCGGCCGCGTGATCGTCGGGCTTACGGGTGGACCGCAGACATGAGCGATATTCGCCCCATAGTCTTTCTGACCGGGGTTGCTATCAGCTTGTCCAGGGTCTGGTCAGATACCATCCGGCGCAAACAGGCATTTTCGTTATCGAGGTCTTTCATGCGGCGGCCCTGATCCATGTTTAGGCCGCTATACACCATACGCCAGTGGTATTAGCTCTTCTCGGTGACGCCGATCCGCCGGCAGGCATCCGCCACCGTTCCGCCCTGCGCCAGCACGACCTCAGCTTTACGCAGCTTCTCCCCCTTGGCGTGTGGCTTTTCGCGAACTGGTTCTATCGGCACCGCTAGGCGCGCTGGCGGCGCCTGGTTCGGCAAGGCTTTCGCTATCCTGACGATCGGGATTAGCGCCACAGCGCCGCAGACTTATTTGATTACATCCTCCTGATGCCTGCAGCCAAGATCCGTCCAGCCTCAGCCAGCCGCTCCTCTGCGGTCATCGTGACGGGATCTGGGGGCCCCGGAGCCCATCGTGACCTTGGCTGCGCCGCAGGATAAAGCTCCATCACGACATTGGGCTTCTTCGCCAGCAGGGCGAGTAGCACCTTGACAGGGCCCGACGGCTGCCGGCGACCTTGCTCCCAGTTTATAACCGTTCCCTCTGGAACACCTATACTGGCAGCAAAGGCGTTTTGGGATAATCCGGTTCTTTTCCTGGTCGCCGTCACGTCGACCGATGGTAATTCCCCATGATACCGGCGGGCGCTTGTGTTGCCTGCCTCTTGGAAGGTGACGGTGACCTTCAGCTCTTTTCTCGGTTTTCTCTGGTGCTTCATCGCCGCCTGCCTTCCGATCCTAACTACGCCAGTGGCGTAGGTCGTCGCAGACAGCGAGATCATTATGTCGACCGAACCTCGAGAGATGGGGTTCGGTCGGTGGAAATGGCCGTTTTCTGGGGCTTTAGGCTTTTGGGCAGGTGATAGAGTTCGTTAAGCTCTCGGTAGGCAGGCGGTTTTCGCAACTCACGGTCTGTGGGTGGCTAAGCGGCAGTGGAGAGCTATTCCACCCAAAAACGACAGAAATTCAACGGGTTTCACGACGCCATGCCCACGGACCAAGGCCAGCGGAGACAGTTTGTTTCGCAACTCGATGCGTTGGCGGAGAGGGTGGGATTCGAACCCACGTTACCGTTGCCGGTAAACCGCATTTCGAGTGCGGCGCATTCGACCACTCTGCCACCTCTCCGCGAGGCCTGTCGTGCCGTTGAGGGCCGCTGGTCGAGGGCGGCTAGCGACAGGACGGGAGCCCGTTAGCCCAAGCTCTGCCGCTTGCCAAGAGGCGCAACCGCACAAAATGCGGGCATATCCGCCCCCGTCCGGGCCGCAGCGCTTGTTTTGCAGCGGCGAAGGTCCATATTGCGCCGCATGGAACGCGCAGAGTTCTTCTCGAGCCAGGCCGGACGCACCATTGTCGCGCCGCGCCAGACCTGCGCCCGCTTCGGCATCGGCGATGTGGTCCGGCACCGCCTCTTTTCCTTCCGCGGCGTGGTGTTCGACATCGATCCGGTCTTCGCCAATTCCGAGGAATGGTACGAATCCATCCCTCCGGAAATCCGCCCTCCCCGCGAGCAGCCCTTCTACCACCTTCTCGCCGAGAACGAGGATTCGTCCTACGTCGCCTATGTCAGCCAGGGGAACCTAGTGGCTGATCCGCAGGGCGGCCCGGTCGACCACCCGACGGTGCGCCAGCTGTTCGAAAGCTTCAAGGACGGGCGCTACCGGATGAGGGCTTCGCTAACCCATTGACAACCTTGCCCTGTTAACGCGGGGCCATGGTGGACATCACGCACCCCGATTCCGACAATACCGCCATGATACAGCTGCGGCTTGCGCTCGAGCGGGAGCTCCACCCGAACGAGACGGTGCAGTGGCACGGCTGGCAAATCGGGCGGATCGATCCTCGCCACTTCCTCGGCTACGTCTTTGCGGTACCCTGGACTGCCTTCTCTCTGGCGTGGACCGGGATTGCCTTTACGGCAGTGTTGGCGTCCGAGCAGACGGGGCTAGGCCTTTTCGCCTGGGCATTCCCGCTGTTCGGCTTGCCCTTCGTGCCGCTCTGGGAGCGCGGGCGCGTGCTTTATGTGGTGACCGACCGGCGGGCGCTGAAGCTCAGTAGTGGCCGCCAGCAAACGATCACGACAGCGCCGGGCGATCGCATCGGCCTCGTCCAGCGGCGCGAATGGGCCGACGGCTCGGGTACGCTTAGCCTCGCGATACGGGTCGGGCGCGACAGCTATGGCGACAGGCAGACCGAAAGCTTCGACATTGGCCTCGTCGCCGATGTCATCGGAGCGCAAGCGGCAATCGACCGGATCGCCGACGGCGCAAGGCCCCCTGGCGGCGGGACGGGCACGCTCAGCTCTTGAGCTTCCAGCCGCTGCGCAGCAACGCATAGACCGCCGCGGCCAGCACCACGTTCAGCGCCAGCAGCCCCGCGCCAGCCGCCGCCACGTGGTCGGCCCCGCCAATATCGCTGGCGCCGAGGAAGCCATAGCGGAAACCCGAAATCACGTAGAAGAACGGGTTCGCACGGCTGATCGACTCGAAGATGCCGTGGAGGTTCTCGATCACGTAGAAAGTGCCCGAAAGCAGCGATAGCGGCGCGATGATGAAGTTGGTGACGGCCGCGTTGTGATCGAACTTCTCGGCCCAGATCGAGGTCGCAAGGCCGATGGTCGCCAGCATCAGCGAGCCCATCAGGCCGAACCAGATGATCGCCCAGGGATGCGCCGCCGCCAGCGAGACCCCGGGCCACAGGGCCATCGCCAGCGCCACGGCAAGCCCGACCCCCAGCGCCCGGGTGATCGCGGCCGCAAGAATGCCCGCCATCAGTTCCCCGCTCGACAGCGGCGGCATCAGCAGGTCGATGATCGTTCCCTGCATCTTGCCCGAAAGCAGCGAGAAGGAGGAATTGGCGAAGGCATTCTGCATCATCGCCATCATGATCAGCCCCGGCGCAACGAAGGTCGCGAAGGGTACGCCGAGCACCTCGCGCCCCTCGCGGCCCAGCGCGACAGTGAAAATCGCCAGAAACAGCAAGGTGGTGAAAGCCGGAGCCCAGATCGTCTGCGTCTGGACCTTGAGAAACCGGCGCACCTCCTTCATATAGAGAGCCAGAAGCCCCACGCGATTGATGCCGGTGATCACCGGCTGCCCGCGCGGGGCAAACCGGGTGCTCCCGCCGGTCTTGTCATCCGCCGTCAATTCGGTCACGGGAGCGGCGTTGCCGTGCGGATGTGCAGGAGCGTTCTCGGCCATGGCGCGTTGCCTAGGCTTCACGAGTGCCTCTGACAAGCACCCCGCAACCCCTTGCGGCGCCGGACACAGGAACAGGTAGACGATATGAGCTGGACGGACGAGCGCATCGGAACGCTCAAGAAGATGTGGGAAGGCGGCGCTACTGCCAGCGAAATCGCCACCGAACTTGGCGGCGTGAGCCGCAATGCCGTGATCGGCAAGGCGCATCGCCTGGGGCTCAAGGCGCGCCCCTCGCCGGTCAAGGCGAACGAGAAGAAGAAGGCCGCCGCTGCTGCACCGGCCAAGAAGCCGGCAGCCGCGTCCGCCCCGCGCCCGGCGGTCGAGCCGCGGGCCGAAGCGGCTGGACATTCGGAACCGGCCGACCGGTCCTCCGCCCGCACCGCCGCCCCTGCCGCGCCGCGTCCCGATAGCGGCAAAGACGGCGCAGCCCCGGCCCAGGCCCAGCCCGTGCCGCAGGCGGACCTGCCCAAGATCGTCTCGGTCGGCCCGGGCGGCTTCCTGCGTCAGGGTCCGGGCGACCAGCAGGCCCCGATTCCGCCCGCCCCGCCGCGCCGTCTCGTGCCGGCCAAACCCAGCCCCGAGATCGCCGGCAAGACCAGCCTGCTTGATCTTTCGGACAAGGTGTGCCGCTGGCCGATGGGCCATCCGGGCGAGCCCGACTTCCACTTCTGCGGCGAGCCGGTGAACCCCGGCTTCCCCTATTGCGTCGATCATTGCGGGCGTGCCTATCAGGCACAGCTGCCGCGCGGCGTGCGCCGTCCGCCTCCGCCGCTGCCTTTCGGTGGCCCGCGCGTGCGATAAGCGCCGCCGCGAGGTGCCCTGCCCGGCCCGGGTGGGGTGAGGCCGCGCGGCCGCACTTCATCACCTGCCCTGTCCCACTCCGCTGATCAGGGGCGGCGAAACCGCGTCCGAAGGATTTGCGCCTTGAACGCCAAAGCCGGTTAGCGCGCCACACTTGCGACGGGCAACGAGACCAAGGTGCGCACCATCATCGAGATCGCCCGCGCCACCAACCCCGATGACGCAGACGAGCTCGACACGATTCTCGCAGGCTTCGAGGCGAAGCTCGCCGAGGCAAAGGCCGCCGAAGCTGCTGCGAGGACAGCCAGGCTGCGTTCGGCGCGGTTTTTCGAGAACTGGCGGGCAAGGGCGAGCTCGGGGGCTTTCGCGCAACCGGCAATTCGACCAATACCGGCCTGAGTGCCAGCCTCACCGCCGAGCGCCAGGGCGTCGACTGGCGACACAAGCTGTTTGCCCGGACCGATTACCAGCGCGCCAACGGCGTCACCAACCGCGAGCAGTTCCTCGGGCGCTACGAGCCCAATTACAAGGTCTCGGCGCGGTTTTCCTACTCGTGGGAGTACGACAGCAACCCGCCGCCACATGCGGTCGGCACCGGCACGTTGAGCCGGGTGACGCTGATCTACCACTTCTGAGCTAGGATTTCCGGGCGAACCAGATGATGTGGTGTGCGCCCTTGTTGTTCGGGCGCGAGCGGACATTCCATTCGGTGACGTCGAGCCCGATGTCGTGGAGCCGCTTGCGGAAGGCAGGGTCCGGCCCTGCCGACCACACCGCCAGAATGCCGCCGGGCTTCAGCGCATCGCGCGCCTTGGCAAGGCCGGTGCGCGAGTAGATCCGGTTATTGGCATCGCGCACGATCCCGTCGGGGCCGTTGTCGACATCGAGCAGGATCGCGTCGAATTTGGCGCAGGTGCCATCATTGGCATCGTCGATCAACGCGGCAACATCGCAGATCTTCAGGTCGAGGCGCGGGTCCGACAGGCCCGCGCCGGTGAGCGCCGCCATCGGCCCTCTGGCCCAATCGATGATCGCCTCGGAAATCTCCGCGACCACGATCTGCGCCTTGGCCCCGAGCCGGGCCGCAGCGGCGCGATAGGTGAAGCCCATGCCGTAGCCGCCGATCAGGATGCGCGGGTTGTCCTTGCCGAGCCGGTCGATGGTGAGGTCGGCGAGCTGTTCTTCCGAGAACCGCATCCGCGTGCTCATCAACTCGTTGCGGCCCATCACGATCATGAAATGACCGGCATGGGTGTAGAGTTCGAGGCTCACACCGTCCTCGATCTGGGTTGTGTCGATCAGTTCGCGCTGGAGCATCGGTCAAGATTCCAAAAACAAGGCCGCCCGGATCGCTCCGGGCGGCCGATATTCATACCTCCGGTGAGGTGATTAGTCCTTCAGGAAGTCGGGCAGACCCGCCGGACCGCTGTCGCGCTCGCGCCCGCCGCGATCACCGCCGCCGCGTCCGCCGCGATCACCGCCGCGACCACGGTCGCCGCCGCCACGGGGGCCGCGACGATCGCCGCGATCACCACGGTCACCGCGCGGTTCACGCGGTTCGCGCGGCGGGCGGGTGTCTTCCAGCTCTTCGCCGGTTTCCTGATCAACCACGCGCATCGACAGGCGGACCTTGCCGCGCTGGTCGATCTCGAGAACCTTGACCTTCACTTCCATGCCTTCGGAGACGACATCGGTGGGCTTTTCGACCCGCTCGTTGCGCATTTCCGAAACGTGGACGAGACCGTCCTTGCCGCCCATGAAGTTCACGAAGGCACCGAAATCGACGATGTTGACGACCTTGCCGTTGTAGATCTTGCCGACTTCGGCTTCCTCGACGATGCCAAGGATCCACTTCTTCGCCGCTTCGATCTCATCGAGGTTCGAGGACGAGATCTTGATCACGCCTTCATCGTCGATGTCGACCTTGGCACCGGTTTCGGCGACGATCTCGCGGATCACCTTGCCGCCGGTGCCGATGACGTCACGGATCTTCGACTTGTCGATCTGGATCGTCTCGATGCGCGGAGCGTGCTTGCTGACTTCGGTGCGGGCACCGGTCAGCGC
>JAIXPX010000031.1 GCA_027486035.1 Erythrobacteraceae bacterium | reverse complement strand
CCGAGAACCAGACGATGGCCTCGATCACCTTCCAGAACTACTTCCGCATGTATCCCAAGCTTTCGGGCATGACCGGCACCGCCGCTACTGAAGCGGCGGAATTCTGGGACATCTACAAGGTCGGCGTGGTCGAGATCCCGACCAACCTGCCGGTCGCCCGGATCGACGAGGATGACGAGTTCTACAAGAACACCGCCGACAAGTTCGGCGCCATCGCCAAGGCGATCAAGGAGAAGCAGGAGATCGGCCAGCCGGTGCTGGTCGGCACGGTCTCGATCGAGAAGTCCGAACTGCTCAGCCAGTATCTCGACAAGGAGGGCGTCAAGCACGCCGTCCTCAACGCGCGCTTCCACGAACAGGAAGCGCATATCGTCGCGCAGGCGGGCCGCTACGGCGCGGTGACCATCGCCACCAACATGGCCGGGCGCGGGACCGACATCCAATTGGGGGGCAACGTCGAGTTTCGCATCAACGACGAGCTCGCCGACATGCCGGAAGGGGCCGAGCGCGACGCCGCCATCGCCCGCATCAAGGCCGAGGTCGCCGAGGAGAAGGAGCGCGTGAAGGCCGCAGGCGGCCTGTTCGTGCTCGGCACCGAACGCCACGAAAGCCGCCGCATCGACAACCAGCTGCGCGGCCGCTCGGGCCGTCAGGGCGACCCGGGCCTGTCGCGCTTCTACCTGTGCCTCGAGGATGATCTGCTGCGCATCTTCGGCCCTGACACCCTGTTCGCCAAGATGATGAACTCGAACCTTGCCGACGGCGAGGCGATCGGTTCGAAGTGGCTCTCGAAGGCCATCGAGACCGCGCAGAAGAAGGTCGAGGCGCGCAATTACGACATGCGCAAGCAGGTCGTGCAGTACGACGACGTGATGAACGACCAGCGCAAGGTGGTCTACGAGCAGCGCGCCGAGATCATGGATTCCGAAGCCGTCGACGAGGTCGTGGTCGACATGCGCCACGACACGGTGAACACGCTGGTGGGTGCCGCTTGCCCGCCGGGCTCCTACCCCGAGCAGTGGGACATCGCGGGCCTCAAGGCGCGGATCGAGGATATCTTCGGGTTCGTTCCGCCGGTGGACGAATGGCTTGCCGAAGACGAGGTCGAGCCCGATCTCCTCGAGGAGCGGCTGCGCAATTTGACCGACCGGATGATGGAGGAGAAGATCACCGCCTCCGATCCCGCGATCTGGCGGATCGTCGAGAAGGACGTGCTGCTGCGCCAGCTCGATCACCACTGGAAGGAGCACCTCGCGACGCTCGATGCGCTGCGTCAGGTGATCTGGATGCGCGGCATGGCGCAGAAGCAGCCGATCAACGAATACAAGCAGGAAGCCTTCGGGCTGTTCGAGACGATGCTCGACACGCTGCGCGAGGAGGTCACGAAGATCCTGTTCCGTGCGGAACTGCGCATCGAGCCGCCGCAGGCGCAGGCCCTGCCCGAATTGCCCGGCTTCCTGACGGGGCATATTGATCCGCTGACGGGCCTCGACAATTCCGCCGACGGCGACGGTTCGGCCGCACGGCCGGAACTGTTCGGCTCGCTCGCGGGCGCACCGGTCGCGGAAGTCGGACCGGGCGGCGCTGCGGCCGAGGGCGATCCCTATGCGGGCCTCGGCCTCAGCCGCAACGCGCCTTGCCCGTGCGGGAGCGGGAACAAGTACAAGCACTGTCACGGCGCGATCTGATCGGTCCGATTAGGGGGGGGTTGGGATGATCGGGGCGGTTCCCGTGCTGCTGGCACTCGCATTCCTGGTGACGGCCCTGCTCTACGCCAGTGTCGGCTTCGGGGGCGGATCGACCTATTCGGCGCTGCTGGCGCTCTCCGGGCTCGATTACCGGCTGCTGCCGCTGGTCTCGCTCGGCTGCAATATCCTTGTGGTGACGGGCTCGAGCATCCGCTTTGCCCGGGCCGGGCTGACCCCTTGGAAAAAGGCGCTGGTCATCGTGGCACTTGGCGCGCCGGCGAGTTTTGTCGGTGGGCTGACTCCGATCAAGGAGGCAACGTTCCTGTCACTCCTTGGGGGCAGTCTCGTGCTGACCGCGATGACCATGCTGATCCCCCTGCGCGAGAGCGCGGACGCAAAGCCGACGGGCGCGGCGCGGTTCATGCCGCTGGCAGCCGCGCCGCTCGGCTATTTTGCTGGACTGGTCGGGATCGGGGGCGGGATATTTCTCGCCCCGCTCCTGCATCTTGCCCGTTGGGATGCCGCGCGCGGGATCGCCGCGACCGCCAGCCTGTTCATTCTCGTAAACTCGCTGTTCGGTCTTGCCGGACAGATGCTCAAGAACGGCCCCGGCCTGTTTGGCGCGGCGCTCGGGGCCTCGCTGCCGCTGCTCGTGGCGGTGGTGATCGGCGGCCAGATCGGAAGCCTGCTCGCCACAAGACTGCTTCCGGCCCGGTGGATTCGCTGGCTAACCGCATTGCTGGTCGGCGTGGTGGGGGTGCGATTGCTGGCGGGGGTCTAGGCCCGGAAAGACCAAGCGCGGATGAAGCCCGTGAGGGATGCTTGCATTGCAGCGATGGAAGAAGATGGCTCCCCGAGTAGGATTCGAACCTACGGCCAAGTGATTAACAGTCACCTACTCTACCGCTGAGCTATCGGGGAGCAACTCTTCCAAGCGGTCCTAAGGAAGAGCGGAAGCGCGCCTATATGGGCGAGGGCAGGGGATTGCAAGAGGGTTTTGATCAGGTCTCGAAGGGCAGTATTGCTGTGTTAATACAGCAAGTCAGAAGGCGCCAAGTTGATGGCTCGCGCAAGGCGCGGCCTGGATGCACTTCATCAAGTTAGGCCGTCACAAACTGCTCGGCGACAATCCGCTCCTCGAGGCTCTGGCCGGGGTCGAAAAGCAGGGTCAGGTCGGCATCGCGGGCGATCTGGAGGCGCACCTCGGCGATGTCGCGCAGCTCCTTCTGGTCGGCAACGGCGGCGACGGGGCGCTTGGCAGGGTCGAGCACCCTGAGGATGATCGGCATCCGGTCGGGCAGGATCGCTCCGCGCCAGCGGCGGGGGCGGAAGGGGCTGATCGGGGTCAGCGCCAGCATCTTGCTGTCGAGCGGCAGGATCGGTCCCTGTGCCGACAGGTTATAGGCGGTGGAACCCGCCGGCGTGGCAACCAGCACCCCGTCGCAGACCAGCTCGCGGATGCGGACACGGTCGCCGACAGTCACTTCGATCTTGGCGGTCTGGCGCGTCTCGCGCAGCAGCGAGATTTCGTTGATCGCGCAAAGCTGGTGCGTTTCGCCGTCCTGCGTCACCGCTTCGACCCGCAAGGGCGAGATCGTCCAGCGCCGCGCCTTGTTGACCTTGGCCGCGATGGCGGCCCGCCTGTCGTAGCGGTTCATGAGGAACCCGACCGTGCCGAGGTTCATCCCGTAGGCCGGAATGACGCGAGCCGAATCGAGCATGGCGTGGAGGGTCTGGAGCATGAATCCGTCACCGCCCAGCACCACCGCTGCATCAGCCTCGGCCAAGGGCGCCCATTCGCCTTGCGCGAGCAGGGCCTCGCGGGCCTCCTGCGCACGCTCCGTCTCGGAGGCGAGCAGCGCCAGCCGCTCGTAAGCCGTTCCGGCGGTTGTTCCATTGCCCGACATCGTTCCCCCTCTCAGGGCAAGAGGCGGTGAGGGACCGCTCTTGCCCGGCGCGTCACCTGGCACGCGCCCTCATGTGCCAGATTCGGGCGGATTGCAATTGATGCGAGGCAGTTAAGGATTCCGCGCTTAAAGGGAGGTGCGATGGAACGAAAGCAAGCATCCTTGCGCGGTCTTCCGCCCGGGCAACTGCCGGGCGTCTCACCGGACGTTCTCGATGCTGACTTGCTGAGGGCGCTCGACCGGAACGAGATCGAGGTCCTGTTCCAGCCTCAGTTCGATTGCCGCACCGGCGCGCTCGCGGGCGCCGAGGCGCTGGCCCGCTGGCGCCATCCGTCGCTGGGCGCGATCGGCGCGCGCGATCTTTTTGCCGTGGCCGAGCGGGCAGCGCTGGTGGCTCCGCTGTCCCGCCACCTTGTCGCCTGCGCGCTCGAGGATGCGGCGACATGGCCCGAGGGTCTGACACTGTCGCTCAACATCACACCCGAGGAGCTGGCCGACCCGCGATTTGCCGTCGATTTTGCCGGTCTCATCGGCCGCTCGCCGATTGCGCCAGAGCGGCTGATGCTGGAGGTGACCGAGGATCTCCTGCTGCGCAATCTCTCACAGGCAGCCAATGCGCTTGACGCCTTGCGCGGGCTCGGTTTCCGGATTGCGCTCGATGATTTCGGCGCGGGTTTCTGCAATTTCCGCTACTTGCGCGAACTACCGCTTGATGCTCTCAAGCTCGACAAGGCAATGGTGGAGGGTGTTCCGGCCGATGGCACCGCGCTGGCAGTCTTGCGCGCGATCATTGCCTTGGCCAAGGCGCTCGGGCTCGCTGTCTATGCCGAGGGCATAGAAGACGAGGTGCAGCGTGCAGCCGTGACGGCGGAGGGCTGCGATTACTGGCAAGGCTTTCTCAGGGCCGAGCCTATGCCGAGCGAGCGCATGGTCGCGCTCGCCCGGACCGCGCGGGGGATGGGGCACGGATAGGCCGAGGCACAGCGCGTGTGCCGCGCGCGGAGCATGCTGACTGGGATCACGATGCCATCGTCATCTAGGCGTTGGCGTACCCCCACGCGGCCATCGCGTCCAGGATCGGCACCAAAGTCTTCCCTTTCTCTGTCAGGGAATACTCGACATGCGGCGGCACCTGCGCATGAACGTCTCTTCGCAAGATGCCGTCAGCTTCCAGCTCGCGCAGATGCTGGGTCAGCATCCGCTGGGTCACGCGGGGGATAAGCCTGCGCAATTCGTTGAAGCGGCGTGACTTCGACATCGTGTGATACAGGATCAGCGCTTTCCATTTTCCGCCGATGGCGGACAAGGTGACTTCGACCGGACAATGATCGGGATCACCACAGGCAGTATTGTTCAGCATACCAGGTTCCCAATTTCTGCGTACTTACCGTAGTTTGGCAAGCGTGGCACTTGCGGCGAAGGAGAATCAACAAGGAAAATCAGATGCCCAAAGTTTTTCTGCCTGCCATTAGTGGTCTTCAGTCGTCCGCCATTGCGGAGGCGCTGCGTTCATCCGGTTGGGATGTTGCCGGATCAAGTCGGTCGGACACCGGGGACGCACGACAGCGCGCGGCGGGGGCGGAGTTGCTGGTTCTTACCATCCCGCAGGATCATCGCCCCGGAGCGATGACCGCATTCGTCGATCATTGGGTGGAGGCGGCCCAGTCCGGGAAGGTCGAGCGCATCGTGCTGAACCTGGGTGGCACGCCAGGCCCGGCGGAGGTCAATCCCTTCTTTGCCGATCTTCATGCGGCAGTGGACAGGGTAACGGGGAGCGGCCTTCCCTATGTGATCCTGCGACCGACCATCTATTTCGACAATCTCGCTGCGCCGTGGGCAAAGGACGCTCTGACGAACGGAATGATCGTTTATCCTGCGGCTCCCGATGTTGCGGTATCGTGGTTGTCGCATCGCACCTTGGGGGCGTGGGTGGCCGCCGTTGCCCGAGGTGCTGCGGATGGGCGGACCATCGCGATCGGCGGGCCGGATGCCCTGACAGGCGAACAGCTCGCCCGGCAGATCGGGCAAGGACTGGGACGAGACTTGCACTATGTCCCGCTGGCTCTCTCCGACTTCGCGGAAGGGATCAACGCGGTTATGGGGCCGCCGGCCGGAAATCGTCTCGCTGCGATCTACGAGTGGCTTGGGCAGAATCCGGACAGCATGACGGTAAACCCGTCCGAGGCGGCGCAATTCGGGGTCACTCTGGAACCCGCCGCTGAATTCGCGGCGCGTGTACTCGCATCGGCGTGATGGCGTATCGGAGGCGGCGGTCACGCCGCCTTCTTCGCCTTCGCTGCCTTCTTCACGATCCCGCTCAGCCCCTTGGTCAGCTGGAACAGGCCATTGAGGCGGCTGAGCGGATCGCCCCATGCCCGGTTGATGACCAGCTTCATGTCAGGGCGCAGCTTGGCGGTTTCCTTGCCGCCCTCGTTGAGGCGCTCGACATAGGCGATGAGGCCCGCCGGATCGGGGAAATCATCATTGTGGAAGGTGACGAGCGTGCCGCGCGCGCCGACATCGATCTTGCCGATGCAGGCCGTGATCGCCTGATGCTTGATCTCGATCAGGCGCACGAGGTTCTTGGTCGGCTGCGGCAGATCGCCGAAGCGGTCGATCATCTCGGCAGCGAGGCTCTCGATCTCGTGCTGCTCTTCGGCCTGATTGAGGCGGCGGTAGAGCGCCATGCGCACTGCGAGATCGGGCACATAATCCTCGGGGATCATGATCGGCGCGTCGACCGTGATCTGCGGACTGACCTTGTCGCGCGGTCGCTCGAGGCCCATCTCGCCCGCCTTGGCGGCCAGGATCGCCTCCTCCAGCATCGCCTGATAGAGCTCGAAGCCAACCTCGCGGATATGGCCCGACTGCTCGTCGCCCAGCAGGTTGCCCGCGCCGCGAATGTCGAGATCGTGGCTGGCAAGCTGGAAGCCTGCGCCGAGCGTGTCGAGATCGCCCAGCACCTTCAGCCGCTTCTGCGCGACTTCCGACAGGGCGACCCCCGCTTCGTGCGTGAGATAGGCATAGGCGCGCAGCTTGGCCCGCCCGACGCGTCCGCGCAGCTGGTAGAGCTGGGCAAGGCCGAAGCGGTCGGCGCGGTGGATGATGATCGTGTTGGCGCTCGGGATATCGAGCCCGCTTTCGACGATGGTGGTCGAGAGCAGCACGTCATACTTGCGGTCATAGAAGGCGCCCATGCGCTCCTCGACCTCGCCGGGCGCCATCTGGCCGTGGGCCGACACGGTCTTCACCTCGGGCACATTTTCGCGGAGCCATTCCTCGATGTCCGCCATGTCCGAGATGCGGGGCACGACGATGAAGCTCTGCCCGCCGCGGTGATGTTCGCGCAGCAGGGCCTCGCGCATCACCATGTCATCCCATTCCATCACATAGGTGCGCACCGCGAGGCGGTCGACCGGCGGGGTCTGAATGGTCGATAGTTCGCGCAGGCCCGACATCGCCATCTGGAGCGTGCGCGGGATCGGGGTGGCGGTGAGGGTGAGCACGTGCACGTCGGCGCGCAGCTGCTTCAGCTTCTCCTTGTGGGTGACGCCGAAACGCTGCTCTTCATCCACGATCACCAGCCCCAGGTTCTTGAATTTGGTCGACTTGGAGAGGATCGCGTGGGTGCCGACCACGAGATCGATGTCGCCGCTTTCCAACCCTTCGCGGGTGTCGGCAGCTTCCTTCGCCGTCACGAGGCGCGAAAGCCGCCCGACCTTGAGCGGGAAGCCGGCAAAGCGCTCGGCGAAGTTCTGGTAATGCTGGCGGGCAAGCAGCGTCGTTGGGGCGACGACCGCGACCTGCTGGCCGTGCATGGCGGCGACGAAGGCGGCACGCAGCGCCACCTCGGTCTTGCCGAAGCCGACGTCGCCGCACACGAGGCGGTCCATCGGGCGGCCGCTTTCGAGGTCGGAAAGGACATCGGCGATGGCGCGCTCCTGATCCTCGGTCTCGGCCCAGGGGAAGCGGTCGGTGAACTGGCCGAGCGTCTGCGGATCGGCGGGAAGGGCGGGGGCCTGCCTGAGCGCGCGGGCTGCCGCGACCTGCATCAGTTCCCCGGCGATGGCGGTAATGCGCTCCTTGAGCTTCGCGCGCCGCCGCTGCCACGCCTCGCCGCCGAGCTTGTCCAGCGCGACCGCGTGCTCAGAGGAGCCGTAGCGGGTGAGGACGTCGATGTTTTCGACCGGGATGAACAGCTTGTCGCCGCCCGCATATTCGAGCGCGACGCAGTCGTGCTGGCTCTGGCCGACGGGAATGGCTTCGAGCCCGAGATACCTGCCGATCCCGTGCTCGACATGGACGACCAGATCGCCCTGCGAAAGAGCTTGAAGCTCGGCGAGGAAGGCATCGGAATCCTTGCGCTTCTTCTTGCGCCTGACGAGCCGGTCGCCGAGCACGTCCGCCTCGGTGACCAGCTCCACCGTGTCGCTGGCGAAGCCCGTTTCAAGCGGCAGGACGACGACCGCCGCCTTCTTCTTCGCCGCGAGGCCGAGCGCGGCCTGCCACGAATCCGCGAGCGCCGTTGGCGCGCCGGCCTCTTCGAGGATCGCCGCCATGCGCCGCGCGCTGCCGTTCGAATAGGCAGCGACCAGGGGCTTGCGGCCTGCCTTCAGCACAGCCTTGAGGTGGGAAGCTGCGGCTTCGTAGACATTCTCGCCGCGCCCGCGTTCGGGTGCAAAATCACGGCCCGAGCGGAAGCCGAAATCGAGCACGCCTGCACCTTCCCCGGCGGCAAAGCCGGTGGCGCGGTGGGCCGGCTGCGCCCCGAGCGCGGCGTCGAATTCGCCGCGGCCCAGGTAGAGCGCATCAGGCTTCAGCGGGCGGTAAGACCCCTTCTTCTCGCTCGCGATCCGGCCGCGCTGCTCGTGATAGTCACTGATGTCGCAGAGCCGCTCTTCCGCCGCGCCCAGCGCGCTCTGGTCGATGACCACCACATCATCCTTGCCGAGGTGATCGAACAGCGTCGCCAGCTTGCTTTCGAACAGCGGGAGCCAGTGCTCCATGCCCGCGAGGCGGCGGCTCTCGGACACCGCCTCGTAGAGCGGGTCCTGCGTCGCATTGGCGCCGAAGAGCTCGCGGTAGCGGCTGCGGAAGCGCTTGATGCTCTCCTCGTCGAGCAGGGCTTCGGAGGCGGGGAGCAGCAGGTGGCTGTCGATCCGCTCGACGGTAAGCTGCGTCGCCGGGTCGAACAGCCGAAGACTTTCGAGCTCGTCGCCGAAAAAGTCCAGCCGCAGGCCTGTATCCAGCGAGGAGGGGAAGATATCGACCAGCGAGCCGCGCACCGCGAATTCGCCGTGGTCGATCACCGTGTCGGTGCGGCTGTAGCCCTGCCGCGTCAGCAAGGCGGTGAGGCTCTCTTGCGCGATCTGCGTGCCGACCTTGAATTCGCGCACGCTCTCGCGGATGCGGAAGGGGGTGAGGACCCGCTGGAGTACCGCGTTGACGGTCGTGACCAGCAATTGCTGCGCCGCGCCCGGTTGCTGCAAGCGGTGGAGCGCGGCGAGCCGCTCGGCGCTGATCGAAAGCGCGGGGCTGGCGCGGTCATAGGGCAGGCAGTCCCAGGCGGGGAAGGTGATCACCTCCACCTCGGGTGCAAAGAACCGCGCCGCATCGGCTGCAGCGCGCATTGCGGCATCGTCGGGCGCGATGAAGACCGCCCGGCGCTTCGCGGCGCGTGCGAGGTCTGCCAGCACCAGCGGCAGGCTGCCGCGCGGGAGCGAGGCGAGGGTCAGCGGGCCCTTGGCCGAGAGGATGCGGGTAAGATCGGGCATGGGCTCACTTCAATGCGGCAGCACCCCCACCTCGCTCTCGAGGAGGGGGTTGCAGGTGGTTGCCCGCACCGCGCGAGCCTTCGGGCAAACGCAGGGACGGGAATTGGTTCCGGCCTCTAGCGGCTTGTGGCCCGCGTGTCGAACCGCGAGCGGCAGAGCGCCGTTTCAGCGCGGGATATCGACGTAATCAAGCTTTTGCATCGCCGCGAGCAGCGCGCCGGCAAGGTGCCCGGGCGGGGTCTGCGTGCCCAGGGCCCAGGCCATCACGTCGACATCATCCTCGTCGAGCAGCGCCTCGAACCAGGCGAGTTCATCTTCGCCCCAGGCGGCGTGATAGCGGTCGAAGAAGCCGCCGATCATGTAGTCGGCCTCGCGCGTGCCGCGATGCCAGCTGCGGAACTTGGCGCGGGCGAGGCGCTGTTCGAAGGGAAGGGCGTGGGTCATGGGGTTCACCTAGCCACAGGCTTGCGCGGCTTCAACTCGCAAAGACGCAAGCACGGTGTTAGCGATGCAGGCCATGCGCCCCGAGGCTCTCAATCCGCTATTTGCCGAAGTGACGACGCTTGAAGGCGTCGGCCAGAAGCTGATGAAGCCGCTCGAGAAGCTCGGTCTCGGTCGGGTGAAGGACGTCGCCTACCACCTGCCCGAACGCTTCGTTAGCCGCCGTGCGGTGGCAAATCTCGACGAGGCGAGCGAGGGCGAGCAGGTCATCATCGCGCTCACCGCCATCGAACACCGCGCGCCGCGCGCAGGCAGTCGCGGGCCGTATCGCGTGCTGGCGCAGGATGCGGCGGGCAACGTGCTGTCCCTGAACTGGTTCGGCAAGGCAGCCTATGGCGCGAAAAAGCTGCTGCCCGTGGGCGAGCGGCGCTGGGTCGCCGGACGGCTCGACCGCTACGGCGACATGCTCCAGATCGTCCATCCGGACCATATCGAAGTGGAAAGCGCGGCGCACATGGGGCGCCTGTCCGAACCGGTCTATCGCCTCTCCGAGGGCCTGACCCAGCCGCGCATCGCCGACTTCGCCCAACAGGCGCTTGCACGGCTTCCCGAACTTCCCGAGTGGATCGAGCCCGGCCAGCTCGATCGCGCCGGATGGCCGGCATGGGGCCCGGCGCTGAGGCTTGCCCACGAGGGCACCGATGCGAAGGCGCGTGACCGGCTCGCCTATGACGAGCTCCTTGCCAACTCTCTCGCGCTGCTGCTGGTCAAGGCAGACGGACGCAAGCGCAAGGGGCAGGCGCTGGTGGGCGACGGGGGCCTCAGGGCAAAGCTCCAGCTTCCCTTCGGCCTCACCGGCGCCCAGCGGCGGTCGATCACGGAGATCGAGGGCGACATGGCGCAGGAGGCGCCGATGCTCCGCCTGCTCCAGGGTGATGTCGGAGCGGGCAAGACCGTGGTGGCTCTCAACGCCATGCTGATCGCCGTGGAAGCGGGAAGGCAGGCGGCGCTCCTTGCTCCGACCGAAATCCTTGCGCGCCAGCATTTCGAGACGCTGCGCAAGATGCTTGGGCCGACCGGTGCGCAAATCGCGCTCCTCACCGGCCGCGCCAAGGGGCGGGAGCGGGAGAGCATCCTGATGGGCCTGCTCGACGGATCGATCCAGCTCCTGGTGGGCACGCACGCGATATTCCAGGACACGGTGAGCTACCGCGACCTCGGCCTTGTCGTGATCGACGAACAGCACCGCTTCGGTGTGGCGCAGCGGCTTGCTCTGGCTGCGAAAGGCAGGCGCGCGCCGCATACGCTCGCCATGACCGCGACGCCGATCCCGCGCTCGCTGACGCTGGCGCAATATGGCGAAATGGACGTCAGCCGCCTCGACGAGCTGCCGCCCGGACGGCAAGCGATTGATACGCGGGTGGTGGCGATGGAGCGGATCGAGGAGGTCGTCGAAGGGCTCGCGCGCCATATCGCCGGTGGCCAGCAGGCCTATTGGGTGTGCCCCATGGTACGCGAGATCGACGGCGTGCCCGACATGGCCGATATCGCTGCGGCCGAGGCGCGCTTCGCGGCACTGAAGGAGCGTTTCGGCGAGGCAGTGGTGCTGGTCCATGGGCAGCTGCGTCCCGAGGTCAAGGATGCCAACATGGAGCGTTTCGCCAGCGGGCAAGCGCGGCTGCTGGTTGCCACAACGGTGATCGAGGTGGGGGTCGACGTGCCCTCGGCCACGCTCATGGTGATCGAGCAGGCCGAGCGCTTCGGCCTCGCCCAGCTCCACCAGTTGCGCGGGCGCGTGGGGCGGGGGGCGGAGAAATCCACCTGCCTGCTGCTGCGTTCGGGCGCGCTGTCGGAAACGGGCCGCGCGCGGCTTGCCCTGATGCGCGAGACACAGGACGGGTTCCGGATCGCCGAGGAAGATCTGGCGCTGCGGGGCGGGGGCGAGCTGCTCGGCACGCGGCAGTCGGGCGAGGCGGGGTTCCGGATCGCCGATCTCGAGCAGGTCCAGCGGCTGCTTCCCGCGGCCCATGCCGATGCGCGGCTGCTGATGGAGCGCGATGGCGGGCTGACCTCGCCGCGCGGGGAGGCGGCGAGGTTGCTGCTCTACCTGTTCGAGCGCGACTGGGGCGTCCAGCTGCTGCGGGGCGGCTAGGATCAGGGGTCGATCCGGGCAGCCTCGTGCATCATGCGGGCCAGCCACGCCTCGACGCCGAGGCGGATGTCTTCCCACGCCGCAAGAAAGGCTGCCTCGTCGCCATAGTAGGGATCGGCGACCGCCTGCCCCCGGCGTCCTTCGACCGCATCCATCAGCATCGCCAATCTGGCGGTCGCATCGCGCGGTGCCCGGGCGCGCACGCCTTCGAGATTGGCGCGGTCAAGCGCGACGATGTGGTCGAAGCGGTAGAAGTCGTCGCGTTCGATCTGGCGGGCGGCTTGCCCGGCGATATCGACCCCGTGACGCGCGGCGACAGCGATGGCGCGCGGATCGGGGGGACTGCCGAGGTGGTAGGACGCGGTTCCGGCGGAATCGACCGGACAGGCAAAGTCCTGTTCCCGCGCGCGCTGGCGGAATGCGCCTTCGGCCATCGGTGACCGGCAGATATTGCCGAGACACACAAACAGAACCCCTGAACTATGCTCGAACCCGTCGCGCATGGCCTTGCCGTTAGAACAAACCGGGGCGCCTGTCTACGGCTATCTTGTTGGTTTCACGTGAAACATTGGTTCCCATCCCGCTCACGCCGGGCTAGGCGAGGCTAACGCGGGTCGAGACCGCGGCGAAACGCGCCTGGCGCGGGTCTGGCACGCCTCAGTCGGGGGCCTGTACGCGGGGCGCAGTGCTCGCCAGAACATCCTGCGTGATCCGCCGGATGTTGACCTTGGCCTTCAATCGCGCGCCGAGCAGCGCGGTTCCGGAAACCTTGCGCTGCACGAACAGGGTCTCGATTGGCGGAAAGGCCCAGGTCTCCTTGTCCTGCGCAATCGCCCACCCTTCGTCGCGCAGCAGCGGGATGAACGCCCGGTCGCCGAAGTCGAAGGGGGCATCCTCGCGCATCTCGCCCATGACGATATCGATCATCCGGCTCACCCGCTCGGGGTGCCTCTCGGCAACGATCGGCATCATGAAGCCGGCGTCGATTGTTGCCTTGAGCACGTCTGCGGCATTGCCCTCGAGGCCTGCGAGCAGCATCTTGCGATAGCCGTCTGCCACTGCCGGATCGACCGGGCGGCAAGCGCCGAAATCGAGCAGCACGATCTCGCCGGTCTCGCGCCGGTAACGGAAATTGGCGAAGTTGGGGTCGGTCTGCATCACCCCGAAATCGAACAGCTCGCGCGCGACCAGGCGGATCAGCCGCGCGAAGACATCGTCGCGCCGTTCGGCGGGCTCGCTGCCCAGTTCCTCGATCGAGACGCCGTCCTCGAAGCTCATCGCCAGAATCGCGCCGCGAGTCAGCTCCTCGTGGAGCTTGGGCACCACGAAGCCCGGCACATCGGCAAGCCGCTCGCGATACATCGCCATCTGCGCGCCCTCGCGCTCGTAATCGGCTTCCTCGTGGAGCTGCTGCTTGGCGGCCGCCATCAGCTTGTCAATCTCGAGCTCGGGCGGGGCAAAGCCGGCGACCCTGAGCAGGGTCATGACATTGTCGACATCGCTGTCGATCGACTTGGCGACCCCGGGATATTGCACCTTGATCGCCAGCTCCTGGCCATCGCGGGTGAGCGCCTTGTGGACCTGACCGATGCTCGCGGCCGCGATCGGGCGGGGGTTGAACCAGCGGAACTGGCGGCGCCAGTCGGCGCCCCATTCCGCCTTGAGCACGGCATCGAGCTGCCGTGTCGGCATGAAATTGGCCTGATCGCGCAAGGTCGCAAGGATGCGCGACAATTCCTCGGGCAGGAAATCGCCGGCATCGAGGCTGATCATCTGTCCCATCTTCATCGCCGCGCCGCGCAGGTGCGAAAGGCGGTCGGTGAGCCGCTGGACATTGCCGGGCGTCAGGATCAGGTCGCGCGCGGTGATGCCTTCGCCCGAGGCCAGCCGCCGCGCGCCCTCGGCCACCATGCCGCCGGCAACGCCGCCCACCAGCCGTCCGAAGGTGCCGATCCGCGCGACGCGGCCTGCGGGCACGGCGCGCTGGCGGGCGCGGTCTTCGGGGCGGTCGGCAAATTCGGGAACTCGGTTGTCGTCGTCGGACACGGGAACGGGCTTTCCGGGGAAGGGGAGGCGAGGGTTGTGCAAGGCTAACCCGCCACAGCGGGCGGCGTTCCTGTCAGGAGATCGAAAGCCCCCCATCAACCGGCAGGCATTGTCCGGTGATGTAGTCGCTGTGCGGGGAGGCGAAGAACACCGCGAGGCCTTCGAGGCCCGCATGATCCCCCGGTCGGCGCAGCGGGATGCGGCGGCTCATCCACTCGGCGAACCTCGGGTCGGCCTTGGCGGTGATGTCGGTCTCGTAGAAGCCAAAAAGCAGCGCATTGGCGGTGATCCGGTAGCGCGCCAGCTCGAAGGCGGCGGCGCGGGTCAGGCCGTTGAGCGCGGCCTTGGATGCGGCATAGTCCGACGAGCGGTTGACCCCCATGATTGACTGGCCGGACGAGGTGGCGACCAGCTTGCCGCCAGCGTCCCCCTCCTTGGCGCGGGCGATCATGTGGCGCGTGACATGCTTGTAGACCAGCGCCGCGCCGCGGGTGTTGATGGTGAGGGTGTGATCCCAGCCCTCGGGCGTGATGTCGGGAATGCCGACGCCAGCGCCCGAAATGCCGGCATTGGCGAAGCAGGTGTCGATCCGCCCGAAGGTTGCAACCACCTTGCCGACTGCATCCTCGATCGCGGCATCCTCGGCCACATCGCAGGTCAGCGCCAGCGCCTCTCCCCTGCCGAGCCGTGCGAGTTCATCCACCGCCGCCGCGTTCTTGCCGGCATCGCGCGCAAGGATCGCGACATTGGCACCAGCCTTGGCAAGGCCGCGTGCCATGGCGAGGCCAAGCCCGCCATTGCCGCCGGTGACGAGGGCCGTCTGGCCGCTGAGATCGAACAGTTCCATGCCCCTTCAAGTGGCGCAAAGCGCGTCGGCCTGCAAGCACGCGGGAACCGGCTTGCGGGCTGATGCTTTACCCCGCCATGGACGGACAAACCCCACCCGTGCGCGGCCCCTTGTCGCGCACCGCTCTTGGCCTTGGCTATGCCGGGCTGCTGCCGCAGATCCTGTGCCTTGCCATGATTCTTGCCGGTCACGAATGGCGCTATGCCGCGCTCGCGGGTGGCTTTGCCTATGCGGCGGCGATCTTCAGCTTTCTTGGCGGGGTGTGGTGGGGGCAGGCGGTCCAGAGCAGGCGGGGCACGGCCGGGGCCTATCTCGTGAGCGTGGTGCCGAGCCTCCTTGCCGTGGCGCTGTTCCTGCCCTGGACCTTCGGGTGGGAATGGCCGGGGCCGGCGCTGCTCTATCTGGGCGCGCTGATCCTGCTCTCGCCGGTGATCGACCGGGCGCTGGGCTTTGCCCCGGGCGACTTCCTGCGGCTGCGCCTGCATCTCTCGATCGGGCTGGGAAGCTTGACGATCGTTCTGGGCCTGCTCTCCGACCGGGTGATCTGACCCGCGCGTCTGTGCAGTTCCTGCCCGAGTATTTGCGATGAATTAACCACTGTATCCTAGGGAAAAGCTCGGTTTTCCCTGCTGGATTGCGCGCTTGATGATTGCCTGGTTCTCTGCGCTGGCCGCCAGGATGCGGCGCGGACCTGCCGCTGGCGGGGAGGTAGGTGCTGTTTTCCGCAATGAATTGGCCAGCCATGCAGGCGCCGACCTGCTCCGCCGCAAGCGCCTGAAGGTGGCCATTTTCGCGATCGGCTTCGGAATCTTTTCTGCGGCGATCGACCTGCCGCTGCCGGCGGAGGATTTTTACCGCGTGGTTCGCGCCGAATTGCGCAGCCGCCCGGCACCGCAGGACATCGCGATGATCGCGATCGACGATGCGACCCTCAACGGACTCGGGAAACCGGTGCCGTCGCGTCTGGAGGACAGCGAACTGATCCAGCGGCTGGTCGACGCCGGCGTTGAAAAAATTGTGTTTGACCGCGCGCATGCCGATCCTGAAACGCCCGCCAGCGATGCCGCCTTTGCGCGGACGCTTGCACGTCACAAGGACAAGGTCTGGCTGGGATTTTCGCCCAAGGTTGAAGTCGGGTTCCAGAAGGTCGAACCGATTGCGCCCCAGGACGCATTTCGCCGGCAGGCCGGGTTGGCAGTGATGGTGGGCATTGCGCGGCCGTTCGGACTGTCGGTCATCTTTCCCACCCATATTGCATTCGAGGGTAAGAGCTATCCTTCCATGTCGGCGCTACTGGCTGACTATCACGGCCCGCCCGTGGATTATCGGCCTGATTATGCCTTCAACCCGAAGACGGTGCCGACCTATCGCTATCTTGACGTCCTGCGCGGGCGCGTGGGCGCCGATGAACTCGCCGGCAAGAACGTTATCATCGGCAAGACCGACGTAGAGTCCCCCGACTACTTTGTCCTGCCGTTTTTCGGCAAGGTTTCAGGCTCCTATTTCCATATCCTCGGCGCTCATACCCTGAAGCGTGGCACGCCGGTTGATCTGATGTGGATTCCGGCGCTGCTGGTGGTCGCGATCGCGATCCTCGCGCAGGCGCTCAACCGCTCGCGCTCGTCGCGCCCCCTGTGGGCGGCGACGCTCGGGCTGGCAGCGATTACGCTGGTGCTCGACGAGCTGGGCATCGATATCGACATCATGTCGGCGCTGCTGGCGGCTATCGCGGCGGCGATCGGTTTCCGCCGGATCGCGCGCAAATACTACAGCAGCGAAGTCGATGCGATGACGACCACCGCGCTCGGCCTCGAGAAGACCGGCGCCGACCTCGACGTCTATGCCCTCAAGATCGCCAATCTCGCAGAGATGTCGGAAGAATGGGGCGAGCGCGAACTCGGCGAATTCGTCAACACCCTCATTACCTATGTGAAGGGCCCGGGCGAGGCTGGCGATGTCGCCTTCGAGCGCGACCTGCTGGTCTGGCTTGCGCCGCGCATAGGCGGCGAGGAACTGGAACGCCATGCCGACGGACTGGCGCTGATGCTCAAGACCGCGATCAGCCACGACTGGCAGTCGTCGAACAGCGCCCCAGCAATGGGGATCGACACCAACCACGATCTGCCGGTGGCGCTGCGCATCAAGCGGGCAATGCAGGCGGCCGACGAGGCGGCGACGCGCGGCGTGCGTTTCATCATCAACGACGCGGCCCATCTCGAGGCGCGCAACCACCGCATCGAGCTTATCCGCGTGCTCAAGAAGGGCCTGCGCGATCGCAGCATCGGGGTGGCCTACCAGCCCAAGATCGACCTTGCCTCGGGACGCATCGTCGGCGCCGAGACGCTGATCCGCTGGCAGCCGGACGGGCGCGAATTCGTCAATCCCCAGGATCTGGTCCTTGCTGCCGAGGCGGGTGAGCGCATCAACGAGCTCACTCTGGTGGTGCTCGAGACCGCACTGGTGGAGGCCAAGCAGGCGATCGCAATCGACCCGCGCTTCAAGCTGGCGGCCAACATGTCGGCCAAGAGCCTGTCTGACACGCACCTTCTGTTCGACATTATGACGATGCTCGGACGGTTCAATTTCCCGCCGGAGAACCTGACATTCGAACTGACCGAGACGGCCAAGCTCGAGGACGACCGGATCGCTCCGCAGGTCGCGGCGCTCAAGGCGCGCGGGATCGGCCTGTCGATCGACGACTTCGGCACCGGCCAGTCGAACCTCGAATATCTCGAGAAGCTGCCCAGCGACGAGCTCAAGGTCGACAAGCGCTTCGTCCAGAACATGGCGATCTCGGAAGAAAGCCGCGCCGTGGTGCGCGCAACGATCGAGATCGCGCACTCGCTCGGCAAGACCGTGGTCGCCGAAGGGGTCGAGGACCTGGCGGTCGTTTCGGCTCTCAAGGAAATGGGCTGCGATCAGGCCCAGGGTTACTTCTTCTCGCCCGCGATCCCCATGGCAGACCTGCTGGCGATGATGGGGGGTGTCCGAAAATCACTTAACGCTTGATTAAGTTTAATTTTGTGTTAAAGCACCTATGAGCAAGTCGCAGCTCATAGGAGGCAATTATGTGGGCATACGTCGTACACTGGTTCGGTGGCCGGTAATTCGTTACCTCAAATCTTCATAGGAAAAGCCTCGGGAAACCGGAGCTTTTTCACATCTGGGGCTTGTGTTCCGGCATATCCAGAGCGCCCGCCGAAAGCCTTCGCAAGCCGCTCCGGGCGGATTCACACATGGTTAACGCAGCCGCCGCTTGAGCGGCGTCATGACGTCACCGCCGGAAGTCCGTGCCAGACCAGCGCGGAAAGGGCGAGCCAGGCGCTGAACATCACCAGATAGGGCCAGCGCGCAGGCCACAGGGCAGCGACGAGCATCGTCGTCGCGGCAGTCCCCGCCAGCGCCAGCAGTGCCGCTGGTGCCGCCTCGCCGGCCAGAGCAGCGGCGGTCGCCATGCTCGCCCATTGCGCAGGCAGCAGGACGAGCAGCCCGTCCGGAACCGCGCCGGGGCGCATCGCAGCCACCGCCAGCATCGCGCCTTCGCCGGCAAGCACCGCGACGGCGATCCACCAGCCCCTCTCCCCGGACGAGCGCGCAAACAGCGCGCCGCGTGCGGCAAAGCTCGTGCTGGCAGCGGCGATGGCGAGGAGAAAGGCGGCAAGGTGGGGCAGGGCGATGATACCAAGGGCGAGCGCAAGCATGGCAACCGCTCACCGCAGCAAGCGCCGCCCCCGTCCACCACCGTCCGGATGCCGCTGCGGCGATCATGCCGGCGCCCATCATGCCGGCAGCGATCACCGGCGCCGCGACCTGCGCGGCGGATGCAGCGCCCGCGAGCGCCACCATGCCAAGGGCAGGCGCGAGCGCTCCGGCCAGCACCGCCGAAATCCCGGCAAGACGGGTGCGCGCGATCATCTCCACGCCTGACTGAGTGCGGGAAGCGACCCGCGCTGTCGAGGGAAAAGCCCGCGTTCAGACCTTCAGCGGCGGCACGGATGCACCACGGCTGACGCTTTGGGTGCAGAAATTGGTCGGGGAGAGAGGATTCGAACCTCCGGCCCCTGCCTCCCGAAGACAGTGCTCTACCAGGCTGAGCTACTCCCCGACCGTGTCGGCTCCACAAGGGCGAAAACCCTCTGTGGATCGAGGCAAGGCGCGCCCTATAGGTGGGGATGAGGTGAGTGGCAAGCGGGCAAATGCGCGCTATGGTCGCAGCCATGGCCAGCCTTGCGAATCCCCCTTCTGCCGCTCTGCCGGCGCACCCCGAACAGCAATATCTCGATCTCATGCGACAGATCTGGGAGACGGGCAGCGAGCGGATCGACCGCACCGGAGTGGGCACGCGCTCGGTGTGCGGCGCGATGCTGCGATTCGACCTTGGCGGAGGCGCGATGCCGCTGCTGACCACCAAGCGGGTCTACTGGAAGACCGCGACGCGTGAGTTGCTGTGGTTCCTGACTGGCGAAACGAATATCCGCCCGCTGGTGCTCCAAGGGGTCAAGATCTGGAACGAATGGCCCCACGCGAGATATGTCCGCGAGACGGGCGATGCGATCAGCCTTGCAGATTTCGTCCAGCGAATCGCCGAGGACGAGGCCTTCGCGGGCCGCTGGGGGGATCTCGGGCCGGTCTATGGCAAGCAGTGGGTGGATTGGCCGACCTATCGTTACCGCCCCGACGGGCTTTACGAGAAAGGCGAGGGGATCAACCAGGTTGCGCAGGTCATTGAATCCTTGCGCACCGCGCCCGGCAGCCGCCGCCATATCATCGAGGGCTGGAACGTCGCCGAGCTTGACCGCATGGCCCTGCCGCCCTGCCACAAGACTTACCAGTTCCACGTTGCAGGGGAAGGCAGCGAGGCGCGGCTGAACTGTCTCCTCTATCAGCGGAGCTGCGACGTCGCGCTCGGGTTGCCCTTCAACCTCTGGTCGGCAGCGCTGCTCACCGCGATGATCGCGCAGCAGGTCGGGATGCTTGCGGGCGAACTGGTGTGGATGGGCGGTGACGTCCACCTCTACCTCAACCATGCGCATCTCATCGAGGAGCAACTGGCTCGTGTTCCGCAAGGGCACCCCCGGCTCGAGATCACGCGCCAGCCCGAAACAATTTTCGACTACAGGATCGAGGATTTCGTGGTGCATGATTACGCGCCGCTACCTGCGATCAGTGCCCCTGTTGCGGTCTGACCGCCTGGCCTTCGCCGCGCTTGACCGCTGTCATTGCTTGAAATAAAAATTCGTATTCAAGCAATGATTGCACCGCCGCCCGCAAGCGCGGCCGCGAGGAGAGCGCGACTGATGGCCGATCCTGCACGTCCCGGGGAAACCAACCGCCTGGCGCTCGCACTGCATGTTCCCGAGCCCCGCTTCCGTCCCGGAGACAAAGCGGATTTCTCGCATATCGAGATCGGCCAGCCCGGCGACCAGCCGCGCCCCGACGAAGGCATTCACCCTTCCGCGATGGCCGGCCTTGCCTATGGTCTGGTGCGGGTGCTGGGTGACGATAACCTCGCCCACGGCCCGTGGAACCCGCGCCTGTCGCCCGAAACGCTGCGGGCGATGCTCGGCCACATGGCGCTGGTGCGGGCCTTTGACGAGCGGATGTTCCGCGGCCAGCGGCAGGGCAAGACCAGCTTCTACATGAAGTGCACTGGCGAGGAGGCAACCTCGATTGCCCCCGCGATGGCGCTCGCCAGCGACGACATGATTTTCCCCTCCTATCGTCAGCAGGGCATCCTGCTGGTGCGCGGCTATCCGCTGATCGAAATGATCAACCAGATCTACTCGAACAAGGCCGACAAGCTGAAGGGCCGCCAGCTGCCGATCATGTATTCGAGCCGCGAGCACGCCTTCTTCTCGATCTCGGGCAATCTCGCGACGCAATGCCCGCAGGCCGTGGGCTGGGCGATGGCGAGCGCGGTGAAGGGTGACAGCCGGATCGCGGCAAGCTGGGTGGGCGAGGGGAGCACGGCGGAGGGCGACTTCCATTCCGCCTGCACCTTCGCGGCGGTCTACAACGCGCCGGTCATTCTCAACGTCGTCAACAACCAGTGGGCGATCTCGAGCTTCAGCGGGTTTGCCGGAGCAGAGCGCACCACCTTTGCCGCGCGCGGTCTGGGCTATGGCATCGCTGCCCTGCGCGTCGACGGCAATGACGCGCTCGCCTGCTATGCCGCTACCGAATGGGCCGCCAACCGCGCGCGCGGCAACCACGGGCCGACGCTGATCGAGTATTTCACCTACCGCGCCGAGGGGCACTCCACTTCGGACGACCCTTCGGGCTACCGTTCGGCGCAGGAGCGCGAGGAATGGCCATTGGGCGACCCTGTCGCGCGGCTCAAGAAGCACCTGATTGCCATCGGCGAATGGGACGAGGAGCGCCATGCGGCGATGGACCTCGCATGTGCCGAGCGGGTCAAGGCGACCACCAAGGAGGCCGAGAAGAACGGCATCCTCGGCCACGGCCTCCACCACCCGTTCCACACCATGTTCGAGGACGTTTACGAAGAGCTGCCTTGGCACCTCGAGGAACAGGCCGAGCAGGCGATCCGCGAGCGCATCGCCAAGTTCGGCACGGAAAGGCCCTTCGGATGAGCCAGGAACCCGCAACGGTGGGCGAGACCGTGATCAAGGAACGCCGCCTCAACATGATCGAGGCGATCAACGAGGCGCTCGGCATCATGTTGGAGCGCGATCCCGACGTGATCATCATGGGCGAGGACGTTGGCTATTTCGGCGGCGTGTTCCGCGCCACCGCCGGCCTTCAGGCGAAGTTCGGCAAGACCCGCGTCTTCGACACCCCGATTTCCGAATGCGGGATCATCGGGGTGGCGGTGGGGATGGGGGCCTATGGCCTTCGTCCGGTCCCCGAAATCCAGTTCGCCGACTACATCTATCCCGGCCTCGACCAGCTCATCAGTGAGGCCGCGCGGCTGCGCTATCGTTCGGCGGGCGACTATATCGCCCCGCTCACCGTGCGCTCACCCTTCGGCGGGGGCATCTTCGGCGGGCAGACCCACAGCCAGAGCCCCGAGGCCCTGTTCACCCACGTGGCGGGCCTCAAGACCGTGATCCCGAGCACGCCGCACGATGCCAAGGGGCTGCTGATCGCCGCCATCGAAGACAATGATCCGGTAATCTTCTTCGAGCCCAAGCGGATCTATAACGGTCCGTTCTCGGGTTATTACGACAAGCCGGTCGAGCCGTGGAAGAAGCACCCCGATTCTGTGGTGCCCGAAGGTTACTACAAGGTGCCACTCGGCAAGGCGCGCAAGGTTCGCGAGGGCGAGGCGCTGACGGTGCTTGCCTATGGCACGATGGTCCACGTCGCCGAGGCGGTGTGCCAAGCCAAGGGTGTCAACGCTGAAATCCTCGATTTGAGGACGCTGGTGCCGCTCGATATCAAGGCGATCGAGGCCTCGGTCGAAAAGACCGGGCGCTGCCTCATCGTCCACGAGGCGACCCGCACCTCGGGTTTCGGCGCGGAGCTTTCCGCGCTCGTCACCGAACGCTGTTTCTACCACCTCGAAGCGCCCGTAGAACGCGTGACCGGCTTCGACACGCCTTACCCCCATAGCCTCGAATGGGCCTATTTTCCCGGCCCCGTCCGCATCGGCGAGGCGATCGACAAGCTTCTGAAGGACTGACGAGCGCGATGGCCAAGTTTACATTCAACATGCCCGACGTTGGCGAGGGCGTTGCCGAGGCGGAAGTCGTCGAATGGCACGTTAAGGTCGGCGACCGCGTCGAGGAGGACCAGCACCTTGTCGACGTGATGACCGATAAGGCGACGATCGACATCGAGAGCCCGGTTTCGGGGGTCATCACCCAGCTTGCGGGCGAGGTGGGCGACACCATCGCCATCGGCGCGATGCTGCTGGTGATCGAGACCGAAAGCGAGGTGTCCGAGGAAGAAGCCGAGGCGGCGGCCGAGCAGGTCGAGGACGAGATGTCCGATGCGCCCACCTCCGAGGAAGTGGCGGAGCGGATCGAGGTCGAAACCTCGGACGCCAGCTACGCCGACGATGCCATTGCCGCCGCGCCGAAGCCAGCTCCGGCAGCAACCTCTGCGCCCGAACACAGGAGCGAAGCCAAAGTCCTCGCCTCCCCCGCCGTGCGCCAGCGCGCGCGCGAGCTCGGAATCGATCTCGCGCAAGTGAAGCCCGCCGCCGACGGCCGAGTGCGGCATGCGGACCTCGACGCTTTCCTCGCCTACAATGCCGGCAGCGGCTTCGGCCCGGCGGGCGTGCGCCGCGCCGACGAGACGATCAAGGTCATCGGCCTCAGGAAGCGCATCGCCCAGAACATGGCCGCGGCCAAGCGTCACATCCCGCACTTCACCTATGTCGAGGAGTGTGACGTCACCGATCTTGAGGCGTTGCGCGCCCAGCTCAACGCCGCGCGGGGGGACGGGCCCAAGCTCACCATGCTGCCGCTGCTGATCAGCGCGATCTGCAAGATGGTGCCCGCCTTCCCGATGATCAATGCGCGCTATGACGACGAGGCGGGCCTGGTGACGCGTTACGGCGCGGTCCATCTCGGCATGGCGGCGCAGACCGACAGCGGGTTGATGGTCCCCGTGATCCGCGACGCCCAGGCCAAGAACCTGTGGCAGCTCGCCCGCGAGATCGGGCGCCTCGCCGAGGCCGCGCGGACCGGCAAGGCGACCTCGGAGGAGCTTTCGGGCTCGACCCTCACCATCACCTCGCTCGGGCCGCTGGGCGGTGTGGCGACCACCCCGGTGATCAACCGGCCCGAGGTGGCGATCATCGGCCCCAACCGCATTGTCGAGCGCCCGATGTTCATCCCGGACGGGATGGGCGGCGAACGAATCGCCAAGCGCAAGCTGATGAACATCTCGATTTCCTGCGATCACCGTGTGGTCGATGGCCACGATGCGGCGAGCTTTGTGCAGGGGATCAAACGCCTGATTGGGACCCCGGCGCTGCTGCTGGTCGATTAGGCGAAAATATTGCGCCAGGGGGCGGCACAGGGGCGTTGACAGCCCGCCAAGCCGGTCCTAATGGCGCTGCTCCACGAGCGGGGCGGCACTGCCAGAACGCTCGAGAGGACAAGATGCGCGGGTGTAGCTCAGTCGGTTAGAGCGCCGGCCTGTCACGCCGGAGGTCGCGGGTTCGAGCCCCGTCACTCGCGCCACTTGTTCCCGGAAAGCGGCCTTCAGGGCGATACAAAGGCGGGCGTCAGTCCGCCTTTTCCTTTTGCGCTTCGGGCGCGCTCCAGCGACCCGTTTCCATCCAGATCAGGAAGCGCTTCAGGGGCAGCAGCCAGATCAGCCCGAGCACCACATAGACCACGGTCTGCGCGCCGCCGGACCACTGCCCGATGATGTCGGGCGCATAGCGGGCGATGGTGACGCCGTAGAGCATCAGCAGGACAAACAGGCTGACGATGCCGAAGGGGATTCGCCAGGTCGGGGTCTCGCGCATTTACAGCTTTCCGTAGATCCGGGTCGGGGTGACGACCGCGTCGAGGGGGATGTCATGGGGCTCGATAGGCAGCGCCTCGCAGGCTTGCGCGTCCCATGCGAGCCCAACGGCGAGGGCGGGGCGATGTTCCGCAAGCCAGCGGTCATAATGCCCGCCGCCTTGCCCGAGCCGCGCCCCGTCTGCGGTAAAGCCGAGCAGGGGCACGAACAGCACCTCGGGCATCAGCGGCTCGGCGTCGGCCTCGGGCTGGAGGATGCCGAAGGGGCCGACTTCCAGATCCTCCTGGGCGTAGGGATCGGTGTGGTGACGGAAGGTCATGGGGGCGGTGCGGTGCGCGAAATGGGGCAGGGCGATGACGTGTCCGGCATCACGGAAGAAGCGGGCGTAGGCAGCCGCCGGTGCCTCGAAAGGGGCTGCGTGATAGAGGCCGATGGTGGCTTCCTGGGGGATGCGTGCGAGCAGCGGGGCGGGCGGGCGGTGGAACATCAACGCGCGCATATTGTCGGGCAGCGCATCGACATGTGCCTTGCGCCGCGCCCGCAGTTCCTGGCGGAGTTCGCTTTTGGTGGTTTCGGTCATCGTCTCAGGGGTAGACCTCGGGGCCTGGGGCGGCAAGGCCGATGGGGCACCTCGCCCCTCGACTAGGGGCGGTGGTCCCCCTCCCTTGAAGGGGAGGATTGGGCGGGCCGCAGGCCCGCAAGGACCAACGGCCGCCCGCAGCGGGCGCAGTTAGGCTGCGCGTCTAGCGAGGACCGCCCGCCGAAGGGCAGGCGGGAAACAAGAACGTGGCGGAACCACCATGGGTCGTTTGCACTCGAAATCCTCTGACGCCTGACGTCAGGTGGGCGCCGTGTACCCTAGCCTCCCGGACGAACCAGCAGACAAGGGCAGGAACAACTCCCATGGATTGCTTATAGCCTCAGGGATATTCAATCGGCTCGTGCCGGGCAGTCCCGCCGCAGGTCAATCTAGGCGCTCGGGGCCATGGCTTCAAGCGCCGCCGCGCTTGCCTCGGCGCGCTCGGCGAGGGCTTCGAGCCTTTCGGCAAGCGCCATGGCGAGCGGATCGGGGCGCGGCGCGCCCCCGAACAGGTCGGGCTGGGGCGCGGCCGTCGCGGGAGCCGGAGCCGGAGCAGGCCGGGCCGCCGCCTTGCGGGCCTCGGCAAGTTCGGCCTCGAGCGCAGCGGCGTGCTGGCGCAGCCTGTCGAGTTCGGCGGTATCGGGGGCAGGGCCGCCGGCACCCTGCTTTTTCGCCTGATCGAGTTCGTCGGCGAGGAACAGCGCGGCAAACAGCAGGTTCTGCGCCTCCAGCGGCGCGCGCGTCTGCCCGAGCTGGGCATATTTCTCCGCGATCATCGCGCCGAGCGCGCGGATATGCGCTTCCTGCCCGTCGGCACAGGCGATGGTGTAGCTCTTGGGGCCGATGCCGAGCGTGACCGTGCTCAAGCGTCCTGCCCCTCGAGCTGGGCGAGCAGATCGTCAAGTTCGCGCAGGCTCTCGCTGACCCGGGCGCGCAGCTTCTCGTGAGCCTCGGAGACCGCGCCGCCGCCTGTCCCGGCGCCGCCTCCGGCAGCACGGCCGGCGGCCGCGTCGATGCGCGTCATGGCCTGTTCGATCCGGGCCAGCGCGGCGGCGATGCGTTCGGCAGTCATGGGCCGGGAGGATATCAAGAGAACGCATGGCGCGCAAAGGTTTGGGCGGGGCTGTTGATAAGTGTCGCTCGCAAGCCATGCACCGCCGCAAGGCCGCCACAGGGGGGATATCCCGCGCGCGAGGTTGACCTCCCCCGTCGCCTCGGCAATGGCGAGGGCCAGCGCGGCAGGGCTCGAATCGCTGTCGCCGCATCAGGAGAATATCGTGCCGATGAGCATCGACGCCGCCCGCCTCCAGCCGATGGCCGACGCCATCCGCGCGCTCTCGATGGACGCGGTCGAGGCCGCCAATTCGGGCCACCCCGGGATGCCGATGGGCATGGCCGATGTGGCGACCATGCTCTTCACCGGCCACCTCAAATTCGATCCCGCCGCCCCCGGTTGGGCCGACCGCGACCGCTTCGTCCTGAGCGCCGGACACGGCTCGATGCTGATCTACAGCCTGCTGCACCTCACCGGCTATGCGCGGCCGACGATCGAGGACATCAGGAACTTCCGCCAGCTCGGCAGCCCCTGCGCCGGTCACCCCGAAAACTTTATGCTCGACGGCGTCGAGTGCACCACCGGCCCGCTGGGCCAGGGCCTCGCGATGGCGGTGGGCATGGCGATGGCCGAACGGCACCTCAATGCCGTCTATGGCGACGCGCTGGTCGATCACCGCACCTGGGTGATTGCGGGTGACGGCTGCCTGATGGAGGGCGTGAACCACGAGGCGATCGGACTTGCTGGGCACCTCGGGCTCGGGCGGCTCAACGTTCTGTGGGACGACAACCGCATCACCATTGACGGGGCGACCGACCTTTCGACCTCCGAGGACATCCTTGCGCGCTATGCCGCGACGGGCTGGCACGTGACCTCGTGCGACGGCCACGACTTTGCCGATATCGAGCGCGCGCTGGCCGAGGCCAAGGCCGATCCGCGCCCGTCACTCGTCGCCTGCCGCACGTTGATCGGCAAGGGTGCGCCCAACAAGCAGGGCACCAGCGCCACCCACGGCTCGCCGCTTGGGCAGGCCGAAGTCGCCGCCGCGCGCGAGACGCTGGGCTGGACCTGTGAACCCTTCGTCGTCCCGAGCGATATTCTCGCCGACTGGCACAGCGCTGCCGAGGCCGGCCGTGCCGCGCATGGCGCATGGGCGGGCCGGCTCGAAGCGAGCCCGCGCAAGGCCGAGTTCGAACGGCGCATGGCGGGCGATCTGCCGGAAGGCTTCAGCCTCGATGCGCACATCGCCGCGCTGATCGCCGCGCCCCAGAAGATCGCCACCCGCAAGGCCTCGGAAATCGCGCTTGCGGCGATCAATCCGATGCTTCCCGAAACGATAGGCGGCAGCGCCGACCTGACGGGTTCGAACAACACGCTGGCGGGCGGCATCGGCACCTTCAACCGCGAGAATTACGCGGGCCGCTACGTCTATTGGGGCATCCGTGAGTTCGGCATGGCCGCCGCCATGAACGGCATGGCGCTGCACGGCGGCGTGATCCCCTATGGCGGCACCTTCCTCGTCTTCACCGATTATGCGCGCGGTGCGATCCGTCTCTCCGCGCTCCAGCACTGCCGCGTGATCTACGTGATGACGCATGACAGCATCGGGCTGGGCGAAGACGGGCCGACGCACCAGCCGGTCGAACACCTCGCCTCGCTCAGGGCCATGCCCAACCTCCTCGTGATGCGCCCTGCCGATGCGGTCGAGACCGCCGAGTGCTGGGCCATCGCGCTGGCGCAGAAAGAGCGTCCGACGGTCCTCGCGCTGACCCGCCAGAACCTGCCACAGCTGCGTCACGATGCGGGCGAGAACCTTTCGGCGAGGGGCGGCTATCGCCTCAAGGCCGCCGAGGCGGCGCGCAAGGTCGTGATCCTCGCCACCGGTTCGGAAGTCGAGCTGGCGATGGCCTGTGCCGCGCAGCTCGAAGGGCAGGGCGTAGGCGCGGATGTCGTTTCCATGGTCTCGACCGAGCTCTTCGACGAGCAGAGCCCCGCGTACCGCGCCGATATCCTGCCTGCCGATGCGCTGATCGTCTCGGTCGAGGCGGCGAGCACCTTCGGGTGGCAGCGCTACACCGGAACATCCGGGCTCAATATCGGTATCGACAGCTTCGGCGCCTCCGCGCCGGCGAGCGATCTGTTTGCCCATTTCGGCTTCACTGCGGAAAAAATCGTTCCGCAGATCCTGAACAAACTGAAGAACTAAGCAGGAGAACCTCTCATGGCCACCAAAGTTGCCATCAACGGCTTCGGTCGCATCGGCCGTCTCGTTGCCCGTGCTATCCTCGAGCGCACCGACCATGATCTCGATCTGGTCGCGATCAACGACCTTGCCGATGCCAAGGCCAACGCCCTGCTGTTCGCGCATGATTCGGTTCATGGCCGCTTCAACGGCGAGGTGACTGCCGATGGCGATGCGATCATCGTCAACGGCAAGCGCATCGCGGTGACCAAGGAACGCGATCCGGGCAAGCTGCCCCACGCGGCGATGGGCGTCGACATTGTCCTCGAATGCACCGGATTTTTCCAGTCGGACGAAGCCTCGCGTCCGCACCTTGCCGCCGGGGCCAAGCGCGTGATCATTTCCGCGCCCGCGACCGGGGTTTCCAAGACCATCGTCTTCGGCGTGAACCACGCAACGCTCACGGCCGAGGACGTGATCATCTCCAACGCGAGCTGCACCACCAACTGCCTCGCACCGGTTGCCAAGGTGCTGAACGACGCAATCGGGATCGAGCGCGGCTTCATGACCACGATCCACTCCTACACCAATGACCAGCGGATGCTCGACCAGATCCATCCGGACCTGCGCCGCGCCCGTGCTGGCGCGCAGAACATGATCCCGACCACAACCGGCGCGGCCCGCGCAGTCGGCCTGGTGTTGCCCGAGCTGAAGGGCAAGCTCGACGGATCCAGCGTGCGCGTGCCGACCCCCAACGTGTCGATGGTCGATCTCGTCTTCGTGCCGAGCCGCGACACCACCGCCGAGGAGATCAACGCGGCGCTCAAGGCGGCGGCGGAAGGGGCGATGAAGGGCGTGCTCGACTACACCGACCAGCCGCTCGTCAGCTCGGACTTCAACCACTACCCTGCGTCCTCGACGGTCGACAGCCTCGAGACGAGCGTCATGGAAGGCAAGCTCGCCCGCGTGGTCAGCTGGTACGACAACGAATGGGGCTTCTCGAACCGCATGATCGACACCGCCGGGGTGGTGGCGAAGTTCCTGTAAGGTAATCCTCCTCTTCAGGGGAGGGGGACCATCCGCAGGATGGTGGAGGGGCGCCCGCCACTGTTCGGATCATTCTAGGGTGCCCCTCCACCCCGCGCATGCCGCGCGCGGTCCCCCTCCCCCGGTGGGGGAGGAACGGAGTGAGCAATGCCCAAGTTCAAGACCCTCGATGATCTCCCCGCCGACCTCACCGGCGAGGTCGCGCTGGTGCGCGTCGATCTCAACCTGCCCATGAAGGACGGCTCGGCCACCGACGTGACCCGGGTCGAGGCGGTGAAGCCCACGATCCTTGAGCTCGCGGGCCGCGGCGCAAAGGTGCTGCTGCTCGCCCATTTCGGACGGCCCGGCGGGCAGCGCTCCTCCCAGCTGTCGACCAGCATGGTGGTGGGCGATGTCGAGCGCGTGCTCGGCATGGAAGTGATGTTCATACCCGAGATCGCGGGGCCGGTCGTCCAACAGGCTGTCGGCATCCTGCGCGCCGGTGACATCGGCCTGCTCGACAACACCCGCTTCTGGCCGGGCGAGGAGGCGAACGATCCCGAACTCGCCAAGGCGATCGCAGCAGTCGGCATGCTTTATGTCAACGACGCCTTCAGCGCCGCGCATCGCGCGCACGCGACGACCGAGGGCCTCGCGCACCTGCTCCCTTCCTACGCGGGTCGCTCGATGGAAGCCGAGCTGAAGGCGCTGGACGCGGCCCTCGGCTCGCCCGAGACGCCCGTCGCGGCCGTGGTGGGCGGGGCCAAGGTCTCGACCAAGCTCGCCGTGCTGGAAAACCTCGTGGGCAAGGTCCAGCACCTCATCATCGGTGGGGGCATGGCCAACACCTTCCTCGCCGCACGCGGTGTCGCCGTGGGCAAGAGCCTGTGCGAGCACGACCTTGCCCCCACGGTCACCGCGATCATGGACGAGGCCGAGCGCGCAGGCTGCACCGTGCACCTGCCCTATGACGTTGTCGTGGCCAAGGAATTCGCCGCCAACCCGGCCTCCTTGCGGGTCTGCAACGTCCACGAGGTCGCCGCCGACGAGATGATCCTCGATCTCGGCCCGCAGGCGGTGGAAGCGCTTGCCGACGTGCTCAAGACCTGCCGCACGCTGGTGTGGAACGGGCCGCTGGGTGCCTTCGAGACCGAGCCTTTCGATGCCGCCACCGTCGCCCTCGCGCGCACCGCGGCGGCGCTGACGCTCGAAGGCTCGCTCGTCAGCGTGGCGGGCGGCGGGGACACGGTCGCCGCGCTCGCGGCGGCGGGTGTCGAGCAGGATTTCACCTATATCTCGTCCGCTGGCGGGGCCTTCCTTGAATGGATGGAAGGCCGCGTGCTGCCGGGCGTCGCTGCGCTCGAGGGCTGAGATGGCCGCGACCGAAGCCGAGATCGAAGCGCTGGAGTTGCGCTTCATGCGCGCCTGGGTCGCGGGCGATGCGAAGGAACTGAAGAAGCTCCTCGCGCGCGATTTCATGGCGATGGTCGGCACGATGCCGCCGCAGCTGCTCGACCGGCCGAGCTTCCTTGCGGGGGCCGAACGCGGCTTTTCCTGCACGAAGTTCAACTACCGCGAGGTCTTCGTGCGCCGCCACGGCAAGACCGCGTGGTTCGTCGGCGGGGCGGAGCTGGAACTCGGGCTTGGGCTGAAAGGCTGGAGCGGCCCCTTCCTCGTCACCGCGCTGTGGCGCAAGGGCACGATCGGCGGGTGGAAGCTGGCCGAGCGCAGCCTTGCCCGGCTCGATCCCACCGAGACGCTCGCAGCCTCGGTCGCCAAGCTGCAATTGTGGAAGTGACAAGATGAGCGAAGCAGTCGAAACCAGCTACGGCGCGCTCAAGGTTATGGAGAGCGGCGAATTCGCCGGGTGGCGCTTCTGGGAAGGCGATCCCTTCGAGACGCGCTCGGGCCCCTTCTTCTACCGCCGGGAGGAGGACGGCACCTATGTCAGCGCCTTCCGCGCCGAGGCGCGCCACATGAACGGGGGCGGCACCCTGCATGGCGGCTGCCTGATGACCTTTGCCGATTTCGCGCTCTTTGCGATCGCCACCGACGCGCTGAACGGCGATCACGCGGTGACGCTGAACCTGTCGGGCGATTTCCTCGGCGCGGTGCAGCCGGGCGCGCTGGTCGAGGCGCGCGGCGAGGTCACGCGGGGCGGGGGCAAGACGATCTTCGTGCGCGGCCTCGTGACCGGCGATGGGCAGCCCGCGCTCAGTTTCACCGGCATCATCCGGCGGCTGTCGAAGAGATAATCCTTCGCGGTTGCAGCACGGCCTAGGCCTCGCTAAGGGCCGCATCAACGCTCCTTTGCATACCTATGCATAGAGGGCAGACACAGATCCGACCTCTCGCACCCCCTTGGAGACAAGCCCGCCATGAACACCCAGGAAATGACGACCCGCATCGCCACCGGCCAGGGCTTCATCGCCGCGCTTGACCAGTCGGGTGGCTCGACCCCCAAGGCGCTGCGCGGCTACGGAGTGGAGGACTCCGAGTGGTCGGGTGACGAGGAAATGTTCGCCCAGATCCACGCCATGCGCGCCCGGGTCATCACCGCGCCCTCCTTTGCCAGCGGCAAGGTCATCGGCGCGATCCTGTTCGAGCGCACCATGGACGGCGTGGTGGATGGCGTTTCGACCGGGGATGCGTTGAAGGCCCGCGGAATCGTGCCGTTCATCAAGGTCGATGAAGGCCTCGCCGATGAAGCTGACGGCGTGCAGCTGATGAAGCCAATGGTGAAGCTCGATGCGCTGCTCGCAAAGTCGGTAGCGGCCGGCATGTTCGGCACCAAGATGCGATCGGTCATCAAATCGGCCAACCCCGCCGGCATTGCGGCCGTGGTCGCCCAGCAGTTCGAGGTCGCCGACCAGATCGCGGCTGCGGGCCTGATGCCGATCATCGAGCCCGAATATGACATCACCGCCGAGGACCGCGCGGAGGGCGAAGCGATCCTGCTGGCCGAGATCACCAGGCACCTCGATGCCCTGCCCGCAGGCCGGCAGGTGATGCTCAAGCTCTCGATCCCCGCGACCGAGGGCCTCTACGCCCCGCTGGTGAACCACCCCAAGGTGCTGCGCGTCGTCGCGCTGTCGGGCGGCTTCTCGACCGACGATGCCTGCGCGCGCCTCGCCAAGAACCCCGGCATGATCGCGAGTTTCAGCCGCGGGCTCCTGCAGGACCTGCGCAAGGGACAGTCCGACGCGGAGTTCGACGCGGTGCTCGGCAAGGCGATCGACCAGATCGCCGCGGCAAGCGTCTGAGGCGTGACATGGGCCGCGCGAAGCATTAGCGACACGCGGCCATGACCCAGACCCAGCTCTATCTCATCTCCCCGCTCGATGTCGGCGGAGAGTTCCCCGCAAGGCTCGAACGCGCGCTGGCCGCCGGCGCGCGGCGGCACGGCGATCTCGTCACGGCCTTCCAGTTCCGCGTCAAGGGGCTGGAGAGCCACGAGGCCGCGCGCCTCGCCGCCCCCTTGCAGGCGATCTGCGCCGCGCATGACGTGGCGTTCATCGTCAATGATTCGGTGGCGCTGGCCAAGCGGCTGAAGGCCGATGGGGTGCACCTGGGGCAGGGCGACGGCTCGCCCAAAGACGCACGCGCCGAACTCGGGCGCGAAGCGCAGATCGGCGTCACCTGCCACGCCAGCCGCCACATGGCGATGGAAGCGGGCGAGGCGGGGGCGGACTATGTCGCCTTCGGCGCGTTCTTCCCCTCCGCGACCAAGGACAAGGGTGACGCGGAACGCCCGACGCCCGACCTCATCCGCTGGTGGACCCAGCTGTTCGAAATCCCCTGCGTCGCCATCGGCGGCATCACCCCCGAAAACTGCCCGCCGCTGGTCGAGGCGGGAGCCGATTTCCTCGCCGTCAGCCACGCTGTCTGGGGCGGGGACGAGGTTGCCGCGATCGAGGCCTTCGCCAAGGCGATGCGCGGCTAGGCGGGCAACGCGGGAACGGGACGGCCCGCGGAACGTCCATGACGCATCATCCATAGGGGCATGTCCATGATCGTCTTCCTTCAGCCGCAGGGCCGCCGCGATGGCCGTTGAGGCGCTGTTGCAGCCGGTGGTGCTGTTCTTCCTGCTCGGCGCGCTGGCGGCCTTCGCGCGCTCGGACCTTGCCGTGCCCGAGGCCGTGGCCAAGGCCATCGCGCTCTATCTGATGATGTCGATCGGCCTTCGCGGCGGGGTCGAGGTGGCGGAAACCGGGCTCACCGCCGCCATGCTCGTAGCGGGCCTGTGCGGCCTGCTGCTGTCCTTCCTTCTCCCGCTTCCGGCCTTCTGGGCCTTACGGACCATGGGCCGGCTCGACCGTACCAATGCTGCAGCCGTCGCCGCGCATTACGGGTCGGTCAGCGTCGTCACCTTCGCTGCCGGATCGGAAGTGCTGCGCGCCATCGGCATGGCGCCGGCCGGCTTCATGGTCGCGGTTCTGGCGCTGATGGAGACGCCCGCGATCCTCACCGGCCTCTTGCTCGCCCGGCGCGGTGAGGGCGATGCGCTCGCCGCGCGCGGGGGGCTGTTGCACGAGACCTTCTTCAACGGATCGGTGGTGCTGCTGGTAGGCAGTTTCATCATCGGCACCATCACGGGCAAGCCCGGCTTTGCGCCGATTGCCCCGGTGTTCGATGCGCTGTTCAAGGGGATGCTGTGCCTGTTCCTGCTCGACATGGGCCTGATCGCGGCGCGGCGTCTGATGGACCGCCGGGTGCTCACCCTCCGCACCGCAGGCCTCGCCATTGTCCTGCCGCTCGCCAACGGCACCGTGGGCGTCGCTCTGGCGCTTGGCGCGGGGCTTGATGCAGGCTCTGCCGCAGCGCTCGGCATCCTCGCGGGCAGCGCCAGCTATATCGCCGTTCCGGCGGTGATGCGCCTCGCCCTGCCGGAAGCCAATCCGGGGCTCTATCTGGGCATGAGCCTTGCCGTCACCTTCCCCTTCAACCTCACGCTCGGCATTCCCTATTACGCTTGGGTCGCAAGGCAGCTCTCCGAGGTGTTCGTGTCATGACTGAAACCATCATCCGTCGCCGCGTCGAGGTGCTCGCCGACGAGCCGCTGATCCCCGCGATCGAGCGCATCGCCGCGAATGCCGGGATCGATCACTACACCTTGCTGCCGACGCTGGGCGGGATGGGCCATTCGGGGCGCTGGCGCGACGATCAGGTCTCGGGCGCCACGGCCAAGGTGCTGTTCATGGCGGTGACGACGCAGGATTGCGCCGACCGGCTTGCCGATCTCCTCACCCCGCTGCTCGCGCCGCACCATCTGGTGCTCCTCGTCAGCAATGTCGAGGTGATCCGCGGCCAGCGTTTCGACTGAGCGCGCCTTAGAGCCCGCGCCCGAGCCGGGTGCAGATCAGCTTGCTCTCGTTCCCGTCGGGATCGAGCTTTTGCAGGGTGTTCTCGCCGCGCAGGCGGAATCGCTGGTTCTGCTTCGGGCCGCGGGTGAAGAGCAGTTCATTGCCGCGCAGGAGGTAGATTCCCTCGCCTTCCGCGCTCTGGTAGCTGGAAGCGGTGCCGATGCGGAAGGCTTCCTCCGGCACCTCGATAAAGGCCTCGCCGTCGGCATCGCCGGGCAGGGCGCATTGCCAGAGGCCGTGCTGGAGGATGCCGAGCACCCCGCCCGAACCGGTCGCGGCGCGGGGAGCGGGGCGTGAGGCCTTGCGGTCCTGCCCTGCCGCGCTTGTGGCGGCACAGGCAGCCAGCGCCGCCGCACCGGCAAGCACAAGGGGGAAATGGGGCACAAGGCGCTTCTTCGTCATGATCCGCGCCATAACAGGGGTGGGGCTGGCGCGCCAAGGCTTTCGCCGCGCTGCAGCCTTGTGGCAGCGCGCCTGCCCATGCTTGCCGGGACGCACCGCCTCGGCTATGGGCGCGCATCATTTCCGGCGCGGCACCTTAAGGGCAGCCCGCACCTTTGCTCTTTCCACCTCGCATAAAGGCCCAAAGCCCATGAAGATCAGCGGCGTCGACATCCGCCCCGGCAACATTCTCGAATATGAAGGCGGCATCTGGAAGGTCGCCAAGATCCAGCACACCCAGCCGGGCAAGGGCGGGGCCTACATGCAGGTCGAGATGAAGAACCTGCAGGACGGCCGCAAAACCAACGTGCGTTTCCGCAGCGCCGACACGGTCGAGCGCGTGCGGCTCGACACCAAGGACTTCCAGTTCCTCTATGCCGAGGGCGATGACCTCGTCTTCATGGACAACGACACCTACGAGCAGATCACCCTGCCGGGCGATCTGCTGGGCGATGCGCGTCCCTTCCTCCAGGACGGGATGCAGGTCGCGCTCGAACTGTGGGACGAAAAGCCGATCTCGGTGGAGCTGCCCGCGCAGGTCGAAGCCACCATCGTCGAGGCCGACGCCGTGGTGAAGGGACAGACCGCCTCGTCGAGCTACAAGCCTGCGATCCTCGACAACGGCGTGCGCATCATGGTGCCGCCGCATATCGGCAGCGGCACGCGCATCATCGTCGACGTCTACGAGCAGGCCTACGTCGGCAAGGCGGGCTGAGCAGACACATGGCAGCTATTTCCGGCCTCATCCGCGTCATGGAACGCGCCGCGCGCAAGGCGGGCGGGCGTTTGCGGCGCGATTTCGGCGAAGTCGAGCACCTTCAGGTCTCCCGCAAGGGCCCGGCCGATTTCGTCAGCAAGGCCGATATGCGGTCCGAGCGCACGCTCTATGACGAATTGCTCGCGGCCCGTCCGGGCTGGGGCTTCGTGATGGAGGAGGCGGGCGTGATCGAGGGCGATCCCGGGATGCCCCGCTGGATCGTCGATCCGCTTGATGGCACCAGCAACTTCCTCCACGGCATTCCGCATTTCGCGATCAGCATCGCCGCGCAGGAGCCCCGTCCCGACGGCAAGGGCTGGGGCGATGTGGTCGCGGGCGTGGTCTATCAGCCGATCACCGACCAGACCTTCTGGGCGGAAAAGTCGCGCGGGGCATGGCTCCATGACGCGCGCCTCAGGGTCTCGGCCCGCTCGCGTCTGTCGGATGCGCTGGTGGCGACCGGCGTGCCCTTCTTCGGCCATGGCGACTTTGCCGAATGGAGCCGCATCTTCGGTGCCATCGGCCCCGAGGTCGCGGGCATTCGTCGCTTTGGCGCCGCTTCTCTCGATCTGGCCTATGTGGCGCAGGGCCGGTTTGACGGGTTCTGGGAAAGCGGCCTTTCGGAATGGGATACGGCTGCCGGCTGTCTGCTGGTTCGCGAGGCAGGCGGCTTCGTCAGCGATTTCCGGGGACGCTCGGAGGCGATCCATGCCGATCAGGTGCTGGCCGCGAACGACGCGCTCCATTCCAAGTTGCACAAGCTGCTCGCAGGGGCGCTGCGCTAGGGGTCAGAGGGGTTCTGGCGCGCGCCAGACCCCTTCCAGACCCCGTTCAGACCCCCTCCAGACCGGCGCCGAAACGATGTTTCACATGAAACATTGCAAGCCTCGCCAGCCCTCGCTAACAGCCTGCCCTACCGCTCCGGGGCCCCTGTGGTGGAATTGGTAGACGCGACCGACTCAAAATCGGTTGGAGAAATCCGTGCCAGTTCGAGTCTGGCCAGGGGCACCATTACCGGCTGACCGGACCCCGTTTCATCGGGCCCCGCCTTGTGCCATGATCGTCTCCACAACATGGAGACCGGCCCGATGCGACACTCTTTTCTACTCGGTGCAGCAAGCCTTCTGGGCCTCGCCGCGACGCCCGCGCAGGCGGACAATCTGCGCGAAGCCGTGGCCGCCGACATGCCGGCGCTGGTCGAGCTCTACAAGGACCTCCACCAGCATCCCGAGCTTTCTTTTCAAGAGGTTGAGACTGCCAGAAAGCTCGCCGCGCGTGCCCGGGCGCTGGGCTTCGCGGTGACCGAGGGCGTCGGCAAGACCGGCGTCGTCGCGGTGATGAGGAACGGCCCCGGCCCGGTGGTGCTGCTGCGCGCCGACATGGACGGCCTGCCGGTGGTCGAGCAGACCGGGCTGCCCTATGCCTCCAGGGTGCGCGCCGTGGCGCAGAACGGCACCGAGACCGGGGTGATGCACGCCTGCGGCCATGATACCCACATGACGGCATGGATCGGCACCGCCCAGCAGCTCGCCAAAAGAAAGGCCGAGTGGTCGGGCACCCTGGTGATGATCCTCCAGCCCGCCGAGGAGATCGGGCAGGGCGCCAAGGCGATGCTCGACGACGGGCTCTACACCCGCTTCCCCAAGCCCCAATACGTGCTGGCCTTCCACGATGCCGCGCAGTTCCCTGCGGGGCAGATCGGCTACACCAAGGGCTTTGCCCTCGCCAATGTCGATACGGTCGATGTGGTCGTCCCCGGTGTCGGCGGGCACGGCGCCTATCCGCATACCACCAAGGACCCGGTGGTGGTTGCCGCAAGCATCGTCATGCGTCTCCAGACGCTGGTCAGCCGCGAGCTTGATCCGACCGATGCTGCGGTTGTGACGGTGGGCAGCTTCCAGGCGGGCGCCAAGCATAACATCATCCCCGACGAGGCACGCCTCCAGCTGACCGTCCGGAGCTATAGTGACGAGACGAGGAAGCACCTGCTCGACGGGATCGCCCGCATCGCGCGCGGCGAGGCGATCGCGGCAGGGATGCCCGAGAACAAGCTGCCGCGCGTGACCGTGCAGGATCCCTATACGCCCGCGACCTACAATACTCCCGAACTCACCGAGAAGGTCGCTGCGGGCCTAAAGGCGCGGTTCGGCGAGCGGGTGAGGGAAGTGCCGAGCGTGATGGGCGGCGAGGATTTCAGCCAGTTCTACCGCGCCGACAAGGCGGGCGTGCAGTCGCTCATCTTCTGGGTGGGCGGCGTGCCCCAGGCAGACTGGGACCGGGCGCAGAAGGGCGAGATCGAACTGCCCTCGCTGCATTCGCCGTTCTGGGCGCCCGACGCCCCGCTGGTGATCGCGACCGCGACCGAGGCACTGACCGCGGCGACGCTCAAGCTGATGGCGAAGAAGTGACCCCTGCCCTCAAGTAGCGGTTGCGAAGCACAGCCGAAGGCTGAGCCGGTAGGGCACAAAAAGTGCGACCGCCGGAGCGCACCTCGAAAGGGCGTTCCGGCGGTCGTTTCTCCTCCCCAGGAGAACTCGTGAAGCGGGCTATTCCGAGGCGGGCACGTAGGTGCCGAGGCGGTGGTGGAGCGCGTTGATCTTGGCGAGCTCCTCGCGGTCCTCGGTGGCGCGGGCATGGCTCTCGAGCGCGCGGCGCAGCAGCTTCATGTCGGCAGTGGAGAGCAGCGCGCGGGCGCGGGCGGGCTCGGTCTTCGGGGTATCGGTATCGGTCATGTCACTCTCCTCGGGGTGATGTCCCCCAAGCCTCTAGGCGCATCGGCGGGCAACCGGAAGGCCGCATTGGTGCAGCAGCCCTCCGGCCTTGTCTCCGCTCAAGCTGCTTCGAACTGGTTCATGGTGTTGTGGACGCCCCCGGCCTTGAGGGCGGCTTCACCGGCGAAGTACTCCTTGTGATCGTCACCAATGTCGCTGCCCGACATGTTCTGGTGCTTCACGCAGGCGATGCCCTGGCGGATCTCCTCGCGCTGAACGTTCTTGACGTAACCCAGCATCCCGGCCTCGCCGAAATACTCGCGGGCGAGGTTGTCGGTCGAGAGCGCGGCGGTGTGGTAGGTCGGCAGGGTGATGAGGTGGTGGAAGATCCCGGCCCGCGCAGCGGCATCGCGCTGGAAGGT
>JAIXPX010000044.1 GCA_027486035.1 Erythrobacteraceae bacterium | reverse complement strand
GGCTGGCCGGCGCGGTTGTCGAGCACGAAGTTCTTGACGAAGCGGCCCGACTGGATGTCCTCGAGCACGCGCTTCATCTCGGCCTTGGTCTCGGCGGTGATGATGCGCGGGCCGGTGGTGATGTCGCCATATTCGGCGGTGTTCGAGATCGAGTAGCGCATGTTGGCGATCCCGCCTTCATAGAGCAGGTCGACGATCAGCTTGGTTTCGTGGAGGCACTCGAAATAGGCCATCTCAGGGGCGTAGCCCGCTTCGACCAGCGTCTCGAACCCGGCCTGGATGAGGTGGGTGATCCCGCCGCACAGCACGGCCTGCTCGCCGAACAGGTCGGTCTCGCATTCCTCGCGGAAATTGGTCTCGATGATCCCTGAGCGCCCGCCGCCGACGGCCGAGGCATAGGCGAGAGCGACGTCATGCGCCGCGCCGCTCGCGTTCTGGTGGATCGCGATGAGGCAGGGCACGCCGCCGCCGCGGACATATTCCGAACGCACGGTGTGGCCCGGGCCCTTGGGGGCGATCATGATGACGTCGATGTCGGCAGGCGCCTCGATCAGGCCGAAGTGGATGTTGAGCCCGTGGGCGAAGGCGAGCGCAGAGCCCGGCTTCATGTGGCCCTTCAGGTCATTCTCCCAGATCGCCGCCTGATGTTCATCGGGCGCGAGGATCATGATGATGTCGGCCCACTGTGCGGCCGCGGTGTTGGAGAGCACCTTGAAGCCAGCAGCTTCCGCCTTCTTGGCGGTGGCCGAACCCTCGCGGAGAGCGATGGCGACTTCCGCCACGCCGCTGTCACGCAGGTTCTGCGCATGGGCATGGCCTTGCGAGCCATAGCCGACGATGGCGACCTTCTTGGGCTTGATCAGATCGAGATCGGCGTCGGCGTCGTAATAGACTTTCATTTCGTCAAATCCTCTTTGGAATTATCGTCATGCTGAACTTGTTTCAGCATCCATCGAGCCGCTTGCATCTGCGCTTGAGGATGGATGGACCCTGGAAGCGAAGCTGGCCATAGGCCAACCGAGTTCAGGGTGACGGAATGGAAAAATTTTAGACCCCCTGCGCCCCGCGCATCATGCCGACCACCCCCGAGCGGCCGACCTCGACCAGTCCGAGATCGCGCATCAGGGCAACGAAGCTGTCGATTTTCTCCGGCGCGCCGGTGAGTTCGAAGACGAAGCTCGTGGTGGTGGTGTCGACCACGTGGGCGCGGAAGATTTCTGCCACCCGCAAGGCCTCGACCCGCTTGTCGCCCGTGCCCGCGACCTTGATCAGCGCCAGCTCGCGCTCCACGTGCGGGCCGGCGGTGGTGAGATCGGTGACCTTGTGAACCGGCACCAGCCGCTCGAGCTGCGCCTCGATCTGGTCGATCACCTGCGGCGGGCCGTTGGTGACGATGGTGATGCGGCTGACCGCGTGATCCTCGGTGATGTCGGCCACGGTCAGGCTGTCGATATTGTAGCCGCGCGCGGTGAACAGGCCGGTGATCTTGGCGAGGATGCCGGGCTCGTTGTCGACCATGACGGCGAGGACGTGGCGCTCGGAGGCGGCTTCGGCGATTTTCATGGGCATGGGTTCGTCCTCACACCAGCGCCTTGGCTTCATCGTCCATCGTGCCGTCGACCTTGTCGCCGTAGAGGATCATGTCGGTGTGCGCCGCCCCGCTCGGGATCATCGGCAGGCAGTTGGCGTCCTGCGCGACGAGGCAGTCGACGATCACCGGGCCGGGATGGTCGAGCATCCGCATGATCCCGTCGTCCAGCTCGCGCTCCTCGGTGATGCGGATGCCCTTCCAGCCATAGGCTTCGGCCAGCTTCACGAAATCGGGCAGGCTGTCCGAATAGGAGTTCGAATAGCGGCTCTCATAGGTCAGTTCCTGCCACTGGCGGACCATGCCCATGTATTCGTTGTTGAGGATGAACACCTTGACCGGCAGGCGATACTGGCTCGCCGTGCCGAGTTCCTGGATGTTCATCTGGATGCTCGCCTCGCCCGCGATGTCGATCACCAATGCGTCGGGGTGACCGAGCTGCGCGCCAATCGCGGCGGGCAGGCCATAGCCCATCGTGCCGAGGCCGCCGGAGGTGAGCCACTTGTTCGGATCTTCAAAACCGAAATACTGCGCCGCCCACATCTGGTGCTGGCCGACTTCGGTGGAGATGATCGGATTGCGGGCATGGGTGAGGGCGTGGAGCCGCTCCACCGCCTTTTGCGGCATGATCATGCCGGGGTTCTTGGCCGAGCGATCAGGGTAAGCGAGGCATTCGCGCGCGCGCCAGCCGGTGATGCGGGCCTTCCATTCGCCGAGGTTCTGCGCCTGCCGCGCGCCCCAAGCCTCGATCATCTGGGCGAGCACCGTTCCGCAATCGCCGACGATGCCGAGGTCGACCGGCACCACCTTGTTGATCGAGCTCCGGTCGATATCGATGTGGATTTTCTTCGATCCTGGCGAGAAGGCATCGAGACGGCCGGTCACCCGGTCATCGAAGCGCGCGCCGATGCAGACCATCACGTCGCACGTGTTCATCGCCATGTTGGCTTCGTAGGTGCCGTGCATCCCCAGCATCCCGAGCCAGTCGGGATGGGTGCTCGGGAAGGCGCCGAGGCCCATCAGGGTCGAGGTGACGGGCGCGCCGGTCATGTCCTGGAACTGCCGCAGCAGCCGGCTCGCCTCGGGCCCCGAATTGATGACGCCGCCGCCGGTGTAGAGGATCGGGCGGCGCGCGCCCGCGATCAGCTCGACCGCTTCGATGATCTGTTCGGCCGGGGCCACGGTCTGCGGCGCATAGCGGTGTGCGCCGGTGCGGACATTCGTGCGGCCCTCCGAGGGAACCGCGATCTGGACGTTCTTGGGGATGTCGATCACGACAGGGCCGGGCCTGCCGGTGGTCGCGATCAGGAAGGCCTCCTTGATGGTCGCGGCCAGATCGGCGGGGTCCTTCACGAGGTAGTTGTGCTTGGTGCAGTGACGGGTGATGCCGATGGTGTCGGCTTCCTGAAAGGCGTCGGTGCCGATCAGGCTGGTGGGAACCTGACCGGTGATGACCACCATCGGGATCGAATCCATCCACGCATCTGCGATCCCGGTGATGGCGTTGGTCGCGCCGGGACCGGAAGTGACGAGCACCACGCCCGGCTTGCCGGTGGCGCGGGCATAGCCTTCCGCCGCGTGGGCCGCGCCCGCTTCGTGGCGCACGAGGATGTGCCGGATTCGTTCATCGCCGAACAGTTCGTCATAGATGGGTAGCACTGCGCCGCCGGGATAGCCGAACACGAACTCGACGCCCTGTTCGATGAGGGCGTTCACGAGAATCGCCGCACCGCTCATGGCGCTGGCAGGGTCCGCGGCGGTCGCGGAACGGGCAGGGTCCGGCTGGCCGGGCACGCGGAGCACTCCATCTGGCCACCGTCACACCGCCACGTTAGGGCGGAGCGAGGGGCGCAAACAAACAAAACCGGCCCGATGCAGGGGGTGGTGCATCGGACCGAGCGGGTGCCGCGCTACGAGTTATAATCTGCCAAGTCAATAGCAATTAGCGTAATAATGATGCGAAATATCGGTTAATGTCGATATATTCGGACTCATGCGGCGGTCGTGCCCGTGGCCATTCCGCAGGAGGCTGGCGCCGGAACCAGGTGAACTGGCGCTTGGCGTAGTTGCGGGTCGCCTGCTGCCCTGCCGCGACCATCCGCTCCCCGTCGATTTCCCCCGCGAGATAGGCGGCGATCTCCGGCACCCCGATGGCCCGCATCACCGGAAGATCGGGATCGAGCCCGCGGGCCAGCAGCGCCTCGACCTCGGCGATGGCACCGCTCTCGAGCATCGCCGCAAACCGGGCATCGCAGCGGTCATAGACCCAGGCGCGTTCGGGCTCGATCACCAGCGGGAAGAGGTCGACCATCTCGGCGATGCCGCCCGCCTTGGCGAGCTGCCAGTCGGCGAGGGTGACGCCGGTTGATCGTTTGACCTCGAGCGCGCGGGCAATGCGCTGGCGATCACCGGGGGCGAGCTCGCTGGCGCGCAGCGGGTCCTCGATCTCGAGGAGCCTGTAGGCATCATCCTCGCTCATCGCGCGCACCGCGGTGCGGATCGCCGGATCGATTTCCGGGATGGGGGCAATGCCTTCGAGCAGCACCTTGAGGTAGAGCCCCGTGCCCCCGACGAGGATCGGCACCGCGCCCGACGCGTGACAGGCCGCGATCTCGGCGCGCGCACGCCCGGCCCATGCGGCCGCCGAGCAGGCCTCGGCGCCGTCCCACGCACCGAAGAGGCGATGCTCGACGCCCCGCATCTCCGCCGCAGTTGGCCGTGCCGAGAGCACGCCGAGATCGGCATAGACCTGCGCGCTGTCGGCATTGATGACAACGCCGCGCCGTCCGCTTTCGGCAAGCCGCAGCGCGAGATCAATTGCAACCGCGCTCTTGCCGCTGGCGGTCGGCCCTGCAATGAGCGCGAGGGGGGCTGGTGGAGAAGAACTGATGCTCATTGCCCGGCTGATAGCAGACCCAGCCGACAGGGAAACACGCGTTGATGCGCTCGCCGTCGCCTTGCGGGGCGAGGGCGTGGCGCTGGCGACCGCCGATACGCTGGCCGACGGCGACGTGCTGGAACTGCGCTTTTCCGAGGGCGCGCCGGAGCTCGTGCTGGACGCGATCGACCGCTTCTTCGCGCCCGCCGACATGCTGGTCAGCCGCGGCCCGGTGGAAGTGCCGCAGGTGTTCGTCTCGGACATGGATTCGACCATGATCGGGCAGGAATGCATCGACGAGCTGGCCGATTATGCCGGCATAAAGCCGCAGATCGCCGCCATCACCGAGCGCGCGATGCAGGGCGAGCTCGATTTCGTCGCGGCCCTGCGCGAGCGCGTGGCGCTGCTCGAAGGGCTCGAGGAAAGCGCGATAAGCGACTGTCTGCGCGAGCGGATTGCGCCCACGCCCGGTGCCCGGACGCTGGTCGCGACGCTCTCGGCGCTGGGCAGCCGGACGGTGCTGGTGACGGGCGGTTTCCACCATTTCGCCGATCCGGTGGGCGCAATGCTGGGCTTCGACCGGGTGGTCGGCAACCATCTCGAGGTCGCGGGCGGCCGGCTCACCGGCGGCCTGCTCGGCACGATCACCGACAGCGCGGTCAAGGCGGCGGTGCTGCGCGAGGAGGCGGATGACGGGCGGCTCAGCCTCGCGACCGGCGATGGCGCCAACGACATTCCGATGATCGCGGCCGCGACCTACGGCTTTGCCTATCGCGCCAAGCCCAAGGCGCGCGCGGCGGCCAATGGCAGGATCGATCGGGGCGACCTTACGGCTGTCCTGAGCCTGCTCGGCATTCCGCGGAGCGACTGGCGCGAGGGTTGATCGGTGCCCGGGAACGGCTCGTCGAAAAAAGGATTTTATGAAGCAAACCGAATCGGCTATTAACATTGGTGTAAACAAGTCGGGCTAGGAAGCGCCCATCTTGCAAGGACGCCTGCCGCATGAACCGATCTGCCCGAGACGACTACACCCGGATGTTCGCCGCCGACGGCACGGTGCTGCTGCATCCTGATCGTCCAGGAACGCGCTATCGTCCGCTGCGTGCCGTGCACAATTTCCAGAAGCTGATGAAGGACAAGGAAGACACCGCGCTGGTGTTCAAGATCTTCGAATCGCTTCCTTCGGCAAGCTTCATGGACCGGGTGCGCGATCTGACGCTGTCGGAGCGCGGCGAGTATCTGCGCGAGACCGAGCCGTTCCTGCCCGAAATCCTCGACGATCACGCCGCCCTGCGCCGCACCCCCAAGGGCAGTCTCGCCCATGCTTATTGCGATTTCATGGAGGCTGAGGGCCTCTCGGCCGCCGGGCTCGTCGCCGAGTTCGACCGAGTGGGCCGGCCCAAATATCCCGATCTCGTCGAATGGTTCATCAACCGCTCGCGCGACACGCATGATCTGTTTCACGTGCTCACCGGCTATGGCCGCGATGCGCTGGGCGAACAGTGCGTGCTGCTGTTCACCCACGGCCAGGCGCCGAGCCAGGGCCACCTGCTGATCGGCTATGCGGGGGCGGCCAATATCGCCAAGATGACCAAGGGCAGCAAGGCACCGGTGTTCGGCGCGGTGCGTCAGGCGCATCGCACCGGCAGGGGTGCGCCGCCGCTGATCTCGCAGCCGATCCGCAAGCTCATCGAGCGCCCGCTCGAGGAGGTGCGCAGCGCCCTGAAAATCCCCGAGCCCGACCGCTACCGCGCCTGTCACAGCATCTGGCGCGCCGAGGGGATCGATGCCTATGACCTGCTCGCCAGCAAGGCGCCTGCCGAGCTCGAGCTGCTCGCCGCCTGAGGAGCCTCTTTGCGATGACCGTCCTCGATCTTCCCCTGGTTGCCCCCGATCGCCGGATGTCCGGCTTCCGCCCCTTCAAGGTGCTGCATCACTTCGGCAAGCTAGTGGAGGACAAGGAGGACACCGAGCAGGTGTTCCACATCATCGAGGCGACCAAGGGCCGCAAGAGCTATGCCCAGGCCCATGCCTTCATCCGCTCGGACGAGGGGCAGCGCCTGATGCGCGAGGCGGGCAGCATCCCGGCCATGCTCGATGATCACGCCCGCTGGGCCGATTGCGGCCCGAACACGGTTGCGGCGCATTACATCGCCTTCATGAAACGCGAAGGTCTCTCGGCTGCGGGCCTTGTGGCGGAGAGCCACAAATGGGCCCCGCCCGAAAGCCTGCCGAAAGACCAGACCCAGTGGTATTTCGATCGTCTGCGCGACACGCATGACCTGTTCCATGTGCTCACCGGCTATGGCCGCGATGCCCTGGGCGAGGCGAGCCTGCTCGGCTTCAGCTACGAGCAGAACTACAACAGCGGCATCCTGTTCATTGCCTATGCCGGCGCGCGGCAGATCAAGAAGGTGAGCGGCACAAAGGCATCATTGTTCGCGGCGATTAAGGAAGGCCGCAGCCTCGGCCGCGCGGCGGCGAAGATCGCCCACCAGGACATTGCCGCGCTGATGCGCGAGGACATCGCCGAAGCCCGCGAGCGGATGGGCATCGGCAAGCCGGAGATCTACCGCCAGTGCCTCGCGATTCTCGGCAGCGAGGGTATCCTGAGCGAAGAGCTAACTCTCGGGAGCACGCCAACGCCGCAACCACGTGCTGCCTGAACCACCCTCAGCGCAGTTCCTTGCGGATCACCAGCTTGAGGCCCGACCAGGTCTCGTCGATGGCACAGACCTTGGTATCCACCAGCCCCAGCGGCAGGCTGATCGCGCGGACCGTGTCCTCGGTGATGTCGGTCTGTGCGCCCGAGGCCTTTTTCGGCCAGCTCACCCAGATCTGGCCATCGGGCGCGATCTGGTGGCGCAAGGCCGAGAGGTGTGCCTCCAGCGCCGACCTCTCCGTCACGAAGACATGGGCGGCATCGATCCCCCGCGCCGGGTCGGCCACGAAGGTCAGTTCCAGTGCATATTCGTCGATCTCGTCGAGGACATGTTCGGGCATGGCATCGAACCACACCCGCATCCCGTCCCGCAGGGACAGCTTCTTGATCAGCGGCGTGCCGGCGTAACCCGCGGTCACGCTCAGCCCTCCATCCACTCCTGGAAGAACCGCTTGTGCGCGGCGCGAAGGTCGGCAAGCGACACGCCCAGAACGCTGTCGCCCCCGACAGTGCCGATCCGCTGGAAGCCGATCTGCGCGGTCTCGTCATTCTTCGTGCCCTTGGCGAGGGCTTCGTTCAGAGCCGCCACATCGGGCACAGTGACGAGATAGCGGCCTTGGTCCTCGCCGAACCACCACTGCGCGGCGGTGTATTCGGGGTTGCCTGCAAGGTCGGCTTCGAGGCCGATGCCGCCCGCCAGCGCCATTTCGGCGAGCGCAACCGCAAGGCCGCCGTCGGCAAGGTCGTGAACCGCGTTGACGAGCCCGTCGGCGATCAATTCGTGGATGATCGCGCCCGCGTTGCGCTCCACCGTAAGGTCGGTCGGCGGGGTGCGGCCACCCTCAAGGCCCTTGACCACGCGCAGCCACAGCGACTGGCCGAGGTGCGAGCGGGTGGGATCGGGCTTGGCCCAGAACTCCGGCCCGACGAGATAGATCGCGTCGCCCGCCTGCTTGAAGTGCATCGTCATCATCTTGGAAAGGTCGGTGATGATACCAACGCCGCCGATGGCCGGGGTGGGCAGGATCGCCGAGCCACCGCCGGTCGCCTTGCTCTCGTTGTAAAGGCTGACATTTCCGCTGACGATCGGGAAATCGAGCGCGCGGCAGGCATCGGCCATGCCTTCGAGGGCGTGGACGATCTGCGCCATGATCTCGGGGCGCTGGGGGTTGGCGAAGTTGAGGCAATTGGTCACCGCCAGCGGCCGCGCGCCCACGGCGCACAGGTTGCGATAGGCCTCGGCGATCGCCTGCTTGCCGCCTTCATAGGGGTCGGCAAAAACATAGCGCGGGGTGCAGTCGGTGGTGATGGCGAGCGCCTTGCCGGTGCCGTGCACCCGCACCACGCCCGCATCGCCGCCGGTCTGGAGCGTGTCGGCACCGACCTGCGAATCATATTGCTCGGCAATCCAGCCGCGCGAGGCGAGATCGGGCGAGCCGATCAGCTTGAGCAGATCCGCACCAATGTCATCGGTCGCGGGCACCTCGCCCAGCGGCTTCACGCCCGCCCAGACCTTGTACTCCTCTTTGGAGAGGTAGGGCCTGTCATAGAGCGGTGCCTCGTCCGCCAGCGGAGCCAGCGGAATGTCGCACACCACCTCGCCATTCCATTCCAGCACCATGTGCCCGGTATCAGTGACTGCGCCGATCACGGCGAAATCCAGCTCCCACTTGCGGAAGATCGCCTCTGCCATGGCTTCCTTGCCGGGCTTCAGAACCATGAGCATCCGCTCCTGGCTTTCCGAGAGCATCATTTCATAGGGCGTCATGCCGGTCTCGCGGCAGGGGACCTTGTTCATGTCGAGCCGGATGCCTGCGCCGCCCTTGGAGGCCATCTCCACCGAGGAGGAGGTGAGCCCTGCCGCGCCCATGTCCTGGATGGCGACGATCGCATCGGTCGCCATGAGTTCGAGGCAGGCCTCGATCAACAGCTTCTCGGTGAAGGGATCGCCGACCTGGACCGTGGGGCGCTTGGCCTCGGCATCCTCGCCGAAGTCGGCGCTCGCCATGGTCGCGCCGTGGATCCCGTCGCGCCCGGTCTTGGAGCCGACATAGACGATCGGGTTCCCGAGGCCGGTGGCGGCCGAGTAGAAGATCTTGTCCTGATCGGCGACGCCCACGGTCATGGCGTTGACGAGGATGTTGCCGTCATAGGCGGGGTGGAAATTGGTCTCGCCCGCAACGGTCGGCACGCCCACGCAGTTGCCGTAGCCGCCGATCCCCGCAACCACCCCTTGCACGAGGTGCTTCATCTTGGGGTGCTCAGGGCGCCCGAAGCGCAGCGCATTGGCGTTGGCGATGGGCCGCGCGCCCATGGTGAAGACATCGCGCAGGATGCCGCCCACGCCCGTCGCTGCGCCCTGGTAGGGCTCGATATAAGAGGGGTGGTTGTGGCTCTCCATCTTGAAGATCGCCGCCTGCCCGTCACCGATGTCGATCACGCCCGCGTTCTCGCCCGGGCCGCAGATCACCCACGACGCCTCGGTCGGCAGCTTCTTGAGGTGGATGCGCGAGGACTTGTAGCTGCAATGCTCCGACCACATCACCGAGAAGATGCCGAGCTCGACAAGGTTCGGCTCGCGGCCAAGCGCGGACAGGACGCGCTGGTATTCTTCGGGCGAGAGGCCGTGCTGTTCGACGATTTCGGGGGTGATGGGGGATGTCTGGGTCATGGGCGGGAGCTCCTTGGCGCAGCGCCCTAGATCACCGCGCCGACAAGGCCAAGCCGCCGCGTCTCCTGAACCAACGATTCTCCCCGACCCAGGCCGCGATCGCGGTGAGAGCCGCAAAGGCGAAGAGCGCCTGAAGGTAGAGGAACGGTCCGGCGCTGTCGGGGTGCGGCGCGAACCAGTTGACGGCCTGGAACAGCAGCATTGTGCCGCCCAGCACCAGTGGCGGTCCGGCCGGTCCGCGGGTGCGGCGCAGGAAAAAGGCAAAAGCGCCCAGGGTCAGCGCCAGCTCGAGCGGGATCGCCACCCACGGAACATCCCACAACCCAAGGCCGAATTTCGGCGGCATGCCGTCGAGCGTGAGATCGGGGACGTGGACCAGCCAGTCAATGAACCAGTGCGAAAGTGCGACAAGGCCTGCCAGCGCCCCGAGCTGCAGGTCGCGCCGGAGGAGAGCGACGACACCACACAAGGCGCCTGCGATCATCGCCAGGCCCAGCAGGCTATGCGTATAGGGCATGTGGTAGAGATCGAAGGGCACCATCGCGCTCGCCTGCGGGTCGATCCGCATCCGCTCGGTCCCCACCAGCGCGAGGGTGAAGAAGCCCCAGTCGGCGATCTGGGCGGCAAGGAACATGGTGGCGAGCCGCGGCCGTTCGGGACTCGCGGCGGCGGCGATGAAGGCCGGAGCAAAGTGCCCGATGAACATGGCGGCCCCTCCCTGAAGGTCGTCAGGCGGTGGCGGGTGCGAAGCGCAGCACCGCCCAGGTGGCGATTGCGCTGGCTGCACCGGTGACGAAGGCACCCCACAGGATGTCGAGCACACTGACATGGGTCGCCCAGACCTTCATCACCGCCTGCGAGGTGAGGTCGAAGGTCGCATAGCACAGCGCGCCCAGCAGGATGCCGTTGAGCATCGCGGTCTGCACCGTCCCGCTTTCGATCCCCGGACGGATCGCGAACCAGGTCATCCCGGCGATGTAGATGAGGTAGAAGGCAACCGCCGCGCCGAGATTGAAGTCCTTGGCCATGATCTCGCCGATCACCGGCTTGTAGAGATTGACCGAGGCCCAGCGCAGCCACACCGCGTCGAATGCGAGGAAGGACACGGCAGCCACCCCGTAGGCGATGATCCACTTCAACATGTAACCCTGGTCCCTTCCCGTTGCGCACCCGCCCGTCACTGCTAGCCTTGACCGCGCCCGCGCGCGCCGTCAATGCTGACGCACATGGACGAGGGCACCCAGGATATTTCAGCCATGAGCTTCGAGCAGGCGCTTGCCGCGCTTGAAAGCATTGTGCAGCAACTCGAACGCGGCGACGTTCCGCTCGACCAATCGATCGCGCTCTACGAGCGCGGCGAGGCGCTGCGGGCGGCCTGCCAGCAACGGCTCGATGCGGCGCAGGCGCGGATCGAGCGGATCGTCACGGCCGCCGATGGCCGGGCCACCGGAACGCGCCCGCTCGACACGGAAGGGTGATGGCAATGCTGGGTCAGACACAGGAAACCGTGCTGGGCGAGGCGATCAAGCGCATCCAGTCGGAGATCGATTCGCTGTTCGACGCGCTTCTGCCAGTGCCCGAGGACACCAGTGCGCGGCTTGTCGAGGCGATGCGCTATGCCGCGATCGGCGGCGGCAAGCGGGTGCGCCCCCTGCTGGTCGCCAGCACGGCGGGGCTGTTCGGCGTCTCGCGCGATGCCGCGCTGCGTGCCGGCGCTGCGATCGAGGCGATCCACGTCTATTCGCTGATCCACGATGACCTGCCCTGCATGGACAATGACGATCTGCGTCACGGCAAGCCGACCCTGCACAAGGCCTATGACGAGGCGACCGCCGTTCTGGCCGGCGACGCACTCCATGCGCTCGCCTTCGAGATTCTGGCCGATGACGCCACCAGCGAAGACCCTTTCACCCGCAGCGAGCTGATCCTCACGCTGGGGCAGGCAAGTGGCATGGGCGGGATGGCGGGCGGGCAGATGATGGACATGGTCGCCGACGAGGAGGGCGTGGTCTACGATCTTCCCGCGATCACCCGGCTCCAGCAATTGAAGACCGGTGCCTTGCTTGCGGCAGCGGTCGAGATGGGCGCAATCCTCGGCAAGGTGCCGCCGCAGGGCAGGGCACATCTCAGGGCCTACGCCCGCGATATCGGCCTCGCCTTCCAGATCGCCGACGATCTCCTTGATGTCGAAGGTGACATCGAGAAGGCGGGCAAGGCGCTGCGCAAGGACAGCGAGCAAGGCAAGCAGACCTTCGTCACTCTGCTCGGGGCGGAGCGCGCCCGCGAACAGGCCCGGGCGCTGGTCGATCAGGCCGTGCTGCGCCTCGCCTCCTACGGTGCCGAGGCGGACGTGCTGCGCGCGCTTGCCCGCTACATCGTCGAACGCGACCACTAAGCGCCGCGTCGCAAGAGAGGATACCGCCATGAGCCGCCGCGTCGGGATCTATCCCGGAACCTTCGATCCGATCACCCTGGGCCATGCCGACATCATCCGGCGCGGCGCGAAGCTGGTCGATCACCTGATCATCGGGGTGACGACCAACATCGCCAAGTCCCCGATGTTCTCGGACGCCGAACGTATGGCCATGGTCGAGCGCGAGGTCGCGGCCCTCGGGCTCGGCAATGTCGAGGTGGTGGGCTTCAACGCCCTGCTGGTCGACTTTGCCGATGCGCAGGGCGCCTCGGTCGTCATCCGCGGCATTCGCGGGGTGACCGACTTCGAGTACGAGTACCAGCTCACCGGCATGAACCGGCAGCTCAATGACAGGGTCGAGACGATCTTCCTGATGGCGGACGTCAGCCTCCAGCCGATCGCCAGCCGGTTGGTGAAGGAAATCGCTGTCTATGGTGGTGAGATCGCCAAGTTCGTCAGCCCGGCTGTGCGCGAGGACGTGATCGCGCGGGTTCGCGAGCGGGGGTTGAAGGGCGGCGGCTGAGCGTTTGGGCAGAAGCGGCGGCGATATCCTTCGTTGCCCCATCATTCATTGCCCCATCATTCATTGCAGTGTCAGGCGGGCGGGGCTACACGCACCCGGAAATCCGGACGGAACCATGATCACAGCCAAATCTGCTCTTGCCCTTGCCGCGCTTGCCCTGCTTGCAGCGCCGCATCCCGCCTTTGCCCAGAAGCGCAAGGACGACACGCCTCCGGTGGCCTTCGGCGAAAACGCCGAGAAGTCCGGTACGGATGAAGCGTCCAAGGCGCTGCGGACCTATGCGCCGATCAACTATGATACCTCCGCTGATCCCGACAACATCTGGGTCATCGACCTTTCGAACGGGGAGCGGGTCAAGATCCGTCTGCAAGCCGACTGGGCGCCGGGCCATGTCGAGCGTATCAAGACCCTGACCCGTGCGGGCTTCTACAACGGGGTGGTGTTCCACCGCGTGATCGACGGCTTCATGGCGCAGGGCGGGGATCCGACCGGCACGGGGCAGGGCGGCTCGGAGCTTCCCGACCTCAAGGCCGAATTCAATCCCATGCCGCACGTGCGCGGCACGCTCTCGATGGCCCGCGCGGCGAGCGATGACAGTGCCAACAGCCAGTTCTTCATTGTCTTCTATCCACGCTTCAGCCTCGACAAGAAGTACACGAACTTCGGCCGGGTGATCGAGAACATGGAAGCTGTCGACGCCATCAACCGGGGCGAGCCGCCGGCCGAGCCGACCTATATCGTCCAGGCCTCGCTCGCCAGCGACAACCTGCCGCCCCCGCCGCCGCCCGCTCCCGCGGCCGAGGAGGCGCCGATTACGGCCGAGATGCTCAACACTTCCAAGAGCTGAGCCTCTTCCCGCCGACGCGGCTTGCCGCTAGGGCCGCGCCGATGAGAGTTGACCTTTTCGATTTCGACCTTCCGCCCGAACGGATTGCGCTGCGCCCCGTGCGTCCGCGCGATGCGGCTCGGATGCTGGTGGTGCGCGGCGCCGACGCGCCTTTCGAGGATCGCGGCGTGCGCGACCTGCCGGGCCTGCTGAACCCGGGCGACGTGCTGGTTTTCAATGATACCCGCGTGATCCCAGCCCAGCTCGAAGGGCGCCGCGCTGATGGTGAAGCCAAGATCGGTGCGACGCTCCACAAGCGTATCGACCTGCGGCGCTGGCAGGCCTTCCTCAAGAACGCCAGGCGGGTGAAGGAGGGGGACCAGCTGGTGTTCGGCGGCGGTGTCACCGTGATCGCCGAAGCCCGCCACGCCGACGGCTCGCTGACCCTGTTCTTTGAGGGGGAGGAGCCGGTCGAGGTGCTGCTCGACCGCGCCGGCACCATGCCGCTGCCGCCCTATATTGCCAGCAAGCGCGGGATCGATGCGCAGGACCTCGAGGATTACCAGACGATGTTCGCCCGCGAGGAAGGGGCGGTTGCGGCGCCCACAGCCTCGTTGCACTTCACGCAGCGTCTGGTCGACGCGATCGATGCCGCCGGGATCGGCCGCGCGATGCTGACGCTGCACGTGGGGGCGGGCACCTTTCTGCCGGTCAAGGCCGAGGACACCGACGACCACCAGATGCACGCCGAATTCGGGCGGATTTCGCAAGCGACCGCCGACCAGCTCAATGCGGCGCGCGCGGCAGGGGGCAGGATCATCGCGGTCGGCACGACATCGCTGCGCCTCCTCGAGAGCGCGGTGGACGAGAACGGCGTGATCCGGCCCTTCGCCGGGGACACGGCGATCTTCATCACGCCGGGCTACAGGCTCAAGGCGGTGGATGGCCTGATGACCAACTTCCACCTGCCCAAATCGACGCTGATGATGCTCGTGAGCGCGCTTATGGGCCGCGAGCGGATGCTGGCAGCCTACGCGCACGCCATTGCCAATGAATACCGCTTCTATTCCTACGGGGATTCGAGCCTGTTGCTGAAGGAGAACAAGCCATGATCCGCAAGACATTCTATGCTCTGGCCGCGGCCGGTCTGGTTCTGCCGGGCGCGGCGCAGGCGCAGGAAATCGCATTCCCCAATAGCGAATCCAGAGCGCTGAGCGAGTGTGTCGTGCTTTCCACAAGCGGCCGCGACCGTCTTGTGCTGATCCGCTGGATCGCGGTGAGCATCGGAGCTGCCGGCAGCATGCAGGACGCGGTCACCGTCAAGCCCGGTGCCAAGGAGGCCGCGGACCGCGGCATGGGCGCGCTCTTCACCCGCCTTTTCACCGTCGATTGCCGCAAGGAAGCCAAGCCCCTGCTCGAGCAAGGCGACGATGCCGGCGTCGAGGCCGCTTTCGGGCAGCTCGGGCGGATTGCCATGGGCGAGTTGATGAACGACCCGCTTGTCGATGAAAGCCTCGGTTCGTTTGTCCAGTACGCGGATCTTGAAGCGGTCGAGGCCATCGCCAAGTAACGCGCCGCTCGGCCTTGGTATCGAGGATTGGCGCCAGCGAGACCGGCGCTTGCAAAGCGCGGGATAGCGGCCAAGTGTGCAAGGCATGTCATCCGACCCCGGCGAGCCGATTCTCGACATCCGCGATCTTCGCAAGACCTATCGTGGCGGCGTGACCGCGCTCGGCGGGATCGATCTCACCGTCAGACGCGGCGAGATTTTCGCGCTGCTCGGGCCCAACGGCGCAGGCAAGACCACGCTGATCGGAGCAGTGTGCGGGCTGGTGCGACCCTCGGCCGGAACGATAACCGCCTTCGGGCACGACCTGTCGCGCGACTGGCGCCGGGCGCGGGCCCGGATCGGGCTTGTCCCGCAGGAACTCGCCACCGACATGTTCGAGACCGTGTGGCGCGCGGTCGCCTATTCGCAGGGGCTGTTCGGCAGGGCCCATGATCCTGCGCGGCTCGAGGAGATCCTGCGCAGCCTGTCCCTCTGGGACAAGAAGGACGCGCAGATCCGCGCCCTTTCGGGCGGGATGAAACGCCGGGTGCTGATTGCCAAGGCCCTCGCGCACGAACCGGAACTGCTGTTCCTCGACGAGCCCACGGCCGGTGTCGATGTCGAACTGCGCAAGGGCATGTGGGAGCAGATCGCGGCGCTGAAGGAACGCGGCGTGACCATTATCCTCACCACGCACTACATCGAGGAGGCCGAAGAAATGGCCGACCGGGTCGGCATCATCCAGCGCGGGCGCATCCTGATGGTCGATGAGAAGCGCGCGATGATGGAACGGCTCGGCACCACCGAGGCGGTGATCGACCTTGCCGCGCCACTTGCCGCGCTGCCCGACGCGTTGACGCCTTTCCCCGTCGAACTCGCCGGGGACGGCACGCGCCTGGTCTATCGCGGCGGCAACGGCGAGGGCAAGGGCAGGGCCGAGGTGGCGCAATTGGCGCAGGCCCTCGCCCGCGCCGGGATCGGCTTCACCAGCCTCGACATCCACGATTCCTCGCTTGAGGACATCTTCGTCGGCCTGCTGGGCAAGCAGGCGGAGGCGGCGTGATGTCTTTCAGCTGGCGCAGCGCCTATGCGATCTACCAGCGCGAAATGGCCCGCGCCTTCCGCACCGCCTTCCAGTCGATCCTGTCGCCGGTGCTGACCACCTCGCTCTATTTCGTGGTGTTCGGATCGGTGATCGGCGCCAGGATGGAGCCGGTCGGGGGCGTGCCCTACGGCGCCTTCATCATCCCGGGCCTGCTTATGCTCACCCTGCTCGGGGAGACCACCAGCAACGCCAGCTTCGGCATCTACATGCCGCGCTTCACCGGCACGATCTACGAACTGCTCTCCGCCCCCGTTGGCGTGGCCGAGACACTGGCCGGCTTCGTCGGTGCGGCGGCGACCAAGGGGCTGATCCTCGCCGCGATCATCCTCGGCACAGCGCGGCTTTTCGTCGCATACGAGATCGCCCACCCGCTGATGGCGGCGACCTATATCATGCTGGTCGCGGCAAGCTTCGCGCTGTTCGGCTTCATCCTCGGCATCTGGGCCGACAGCTTCGAGAAGCTCGGGATCATCCCGATGCTGATCCTCACCCCGCTGACCTTTCTGGGCGGCACCTTCTATTCGATCCGCGACCTGCCCGCGCCGTGGGACGCGATCGCACTTGCCAATCCCATCGCCTTCCTGGTGAGCGGGCTGCGCTACAGTTTCTACGGCGTCGGCGATGTGCCGATTGCGGTGTCACTGGGCCTGACGCTCGGCTTTCTGGCAGTGTGCGTCACGATCATTGCCGTGATTTTCCGCACCGGATGGCGCCTGCGCGAGTGACATTGTCCGCCACCGGCGCTAGCGGGCGAGGCGCATGATGCCTGACCGTTTCGCCTTCACTCTCCACGCCACCGACGGCAAGGCGCGCACCGGCGTCATCGCCATGCAGCGTGGGGAAATCCGCACGCCCGCCTTCATGCCGGTCGGCACGGCGGCGACGGTGAAGGCGATGAAGCCCGAGGCGGTGCGCCAGACGGGTGCCGACATCATCCTCGGCAACACTTACCACCTGATGCTGCGCCCCGGGGCGGAGCGGGTCGCGCGGCTCGGGGGGCTTCACCAGTTCATGAACTGGCAGCGCCCGATCCTCACCGACAGTGGCGGCTATCAGGTGATGAGCCTCTCGGAACTGCGCAAGCTGACCGAACAGGGCGTCGAATTCCGCAGCCATCTCGATGGCAACAAGCACATGCTCACCCCCGAGCGCAGCATGGAAATCCAGCGCCTGCTCGGTAGCGACATCGTCATGGCCTTCGACGAATGCCCGCGCGCCGACCGTCCGCGCGACGAGATCGCCGCCTCCATGGAACTCTCGATGCGCTGGGCCAAGCGCAGCCGCGAGGGTTTCGATGCCGGGGAGGAACACGCGAGCCGCGCCGCGCTGTTCGGCATCCAGCAGGGCGCGCTCCACGAAGACCTGCGCCGGATCAGCGCCGAGAGGCTGATCGAGATCGGCTTCGATGGCTATGCCGTCGGCGGCCTTGCGGTGGGGGAGGGGCAGGAGGCGATGTTCGGCGTGCTCGATTACGCGCCGGACATGCTCCCCGCCGATCGCCCCCGCTATCTGATGGGCGTGGGCAAGCCCGACGATCTCGTCGGCGCGGTCGAGCGCGGGATCGACATGTTCGATTGCGTGCTGCCGACCCGCTCGGGCCGCAACGGGCAGGCGTTCACCTGGAACGGGCCGCTCAACCTCAGGAACGCCCGCTTCGCCGAGGATAGCGGACCGCTCGATGCGCGCTGCTCGTGCCCGGTCTGCACCACCTACAGCCGCGCCTATATCCACCACCTCGTCAAATCGGGCGAAATGCTCGGCGCCATGCTGGTCACCGAGCACAATCTGAGCTTCTACCAGGCGCTGATGCAGGCGATGCGCGAGGCTATCGACGCCGGACAATTCGCAAGCTTTGCCAGTGGTTTCCGCCGGGATTACCTTCGCACCGGGTCTTGAATCCCGAAACCTGCGCGATAGTCTCCCCTGATCGCAGACAGGGGAGCCATCATGATTCTGGACAAGACCATCGCGGCGCGATTGCGCCTCGTGCTGCTGGCGTGCGGCATGTTCATGGGCGCAGGCGCGGCAGCCCAGGATCAGGTGCCGACCGACAAGGCCGCCGTCCTGTTCGGCGCGCGCGAGAGCGTTCAGGACATCAGCCTCTCTCCCTCCGGCAACAAGATCGCCTTCATTTCGGCCGGGCCGGGCAACTCCGAGGTCCTCAACCTCATCGATTTCGGCGGCGCGGCGCAGATCGTCAAATTCTTCGCACAGACCGACGTTTTCACCGATCTCGACTGGTGCCGCTGGGCCGCCTGTTCGTGATCAATCTTGCCAAGTCCGCGATCCGCGACCTCAGTCGCCGTCCGTCCGCAAATGCCTATGGCTTCGCGCAGCGGGGCGGCGACCTGCTCGCGCTCGATGTCGGGGGCGAGCAGGGTCAGGTGCTGCTCTCGACCCAGCTGCTCGAGGAATTCTCCGCCGGCACGCGGCTTGCCAACACCGAGGCGGGCCTCGGCGCCGAGCTGGTCGACATCGCCAACGGAAAGCGCCGCCAGATCGAGAGGGCGGACGCGGGCGCGCTGAGCTATGTCGCCGACGAGACCGGGCAGCTGCGGCTCAAGGTCCGCACCAGCCGCGATAGCGCAGGCAACATGACCGGCAATTTCGAATATCTCTACCGGCCGCTCGATGGCGGCGTGTGGCGGTCTTTCGGCAAGCTGACGATCGACGGCAAGCCGGTGGAGAGCTTCGCCGCCGCGGCCGCCGATGCCTCGCGCAGCAGCGCCTATGGCTATGTGAAATGGGAGGGCTACGACGCGCTTGCTTCCTTTCCGCTCGATGGCACGGGCACCGGCAAGATCCTGCTCTCCCGCCCCGATGTCGACGTCGACACCCTCATCCGCATCGGCCGCCAGCGCCGGGTGGTGGGCGCCAGCTATGCTACCGAAAAGCGCCAGATCGCCTATTTCGATCCCGAACTTGCCAAGCTGGCGAAGGACCTCGGCAAGGCCCTGCCCGATCAGCCGCTGATCAACATCGTGGGTGCGAGCGCGGACGAGAACCAGCTGCTGCTGGTGGCGGCGAGCGACACTCAGCCGGGCATGGTTTATCTCTACGACAAGACCAAGCGCGCGCTCGAGCCGGTGCTGCCGGTGCGCGGCGAGCTGCAGGGCGTGAAAATGGGCCAGATGCGCCCCGTGACCTACCCGGCGCGCGACGGGACGCAGATCCCCGCCTACCTGACCCTGCCGCCCGGTTCGGATGGCAAGAACCTTCCCGCGATCGTCATGCCCCACGGCGGCCCCTCAGCGCGTGACGAATGGGGTTTCGACTGGCTGGTGCAGTATTTCGTCGCCAAGGGCTACGCGGTGCTCCAGCCCAACTACCGCGGCTCTTCGGGCTATGGCGAGAACTGGTACGGTAAGAACGGCTTCCAGGCGTGGGAGACCGCGATCGGCGACGTCAACGACGCGGGGCGCTGGCTGGTGAGCGAGGGCATCGGCCGCGCCGACGGGCTTGCCATCGTCGGGTGGTCCTATGGCGGATATGCCGCGCTGCAATCGCAGGTGCTCGAGCCTGCCCTGTTCAAGGCAGTTGCGGCGATCGCCCCGGTGACCGACCTCGGCTATGTGGCCCAGGACGCGCGCGCCTACACCAACTCGCGGATCGTGGACGAATTCATCGGCAACGGCCCACATATCGAGACCGGCAGCCCGCGCCGTCAGGCCGCGAGGTTTGCTGCCCCCGTCGCGCTCTATCACGGCACCCGCGACCTCAATGTCGACGTGCGCCATTCGCAGGACATGGCCAAGGCCCTGAGCTCGGCGGGCAAGAGCGTGGTCTACCGCGAATACAAGGACCTTCAGCACGATCTGGGGGATTCGGCGGTGCGCACCGCCATGCTCGCCGATATCGGCCAGTTCCTCGAGACCGCGATGGCGGGGAAGTGAGGCGGAGCGGGGCACCAAGCCCCTCGACAAGCCCCGCCTGCACCCTCTAGGGCGCGGGGCATGAGTGACCTTCCCTTGCCTCCCGAAGACTGCACCACCATGCCCGAGGTGCGCGCCGGCGTGGACGCGCTCGATCAGGAACTGGTGGCGCTGCTGGCGCGGCGCTTCGGCTACATGCGCGCCGCCGCCCGCATCAAGCCGACGCGTGATGCGGTGCGGGACGAGGCGCGCAAGGCCAGCGTGATCGCCGCAGCCGTGCGCGAGGCCGAGGCCCACGGCATCCCCGCCGATGTCATCGCCGAGATCTGGGAGCGCCTCGTCGAGGGCTCGATCGCCTATGAATTCGGCGAGTGGGACCGGGTGCGGGGCTAGCCCCGGGGCGTCCTGCGCGCGAGGAACGTCTCCAGCCGCAGCCGTTTCCTCGCTGGCTCGGCCTGACGGACCGAACCGGCAAGCCGCCTGACCTTGCCTTCCCACTTCGCGCCCTTGCGATCGGCCCCGCCGAACTTGATCTGGCCCAGCGGCAGGATCCGCACCGGCTTGAACCCGGCAAAGCCCAGCACCTGCTTCTTCCAGCGATGGATGATCGCATTGCCATAGGCCAGCCACAGGAAGAAAGGCGGGGTGTCCATCGTGATGATGACGTCAGCCGAGCGTCCCGCCATGTAGCGATCCCAGAAGGTGTCGTTTTCGTGATAGGCGAAGGCGAAGCCGGGTAGGAACAGCCGGTCGAGCAGGCCCTTGAGCGTGGCCGGTTCGGCGCCCCACCACATCGGGAAGGCAAAGGCGATGTGATCGCAGGCATCGAACTGCGCCGCGAGGCGCTGGAGGTCGGGCTCCCACTCTGTGCGCTTGCGATAGCCATGGGCGAGGTTGGGATCGAACGCGAGGTCGCGCAGGGCGACCAGCGTTGACTCGGCACCGGGGGGCAGGGCGGCGCGATAGACTTCCAGCAGATGCGAGCAATAGCGCCCTTCGTCGGGATGAGCATCGATCAGCAGCACGTTCATGGCAATCCCCCTGTTGCTGGCAGGATCGCAAAGGCGGGCGCAAAAGAAAAGGGCGGCCCCGCAGGACCGCCCTCTTGCTTTGCCGTTCGGCCTGAAAGCCGGATCAGCGCGAGTAGAACTCGACCACCAGGTTCGGTTCCATCGTCACCGGGTAGGGCACTTCGTCGAGCTTCGGCACGCGGGTGAAGGTCACCTTGTCGGTGCCGTCGGGCTGGACATAATCGGGAATGTCACGCTCGGCGAGGCTCTGGGCTTCGATCACCAGCGCCATTTCCTTGGCCTTGCTGCCGAGGCTCACGACGTCGCCCACGTTCACGCGGCGCGAGGCGATGTTGCACTTCTGGCCGTTCACATAGATGTGGCCGTGGCTGACGATCTGGCGCGCGGCGAAGATCGTCGGCGCGAACTTGGCGCGGTAGACCACCATGTCCAGACGCTGTTCGAGCAGGCCGATCAGGTTCTGGCTGGTGTCGCCCTTCATGCGCGAGGCTTCGAGATAGTTGCGCTTGAACTGCTTCTCGGTCACGTCGCCGTAATAGCCCTTGAGCTTCTGCTTGGCGCGCAGCTGGAGGCCGTAGTCGCTCATCTTGCCCTTGCGGCGCTGGCCATGCTGGCCGGGACCGTAGGAACGCTTGTTCACCGGGGAATTGGGGCGGCCCCAGATGTTCTCGCCCATGCGGCGATCAAGCTTGTGCTTGGCGCTCTTGCGCTTCGACATAAGTCGTATCCTTCAATGTGCTGGATCAGCCCCTGATCCGACCATCGGATCAAGCCTGACCATTCAACCCGGCATCGCTCCATCAGGCACAAATCCTGATGCGGCCACTGCTTCACCGGGGTGCAGGGCCCATTTGCGAAGGCGCGCGCATAGCAGGATTGGGCGGGTGGTCAAGCCCGCCGTCAGTTGTCGCCGTTGCCCGTGCGGGTCCTTCGTCCCAGTTCCTCTTGAGCCTGAGCGGCCCTCTCACGCCATTGCCTCTGGGTGAGGCACGTTTTTCGGGAGGCAACGCGCGATCCGAGCACCTTTTCCTGCTTGCAGATGATTTTTTCAGCGCCGCCGCTGGTCGGGGTGGGCGACGGCGCGGTTTCCGGCTGCGGGTCCGCCGATTGCGCGAGCACGGGCATGGGGAGCGCAAGCGAGAGCGCGGCAAGGGTGAGGGCAAGGCGCAAGAAAGTAACTCCTTCTAATCGCGAGGAGGTTTTTCTAACGCACTGAGAATTCCGCGCAAGGTGCGCACTTCGAAATGGTTCCAGCCCGGCTTGGTAAGAAGACCGCGCAAGGTGCGTCTGGTCGCCTCCGCCCGGCTCTCGGGACGGAAATAGCCGCGGGGCGCGAGCAGCGCCTCGAAGTGGGCGATCATACCGTCGAGTTCCTCCTGCGGGGCAGGGGGAAGCGTGTCCTCGGCGGTGGGCTGGACCAGCAACTCGCCCGCATCGGCGATCTCGCGGCCGATGCGCGACCATTCGTAGGCCACGAGAATCACCGCCTGCGCCAGGTTCAGCGAGCCGAACTCGGGGTTGATCGGTACGGTCAGGATATTGCGCGCAAGCGCCACGTCCTCGGTTTCCAGCCCGGAGCGCTCGGGGCCGAAGATGATCGCATGGCGCCCGGCCAGGGTGTGGACCTGCCGCCCGGCCTCGTCGGCGCCGATCACGGGCTTGGTGACGCCGCGCTTTCTCACGGTGGTGGCGTGGACATGGGCGCAGTCGGCCACCGCCTCGGCGGTGGTGGCATAGACCTTCGCGTGCTCGAGCACGATGTCCGCGCCCGCTGCCGCCGGCCCGGCAGACGGATTGGGCCAGCCATCGCGCGGGGCCACGAGGCGCATCTCGGTGAGGCCGAAATTGAGCATCGCGCGCGCAGCCTTGCCGATATTCTCGCCCAGTTGCGGGCGCACGAGCACGATCACCGGCTTGTTGAGATCGGTCATCGCGGCGCTATTCCTTGGCGGCTTGCTGGACGGTGTGGGCAAATTCCTCGAAATCGCGCGCTTCGGAGAAATCGCGGTAGACGCTGGCGAAGCGGATATAGGCGACGCTATCGATCTGCCTGAGGCCTTCCATCACGAGTTCGCCGATATGCGAGGAAGGCACCTCGGCCTCGCCCGAAGTTTCGACCTGGCGCTGAATTCCGGAAATGAGCTGGTCGATCCGCTCCTGCGTGATGTTGCGCTTGCGGCAGGCGAGGGCGACGGAATGTTCGAGCTTGGAGCGCTCGAAGGGTTCCCTGCGATCCCCCGATTTGACCACCACCACCTCGCGCAGCTGCACGCGCTCGAAGGTGGTGAAGCGCGCCCCGCAGGACGAGCACTGGCGCCGCCGCCGGATCGAGGCATTGTCCTCGGTCGGGCGGCTATCCTTTACCTGGGTATCATCATGGGCGCAGAAGGGGCAGCGCATTCAGAGGGTTACTTCCTGATCCTCTGATAGAGCGCGAAGCCGGCACCGGCCAGCAGCCCGATCGGCCAGCTGATCACCGGCAGAACCGCCCCGGCCACCACGCCGATTGCCGCGCCGGTCAGCACGGGCTTGGTCGAGGGGTGGTTGATCCCCTCCCTCGCCATGCCGGAGACCTCGGTCTTCACGTCTTCGATCCAGTCCTGCGGTCGGTTCGGCTCGGTCATGGCCACAGCTCCTTACATGCCGGGATAGACGGGGAAGGCCGCACACAGGTCGCCGACTCGCTGGCGCACGCTTTCCTCGATCTGTGCATCACCCTCGGGGCCGTTCTTGGCGAGGCCCTCGATCACTTCGGCGATGAGCTTGCCGACGATCCGGAACTCCTCCGGGCCGAAGCCGCGGGTGGTGCCCGCCGGGGTGCCGAGGCGGATGCCGCTGGTCACGAAGGGCGAGCGGGTGTCGTAGGGGATGCCGTTCTTGTTGCAGGTGAGGAAGGCGCGGTCGAGGCCCTTCTCGGCGTCCTTGCCCGTCACATTCCTGGCCGTGAGATCGACCAGCATCGAGTGATTGTCGGTCCCGCCGCTGACGATCCTGAGGCCGTTTTCCTCAAGGCTCGCGGCCAGCGCGCGGGCGTTTTCGACGATGCGGTGCGCATAGGTCTTGAACTCGGGACGCAGCGCCTCGCGGAAGGCGACCGCCTTGGCCGCGACGATATGCATCAGCGGGCCACCCTGAAGGCCGGGGAAGACCGCCATGTTGAGCGGCTTCGTGAACTTCTCGTCGTTCCACAGGATGATGCCGCTGCGGGGCCCGCGAAGGCTCTTGTGGGTGGTCGAGGTGACGATGTCGCAGTGCGGGAAGGGCGAGGGGTGCGCGCCGCCCGCGACGAGGCCGGAAATGTGGCTCATGTCGCACAAGAGCACCGCGCCCACTTCATCGGCGATGGCGCGGAAGGCGGGGAAGTCCCAGGTGCGCGAATAGGCCGTGCCGCCGCAGATGATGATCTTCGGCTTGTGCTCGCGGGCTTTGCTGGCGACCTCGTCCATGTCGATGGTCTCGGTCTCGCGGGTGACGCCATAGGAGACGAGGTTGAACCACTTCCCGCTCATGTTGACAGGCGACCCGTGCGTCAGGTGCCCGCCCGAATTGAGATCGAGCCCCATGAAGGTGTCGCCCGGCTGAAGCAGGGCGAGGAACACCGCCTGGTTCATCTGCGAGCCGCTGTTGGGCTGGACGTTGGCGAAGTTGCACCCGAACAGCGCCTTGGCGCGCTCGATTGCGAGGGTTTCGACCACGTCGGCATAGTCGCAGCCGCCGTAGTAACGCTTGCCCGGATAGCCTTCGGCATACTTGTTGGTGAAGACGCTCCCTGCCGCTTCCAGCACCGCGCGGGAGGCAATGTTCTCCGAGGCGATCAGCTCGATCTTGTCGCGCTGGCGGGCGAGTTCCTTGCCGATGGCGGCGGCGATTTCCGGATCGGCGTGGGCGAGGTCGTCATGCCAGAAGCGCTCCATCGGGGAGGCGTCGGCGCGGGCGGCGAAATCGAGGGGGGCGGTGCTCATTGATGGGTCTCGATATGGTCGGGAGAGAAGGGCGGCTTGCCGAGCTTGCCGACCCGGCGCTGGTGGCGTCCGGCCGGATCGCCGGCATCGGCGAATTCGGTATCAAGGAAGGTGGCAACGCAGGACTTGGCCATTTCGATCCCTACGAGACGCGCGCCCATTGCGATGCAATTGGCGTCGTTGTGCTCGCGGGCGAGGGCGGCCGAGAGCGGCTCGGAAACAAGCGCGCAGCGGACCTCGGGGTGGCGGTTGACGCTGATCGAAATGCCGATTCCGCTGCCGCACAGCGCCACACCGAATTCGGCCGAACCTTCAGCGATGATCTCGGCGAGGCGGTAGCCGTAATCGGGGTAATCGACGCTGGCGCCGGGCTCGGGCCCGAGGTCGGCCACCTCGTGGCCCTCCTCAATGAGCCATTCGGCAAGCTCGGCCTTCATTTCGACGGCCGCGTGATCGGAGGCGATGGCGATGCGCATGGCGCGGCTATAGGCGTGTGGGCGGGGATTCTCCACCCCGCAGGTCAAGCTTTTCGACCGGCAGGTTTCACGGTCGGGACCGACGGCGGCGAGGCCTCCGGCCTGCTCCGATTATCACCCGATCAGCGCCCTTGAAGGGCGCCATGAGGCCCGCCCGCCGCGCCGCCGGCCGGTATCCTCACTGATCCAAGAACGAGCGCATCTTGCGCGACCGGCTCGGGTGCTTGAGCTTCCTGAGCGCCTTGGCCTCGATCTGGCGGATACGCTCGCGGGTCACCGAGAACTGCTGGCCGACTTCCTCGAGCGTGTGATCGGTGTTCATCCCGATGCCGAAGCGCATCCGCAGCACGCGCTCTTCACGCGGAGTGAGCGAGGCCAGCACGCGGGTGACGGTTTCCTTGAGGTTTGCCTGAATCGCGGCATCCACCGGGATGATCGCGTTCTTGTCCTCGATGAAATCGCCGAGGTGGCTGTCTTCCTCGTCGCCAATGGGCGTTTCGAGGGAGATCGGTTCCTTGGCGATCTTCATCACCTTGCGCACCTT
>JAIXPX010000014.1 GCA_027486035.1 Erythrobacteraceae bacterium | reverse complement strand
GGCTTCATGTCCGAGCGTGGCAAGATCGTGCCCTCGCGCATCACCGCCGTTTCGGCGAAGAAGCAGCGTGAACTGGCCCAGGCGATCAAGCGCGCGCGCCAGATCGGCCTTCTGCCCTTCATCGTGAAGTAAGAGGAGAAAGAGACATGGACATCATTCTCCTTGAGCGCATCGAAAAGCTCGGCTCGATCGGTGACGTCGTCACCGTGAAGGACGGCTATGCGCGCAACTTCCTGCTGCCGCAGAAGAAGGCCCTGCGCGCCAACGAAGCCAACAAGAAGGTCTTCGAGGCCAACCGCGAGCGCCTCGAGAAGGAAAACGCCGAGCGTCGCACCGCTGCCGAAGCGCAGGGCGAGAAGGTTGCGGGCGCAGAAGTGGTGCTGATCCGCGCCGCCTCGAACGCCGGCCAGCTCTACGGCTCGGTCAGCGTGCGCGACATCGTGTCGGGCCTCGCCGATCAGGGCCACAGCGTCGACAAGCGCATGGTCATCCTCGGCGCGCCGATCAAGACCATCGGCATGCATGACGTGACCATCGCCCTGCACCCCGAAGTGCGCGTCACCGTGAAGGCCAACGTCGCCCGTTCGGACGACGAAGCCAAGCTTCAGAGCGAGGGCGTCGACGTGCTCGCCCAGATGTTCGCCGACGAACAGCGCGAGATCGAGGAACAGGCCGAAGCGACCCGCATCGACACCAGCCTCGAGCCGGGTGAAATCCCGGCCGAACTGCTCGAAGGCGGCGAGGACGCGTAAGCTTCCCGGCCTCTCGGCACCGAAACAGACAGGGCGCGAAGATCACCTCGATCTTCGCGCCCTTCTTGGTAACAGCGGCCTTCTTGCAAGAACGGCGGGGGCAAGCCAAGGTGCTGCCATACAACGATAACAACAAAGGAGCAGAGACAACGGCCATGATCGACATCCCCGGAATCCTCGCACAGCTCCAGCAGCATTATGACGAGGCGGTGCGGACCCTGCGCGACGATGTGATCGCCTTCGGCCGCGATGGCACCATCCCCCCGCCCGCGCGCCGCGCCGATGGCAGCTATGCCTATCCGCAGATCACCTTGCGCTATGCCGGTGTCGGCGCCCCGCGCGACCGCAGCCGCGCTTTCGGGCGGCTCGAAATACCCGGCACCTATGTCACCACCGTCACCCGGCCCGATCTATTCGCCCATTACCTGACCGAACAGCTCGCCCTCATCGTTAGCGCATATGAGGTCGAGGTCACGGTCAGCCGGTCGCGCCAGGAAATCCCCTTCCCCTATGTGCTCGATGGCGAGGCCGGGGCCGCGATGGTCGGGATCGCCCCGCAGGACATCGCCGCGCATTTCCCCTCGACCGACCTTGCCCTGATCGGGGACGAGCTGGCCGACGGCATCGAGGTTGACGGAATGTCCGACATGCCGCTCTCGCTGTTCGACGGCCTTCGCACCGATTACTCGCTGGCGCGCCTGAAGCACTATACCGGCAGCGAGGTCGGCGACTTCCAGGACTTCATCCTGTTCACCAACTATCACCGCTATGTCGATGAATTCGTGAACTGGGGCGCGGGACAGATCGGCAAGGACGGCTATGTCGCGCTGACCGGTGCGGCCGGGCTCGACATTCGCGAGCCGACCCCCCACGCACAGGACCAGCTGAACGATACAGCCTGGCGCAGGCACCAGATGCCGGCCTATCACCTGATCCGCGAGGACGGCAGCGGCATCACGCTCGTCAATATCGGCGTCGGCCCATCCAACGCCAAGACGATCTGCGATCACCTTGCCGTGCTGCGTCCGCATGCATGGATGATGATCGGCCATTGCGGCGGGCTTCGCTCGACCCAGAAGATCGGCGATTTCGTGCTCGCCCACGCCTATCTGCGCGACGATCACGTGCTCGATCCGGTCCTCCCGCCCGAGGTGCCGATCCCGCCAATTGCCGAAGTCCAGCAGGCGATGGCTGCCGCGGCGGAAGATGTCGCCGGTGTGCAGGGCGCGAACCTCAAGCAGCGCATGCGCACCGGCACGGTCGTCACCACCGATGATCGCAACTGGGAGCTGCGCTATTCCTCCTCGGCCAAGCGCTTCTCGCAGAGCCGCGCGATCGCCATCGACATGGAAAGCGCCACGATTGCCACCCAGGGCTACCGCTTCCGGGTGCCCTATGGCACGCTGCTCTGCGTCTCGGACAAGCCGCTGCACGGCGAGATCAAGCTGCCGGGGCAGGCGAACAAATTCTACGAAGAGGCCATCGCCGCGCATCTCCAGATGGGCATCGTCGCCTGCGCCATGCTGCGCGACGAGGGCGACCGCCTGCACTCGCGCAAGCTGCGGGCGTTTAACGAGCCGCCGTTCCGGTGAGCCTGTCGCGCTCCATCGCGGGCCGCGTCGCTATCGTCACCGGCGCGGCGAGCGGCATGGGCCGGGCCACCGCGCGGCTGTTCGCCGCCGAGGGTGCGGCGGTGGCGGTGGTCGATCTCGACCTTGCCGCCTGCGCGGCAGTGGCGGCCGAATGCGGCAATGGCGCGAAGGCATATGCGCTCGATGTAGCCGATGGCGCGGCGATCACCCGCTGTGTGGCCGAGATCGGCGCGGATTTCGGGCGGATCGACATTCTCGTCAACAATGCCGGGGTCTCGAGCTTCTGCGCGCTCGACGATCCGGCCTATGAGGACGTCTGGCACCGCGCCCTTGCGGTCATGCTCACCGCCCACCAGCGCATGGTGCGCGCCGCCTTGCCGTGGCTGCGGCGCAGCGATGCGGCCCGGATCGTCAACATTGCCTCCACCGAAGGGCTCGGCGCGACCCCGGGCGATACGCCCTATGTCGCGGCCAAGACCGGGGTGGTCGGGCTGACGCGGGGGTTCGCAGTCGACCTCGGGCCGGAAGGGATCACGGTCAACTGCATCTGCCCCGGCCCGATCCGCACCGCGATGACCGACGCCGTGGCCGAGGAGCACAAGGTGATCTTCGCCAGGCGCCGCACCGCCCTCAGGCGCTACGGCGAGCCCGAGGAGGTGGCGCACATCACCTTGTCGCTGGTGCTCCCGGCCGCAAGCTACATCACCGGCGCGGCGATCCCGGTTGACGGCGGGCTGATGGCCCGGAACGCCTGATCCTGCGCGGCCATGCGGGTCCAGATGGGCTCATGCCGCGTTCGAGACCCCGGCCATGTTCATCCAGGCCCCCGTTAGCCCCGTCCAGGCCCCTGCCAGCCCCCTGTCAGCCCCGCCAGCACAGGCTGTTTCGCGTGAAACATCGCCCAAGCCCGGGACCTGCCTGTGGCTAGCCCCGGCCCTTGGTCTTGGTCGTCCCGATCTTGGCGTTGGCGGCGATGAAGTCGATGATCTGCCCGGCAACATCCTTGCCGGTCGCAGTCTCGATCCCTTCCAGACCGGGCGAGGAATTGACCTCCATGATCACCGGGCCGTGATTGCTCCGCAGCAGGTCCACCCCGCACACGTTGAGCCCCATGCGCTTGGCGGCGCGCACTGCGGTGGAGCGTTCCTCGGGCGTGATCTTGATCACCTTGGCGCTGCCGCCACGGTGCAGGTTGGAGCGGAATTCATCAGCTGCACCAGTGCGTTGCATCGCTGCCACCACCTTGCCGCCGACCACCAGCGCGCGGATATCGGTGCCGCCGGCTTCCTTGATGAACTCCTGCACGAGGATGTTGACGTTGGCGCCCCGGAACGCCTCGATCACCGACTTGGCGCTCGACATGGTCTCGGCCAGAACCACGCCGATCCCCTGCGTCCCCTCGATCAGCTTGATCACCACCGGAGGGCCTTTGACGGCCTTGATGATTTCCTCGGCGGCCTTGGGGTCGTTGGCATAGGCGGTGAGCGGCAGGCCGAGCCCATGCTTGGCGAGGATCTGCAAGGAGCGCAGCTTGTCGCGGCTGCGCCCGATGGCGACGCTCTCGTTCAGCGACCAGATGCCGCGCATCTCGAATTGCCTAAGGATTGCAAGACCATAATTGGTGATCGAGGCACCGATGCGGGGGATCACCGCGTCATAGGCGGGAACCGGCGCACCGTTGTAAAACACCTGCGGACGGTGGCTGGCGATATGCACCGTGCAGCGTAGCGTGTTGAGAATGTCGAGCGTGTGTCCCCGCGCCTCGGCGGCCTCCTTGAGCCGCCGGTGCGAGTAGAGGTTGGCGTTGCGCGCCAGCATCGCGATTTTCATGCAGACCCTTTCAGAACCGCGCGAGACCATTGGTTTGTCGCGTTTTCCGGCCGCCGGGGATACCACCCGGCTGGGAAACGCTCTAGCGGTGGACCCGCCCCTTATGCGCTATCGCAGGTGATTGCAGCCAGGAATGACCGCTATCCACTACCATCCGCCGCCGGAGCGCGGTGCGACCGATCAGCATCGGGAACTGCATCTGGGACCGGTCCGCCAGACTGATCTCCGCCCGGAACCTCATCTTGCCGATCATCAGCGGCGTTTTGATGACAAAGCGCGTCTGCTGGTCCCCGTTCGAACTGGTGATGCCGCGCACATCGACATGGACCGCCTCGCAGAAATGGCGCTGCCCATCCCAATCGACCGCAAAGCGCACGAAGCGCTCGCCGCCGCGCATGAAATCGTCGAGCACGTCCGCGTGCAGCGATGAGGTGCGCGCGCCGGTGTCGATCTTGGCCGGTATGCCGGCAAGGCCGAGTTCGGGGAGGCTGACGAGCTCACGCCAACCGACGGTGATGAGCGATCTGGGATCGGCCATCAGCGCGTAATGTCCTCCGCCAGGAAGCTGGCAATGGCCTGCCCCAGTTCGGGCTTGGTGACGCTGCTCATATGGCCGCCGGGCACCTCGACATAGCGGGCGTCGGGCAGCAGCGCGGCGAGTTTCTCGGCCGAGCCATTGTCCCGGTCCTCATCGCCGCAGATCACCGCGGCGGGCATGGCGAGGTTGGCAAGTGCGGCGAGGTCGAAATCGTCCATCGCATCCAGCAGCAGCCGCGCGGCGATGCGGTCGGTGCCCTGCGACTTGAGGAAGGTCCGCGCTGCATAGGCCGGATCGCCGGGGCGGATCGTGTCGAACTCGTCGATCACCCGCTTGAAATGCGCGGCCCTGCGCTGCCAGCCCGACAGGCCCTCAACGCCCATCCCGCAGACGCACAGGCGGCGGGGATCGAGAATGCCATGGGCGACGGCATGGATCGCGGTGCGTGCGCCGAGCGAGAAGCCGACCAGGTCGAACTCTCCCGGCGTGAGCGCGAGGTGATCGGCCAGGGCGGCAACGTCGCGCACAAGAACACCGGGCGGGTAGGCCGCAGCCTCGCGGGGGGCCTCGCTTTGCCCGTGGACCCGGAAGTCGAGCATCACCGCCCGGAAACCGGCCTCGGCCAGCCGGTCCGCATGTCCCCATTTGATCCAGTTCATCTGCGCCGATGAGAACAGCCCGTGAAGCAGGATCACGCAAGGCCCGGCGCCCACCTGATGGATGGCAAGGCGGGTGCCGTCGAAGCTGGCGAAATGTTCGGTCGAAGGGCTCATTGCCAGACTGCTAGCGCGGTTCGCGGAGCGGTGCCAGCAGGCTTGAATATAGTGAGTGTGCTTATTATAAGTGCGCGCATGACAATCGCCACCGGGTACAGGCTTGCCGACAATTCACGCCAGTTACGGCGCCTGTTCGACGAGCGCGTGCGGGGCCTGGGGCTGACTGGCCCCCAAGCCCGCCTGCTGCTGTCGCTGGATCGCAACCCGAACGAGAACCAGGCCTTCTACGCGGAACGCCTCGAAATCGAGCCGATCACCCTCACCCGCATCGTAGATCGCCTCGAGGATGCGGGCTGGATCGAACGCCAGAGCGACCCTGCGGACCGGCGCGCGCGCATCCTCCACCTGACCGACAAGAGCCGCGGCATCGTCGCGCGGCTCAATGCAAGCGTAGAGGACCTGTTCGAGGCGATGCTGGGCGGCTTCGATGACGCCGAGCGCGCTGCTTTCGCCGACATGCTTGGACGGATCGCCGCAAACATCGCTGCCGCCCGTCAACCCGAGGTCGCCGATGGCTGACGCCGATCCCGCCCGCGCGCCTGACGCCGGAGTTGCGAGCCCCCTCGCCTCGCCCGCCGATGAGACCGTCATCCCTCGCCCGTGGGGCCGATGGGCGCTGATGCTCGCAGTGCCGCTCGCTCTGGCAACCGGCGCTTTCATCTATTGGCAGAGCCTTGCGGGGAAGGTCTCGACCGACAATGCCTATCTCAAGCAGGACATGGTCGCGGTCACTGCCGAAGTGGGCGGCAGGATCACCGAAGTGTTGGTGGCCGAGGGCGCGCAGGTCACTGCCGGCCAGCTCCTGTTCCGGATCGATCCCGAACCCTTCCGCCTCCAGATCAACGAGGCCAATGCCGCGATCGCCAGTGCGCAGGCCAATGTGATCGCGCTCAGCAACGCCGCCGAACTGAACGGCACCGATATCGAGGCCGCGCGCAGTGACGTCGCATTTACCCAGGCGCGTTTCGAGCGGGTGCGGGCGCTGCGCGAGAAAGGCTTCTCGACCAAGGCCGATTACGAGGCCGCCGAGCAGGCCGTCGTGCAGGCGCGCGAGCGCGTGCGTCAGGCCGAAGACCGCCAGCGCGAGGCGCGCGCGCGGCTTGCGAGCGGTCCGGCGGTGCCTGGTGTCAATCCGCAGGTCGCCGCCGCTGAGGCGAGCCGGGCCAATGCCCAGCTCGCCTTGCGCCGCACCGAGGTGCGTGCTCCTGCGGACGGACGCATCGCACAGGCCGATCGCCTGCAGGTGGGCCAGCAAGCCGTTCCGAACCTTCCCGTGCTCACGCTGGTGCGCGAGAACGCAGCCTATGTGGAGGCGAACTTCAAGGAGACCGACCTTGACGACATGGCCATCGGCCAGCGCGCCGAGATCCGCTTCGATGCCTATCCGGGCCTCGTCCTCAAGGGCCGCGTCGCCTCTATCGGCGCTGGAACGGGGGCGGAATTCTCCGTGCTCCCGGCGCAGAACGCGACCGGCAACTGGGTCAAGGTCACGCAGCGCGTGCCCGTGCGGATCGCCATCGAGAGCAAGAGCCCGCGGCGGCTGATTGCCGGCCTCTCGAGCGAGGTGACGGTTTTCACCGACACTGCGCCGCGCCGCTGACATGGCGAGCCGGTCTGCGCCCTCCCCAGCCGCGAGACCTGCGGCTTCACCGTCCGGGGCGCATCGGCAGGACGCGCCCGAGATCATCTCGCGCAATTATCCCCTGATGATCATTGGAGCGATGAGTGCCTCGCTGCTCCAGATTCTCGACACAACCATCGCCAATGTCGCCCTGCCGCACATGCAGTCCTCGCTGGGGGCGACGGTCGACACCGTCACCTGGGTGCTGACCAGCTACATCATCGCCTCGGCGGTGGCGTTGCCGGTCACTGGCTGGCTTGCCGACCGGATCGGTGCGCGCAACCTGTTCATCGGCTCGGTCGCCGGGTTCATTCTCGCCTCGATGCTGTGTGGGATGGCGCAGAACCTCGAGGAGATGGTGATCTTCCGCGCGCTTCAGGGCGTGGCCGGCGCGTTCATCGCACCTCTCAGCCAGTCCTTCATGCTGGACGCGACCCGCCCCAGCCGCCACCCGCAGATCATGGCGATCTGGGGAATGGGGATCATGATCGGCCCCATTCTCGGGCCGATACTGGGCGGCTGGCTCACCGAGGCGGCCAACTGGCGATGGGTGTTCTTCGTCAACCTGCCGGTCGGGATCGTCTCACTCGTGCTGCTGATCACCTGCCTTCCCGCCCGTCCGCGCCGGCGGCGCCGCTTCGACATTGCCGGTTTCGTGCTCCTGGCGCTTGCGCTCACGGCCTTCCAGCTGATGCTTGACCGCGGCACGCAGGAGGACTGGCTCGCCTCGGCGGAAATCTGGGCCTATCTCCTCGTCACGCTTTCGGCCACGTGGATGGTGGTGATCCACTTCGCCACCGCGCGCGCGCCCATGTTCGAACGCCAGCTCTTTGCCGACCGCAACTTCGCGATTGCGCTCGCCTTCATGGTGGTGATCGGGATTGTCATGTTCGCGGTCATGGCGCTGCTGCCGCCCATGCTCCAGCACCTGTTCGGCTACGGCGTGATCGACACCGGCATCGTGCTGATGCCGCGCGGCGTGGGCATTCTGGTATCGATGCAGGTTTCGGGCCTGATGATGCGCCGCGGCCTCGATGCGCGGCCCGTCGTGGCCAGCGGGTTCATCATCTGCGCCTATTCGCTGTGGCAGATGGCGAACTGGTCGCTCGATGTCGACGCGTTCCATGTGATCGTCAGCGGCTTGCTTCAGGGCCTCGGGATGGGTCTTGTCTTCATCCCCTTGCAGGTGAGCGCCTTTGCGACGCTCGACCCTAGGTTGCGCACCGACGGGTCGAGCCTGCTCAACCTGTTCCGTTCACTGGGCGCGTCGGCGGGAATATCGCTCATGACAGTCTTGCTGGGGCGAAATCTGCAAGTCTCCCATGCCGATCTGGGCGGGCACGTGACCGCTGCGACCGGCAGCGTGGTGGACTTCTCGACAGCGGATCGCTTCCAGATGCTGGGAGACACCGCCATGGTCGTGCTCGATGCCGAGGTGAACCGGCAGGCGGCGATGATCGCCTATGTCGATGATTACTGGCTGATGATGTGGATCACGCTGGCCGCAGCGCCCTTCGCCTTCCTGATGCGCAGGAACCTGCGCCCGGCAGGGCCAGTGGCCGTTTCGGAGTGACCTGCCACTAGCTGCGCGACAGGCCGTGCTGCTCCATACGCCATTGCGCCATCGCGATGCGATCCTGCCCGAAAAAGGGTTCGCCGTTGAACACCAGCGTTGGCACGCCCCAGTGCCCCGCCGCCTCGAGCGCGGCCTGATTGGCGGCGATCTCGGCATCGAGCGCAGTGGCATCGTCCTGCGCTTCGCCATCGAGTTCGCGGAAATCGAGCCCGGCGCGCTCGCAGGCCGGACGCATGTGGCCTTCAAGGTGCCAGTCGTCGGTGCTGCCGCTCCAGATAATGCGCGAAACCTCGTCGGCGAACGGGAGCCCCTTGCCTCGCCGCTCGGCGGCTTGGCCCATCCGGCACAGGTGGTGGATATAGGGCTGCTCGGCGGCGATCTCGCGCGTGGCGAGGTTCTGCACCACCGGATCGGGACGCGGCCAGCGGAACGGTAGGCCGAGCATCTGCGCGCTGCGGGCGGCGTCCATGAAGATGTAGCGCCCGACATTGGGGCTTCCGGTGAACAGGATCGAAGGATCGCGGATCGCGATCGGCAGCACCGTGCGCAGCGCGATCTCGAGATTATATTCACCAGCCATCGCGCGGTATCGACCGATCGCGAGATAGGAATAGGGCGAACGGAAGCTGAAGAACAGGTCGGCTTTCAGGGTCATCGGCTTTGCCTCAACGGAAGAAGCACTGGGTACCGGCATAGAGCATTTCGACCGCATCGCCTTCCACGATGCCGCCGATTTCTGGCCCCAGCGCGAATTCCTCGCCGAGCGTGCTATCCTCGATCGGCGCAAAGCCCGGGTCCGCTTCAGCCACGGCACGGGCGCTGCCGATCTAGACATTGCCCGCGAACCTGACCGTCCCGGTCGCGGCGCGGTCACCCTCCTGCGGCAGGCGCCAGTTCCACCCAACCAGCTTGCCCTCCTGGAAATGCGCGGTGAGCCCGCCAGCGAAAACCAGGAGAGCGGCCCGCAAACGCCTCAGCCCTTCTTGAGATGCCGGCGACCGAGCAGTTCGGCGATCTGCACCGCGTTCAAGGCGGCACCCTTGCGCAGGTTGTCGGAGACCACCCACATGGTGAGCCCGTTCTCGACCGTGGGGTCCTCGCGCACGCGGCTGACGAAGGTCGCCGCATCGCCGACGCATTCGATCGGGGTGATATAGCCGCCGTCCTCGCGCTTATCGATGAGCATCACGCCGGGCGCCTCGCGCAGGATGTCCATGGCCTGCTCAGCCGAGATCTCGTTCTCGAACTCGATGTTCACCGCTTCCGAGTGGCCGACGAACACCGGCACGCGCACGCAGGTCGCGGTCAGCTTGATCTTGGGATCGAGGATCTTCTTGGTCTCGACCACCATCTTCCACTCTTCCTTGGTCGAACCGTCGTCGAGGAAGCTGTCGATATGGGGAATGACGTTGAAGGCGATCTGCTTGGTGAACTTCTTCGGTTCGACCGGGTCGCCGACGAAGATCGCGCGGCTCTGGGCGAAGAGCTCGTCCATGCCGGCCTTCCCCGCGCCGGAGGTCGACTGGTAGGTGGCGACCACCACGCGCTTGATCATGGCCGCGTCGTGCAGCGGCTTCAGCGCCACGACCAGCTGCGCGGTCGAGCAGTTGGGGTTGGCGATGATGTTGCGCGCCGTATAGCCGTCGATCGCGTCGGGGTTCACTTCGGGAACGACCAGCGGCACGTCCGGGTCCATGCGGTAGAGCGACGAGTTGTCGATGACGATGCAACCGGCGGCGGCCGCCTTGGGCGCATATTCCTTGGCCGGGCCGCTCCCGGCCGCGAACAGCGCGATGTCCCAGCCGGCGAAGTCGAAATGCTCGATATTCTTGCACTTGAGCATCTTGCCGGTGTCACCGAACTCGACCTCGGTGCCGGTCGAACGCGGCGAGGCGACCGCGGCGACCTCGTCGCACGGAAACTCGCGCTCGGCGAGAACCTGCATCATCTCGCGCCCGACATTGCCGGTCGCGCCGACCACTGCCACCCGGTAACCCATAGGAACTCCTGCAATCCTTCGAGACCATCGTCACCCTGAACTCGTTTCAGGGTCCATCCTGCCGCTCGTGCCGCTGCTCTATGGTGCGGGATGGATGCTGAAACAAGTTCAGCATGACGAATAGCTATGTTTTGAAAGGCCTCACTCGGGCGGCGTCACCCCGTGGGCCTCGAGAAAGCGGAAAATCGAATTCCACACGTGCGGCCCGATCTTCGGTCCCGACACGCGGTGGGTGTAGCCGGGATAGAGCATCATCTCGAAGGGCGTGTTGCTCTCCTGGAGCACGCTGATGAGCTCCGAGGCGTTCTCGAATACCACGTTGTCATCGGCCATGCCGTGGATCAGCAGCATCGGATCGGCGATCTTCGTGGCATCGGGAATGGCGCTCGCCTTCTCGTAGGCCTCGGGCACTTCGCGCGGGTCCCCCATGAAGCGCTCGGTGTAGTGGGTGTCGTAGAGCTCCCAGCGGGTCACCGGTGCGCCCGCAATCCCGGCCGCGTACAGGCCCGGATCGGCCTCGAGCATCTTCAGCGTCATGTAGCCGCCATAGGACCAGCCATAGGTTGCGATCTTTGCCGGATCGACATAATCGAGGCTCTTGAGCCACAGCGCGCCGGCCTTCTGGTCACGCACCTCGGCCCCGCCCATGGCGCGGTAGAGCGGCTGTTCGAAATCCACGCCCCGGTTGGCCGAGCCGCGATTGTCGAGCTGGAACCAGATATAGCCCTTGTCGACGATCGCCTGCGCCAGCGCACCGCCCCAGCCCTTGGTCACGGTCTGCGGGCCGGGGCCGCCATAGTGCTGGAAGAACACCGGGTAACGCTTGCCCTTCTCCATCTTCGGCTTGAGCATCATCCAGTGGAGCGGCGTGCCGTCCTCGGCGGCGATGGTGCCGTATTCCGGGGTCACGTGGCCCGCGAGGAATGGCGCATAGGGATGCTCGCCTTCGACCCGGTTCTCCTCGATCCAGGCGACGCGCGTGCCGTCGGGCGTGGCGAGGTAGGACTGCGGCGGCTGGGCGGGAGCCGAGCGGGTGACGTATAGCAGCCGGCCCTTGCCGTCCATCGAGGCGGCATTGGTGAAGGCCGGGTCGGTCAGCAGTTCCGGCTCGCCCGTTCCGTCGAGCCGCGCGCGGTAGATCTGCTGCGTGAGGACGTCCGCCGTCGCCTGATAGGTGAAGGTGCCTGCTGCCTCGTCCACGCCCACCAGCGCCGTCGTCGGCGAGGTCCCCTTGGTCAGCTGCATCCACTGGCCGTTCGCGAAGCGGTAGAAGTGCCCGTAGCCGTCACGCTCGGACCACCACAGCAGGCTGCCGTCCTTGAGGAAGCGGTAATTGTCGGAAAGGTTGATCCAGTAGTCGGGCCGCGCGGCCTTCTCGGTGAACCAGATGCGCGAGGCGCCGGTCGCGGGATCTACCGCCAGCACGTCGATCTTTGTCTGCGCGCGGTCCTGCCGCTGGACGTAGATCGTGCTGCCATCGGGTGCCCAGTCGACGCGCGCGACATAGATATCGGCATTGAAGCCGAGATCGACCTTGACCTTGTTCCCGCCGTCGGGGTCGATCACGTAGAGATCGACATCGGCATTGTCGGTCCCGGCCGCCGGATAGCGCTGATCGAACACCTTGGTGCCCTTGGCCCCGATCGCGGCGCGGGTAACGATGCCGACCGAGGCCTCGTCGGTGCGCTGGACGACGAGGCGTTTGTCGTCCGGCGACCACCAGTAGCCCTGCAATCGCGCCATTTCCTCCTGCGCGACGAATTCCGCCTCGCCCCAACGGATCGTCTCACCTTCCCCGTCCGGGGTCACGGGCTTGGCCTCGCCACCGACCGGGCCGACCCAAAGCTGGCGGTCGCGGACGAAGGAAACGAAACCGCCCATGCTTGACAGGCCCGGGTTCAACTCGGTGCCTTCGGTGTCGGTCAGGCGAGTGACGGTGCCGTCGAGCTTCGCCAGGAACAGGTCGCCGTCGATCGGCACCAGCACGCCCGCGCCGTCGCTCGCCCACTGGTAGGAGATGATCCCTTTCAGCCCGGCAACCCGGGCGCGCTCGCGCTGCATCTTCTCGTCTTCGGACAGCTCGCGCCCGCTGCCCAGCGCCTGCGAATCCACCAGCATCCGCCATTCGCCGGTCTCGATATCATAGCCCCACAGGTCATAACGCTCGCGCTCGTCCGCACGGTTGCGCAGCAGGGTGAGGAAGCGCCCATCGGGGGAGAGCTTGACCTGCCGCGGTGCGGGTCCGTCGAGTGAGGGCGAGGCAAAAATGCGCTCGAAGGTCAGGGCGGGCGCGGTCTCAGCCATGGTGGCGGTCTCCGCCACGACCGGCGTTGTAAGACAGGTCGAAACGCAAAGGGCAACCGCAGCAAGAACCGAACGCATCCAAATTCCACCTCGTCATTGCGAACCGCCGGAAGGGCGGCGCGCCCTGCTCCTCGCAATGACGGGAAGGAATGGCAAGAGCCCCAAAGCAAAAGGGCGGCCCCTTGGGGAGCCGCCCTTCGTGTTTTGATGGCTTGACGCCTTACGCCTTGGGCGCGGTGGCCTTGCGTTCGACGATACGCGCGCTCTTGCCGGTGCGGCCGCGCAGGTAATAGAGCTTGGCGCGACGCACCACGCCGCGGCGAACCACGGTGATGCTCTCGACGATCGGCGAATAGAGCGGGAAGACGCGCTCGACGCCCTCGCCAAAGCTCATCTTGCGCACGGTGAAGTTCGAACCCATGCCGCGGTTCGAACGGGCGATGACGACGCCTTCGTAGTTCTGAACGCGCTCGCGGTTGCCTTCCTTCACCTTCACGCCGACGCGGACGGTGTCGCCCGCGCGGAATTCCGGGATTTCCTTGCCGAACTTGGCGATTTCTTCGGCTTCGATCTGCTGGATCAGGTTCACTGGTCCGTATCCTTCGTTTTGCGCCGCGCGCCAGAGGCAGGCTGGACCCGAGCGCCCTCATAGCGCTCCCACAAGTCCGGCCTGCGTGACCGTGTGTCGTTCTCGCTTTGCAGCTTGCGCCACGCCGCGATCTTCGCATGATCCCCCGATCGCAGCACTTCGGGGATCGTGCGCCCTTCCCATTCCTGAGGTCGGGTATAGTGCGGGTATTCGAGAAGGCCGTTCTCGTACGACTCCTCCGCCCCGCTCAAGGCCGCGCCCATTACGCCGGGAATGAGGCGAATGCAAGCGTCAAGGATGGTGAGCGCGGCCATCTCGCCGCCGGAGAGGACGATGTCGGCGAGGGAGACCTGCTCGATCTCCGGGCGGGCCTCGAACAGGCGCTCGTCGAAGCCTTCAAAGCGCCCGCACGGGATGATGACGCCGGGGCCGCTGGCGAGTTCGCGGATGCGCTCTTGCGTGATCGGTTTCCCGCGCGGGGTCATGGCGAGGATGGGGCGTCCGGCGGCCGGTGCACTGTCAAGCGCGCGGGCCAGAACGTCGCACTTGAGCACCATCCCCGCCCCGCCGCCTGCGGGGGTATCATCGACGGTGCGGTGCTTGTCGGTCGCGAAGTCGCGGATCTGCACCGTCTCGCAGGCCCACTTGCCCTCGGCGAGCGCACGGCCCGCAATCGAGTGCCCGAGCGGCCCGGGGAACATCTCCGGGTAGAGCGTGAGGATGGTGGCGGCGAAGGTCATTGCCATTCCACTCCGCAACGATGCCGTGTGTCGACCTTGAGATCGAAAACGTCCGGGCGCGCATAGTGCCCGTCGGTGTCCAAGTTTGCCAACCCCTGAGCCACCTCGGCAAGATCGAGTTCGGCGAAGAGCGTCTCCTCCCCCTCGCCCGCCTGTGCGATCACGCGGGTGTCGGGCGCGGCGATCAGGGAGCCGCCGCGGTTAAGGACTTGTGCGGGAATGGCTTCGAGCAATTCGCGGGCAACGTCAGAACCGCCCACCCTCTCCAGCCCCTCAAGCAGATCATCCTTCGCCTGCACCAGCCCCGCCGCCAGCACGAAGCACCGCCCCTCCATCGCATAGTGCCGCGAGGCAATCGCATGGCTCTCGCGCACTGTCGGCCAGGCGGCGATGTGCACATCCTCGCCGAGGTTGTGCATCGCCGCGCGGGCGAGCGGCATCCAGTGCTCCCAGCAGATCAGCGTGCCGAGGCGCCCCCATTCGGCCTGATGCAGGCCCAAGGTTGAGCCATCGCCACGCGCCCAGATCAGGCGCTCGCCATGGGTCGGCACCAGCTTGCGGTGGTCCAGCACCGGCAGGCCGGGGCGGAAGGTCAGCTGGTTGTTGACGAGGCTGCGCCGCACCCGCTCGTGCGCGCCGATGGAGATGATCGCGCCGCTCGCGTCGGCCAGTTCCTGCAAGGGCAAGAGCCGCTCGTCATTGGCGACCACCGCCTGTTCGAGCATGATCCGGTGCAGCGCCTTTGACCCCGGATGATCCCACAAGGCCGCGCCGGGCGATTCATCGAGCCACAGGGGATAGCCGCCGAGAAAGGTCTCGCCGAAAGCGACCACCTTCGCGCCGCCCTCGATAGCCTCCCGTGCGAGGTGGACGGCCTTGTCGATCCCCCCTTGGAAGTCGAGCGGAATGGGAGCGGCTTGGACAACGGCGACAGGAAGCTTCGTCATGCCCGCCGCTTACGCGCAGGTCTCGGCCGCCGCAACCATGCCGGCCTAGTGCAGCTGTCGGCACAGCCTGTGAACCGGCTCCCAAGGCGTGGCGATCAGCACTTCGGTGCCGAAAAGCGCTACCGCAAGCGGTGCTTCATCGGCCGCAGGCGCGTCAGTCTTCGGCGAATGCGGCGGCGACCACGAGGCCGTGCTCGTCCCATCCCACAACCGCCGCCGGGATCAGGGGCACCATGAAGGTTTTCGGCCCTTTGACAGGCACAGGATCGCGGACGATCTCGACAAGATCGGTCGCGCCGAAATTCTCGATGGCCAAGACCGTGCCGACTAGAACGCCGCTGTCGGTTTGCACGGGAAGGCCGATAAGGTCGGCGTGGTAGAACTCACCCTCGGCCAGAGGCGGGAGGGCTTCGCGGGGGACAGTGAGCACCGTACCACGCAGCCTTTCGGCATCGCCGCGACTTGCGCACTGAGAAAAACGGGCGATCGCACCGCCCTTGCCGTCGTCGCGCACCTTCACAAGGGTCAACGCGCCGTCGTTGAACGTCTTGTGCTGCGAAAGCGCAGCCACGCCATCGCCAAACAGCTTCAGGCGCACCTCGCCCGCCACCCCGTGCGCCCCGATAATGGCGGCGAGGGTGACGGGCTTGGTCATGCGGGCTTAGCCTTCGGCCTGCTCTTCGGTTGCGGCCTCTTCGGCAGCCGGAGCTTCATCGGCCGGAGCTTCATCGGTCGGAGCTTCATCAGCGGCAGCTTCCTCGGCGGGAGCGTCCTCGGCGGGAGCTTCCTCGACCGGAGCTTCCTCGGCAGCCGGGGCCGGAGCGGCGGCAGCAGCCTTGGCCTCTTCCTCGGCAGCGCGCGCAGCTTCTTCAGCCTCGGCGATCTTGGCGGCACGCTCTTCGGCACGCTCCTTGGCCTTCTCGCCCGGTTCGCCCTTCTTCGGGTTCACGCGAGCCGCACGCTCCTTGAGGCCGGCGGCATCGAGGAAACGCGCCACGCGGTCGGTCGGCTGCGCGCCGACGCCGAGCCAGTAGCGGGCGCGCTCGTCGTTGAGCTTCACGCGCTCGGGGCTGTCCTTGGCGAGCAGCGGGTTGTAGGTGCCGATCTGCTCGAGATACTTGCCGTCGCGCGGGCTACGGCTGTTGGCGACGACGATGCGGTAATAGGGACGCTTCTTGGCACCGCCGCGCGAGAGCCGGATGGAGATCGACATGAGTAGTTACCTTTCGACTTTGAGAGATTGAAACTGCTGGATTGAAATCACTTCTTGCGGGGCAGGCCGGGGAGACCGGGCGGAAGACCGCCCATGCCGCCGCCGCCGAGACCGGGCAGACCGCCGATGCCCGCACCGGGGCCGCCGAGGCCGCCCATAGGTCCGCCCCCGCCACCGAACATCGCGGCGAGGCCCTTGAGACCGCCCATCTTCTTGATCTGCTTCATCGCGCGGGCCATCTCCTGATGCATCTTCAGGAGCTTGTTGACCGTCTGCACATCGGTGCCGCTGCCCGCGGCCACGCGCTTCTTGCGCTTGGCGTTCATCAGATCGGGGTTGGCGCGCTCCTTGGGGGTCATCGAGCCGATCACCGCCTCAAGGTGGACGAGCACCTTGTCGTCCATCCCGCTGGCGGCCATCGCCTGCTTGGCCTTCTTCATGCCCGGCATAAGCCCTGCGAGCATCCCGAGGCCGCCCATGTTGCGCATCTGGCGCAGTTGCATGGCGAGATCGTCGAGATCGAACTTGCCCTTTTCGAGGTTGCGCGCGAGCTTTTCGGCATCCTCTTCCTTGATCGTCGCGGCGGCCTTTTCGACGAGGCTGACGACGTCGCCCATGCCAAGGATGCGGTCGGCGACCGAACCGGGACGGAAGGGCTCGATCGCGTCGAGCTTTTCGCCAGTGCCGGCAAACTTGATCGGCTTGCCGGTGACCGCGCGCATCGACAACGCCGCGCCGCCGCGCGCGTCACCGTCCATGCGGGTGAGGACCACGCCGGTAAGCGGCACTTCGCCCGAGAAGCTCTGAGCAACGTTGACCGCATCCTGACCGGTCAGCGAATCGACCACCAGCAGCACTTCGTTGGGGGCCGAAACGCTCGCGACGGCCTTCATCTCGGCCATGAGCGCGTCATCGACGTGGAGACGCCCCGCAGTGTCGAGAAGGAGGACGTCGAAATTCTGGAGCCGCGCAGCTTCCATCGCCCGGCGCGCGATATCGACCGGCTGCTGGCCGGCCACGATCGGCAGGGTCGCAACGTCGACCTGGGTGCCCAGCACCGCGAGCTGTTCCTGCGCCGCCGGACGATTGACGTCGAGCGAGGCCATCAGCGCCTTCTTGCCGTGGCGTTCGCGGATCAGCTTGGCGAGCTTGGCGGTGGTCGTTGTCTTGCCCGAGCCCTGAAGCCCGACCATCATGATCACGACGGGTGGCTTGGCATCAAGACGCAGGCCTTCGACCTCCATCCCGCCCAAAGTCTCGACCAGCTCGTCATGAACGATCTTGATGACCATCTGGCCCGGCGTGACCGAGCGCAGCACGTCTTGGCCCACGGCCTTTTCGGTGACGGCATCGATGAAGCGGCGGGCGACCGGCAGCGCGACATCGGCCTCGAGGAGAGCGATACGCACCTCGCGCATGGCATCGCGCACGTCCTGCTCGCGCAGCGCACCGCGACCCTTGAGCTTGTCGAAGACCCCGCCGAGCCGGTCTGACAGCGTGTCGAACATCGCCTTGCTTCTCCTCGCGGAGGCCGAAGCATCCGCATCATGCGAAAAACGCCGGCGGACGAAACCTCGTCGGCCAGCGTTGCGAAGGGGGCTCCATCGAGGAGCGGTCTCTCCGACTTTGATCATTGGTGACTGGTGGAGCCTAGCGGGATCGAACCGCTGACCTCAACACTGCCAGTGTTGCGCTCTCCCAGCTGAGCTAAGGCCCCGGCCAGTCATCATGCAAGGCAGAGCGTACGCCCTGCTTGCGGGAGGCGGCCATTAGTGGGGCCGCCTTCCCCATGCAAGCGAAAAATCAGTTTTCGTCGCCGTCGTCGTCACCGGTGCCGGTCGACACGCCGAGATCGTCGTCACCGCCGAGATCGACGTCGTTGTCGGGCGAATCGCCATCCTCGTCGATGTCCTCGATGTCCTCGAGATCGCCCAGATCATCGTCGCCGCCGAGATCGGCGTCGGCATCGGCGTCAACCTTCTTCTGCACTTCCTCGAAGGGAATCGGCTGCTTCGACTTGAGCACCGGTTCGGGCGTCCACGTCTCGCCGCATTCGATGCAGGAGACCGGGTCTTCCTTGCCGAGATCGTAGAAACGTGTCCCGCACTTCGGGCAGGTACGCTTGGTACCCCATTCGGGCTTGGCCATGTATAATCCTCAATTCGGGCCGGCCCTTGGCAAAGGGCGGGCCTTGGCAGCTTCATGAAATTCGCGGGTGGCTTGATCGCAAAATTTGGGTTCCGGCAAGCTCTTTATCAAGAGCCCGGCGGTCAAACGCGGCGCGCCTTGCCAGAAGCGCGGGGCGCTGTCAAAGACCACCGCCTTATGACCAGTCCCAAGACGAGCCATACCTTCTCGAGCCTAGGCCCGCTCAAGGGCGCAATCAGTGTGCCAGGGGACAAGTCGATCAGCCACCGGGCGCTGATGTTCGCCGGCCTCGCCGTCGGCAGAAGCCGCATCACCGGACTGCTCGAAGGCGAGGACGTGCTGGCAACAGCATCGGCAATGCGCCAGTTCGGCGCACATGTCGAGCGCAAGGGTGATGGCACCTGGGAGGTCCAGGGTGTGGGCGTCGGCAGCCTGCTCGAGCCCAAGCAGGCGCTCGAGATGGGCAATTCGGGCACCTCGACGCGCCTTCTCATGGGCCTCGTCGCGAGCCATGCGATCACCGCGACCTTCACCGGCGATGCGAGCCTGTCGGCCCGCCCGATGAAGCGCGTGATCGACCCGCTCTCGCAGATGGGCGCGAGCTTCGAGGCGTCTGCGGGCGGCACCCTGCCCTTGATGCTGCGCGGCGCTTCGCCCGCAGTGCCGATCACCTACCGGCTCCCCGTTGCCAGCGCGCAGGTCAAGAGCGCCATCCTGCTCGCCGGGCTCAACACCCCCGGCATCACCCGCGTGATCGAGCCCGTTCCCACCCGCGACCACACCGAGCGGATGCTGACCGGCTTCGGCGCCCGGCTTGAGGTCGGCGAGGAGAACGGCGAGACCGTGATCGCCATCCATGGAGAGGCGGACCTCAAGCCCATGGACGTCATCGTGCCGGGCGATCCTTCATCGGCAGCCTTCTTCATGGCGGCGGCGAGCATCGTTCCGGGGAGCGACCTTACGATCCTCAACGTCGGCCTCAATCCCACCCGTGCAGGCCTGCTTCACGTGCTGCGTCAGATGGGTGCGAAAATCGAGGAGCTGAACGCCCGCGAAGTCGGCGGCGAGCCGGTCGCGGACCTGCGCGTGCGCCATGCCCCACTCACAGGCGTGGCGGTCGATCCGGCCATTGCGCCGGCCATGATCGACGAGTTCCCGGTGCTGTTCGTCGCCGCGGCCCTTGCCAGCGGCACCACCCGCACGCGCGGGCTCGAGGAACTGCGCGTCAAGGAAAGCGATCGCCTCGCCGCGATGGCCGCCGCGCTCACCGCCGCGGGCGCGCGGGTCGAGGAACACGAGGACGGCCTCACCATCCACGGCACCGGCGGCGAGCCGCTGCGCGGCACCAGCAACGCGCGCGTCAAATCGCTGCTCGATCACCGCATCGCCATGAGCATGGCAATCGCTGGCCTCGTCAGCACCGGCGGGGTAGAGGTCGACGACATCAGCCCGATCAACACCAGCTTCCCGACCTTCATGGGCCTGCTGGCCGAGGCGGCGGCGCGGTGATCATCGCTGTCGACGGTCCCACGGCATCGGGCAAGGGCACGATCGCCAAGGCGCTCGCCGCGCATTTCGGCCTGCCCCATCTCGACACCGGCCTGCTCTACCGTGCGGTCGGACGACAGGTGCAGTTGAACGGCGGCAATCCCGACGATCCGGCCGATGCGCTCGCCGCCTGCGGTTTTGCCGACAGTCTGCTGGATGACGAGGTGCTGCGCTCTGAGGAAGTCGGCGGGTTCGCGAGCCGGGTTTCGGTGCATCCGCCAGTTCGTCGCGCGCTCTACGAACGCCAGCGTGCCTTTGCCTTGCAGGAAGGCGGCGCGGTGCTCGACGGGCGCGATATCGGCACAGTCATCGCGCCCGAGGCCGAAGTGAAGCTGTTCATCACCGCCAGCGTGGCCGAACGCGCACGCCGCCGCTGGCTGGAGATGACGGGACGCGGCAGCGACGTCACCCTCGTTGCGATCGAGGCCGACATCGCCGCCCGCGACGCGCGCGACATGGGCCGCGCGGACGCTCCGCTGATCGCCGCGCCAGGCGCGGTGCTGCTGGAAACCACGACGCTGGGCAGGGACGAGGCTATCGCGGCGGCGCTCGCGGCTGTCTCAGCTCATTTCCGCTAGGCGCCGCCCATTTTCGACTTGCACCCGCTTCGTTCCGAATAATATAACGCGTTATATATCGCGTTATGGAATCGGAATATGGCAGACGTCGTCGCACAAATGGGACCGGCCTTTCTGGGCACCAGACTGAAGCGTCTGGGCGAGCGCATGCAGGCTGGCGCCGCGCTCGTCACGGCGAGCGCAGGGCTCGCGCTGCAACCCGGTCAGATGGCGGTGCTCGCTGCACTGAGGACCGGTCGGATGAGCGTCGGCCAGCTTTCCGAGGCTTGCGGCACCAGCCAGCCCGGCGTGACGCGCACGCTGGGCCAGCTGCGCGATCTGGCGATGATCGACGAGGTCGAGTGCGCCGATCAGCGCAGCCGGGTGGTGGCGCTGTCGCCCAAGGGCGAGGCGGCGCTCGCCGTGCTGACCCGCGAGGTCTGGCCGCGGGTGGGCATGGCAGCCGAACAGATCCTGTCGCAGCTCGAAGGTGATTTCCTCGCGTCGCTGGCGGTGATCGAGCGCGCCTTGGCCGAAGCCTCTATCGGCGAGCGCGGACTGCGGGTCACTCCGGGACCGCTGCAACTGCGCGAATATGACGACGCCCTCGCCCACCATTTCCACGACATCAACGCCGAGTGGATCGAGGCGATGTTCCGGCTTGAGGCGACCGATCGCGAGGTTCTGGAAAATCCCCGAAGCCGGATTGTCGATCCGGGCGGGTGCATCCTGTTCGTCGAAGCTCCCGGGCTCGGCATTGTCGGCACCTGCGCCTTGCAGAAGACCGGCCCGGGCGCCTTCGAGCTGACCAAGATGGGCGTTCGCGAGACCGCACGCGGGCTCAAGGCCGGCGAGTTCCTGCTCGAGGCGATCATCGCACGCGCGCAAGCATTGGAAGCGACCAAGCTCTACCTTCTCACCAGCCATGTCTGCGAGGCGGCGATCCACCTTTACGAGAAGCTGGGCTTCGTTCACGACGCCGAGATCATGGCCGACTACGGCGCGCGCTATGAACGTTGCGATGTGGCGATGCGCTATCGGGGCCGATAGGGCCGCTGCGCCACCCCCATTTTCCTTGCTTTCCGCAAGGGTCTCGCCTAGGCGCCCCCCCGTTCTCGCAATCTTTTTGGGTTGAAGGAACCTTCGCGCAGGCATGGGGCCGCGCGGAGAAGTCTGCCTCTTGCCCCGCCAGCCCCGGCAATGGTGCCTGGGAAGCGGCAAAAGACCCCGGAAAAACCGGTGGCCGGTAGCACAACGAAACAGGACCTGGATCCACTATGGCAAGCCAAATGCCCACTCGCGCCGATTTCGAGGCGCTCCTCAATGAACAGCTCGGCGGCGCCGGCGACGAAGGCTTCGAAGGCCGCGTCGTCAAGGGCACCGTCACCGCGATCGAAAACGGCTATGCCGTGATCGACGTCGGCCTCAAGAGCGAAGGCCGCATCTCCCTCAAGGAATTCTCGCGTGGCGAGGACGACCACGGCCTGACCGTCGGCGGCGAAGTCGAAGTC
>JAIXPX010000035.1 GCA_027486035.1 Erythrobacteraceae bacterium | reverse complement strand
TCGCCGCCGTGAAGTACATCTTCATGTTCACCGACAGGCCTGTCGTGAACATGTGGTGTGCCCACACGATGAAGCCGACCACACCGATCGCGACCATGGCATAGGCCATGCCGAGGTAGCCGAACACCGGCTTACGGCTGAAGGTGGCGACGATCTGCGAGATCATGCCGAAGCCCGGCAGGATCATGATATAGACTTCCGGGTGGCCGAAGAACCAGAACAGGTGCTGGTAGAGCACCGGATCACCGCCGCCGGCCGGGTTGAAGAAGGTGGTGCCGAAGTTGCGATCGGTCAGCAGCATGGTGATGGCAGCGGCCAGCACCGGCAGCGCCAGCAGCAGCAGGAAGGCGGTCACAAGCACCGACCACACGAACAGCGGCATCTTGTGCAGGGTCATGCCCGGCGCGCGCATGTTGAAGATGGTGGTGATGAAGTTGGTCGCACCCAGGATCGAGCCTGCGCCCGCAAGGTGGAGCGAGAAGATCGCGAAGTCCACCGCCGGGCCGACCGAACCGGTGGTCGACAGCGGGGCATAGACCGTCCAGCCGGTGCCCGCGCCGGGGCCGGAGCCGCCGGGGACGAAGAGCGAGAACAGGAGGCTGAAGAAGCCCGCCACGGTCAGCCAGAAGCTGACGTTGTTCATGCGCGGGAAGGCCATGTCCGGCGCGCCGATCATCAGCGGCACGAACCAGTTGCCAAAGCCGCCGATCATCGCCGGCATGACCATGAAGAACACCATGATCAGGCCGTGGGCGGTGATGAACACGTTCCACATGTGCAGCGCCGTGTTCACATCACTGGCGCCGCCCATGAACTGGGCCCACCACTGCAGGTACTGGATGTCCGGCTCGGCGAGCTCGACGCGCATGATGCCCGAAATCGCACCACCCACGATCCCCGCGATGATCGCGAAGATCAGGTACATCGTGCCGATGTCCTTGTGGTTGGTCGACATGAACCAGCGGGCGAAGAAGCCCGGCTTGTGGTCCGCGTGATCGTGGGCGTCGTGCCCGTGATCGTGGTGGGCGTCGAAGCCTTCTGCGGTGGTTGCCATGGTCAGCTACTCTCTTCGCTTCTTAACTTGTGACTATCTTAGCTTGCAACGGCAGGCGCGGCAGCGGGCGCGGCAGCGGCAGCGGGCGCAGCCTCAGCCTCGCCCGGCATCGAGCCACCCTGCGCCTTCACCCATGCAGCAAATTCGGCCGGGGGCAGCGCTTCGACGACGATCGGCATATAGCCATGACGCGCGCCGCACAGTTCCGAACACTGGCCGTAATACACGCCCGGCTCCTTGATGGTCAGGAGCTTTTCGTTGAGGCGGCCCGGCACCGCGTCCATCTTGAACCACAGCGAGGGCACCGCGAAGGCGTGGATCACGAGGTCGGCGGTGGTCTGGATGCGCAGCGGCACGCCGGCCGGCACGACCATGCGGTTGTCCACCGCCAGCTGGTGCGGCTCGCCGCGCTTCAGCGCCTCGGCCTCGTCGAGCATGTTCGAGACAACCTCGAAATCGCCGTGATCGGGATAGGTGTAGCCCCAGTACCACTGATAGCCGGTCGCCTTGACGGTGACCGCATCGGCGGGCGGGGTTTCGTACTGGCGCGCCAGCAGCGTGATCGAGGGCACGGCGATGATCACCAGAATGATCACCGGGACAATCGTCCAGACCACCTCGATCAGGGTGTTGTGGGTGGTCCTGGAGGCCACCGGATTGGCGCGGCGGTTGAAGCGCACCACGACATAGAGCAGCAGGCCCAGCACCAGCAGGCTGATCACGGTGATCACCGGCAGCAGGATCACGTCATGCATCCACAGGGCATATTCGCCATTGTCCGAATACTGGTCCTGGAAGGTCATGCTCTTGACCGGATCGTCCTCGTAGGAGGTCGGCATGCCCTTGCCCTTGGTCGGGGCCATGGGCGTGTAGCCACCCTCGCCTGCCGGAGCAGCGGCGGCCTCGACCGGGGTCTTGGTGCCCGGAAGGGCCTCGACGCCGGACGCGGTCTGCGCCCCCGCGACCGCGCCGGCCTCGGCAGCGGTGGTTGCGGGAGCCGCCGGAGCCGCGGGAGCCGCAGCCTGCGCAACAACGCTCATCGGCGCGAACGCCGCGAGCCCGGCAGCAACCGCTGCCAGGATAGCCTTTTTCATACGGGTGTGCCTCTGACCCATGAGAATGTGTCCAAGTGGTTCGAATCTGATCCCATACCGCCCGCGCGATGAGCCCCCTTGAGACCCGCTACAGACAGCGTTTGGCCAGCCCTCGGGCCAGCTTCCCCTGCGCCCTTAGCGATGCTTGCCGAGGGCCTCAAGCGCTTCTAGGGAGAAAATTATGCACGGGCCCATGCCTGCCGCGCAATCAGGCCCTTTTGCCTATCCTTCTCAGGGAGTTCGTTCATGAATCAAGAGGCTGTTCTGGCCGAGTTCCGCAGCTCCGGCGCGCTTCTTGAAGGACACTTCAAGCTCTCTTCGGGCCGGCATAGCGGCCATTACCTGCAATGCGCGCGGGTTCTGATGAACCCGGCCCGCGCCGCACGCATCGCCGAAGCGGTGGTCGCCGCGATCCCCGCCGGGGTGCGCGAACAGGTCGATGTGGTGGTCTCCCCGGCGATGGGCGGGATCATCATCGGGCACGAGGTCGGCCGCGCCCTGGGCAAGGACGCGCTGTTCCTCGAGCGGCCCGAGGGCACCTTCCACCTGCGCCGCGGCTTCGCGCTCGAAAAGGGCGCGAGGGTGCTGATGGTCGAGGACGTGGTCACCACCGGCCTCTCCAGCCGCGAAGCCATCGCCGCGGTCGCCCGCGAGGGCGGCGAGGTGATCGCCGAATGCGCGATCATCGACCGCTCCTGCGGGTCGGTCGATCTGGGCGTGCCGTTCTACCCGCTGCTCGCCATCGACTTTCCGACCTATGATGAAGGCAGCATCCCGGAGGCTCTGGCGGCCGTACCGGTGACCAAACCCGGCAGCCGGAAGGAATGACCCTGACCCCCTCGCACCTGCGCCTCGGCGTCAATATCGATCACGTCGCCACGATCCGCAACGCGCGCGGCGGGGATCATCCCGATCCGGTGCGCGCGGCCGAGATCGTCGCGGCTGTCGGCGGTGACGGGATCACCGCGCACCTGCGCGAAGACCGCCGCCATATCCGCGACGAGGATCTGGCGCGCATTCAGGCGGCGACCAACCTGCCGCTCAATCTCGAAATGGCCGCGACGCCCGAGATGCTCGCCATCGCCCTGCGCCACCGCCCGCACGCCGCCTGCATCGTCCCCGAAAAGCGCGAGGAGCGCACCACCGAAGGCGGGCTCGACGCAGCAGGGATGCACAACACGCTGGTCCCCATCTGCGAGGAACTGCGCAGCGCCGGCATCCGCGTCTCGCTGTTCATCGAGGCGGACGAGCGCCAGCTCGACGCCGCCCTGCGCCTGGGCGCGCCGGTGGTGGAGTTCCACACCGGCGAATATGCCCATGCCTTCCTCGACGGCGACCAAGCCAAGGTGGAGCGCGAACTGCGCCGCATCACCGACATGGCCGCGCTCGCCGCCAAGAACGGGATCGAGCCCCACGCGGGCCACGGCCTCACCTTCGACAATGTGCAGCCGATCGCCGCCATCCCGCAGATCGCGGAGCTCAATATCGGCCACTATCTGATCGGCGAGGCGGTGTTCGTCGGCCTCGAGACCGCCATCCGCCGGATGCGCGAGCTGATGGATGCGGCGCGGTGAGCGAGGGCGACCTCCCCCCGCTCACCGGCGAACAGAAGCGCTGGGCCTTCGGCGCGGCCGCGCTGTTCCTGCTGGCGGTGGGCTTCCTCGGCTTTGCGCTGAACACCGGCGTCATGCGGGTCTTCGCGGTCGGCTGGGTGGCGCTGATGATTGTCGGCTTCGTCGGCGCGGGCCGCGTGGCCAAGGGTGACTTCGCGCATCCGCTGTTCAAGGCGCAGGTGATGCTCCACGTCGTCGCCGTCGGCCTGCTGGTGGCGGTCATCATCAGGGCGTTTCGTTGATTGCGCTCGCCCTCCGGCAAGCGATATCCTCGCTCATGCGACCGGAAGGTCGCGTCGCTGCGGGCGGCCGGGCGGCCTTGCGGTCGCTTTGCGCCCGTTCCAGCGCGTCTATTGGAGTTGCACCTTGATCATCGGCATGGGCTCCGACCTCTGCAATATCGAGCGGATCGGCAACTCCCTCGCGCGTTATGGCGAGCGGTTCGAGAACCGCGTCTTCACCGAGATCGAGATCGCCAAGGCGCGCCGCCGCCCCTTCACCATCGCGGGCACCTATGCCAAGCGCTTCGCCGCCAAGGAGGCCTTCTCCAAGGCCGTCGGCACCGGCTTCAAGCGCGGGGTCTTCATGAAGGACATCGGCGTCGTCAACGCGCCCTCGGGTGCGCCGACCCTCGCCCTGACCGGCGGGGCGGCATTGCGGCTTGAAGAAATGACGCCGAAGGGCCATGAGGCCCGCATCCACCTGACCCTCACCGACGATCACCCCTGGGCGCAGGCCTTCGTGATCATCGAAGCCATTCCTCTCTAAGGCGGCCCACGTCCCCATGGCATCCACCCAGACCACCTCCCAAGCCTCCGAGCCGCACGACAAGGTCAACTGGCTGGCCGAGATCCGCGGCCTTGCGCTGATGCTGCTGGCGGTGCTCGCCTTCCACAGCCTCGTCGCCAAGCCCTTCTATATCCCCTCGACCTCGATGATGCCGACCCTGTGGGTGGGCGACCGGCTGGTGGTGAGCAAATATCCCTATGGCTGGTCCTGGGCCTCGGCGAGCTTCCACCTCCTGCCGCGCGGGGACTGGCGGGTCTTGCCGCGCGCGCCCGAATACGGCGACATCGTGATCCCGGTCCACCCGACCCGCGACGAGGACTACATCAAGCGCATCGTCGCCCTGCCGGGCGACACGATCGAGGTGCGCCGCGGGCAGATCATCCTCAACGGCACGCCGATCAAGCGCGAGGTGGTGCCGCCGGTACGCCTGCCCTTCGAGCCCGAGCTGCTGTGCAAGGGCGCGCCCTGCCTCGCCGCCTTCGAGACCTTCCGCGAGACCGGCCCTGACGGCAAGGACTTCTTCGCCCCCCCGACATGGCGCGAGACCCTGCCGAACGGCGCGACCTATCTCACCATCGACTACATGGATCAGAGCCTCGACGATTACGGCCCCTATACCGTGCCCGAAGGGAGCGTCTTCGTGATGGGTGACAACCGCGACCAGAGCGCCGACAGCCGCGCAGCGGCGATCGAGAACGGCCTGGGCGACGGCGTGCCGCTTGCCAATATCGGCGGGCGCGCGGAATTCATCACCTTCAGCCTCGATGGCTCGACCACCTGGAACCCGGCGAGCTGGTTTACCAGCCTGCGCTCGGGACGCGCCTGGACCACGCTGCGCCCGCCGCTCGCCGAGGGCGCGGCGAAGTAGGACCGGCAAGGCAGCCGCAGTAATGGCGAGGAAGTTCCTCTATGTGGTCGCGTTCTGCATCGTCGCGGCGATAGCGGCCGCGCTGCTGTTGGCGCTGTTCCCGGCACAGCTCACTCGATGGGCGACGGTGCCCTCGATCGCCTTCACGCCGGTCCAGCCGCTGGAGGCCAATGCCTACGAGGACTCCGCCCTGTGGTATGCCCGTCCGGGCATCGGCAAGACCGATCCGGCGCGCTGGCAGCCGCCTTCGGCAAGCCGTGGCGGCGCAGCGCTCGTACCGCCCGCCAAGGCGAGCAGGCCCTTTGCGGTGTTCTTCGTCCACCCGACCAGCTTCGTCAGCCGCAATGCCTGGAATGCGCCGCTCGGCAAGGGCGGCGATCCCGAGGCTGAGCGCATCGCCCGCATCTACCTGCGCGGCATGGCGAGCGCCTTCAGTCCCGCAACCGAGATCTGGGCGCCGCGCTACCGTCAGGCGACGATGGGCGCCTTCCTCACCGCCGCGCCCGAGGGCAAGAAGGCCATCAATGCCGCCTATGCCGACGTGCGCGAGGCGTTCCGCTATTTCGTTTCGAGCGTCGATCCCGACACCCCGATCGTGCTCGCCGGCCACTCGCAGGGCGCGCTGCATCTGAAGCGCCTGCTCGCAGAGGAGGTCAAGGGCACGCCCCTCGCCGCGCGGCTGGTGGCGGCCTATGTGGTGGGCTGGCCGGTCTCGACCCTGCATGATCTGCCCGCGATGGGCTTTCCCGCCTGCGCCGCCAGCGACCAGACCGCCTGCGTGCTGAGCTGGTCGAGCTTCGCCGAGCCTGCCGACCCTGCGCTGGTGCTCGATGCCTATGCCGCCACCCCCGCGCTCGACGGCAAGGCGCCGGGCCATGATCCGATGCTCTGTTCCAACCCGCTGACCGGCCAGATCGGTGGCAGCGCGCCTGCCAGCGCCAATCTCGGCACGCTGGTGCCCGAAGGCACGCTCGAGAAGGGCCGGCTTGTTCCCGGCCTCGTCCCGGCGCGCTGCGACAGGCGCGGGCTGCTGCTGATCGGCCCGCCCCCGGAAATGGGCAGCTACGTGCTGCCGGGGAACAATTACCACGTCTATGATATCCCGCTGTTCTGGGCGAACACGCGGGCCGACGTGATCCGCAGGACCGAGGCATGGAAGAGCGCGGGTTGATCTTCGAGGACGCGCGCGGCTTCGGCGCAGCTGTCGGAGATGGCGGGGTGCTGCTCGGGCTCGACCTTGGCACCCGGACCATCGGCACCGCCACCTGCGACGCGGGCTGGCGCTTCGCCACTAACGGCACCACGATCCAGCGCGGCAAGTGGGGCCGCGACCGCGAGACGCTGGCTTCGATCATCAAGACCCGCAGCGTGCGCGGGATCGTGCTCGGCCTGCCGCGCAACATGGACGGCTCCGAAGGCCCGCGCGCGCAGGCCTCCCGCGCCTATGCCCGCAATTGCGCCGAGGCTTTCGCCCTTCCCCTGCTCCTGTGGGACGAGCGCTGGTCCACCCAGGCCGCCGAAGCCGCGATGATCGGGCAGGACATGAGCCGCGCCAAGCGCGCCGCCGCGATCGACGCCCACGCGGCGGCCGTGATCCTGCAAGGCGCGATCGACCGGCTGGCAGGGGGTGTGCTGTAGTTCAGCCCCTCCCCACGGGGAGGGGAGAAGAGGCTGGCCCCCCTCGCAATTCCGCCATTGCGCGCCGCCCGTCCCTCGCCCTATGCCGCCCGGCATGAACACCCCCACCCCCCGCTTCGACGCGCGCGAAGCCTCGAAGTGGTTCTTCCGCCACGGCCACACCGGCTGGCTCGGCCTCAGGTTCACCGAGCAGGGCGACAACTGGGTCGAGCTCGAACTGCCCTGGCGCGAGGACCTGCTCGGCGACCGCAGTCGACCTGTGCTCGCCTCCGGCCCGATCATCAGCCTGATGGACATGGCGAGCGGCATGGCGATCTGGCAGACGCGCGGCACCTTCGCGCCGGTGGCGACGCTCGATCTCAGGGTCGATTACCAGCGCCCCGCGCGCGCGCGGGCCGGGGTCAAGGGACGGGTCGAATGCTACTGCATCACACGCTCCGCCGCCTTCGTGCGCGGGATCGCCTATGACGACGACATGGCCGACCCGGTCGCGCACGTGGCGGGCTGCTTCATGACCATCGGCACCGACCCGCGCGAGGAGAACCCGGCGCTGAAAGGAGCGCTCGGCCATGACTGAGGCGGTCAGGGAATTCGGGGACCTGCCCGCCTATGCCCGCTCGCTCGGTATCGCGCTGACCGGCGAGGAGGAGCACGGTATGCCCGTGCTCACGGTCGCTTTCGGTCCGACAGTCGAAGGCCGCCCGCAGCACTTCCATGGCGGCGCGACCGCAGGCCTGCTCGAGAATGCGGGCTATGCCGCCTTGCGCACGGCGCTGATCGCCGCCGGGCGCAATCCGCAGCTGAAGCCGATCAACATCACCGTCCAGTATCTCGCGGCCGGCAAGTCGCGGGCGAGCTTTGCGGTGGGCCGCGTCACCCGGCTCGGGCGGCGCAACGCCAATATCGCGGTCGAAGCGTGGCAGGACGACCGCGAGCGCCCGATTGCCACGGCCGTGCTGAACATCCTGATGGTGGACCCGTCAGCCTAGGGCGGCGGGGGGCTCGGTGCTGCGCTGGGCTGCACCACCAGCCCGCCCTCGCCGAGGCGCAGTTCGACCGGCGCGCCCGGCTGGGTGAGCGTCACCCCGCTGCCCTCGATCCGCAGCTCCGCGCCGCCCTCACCGACGGGGATCGCCTGTCCCTCGAGCACGTCGAGCGGCTGCACCGGACCTTCGGGATCCGGGGTGTCATCGGCTCGGGGCGCGGGAGCGGCCTCGATCCGCAGGGCACCGCGCATGAAGTCGCGCCAGATCCTCGCCGGCAGGCTGCCGCCGGTGACGCCGGCGAGCGGCGAGTTGTCATCATTGCCGATCCACACGCCCACCACGAAGTCGCCCGCATAGCCGACGAACAGCGCGTCGCGGTAATCCTGCGTCGTACCGGTCTTGCCGAAATTGGCGACCGGCAGCGCCGCATTGCGCCCCGTGCCGCGATTGATGGTGGCGCGCAGCATGTCTTCAAGGTCGGAATGGACCCTGCCCGACATCGATTCCTTGCGCGTCGTGAGCCACTCCCACCACCCCGGCTCGCCGCGTGCGAAGGCATGGGGCTCGACCGGATATTCGTTGGCCGCGATCCCCGCATAGGCCGCGGTCAGCTCCATCAGGGTCATCGACGAGGTGCCGAGCGCCAGGCTCGGGTCACCCTCGACCATGGCGGCGGTGATGCCCAGCCCGCGTGCGGTGCGGATCACCTTCTCGCTGCCCACTGCCTGGAGCAGCCGCACCGCCGCGACATTGCTCGACTGCGCGAAGGCGTCCTTCAGGGTGATCTTGTCCGAATACTGCTCCCGCGCGTTCCGGGGGCGATAGCTGCCTTGCGTGATCGGGGTGTTGGGGATGGTGTCGTCCGGCTCCCAGCCATTTTCCAGCGCGGTCAGATAGACGATGGTCTTGAAGGTCGAGCCCGGCTGGCGGCGTGCCTGGGTGGCGCGGTTGAAGGGCGATTTGGCATAGTCGCGCCCGCCGACCAGCGCCACGACCTCGCCATTGCGGCGCATCGCCACCAGCGCGACCTGTGCGCCCCCGTCCTTGGGCCCGAGCGCCGCGCGGGCGACGACGCGGCTCGCCAAGGCCTGAAGCCGCGAATCCAGCGTGGTGGTGAGCACCGCCTTGGCATAGCCCGTCTCCACCCCCTCGCGCGCCAGCGGCAGCGCCCAGTCGGCGAAATAGGTGCCGGTCGGGACATTGTCGTCACGGGTGCGCACATCGATGCGCGGATCGGGCAGGCGCCGGGCCTCGGCCGGGGTGAGGTAGCCTTCCTCGACCATCGACTTGATGACCAGCTCCATGCGCTTTTGCGCCTTGTCATAATGCTTGGTCGGGGCAAAGCGGCTCGGCGCCTGCAGCAGCCCCGCCAACATCGCCGCCTGTTCGGGCCGCAGCTTTTCGGGCTGGCGGTAGAAATAGTGCAGGCTCGCGGCGCGCAGGCCATACTGGTTGTCGCCGAAATAGGCATTGGAGAGGTAGCGTTCGAGGATCTCGTCCTTGGTCAGCCAGGTTTCGAGCCAGAAGGCGATCAGGGCCTCGCGCGCCTTGCGGGTAAGGCTCTGCTCGGGGGTGAGGAAGGTGAACTTCGCAAGCTGCTGGGTGATCGTCGAACCGCCGCCATAGCCCGTCCACGCCGCCCGGGCGATGCCGCGCGGGTCGATGCCCCAGTGTGAATAGAACCGCCGGTCCTCGATGGCGATGAAGGCCTGCACCACGTGGGGCGGCAGATCCTTGACCCTGACCGGCGCCTCGACAATCGCCCCCTGCCGCGCGATCGGCGTGCCGTCACTGGCGAGCAGCGTGACCTGCGGCGGGGCGATGGGTTCAAGGCTTTTCGAGAGCGGCGCGGTGATCGTCAGCCAGCCGACCAGAAGGGCGAAGGTCGCAAGAAAGGCGAGAATGCCGCGGCTCGTCCACCACAGCTTCGAGCGGTCCCGCCAGTAATCGCGCTGCCACCAGCGCAGGCGGCGGCGCTCTTCGATCCCGAGCGCCTCCTCGATGCGGCCGAGCCTTGCATCCCAGTGATCGAAATCGGGCCGCCCGCCGCCGCGGGGGCGCGGAATGAAGTCCTCGTCATCCTCGTCGAGGGGGCGCTGGCTTTCGTAAAGCGCGTAGAAACCGCCCGGCTTCTCGTCACCCGCAGCCTCGTCGGCGCGGGAACGCGAGCCTCTCCAGAATCGGTCGAACAGCGCCATGGCGAGGACTGTGTTACCAGCCTAGGACACTGGGGGGCAAGCGGCGCCTTTACCGCTTCTTCGCCGCGCCTTCGGGCAGGTCTTCCCCGAAGACGCGCTGGTAGTACTCGGCCACCAATGTCCGCTCCGCCTCGTCGCACTTGTTGAGGAAGCTCAACCGGAAGGCGAAGCCGGTCGAACCGAAGATCGCGGCGTTCTGCGCCCAGGTGATCACGGTGCGCGGGCTCATCACGGTCGATATGTCGCCGTTCATGAAGCCCTGCCGGGTCAGCTCGGCGACCTTGACCATGTCGGCGATCAGCTTGTCGTCGGCCTTGGGCGTCTTCGACTTGACGATCTGCTGCTCCACCTCGGGCTTGAGGTAATTGAGCGCGACGACGATGTTCCAGCGGTCCATCTGCGCCTGGTTGATCGCCTGGGTGCCGTGATAGAGGCCCGAGGTGTCACCGAGGCCCACGGTGTTGGTGGTGGCGAAGAGGCGGAAGAAGGGGTTGGGCGTGATGACGCGGTTCTGGTCGAGCAGCGTCAGGCGGCCGTCGAACTCCAGCACGCGCTGGATCACGAACATCACGTCGGGGCGACCTGCATCATATTCGTCGAAGGTGAGCGCCACGGGGTGCTGGAGCGCCCAGGGGAGGATGCCCTCCTTGAACTCGGTGACCTGAAGCCCGTCCTTGAGCACGATGGCATCGCGCCCGACCAGATCGATGCGGCTGATATGCGCATCGAGGTTCACGCGGATCGAGGGCCAGTTGAGGCGGGCTGCGACCTGTTCGATATGGGTCGACTTGCCGGTGCCGTGATAGCCCTGCACCATCACCCGGCGGTTGTGGGCGAACCCGGCAAGGATCGCCAGCGTGGTGTCGGGATCGAAGACATAGGCGCCGTCGGTCTCGGGCACGTGCTCATCGCGTTGCGAAAAGGCGGGAACCTGCCAGTCGACATCAATGCCGAAGGTCTCGCGGACATCGATGGTGGTGTCGGGCTGGGCGGGCATGGCGCTGGCGCCGGAAGGGATCGGTGAAGTCATTGCGTCGTCCGGTTAAACGGCATGGGCGCGGCCTGCAAGCGGTGGTTTGACAGGTGAGCCTCGCATTTTGGCGAGTCCGGATGGCGGGGCGGCGAACTCCTGCCTATATGGCAAGGCATGGCCGATCCTGTCGAACTCCTGCGGATGAAGCTGGTCAGCCAGGTGCGCGGCGTGTTCCACGATGCGTCACAGGGCCAGACCCCCACCCCGCCCTCCGACGCGGCCCTGTTCGCGCGCGATACGCCGATCCGGCTGGTCCATGCCGATCTTGTGGGCATGATGACCGGCGGGGTGCGCGCGCTGCTGCTGCAGATGCTCCATCCCCACGCGCTGCAAGGCGTGCTCGACCATTCCAATTTCCGCGAGGACATGCACGGGCGGCTGAGGCGCACCGCGCGGTTCATCGCCGTCACCACCTTCGGCCACCGCGACGAGGCGATGAAGGCGATCGAGCGGGTCAACCGCATCCACGCCAAGGTCGGCGGCACCCTGCCCGATGGCTCGGCCTATCAGGCGACCAATCCACGCACCCTTGCCTGGGTCCACGTGACCGAGGCGCAGAGCTTCCTTGCGGGCTATCTCCGCCACGTGCGGCCCGCCATGCCGGTGGCAGAGCAGGACGAATACTACCGCCAGTTCGCCGTCATCGCCCGGATGCTGGGCGCCGATCCGGTGCCCGAGACGCGGGCCGAGGCGGACAGGATCTTCCGCGAGCTGCGCCATGATCTTGCCACTTCGCCCGAGGCGCGGGAGGTGGCCCGGCTGGTGCTCTCGCAACGCCCCTCCGGCACGCCGCGCAGCGTCCAGACGATGATCACCGCCGATGCCGTCGCCATGCTGCCGGGCTGGGCCGCAGCGATGCTGAGCCTCCAGCGCCCGGTGCTCACCGCGCTTCCCGCACGCGCTGCAACCCGGGGCATGGGCCGCACCTTGCGCTGGGCGTTTCGCCAGACTTGAAGGGCCCGAAGGGAGAGGAACCAATGGCCGAATTCACCTTCTACACTGTCGCCATGAGCCGCGGTCAGATAAGCCGCTGGGCGCTGCACGAGGCGGGCGCGGATTACGAGCACGTGGTATTCGACTGGGCCACCCGGCCCGCGACCTTCAGGGACATCAACCCGATGAACAAGGTGCCCGCGCTGGTGCACCATCATGGCGGGCACGACCACGTCGTCACCGAATGCGCGGCGATCAACCACTACCTCGCCGAGACCCACCCGCAGAAGGGGCTGCTGCCCGACAGCCACGAGCGCGCGGCCTATTTCCGCTGGCTGTTCTTTGCCGCAGGACCGCTGGAGCAGGCGATCATCGCCCGCTCGCTGGGCTGGGAGGTGCCGGAGGGCAAGCAGGGTCAGGCGGGCTTCGGCAGCCTCGATCTCACCATCGACGCGCTCGATGGCTGGCTGTCGCGGAACGACTTCATCGCCGGTAACCGCTTCACCATGGCCGACACCTATGTGGGCAGCCAGTTCGTCTGGGGCCTGCGCTTCGGCTCGATCCCTGAGCGGCCGCCTTTCCGCGCCTATGTCGAGCGCATCACCCAGCGTCCCGCCTACGGGGAAGCCAATGCCATCGATGCGGCGATCATCAAGGCGGCGAAGGAACCAAGCGCAAACTAGTCTTCGGGCGAAGCATCGGCCCGCCATTGGACGGGCCGCGAGCGCACGCGCGCGAGCCGCAGGCGATCCGGCGCGAAGCGTCGGAGGCGCGCCGAGGATTTGCCCGCGCAGGCGGTCACACAAACACGAAAACCCTCAGGCCAGCGCGGCGCTTTTCTTGAGCACCTGATAGGCATCGACCACCGCCGTCAGCTTGGCCTCGTGGGCACGATCCCCGCCGTTGCGGTCGGGGTGGTAGCGGCGCACCAGCTCGGAATAGCGGCGGCGCAGCCGCGTGCGGTCGGTATCGGAACCGAGGCCCATGACCTCGAGCGCGGCCGCCTCCTCCTTCGAGAACCGCCCGGACATCGCGGCCCTCGCCTCGCGCTCGGCGCGTGACCTGATGCCCCGCGCGCGGGCGCTGATGGCATCGAGCGGATCGGCATAGTCGGCCCAGCGGGGCGCATCGTCGATCCCGGCGGTGGGGCGGAACACCCGGCTTTCGGTCTGCCACCCGGCAATCGGCGACTGCGCGCGCAGGATTTCCTCGGCGCTCATGCCTTCGAACCAGTCGTATCCGGCGTTGAATTCACGCACGTGGGGCAGGCAGAACCAGCGCCACTCGCCCGGCCCGTCGAAGCCGTGCGGGCGGCGGCCCGGTGCGCGGAACTCGCCCGCCTCGCGGCAGCCGGGCCGCTCGCAGGCGCGTCCCTTGCTCTCGACGCGGCCGTGGAATCGTGGTGAAGGCATAGGACTTGTGAATGGCGATGGGGCGCCCAAGTTCCAAGCCCGAACGCCAGCAAAACCGATGCAAAGAAGGAAAGCCGTGATGAGTGTCGCCGAGGAAATGCACGCGCTGTTGACCGAAGCCTTTGCCCCCACCCGCCTCGCGATCATCAACGACAGCGCCAAGCATTCGGGCCACATGGGCGACGACGGATCGGGCGAATCGCATTTCACCGTCGAGATCGAGGCCGCGGCCTTCGCAGCCATGAACCGCCTCGCCCGCCAGCGCGCGGTGATCGCCGCGCTCGGCGATATCGTCGGCCAGCGGGTCCACGCGGTGGCGATCAAGGCGAGCGTGCCGGAGGCCTAGAGTGGCGCTCAACCCCGCCCTGCGCCTGCGCCGCGCGGCGCGGCTGATCGTGCTTGATCCTGAAGGCCGCGCGCTGATGTTCCGCTATGACGTGCCGGGTCGCGATCCCTTCTGGGTGACGGCGGGCGGCGAGGTCGATCCGGGCGAGAGTTTCGAAGATGCGGCGCGGCGCGAGCTCTTCGAGGAGACCGGCATCACCGCCGACCCCGGCCCCCAGATCGCGCGGATGACGCCCGAATTCGTCACGGTCGAAGGCGAGCCGGTGCAGGCCGACGAGCGCTTCTTCCTCCTGCGCGTCGGCGAAGCGCGGATCGATACGGCGGGCCACACCGCGCTCGAACAGAAGCTGATGACGCAGCACCGCTGGTTCACGCTAGACGAGCTCGAAAGCTGGCACGAAGCCGTGTTTCCGGTGAACCTCGCCGAGATGATCCGGTCTCATTCCGCAACCTGATTGCGCAGTCCCTGCGCGCTCGCTAGTCCTCCCCTCAAAGGGAGAGAGACATGGACTATGCAGGCAAGGTGGCGTGGATCACCGGCGCATCATCGGGCATCGGCGCAAGCCTGGCGCGGGAGCTGGCGGCGCGGGGTGCCCATGTGGTGCTCTCGGGGCGAGACGCGGCGCGGCTCGCCGAGGTGGCAGCCGACTGCGGCGAGACGCTGATCCTCGCCTTCGACGTGCGCGACGAGGCGGCGCTGGCCGATGCCACCGCGAAGGCCATCGCCTGGAAGGGCGGCGTCGACATCGCCTTCGCCAATGCCGGGATTTCCCAGAGGAGCCGCGCATTGAAGACCGCGATGCAGGTCTACCGCGACATTCTGGAAGTCGATCTCCTCGCCCAGATCGCCTTCACGCAAGGGCTGATCGGCCACATGGCGGAGCGCGGTTCGGGGGCGCTGGGGTTCATCTCGTCGATCGCGGGCAAGGTCGGGGTGCCGATGCGCACCGCTTACAGCGCCGCCAAGTTCGGGCTCGCGGGCTATGCCGATGCCCTGCGGGCCGAGCTGTCGATCAACGGCGTCTCGGTGCACACCATCTACCCCGGCTCGGTGCAGACCAACGTGTCGAGGAACGCGCTCACCGCCGACGGGGCGGTGCGCGGGCGCAGCGACAAGGCCATCGACGAAGGAATCCCTGCCGACGTCGCCGCGCGCCAGATGCTCGACGCCATCGCCGAGGGGACGCGCGAGATCATCGTGGCCGAGGGCATGGAACTCGCCATGGGCGAAGCGCGCCGCACGCCCGAAGCCCTGTTCGATCAGGTCGCCGGCATGGTCGCCAAGGGCTACATGGACAAGCTGGAGCAGCAGTGATGGCATTCGATCTCAAGCGGGTGCACCTGCCCACCGGCATCCACCTCGATATCGTCGACGAAGGCCCGGTGGACGCGCCGGTGCTGATCTTCCTCCACGGCTTCCCGGAAAGCCACCGCACCTGGCGCCACCAGATCGCGCACTTCTCCGACCGGTTCCGCTGCATCGCACCCGACCAGCGCGGCTATCGCGGCTCTTCCAAGCCGCAGGCGGTCGAGGCCTACACCCCCGACAAGCTGATCGGTGACGTGTTCCTGCTGGCAGACGCGCTGGGGATCGCGCAGTTCACCATCGTCGGCCACGACTGGGGCGGCGCGATTGCCTGGGGCGTGGCATTGGGCGGGCAGCACGCCCGCGTCACCCGCGCCGTGATCGCCAATGCGCCCCATCCGGTGATCTTCCAGAAGCTGCTCTATACCCACCCCGGCCAGCGCGCGGCGAGCCAGTATATCCGCGGCTTTCGCGACCCCGCCAATGACGCGCTGGTGAAGGAGCACGGGCTCACCGGCCTGCTGCTGAAGGAGGTCAAGTGGGACCGCCCCAGTAAGATGGAGCCCGAGGAACGCGACGCGCTCCTCCTCGACTGGCAGAACCGCGATGCGGCCTTCGGGATGCTCAACTACTACCGCGCGAGCCCGATCGACGTGCCGCCGATGGACGCGCCTTTCGCGGTTCCCGAGGGCTGGACGCCCCCCGCCCTGCCCAGGCTGACCATCCCGACGCTGGTGATCTGGGCCTTGGACGACCTCGCCTTGCCGCCCGAAAACCTCGAAGGGCTGGAGGAGATCATCGACCCGCTCACCATCGTGCGTGTGCCGGACTGCGGGCATTTCGTGCCATGGGAAGCGCCCGAGGCAGTCAATGCGGCGCTGGAGGCGTTTCTGGCGGGCTAACCCGCGATCCACTCCACCCATGCGCCGTGCGGGTGGGCGTCGGACAGCAGCTGCTCCTCTCCGCGGTGGTCTGCGCCGTCCCGCAGGCGGACGCGCAATTCGTGGCGGAAGGTGGCGGGGTCTGTTTCCAGCGCGATCCAGCCGAGCGGGCGATCAGGAGTGGCGGCAGCGCCTGCGGCCTCGAAGGCGGCGGTGATGCGGGCTTGCGTGGCGGCGGGCATGTATTGCCACATGATCGAATGGAACATCACCCGCGCGGTGCCCGGCTGCGGCGCAAGGGCGAGCATCGCGGCGGCAAAGTCCCCCGCGTCGGCGGCGACCAGATCGGGCGGCTGCTGGCCTGCCAGCGCGATCGCCGCATCGATCCGCGCCATGCGCTCGCCCGCATCGGGCCAGACATAGGCCTTGAGGCGCAGCGCCGCCTCGGGATCGGCGAGGTCGATCGGAGCGATGTCGCAGCCCTTCACTGACGCGATGGAGAAACCCGCTGGCGGCGCGGGCGGAGAGGCGCCGCGCCATTCGGGCACGATCCGCATTGGTGACGCCTCAGGCCCAACCTCGGTCTCCCCAAGCCGGAAGAAATAGCGGTCGATCATCGTGTTGACCCCAGCGCTCGCGCCAAGCTCGAACAGGTCGAAGCGGGGGACACGCACCCGCGCCGCCAGCCACAGCAGCCCCGCCATGATGCTCGCCGCGCGCCCCGCCTCGTTGGTCTGCGGCGGGCCGTCGAGCCAGGGGAGCAGCCGCGCATCGAACCTGTGTGCCAGATCGAGCACCAGCGCATCGACCACCGCCTGATCGATCACCTCGCCGCGATACACCGCCGCCAGCCGCTCGTCCGCACCCGTCAGCACAAGGTGGTGAAAGCCGCCCGCAATCCTGAGCGGCATTGCGTCCTTCAATGTCAGGCCCTGCCAGCCAGCGATCCGGCGTCCGGTCGCGGTGTCGCTCGCCCGCACGCCCGCCAGCGCGCGGATCACGCGGGCCGTCGCGGGAGCACCGTTTTCCTCGGCATGGCGGGCCTGCCACTCGAGCGCGGCGGTAAAGTCCTCGAGGCCCATGATTCCCGCCTCGCCCGCCGCCATCACCATTGCCCTTTTTCCCGTCCGACCCTAAGTGCGCCCCCGATCATGACCATCATCGGCCTTCCCGACAATATCGGACAGCTGACCTTCGCTGTCCCCAAGGGGCGCATCCTCGACGAGGCGCTGCCCGTGATGGCGCGCGCGGGGGTGGAGCCGGAGGCCGAGTTCCACGATCCCAAGAGCCGCGCGCTCGCCTTCGGGACCACGCGCCCCGACATGCGGATCATCCGCGTGCGGGCTTTCGATGTCGCAACCTTCGTCGCCCATGGTGCGGCGCAGGTGGGGATCGTCGGTTCGGACGTGATCGAGGAATTCGACTACGCCGATCTCTACGCCCCGGTCGATCTCGGCATCGGGCTGTGCCGCCTGTCCGTGGCGCGGATGGCGTCGGACACCGACGAAGCCGGAGCCGCCAGCCACCTGCGCGTCGCGACCAAATATCCCAGCCTCACCCGCCGCCATTTCGAGGCCGCAGGGGTGCAGGCGGAATGCGTGAAGCTGAACGGCGCGATGGAGCTGGCCCCCTCCCTGGGCCTTGCGCGCCAGATCGTCGACCTCGTCTCGACCGGCAAGACGCTGAAGGATAACGGCCTTGTAGAGACCGACGTGATCCTCGAGATCTCGGCGCGGCTGATCGTCAACCGCACCGCCCTGAAGACCGACCGCCGCGTCGCCGCGCTGGTCGACGCGTTCCGCCGCGACGCCGAGCAGCGGAGCGCCGCATGACAGTCTCGCTGCTGCGCACCGCCGACCCCGATTTCGCCGGCCGGTTCGCCCGCATCGTCGATGCCCGGCGCGAATCCGACGGCGATGTCGCAGGCCAGGTCGCCGACATCCTCCAGACAGTGAAGCTGCGCGGCGATGCGGCGCTGGTCGACTATACCCAGCGCTTCGATGGCTATGCGCTGGCTGAAGAAGCGGACTGGGTCATCACCCGCGAGGCCTGCGAGGCGGCCTACCGCGATCTTGACCAGACCTTGCGCGAGGCGCTGGAACTCGCCGCGGCGCGCATCCGCGCCTATCACGAGGCCCAGCTTCCGCAGGACCGCGACTATGTGGATGCGGCGGGCGTCCGGCTCGGCGCGATCTGGCGGGCGGTGGACGCGGCGGGGCTCTATGTCCCCGGCGGGCGCGCGGCCTATCCCTCCTCGCTGCTGATGAATGCGATCCCCGCGCGGGTGGCAGGTGTCGGGCGGCTGGTGGTCGTCACCCCCACCCCCAAGGGCGCGGCCAATCCGCTGGTGCTCGCCGCCGCGCACATCGCGGGCGTGGACGAGATCTGGCGTGTCGGCGGGGCGCAGGCGGTGGGGGCGCTCGCTTACGGCACCGAGCGCATCCGCCCGGTCGATGTCATCACCGGCCCCGGCAATGCCTGGGTGGCCGAGGCCAAGCGCCAGCTTTACGGCGTGGTCGGCATCGACATGGTCGCCGGGCCTTCGGAAATCCTCGTGATTGCCGATGGCACGAACGATCCCGACTGGATCGCCGCCGACCTGCTCAGCCAAGCCGAGCATGACCCGACCTCGCAATCGATCCTGATCACCGATGATGCTGCCTTCGCGCGGCAGGTGGAGGACTGCATCGACTTGCAGATCACCCAGCTTTCCACCGCCCGCACGGCCCGGGCAAGCTGGGATGCGCACGGGGTGATGATCGTGGTCGATGATCTCCTCGCCGAAGCCCCCGCCCTCGCCAACCGGCTCGCCGCCGAGCATGTCGAGATCGCGGTGGACGATCCCGAGCCTTACCTGAAGGCGATCCGCCATGCCGGGAGCATCTTCCTTGGCCGGATGACGCCCGAGGCGGTCGGTGACTATGTCGCCGGGCCGAACCACGTGCTGCCGACGGGGCGCCGCGCACGCTTTTCGAGCGGGCTTTCGGTGCTCGACTTCATGAAGCGCACCAGCTTTCTCGGGCTCGATGCCGCGTCCTTCAAGGCGGTCGGCCCCGCGGCCGCAACTCTCGCCCATGCCGAAGGGCTGCCGGCCCATGCCAAATCCGTGGAATTGAGAATCCGATGAACAGCCCCGCCCGTTCCCAAGCGCGTTCTGCCGCGCGGCTCGCCGCCGTGCAGGCGCTCTACCAGCAGCACATGGAGGGCACCGCGCTCGCCCGCCTGCTCGACGAGTTCCACCAGCACCGGTTGGGGCGCACGATCGACGACGATGACTTCGACGAGGCCGAATATGCCGATGCCGAGGTGCCCTTCTTCGATGACGTGGTGCGCGGAGTGGATGCCCGCCGGGCCGAGATCGATGCACTGGTGGCAAGCAAGCTGGCGGCCGGATGGAGCCTCGCGCGGCTCGACAAGGCGATGTTGCAGGTGCTGCGCGCCGGCACCTACGAACTGCTCGCCCGCGCCGATGTCCCTGCGCCGGTGGCGATCAACGAATATGTCGAGGTCGCCAAGGCCTTCTTCGATGACGGGCAGGCCAAGTTCGTCAACGGCATCCTCGATGCGGTCGCAAAGGACGCGCGCGGCTGATCGGTTGTGCGCAGGCGTAGCGCGGCTGCAGCGCGTTACAGCCCGGTTCCAGCGCGATTTAGCCCCCCTTAGCCCCGGTCCAGAGGGCCATCGCTGCGCTGTTTCACGTGAAACATCGGTAAAGGGGCGCCCCTTCGACAAGCCCGGGGCGAACCTGTATGGGCTTGGGGCCATGAACGAGCCCGATTTTCTCGCAGCCTTGAAAAGCCTCCCCCTCCATCCCGGTGCGCGCGGATTGCTGGACGATTGCGCGGTGCTGGGCATCGGCGGTGAGACCCTCGTCCTTACCCACGACATGATGGTCGAGGGCACCCATTTCCGCCCCGATGCCGACATGGCGGACGTCGCATGGAAGCTGGTGGCGACCAACCTCTCGGACCTCGCCGCCAAGGGCGCCGAGCCGGTCGGGGTGCTGCTCGGGCATATGCTGGGGAAGGAGGATTCCCGGTTTATCAGGGGGTTGGGAGAGGCCCTTGAGGCCTTCGGCACGCCGCTTCTCGGGGGCGATACGGTCGGGGGCGAGGGGACAAGGAGCTTCGGCCTCACCGCTATCGGGCGCGCCCTCCACACCCCCGTCCCCTCGCGCAGCGGCGCCAGGGCAGGCGATGCCATCTACCTCACCGGGGCGGTCGGGCGGGCGATGCTCGGGTTCGAGGGCGACCCCCGCCACCGCGCCGCTTTCGACCGCCCTGTGCCGCGCCTTGCCGAGGGGCGTGCCCTCGCCCCGCTCGTCAGCGCGATGATGGACGTCTCGGACGGCTTGCTGCTCGATGCCTACCGCATGGCCGAGGCGAGCGGCGTTACCATCGCGTTGGAGCCCTCCGCGATCCCCGTTGCAGACCCCTCCCGGGCGGCGGAGGCCTGGCGCTGGGGGGATGATTACGAGCTGCTTTTCACGGCCCCTCCCTCGGCCGGCCTGCCGGTTGCGGCCCACCGGATCGGCATGGTCGCAGCGCGCGGCCCTGCGCCCCTCCTGCTCGGCGAGGAGGCTCTTGGCGCCCCCGAAAATCTCGGGTTCCGGCACCAGTAGGAAGGCGGGGGAACCCGCGAGCCCCCTCAAAAACGCGCAAAACCGGGATGCCCACAGGCACGAGGCTTGCCAGCTTTACGCGAACCCCTATGACTGTGCGCCCTGCGCCCATGGGATCAAAACGAGGCGCATGCTCCCGCTACCGGGAAGCAACATAAAAACGAGAGGGGATTGCTCGTGAATCTATTGCTCATTTCGATTGGGCTGGGGGTGCTTGCCATTGTCTATGGCTTCATCACCAGCCGCCAGGTTCTCGGCGCGGATGCCGGGAACGAGAAGATGCAGGCCATCGCCGCAGCCATCCAGGAAGGCGCACAGGCCTATCTCAAGCGCCAGTACACCGCGATTGCCATCGTGGGCGTGATCGTCGCCGTGATCGTCGCGGCGACGCTGGGGGCGATTCCCGCCGTCGGCTTCGCGATCGGTGCGGTGCTGTCGGGCGTGGCCGGCTTCATCGGCATGAATGTTTCGGTGCGCTCGAACGTGCGCACCGCCGCGGCTGCGCAGGCGGGGCTCCAGCAGGGCCTGACCCTCGCCTTCCGCGCGGGCGCCATCACCGGGCTTCTGGTGGCGGGCCTCGCGCTCCTCGCGATCGCGGTGTTCTTCTGGTACCTGACCGGACCTGCCGGAATGGCCGCCGATAGCCGTCCCGTGGTGATCGGCCTCACCTCGCTGGCGCTCGGCGCCTCGCTGGTCTCGATCTTCGCGCGTCTCGGCGGCGGGATCTTCACCAAGGCCGCCGACGTCGGCGCCGACCTTGTCGGCAAGGTCGAGGCCGGCATCCCCGAGGATGACCCGCGCAATCCGGCGGTGATCGCCGACAACGTGGGCGACAACGTGGGTGACTGCGCCGGCATGGCCGCCGACCTGTTCGAGACCTATGTCGTCACCGTCGGCGCCACCATGGTGCTCACCGCCCTGCTCATGAAGGGCGCGGAGAACCTCGCGGCGCTGATGGCGCTCCCGCTGCTCATCGGGGGCGTGTGCATCGTCACCTCGATCATCGGCACCTACTTCGTACGCCTCGGCGGCGGCACGAACATCATGGGCGCGATGTACAAGGGCTTCCTTGTCACCGCCGTCCTGTCGGTGCCGGCGATCTGGTTCGCCACCGGCTTTGCGCTCGGCGACATGGAAACCGCCATCGCCGGCCAGGACTTCAACGGCCGCACGCTGTTCTACTGCGGCTTCCTCGGCCTCGTCATCACCGGCCTCATCATCTGGATCACCGAGTACTACACCGGCACGGGCTACCGTCCGGTGCGCTCGATCGCCAAGGCCTCGGAAACCGGCCACGGCACCAACGTGATCCAGGGCCTCGCGATCAGCATGGAAGCGACCGCGCTGCCGACGCTGGTGATCTGCGCCGGCATCATCATCGCCTACCAGCTCGCCGGCCTCATGGGCATCGCCTATGCGGCGACCGCGATGCTGGCGCTCGCCGGCATGGTCGTCGCGCTCGACGCCTATGGCCCGGTCACCGACAACGCCGGCGGCATTGCCGAAATGGCGGGCCTCGATGATTCGGTGCGCGAGAAGACCGATGCGCTCGATGCCGTGGGCAACACCACCAAGGCCGTGACCAAGGGCTATGCCATCGGTTCGGCGGGCCTTGCGGCCCTCGTGCTGTTCGCCACCTACACCGCGGACCTGCGCGAGCTGTTCGAGGGCGTGACGGTCGATTTCAGCCTCGAGAACCCCTATGTCATCGTCGGCCTGCTGCTGGGCGCCTTGCTCCCGTACCTGTTCGGCGCGATGGGGATGACGGCTGTGGGCCGTGCGGCGGGCGAGGTCGTCACCGACGTGCGCGACCAGTTCGCCAAGAACCCCGGGATCATGACCTTCGAGACCAAGCCGGACTATGCCCGGACTGTGGACCTCGTCACCAAGGCGGCGATCAAGGAGATGATCCTTCCCTCGCTGCTGCCGGTGCTGGCCCCGATCGCGGTCTATTTCGTGATCTCGGCGGTGGCAGGTCAGGCCAATGGCTTTGCGGCATTGGGCGCATTGCTCCTCGGCGTGATCGTCGGCGGGCTGTTCGTGGCGCTCTCGATGACCTCGGGCGGCGGCGCATGGGACAACGCCAAGAAGTACATCGAGGACGGCAACCACGGCGGCAAGGGCTCCGAAGCCCACAAGGCCGCAGTAACCGGCGACACGGTCGGCGATCCCTACAAGGACACCGCCGGCCCGGCCGTGAACCCGATGATCAAGATCACCAACATCGTCGCCCTGCTGCTGCTCGCGGCGCTGGCGGCAGGCGCGGCCTAAGCCACCTCGCCTGACGGTGACCAACTCACCCCGCCGGGAGCGATCCCGGCGGGGTTTGTTGTTTCCCGCCCGCGCACGTGCCGGGATTGACGGGCGCGTGAACGCCAAGCATGGCCGTGCGCCATGACCGAGACACCCACCCACCAAGAGCTTGTCGCAGGCCTGATCCGCCTGCTCACCGTCGAGAAGCGCGCTGCCGACGTCTTCGCCGGGCCGCCGCAGGACGACGGGATCGGGCGGGTGTTCGGCGGGCAGGTGCTCGCCCAGGCGCTTGCAGCGGCGCAGAGCACCGTCGCGGACGGCAAGCGCGCCCACTCGCTCCACGCCTATTTCCTGCGGGGCGGACGCGAGGGCGCCCCGATCGAATACCGGATCGAACGCGACTTCGACGGCAGGAGCTTCGCCAACCGCCGGGTGGTGGCCGCGCAGGAGAACGAGGAGGGCATCGCGGTCCCGATCCTCAACCTCACCGCCAGCTTCCAGCAGCCCGAGGACGGCCTCGAGCACAGCGATTCCCCGATGCCGGACGTCGCGCGCCCGGACGATCTGCGCCCGGACATGGAGCTGCGCCGCGAGATCGCTGAACAATGGGGCGAAAAGCTCTCCGAAACCCAGCGCCGGATGATGCTGCGCCCGCGTCCGATCGAGATGCGCACCATCGACCGCCTGCACTGGATGAGCCGCGAACCGCGCGAGCCGCGGGCACACACGTGGTTCAGGGTCGCAGCCCCGATCACCGGGCCCGATGATACGCCCGAGCTCCACCGCGCGATCATCACCTACGCGAGTGACTACACCCTGCTCGGTACCAGCGCCCTGCCCCATGGCCTCTCGTGGATGCGCAATGAGCTGGTCGGGGCGAGCCTCGACCACGCCCTGTGGTTCCACCGCGATGCCCGGGCGGACGAATGGCTGCTCTACGCCACCGATGCCCCCTGGTCGGGCGGCGGGCGCGGCTTCAACCGCGGACGCATCTTCAACCTCGCCGGCGAGCTCGTCGCGAGCGTCGCGCAGGAGGGCATGATGCGCAAACGGGTGAAGACCTGATCCGCGCCCTCAATGGGCCAGAAGGATGGGCATCTTGGGATCGGCCAAGACCTTGCGCGTCACGCCGCCGAGCAGCATCTCCGCCAGCCGCGAGTGACCATAGGCGCCCATCACCATCAGCGCGCATTCGCGCATCTCAGCTGCAAGGAACAGTGTTTCGGCAATCGGCGCATCGCCGCGCGGCAGTTCCAGCATCTCGCACGCGATGCCGTGGCGGCTGAGATAGCGCGCGCCTTCGGTCGGAGGCAGTTTCCCCTCGGCACTTGCAACCGGTTCAACAACGCTTGCCAGCGTGACCTTGCACGAACAGGCCAGCAGCGGCAGCGCGGCACGCAGGGCATGGGCGCTCTCTGCCGAACCGTTCCAGGCAACCAGCATCGGCGCGCCGATGTCGAAGCTGCGGCTTTGCTCGGGCACCACCAGCACCGGCACAGGGGCCTTCAGAACGAGATCGCCGACCAGCGAGGCAGGGCCGCGCCCGCCGACACCGAGATCGGCCGGCCCGAGGATCACCACATCAGCCAGCGGTGAGGCTTCGAGCAGTCGCTGCGCCGCCATGCCGTAGTCAAAGCGCCAATCCCAGGCCACGCCTTCGTTTTCGAGTTCCTGCTCGATCTCGGCACGCAGCCTGTCGGCGTTCTCCCTGATCACCGGCATCGCCGCCGCGATCGCCGCGCCGTAGACATCGCCGGTTGCAAAGACATTGTAATTGACCGTCTGCACGCAGGTGATGTGGCCATTGGTCGAGCGGGCAATGTCGAGCGCCACCTGAAGGCGCGCCGCCATCGCGGCATCGTGGTCGATGTGCAGCAGGATCGATTTCATCGCGCTTCTCCCTTTGATGAATCCATAATGCCTCCGGGAGGGCCCTCCGGCCTTGATCGGGATCAAGATTGGCGGCCATATTTGTGCCCTTGCCAGTCCGTAGCGGCTCGCGCATCCTTTGCCCGGAGGGAGAGAGCCATGCAGATCACGCGTCATCCGCCGGTGAAGACCAGTCTCGAGCCGTCGAACCACCCCTATCTCACGGGGCCATGGACGCCGCTCCACGAGGAAGTCGATGTCGCCGAGCTGCCGGTCATCGCAGGCGCGATTCCCCCCGACATCGACGGCATCTACCTCAGGAACACCGAGAACCAGGTGCACCAGCCGCTCGGGCGGCATCATCCCTTCGATGGCGACGCGATGATCCACCAGGTCAGTATTTCCGGCGGCAAGGCGAGCTACCGCAACCGCTTCGTGCGCACGCACTGCTTCGAGGCGGAGCAGATTGCGGGCCGATCGCTGTGGGGCGGGCTGATGGACCCGTGGGGCACCTCGGTGCGCCCGGGCTTCGGCGCGCACGGAGGGCTGAAGGACACCGGCTCCACCGACATCATCGTCCACGCCGGTACGGCCTATGCCACGCTCTACCAGTGCGGCGAGGCGTGGATGCTCGATCCGGTCACGCTCGCCAGCCGGGGCAAAGCGCCGTGGGTGCCGCTCGACGGGATCTCGGCCCACCCCAAGGTCGACGAGGCGACCGGAGAGCTGATGTTCTTCAATTATTCGAAGCACGCACCCTTCATGCATTACGGCGTGGTCGACCGCACCGGCCAGCTCGTCCACTACGTCCCCGTCCCCCTGCCCGGCCCGCGCCTGCCGCACGACATGGCGATCACGCCGAGCTGGTCGATCCTCAACGACATGCCGCTCTACTGGGACGAGGAACTGCTGGGCCGCAACATCCATGCCGCCCGCCTCCACCCGGGCGTCCCGACCCGCTTCGCCCTGATCCCGCGTCACGGCCAGCCGCAGGATATCCGCTGGTTCGAAGCCTCGCCCACCTATGTGCTCCACTGGACCAATGCCTGGGAGGAAGGCGACGAGGTGGTGCTCGAAGGCTATCATCAGGCCAAGCCCATGCCCGATCCGCTCGAGGAAATGGGCCGCTACAGCCACATGATGGCCTATGTCGACGAGCACTCCTTCAAGTCCCGCCTCCACCGCTGGCGCTTCAACCTGAAGACCGGCGAGACCCGCGAGGAGCGGCTCAGCGAGCGGATCGTCGAGTTCGGGATGATCAATCCGCGCTTCGCCATGCGCAGGAGCCGCTACGTCTGGTCGACCACCACCAAGCCGGGCTGGTTCCTGTTCAACGGCTATGTTCGCCACGACACCGAAACGGGCGAGGAACAGGTCTATCGCCTGCCCGAGGGGGTCTATGCCAGCGAGAGCCCGATGATCCCGCGCAAAGGCGCGACGGCGGAAGACGATGGTTACCTCGTCACCTTCCTCATCGACGAGAACAGCGGGACGTCGGAATGCGCGATCCTCGATGCGGCGGACGTGACGAAGGGCCCGATCTGCCGCCTTGCTCTCCCTCACAAGATCTGTTCCGGCACGCATTCGGTGTGGGTCGAGCACGATCAATTGCGCGCCGACGCCGCCTTCCACGCCGCCCGCCACGCCCGCGCCGGCTGACGCCGGTCGAGACATCGGCGCCGCTCGTCACCGCCGCGATTGCCGATGCGCGGCCATGGGCGTAGCGCGGCACGCTTGGAACAACACCTGCCGGGACAACCTCCGATGAACTTGCGCCTCCTGCTTGCCGCCTCGAGCACATTGATGCTCACTGCCGCGCCGGTCTGGGCCGAGAGCGATGCACCACAAGCGGCCGCGAGCGCCGCCGTTCAGAGCGAGCATGACAAGCTGTTCGCCCTGTTTGCCGATGCCGACGCGCGCGAGCTTGCGCTCAACCCGCTTGCCCGGGTCTATCGCGGCGACGAGGATGGGGTCGACCGCCTCGGTGACCTGCTCAGCGATGCGAACTTCCTGGCCGCGCGCACCGACATCAGGTTGAACCTCGCCATCCTCGCGCAGATCGACCGCAGCAGGCTCGATGCCACCGACCAGCTTGCCTATGACGTGTTCGCCTACACCCAGGCCCGCGCCCTCGCCGGGATGAGCGACGAATTGCGCACCGTCACCGAAGTGCGCCCGCTCAACCACTTCTTCGGCTTCCACAATTCCTACCCCAATCTCGCCAGCGGGAGCGGTGCGGCGCCGTTCAAGACCATCGCCAACTACGAGGACAATCTGTCGCGCCACGACGATTACATTGCCTTTGTCGACCGGGCGATCGCGAGGTTCCGGCAAGGCATGAAGTCCGGCGTGCTCGAAACCCGGCTGACGGTCGGGATCATGGTTACGCAGCTGACCACCCAGCTCGACACGCCGATTGGCGAATCGCAGTACATGGGTCCGACGAAGCAGTTTCCGGAAGGTTTCTCCGATGCCGACAAGGCCCGGCTCACTGCCGCCTATGAGTCGAAGACCCGCGAGATCTACGCCGTCAACACGCGCTTGCGCGACTTCCTGCGCGACGAATATCTCCCCGCCGCGCGCGAGAGTATCGGCCTGTCGCAGATGAAGGGTGGGCCTGCGCTCTATGCCCAGCTGGTCGAGGATTCGACCACCTTGCCGCTCGATCCCGAGACCATCCATGCCCTTGGAATTTCCGAAGTCGCCCGGATCAAGGCGGAAATGGAAAAGCTCAAGCGCGAGGTGCGCTTCAAGGGCACGCTCAACCAGTTCTTCGATTATGTCCGCACCGACCCCAGGTTTCAGCCCAGGAGCCGTGAGGCGCTCACTCAGGCCTATTACCAGGTCGGGCGCGAGGTCGACACGAAGATCGGAGCGCTGTTCTCGCGCTTGCCCAAATCACCGCTCGAGATCCGCCCCTACGATCCTTCGACCGAGAAGTTCGAGGCTGGCGGCTCCTATGAGCCGGGATCGGCCGACGGCAAGCGCCCGGGCGTGTTCTTCTTCAACGCCTACGACCTGCCGAGCCGTCTGACTCCGGGGATCGTGACGCTCTACCTCCACGAAGGCGCGCCCGGGCACCACTTCCAGATCAGCCTTGCGCAGGAGAACGAGACTCTGCCCGCTTTCATGCGCTATGGCGGCACCACCGCTTTTGTCGAAGGCTGGGCGCTCTATGCCGAGACACTTGGCAACGAGATGGGCTTCTTCAAGGATCCCTGGAACCGCTACGGCACCTTGCAGGACGAGCAGCTTCGCGCGATGCGGCTGGTGGTCGACACCGGCATCCATGCCAAGGGCTGGAGCCGCGATCAGGCGATCGAATACATGCTGACCAACTCGGGCATGACCCGCACCGACGTGGTGGCCGAAGTTGATCGCTACATCGCCATTCCCGGGCAGGCGCTGGGTTACAAGATCGGATCGCTCAAGATCCAGGAGCTGCGCAAGCGGGCGCAGGAGAAGCTCGGCAGCCGGTTCGACATCCGCGCCTTCCACGATCAGGTGTTGAACACGGGCGGCCTGCCGCTGGCTGTGCTGGAGCAGAAGATCGACCGCTGGATTGCTGCCGAGGCGGCCCGGTAGCGGGCCGCTGCGGCATCCAGAGGCCGAACAACCCGCCGCATTCTATGCTCCGACTGCCCCCGCTCTTGGCGCGGGGCCGGGTTTGTTCATCTGGCAGCAAGGCGCCGGTCACAACACCCAAGCTCAAGCGCATCCCCCAACCAGAGGCCGACCCCTGACATCGCGGCCCGCAGCGCAGGAGCAAAAACTGTGAAAACGACCCTTCTCACGTCGCGAAAGATCGCCCTCGGGGCGCTACTCGCAGCCGCCGCAGCCACCGGCTTGTCGGCGCAGACCTATCCCGCCACCGGAACCCAGGACGAGGCAACGGCCACCGTCTACGGGGCCTTGCCATCGCTCGAACAGATGCGGGAAGGCCCGCGTGTGACCGGCATGATCACCGCCCGGCAGGGTTCGCGCCTGCAGGTGACCGGCGAGGATGGCAACGTCACCATGGTCACCCTCCATCCGGAAACGGAAATCCGCACCCGCGGCGGATTCCTCGGGGTCGGCAACAAGACGCTCGACCAGAATGCGCTGACCAATGGCCTGCCGGTGATCGTCAAGACCTCGCAATATGGCGAAGGCCTTGTCGCCAACGAGGTGCGTTTCACCAGCGACGACCGCCAGATCGCGATGATGATCCGGGGCGGCACGGCGCAGCAATTCGGCGAGCACGGCGAGGCCATCCGCCGGAATGCCGCCGCCACCGAGGCGCTGCGCGGCCGTCTGGGTGATATCGACAAGTACAACCTCGTCGGCACCTCGAACGTCTACTTCCAGACGGGCAAGGCGAACCTCACCGAGCAGTACAAGGCCGAGCTGTGCAATGCCGCAGCGCAGGCCGAGCAGAACGAGAACGCCCTGCTGCTGGTGCTCGGCTATGCCGACATCACCGGCTCGCAGGAGTTCAACCAGACCTTGTCGGAAAAGCGCGCCGCGGCTGTGGTCAACCACCTCCAGCAGGTCTGCAAGTGGAAGCCGTACCGCATGCTGACCCCGACCGGCATGGCGACCGCCGATCCGGCGGCCGACAACGCGACACCGGAAGGCCGGGCGCAGAACCGCCGTGTTTCTGTGAACGTGCTGGTAAGCAAGGCCCTAGACGACCCGCATCAGGTCGCCCGCCAGTAAGCTGCACCGCACGGGAGGCCATCGGGGGCGGGCCGCAAGGTCCGCCCCTTGGCTATCCGCCCGCGTGGTAGAAGTCGTAGACCTTGCGCGCCACTGTCGCGCTGACACCGGGCGCGCGTTGCAGGTCCTCGAGCGCAGCGGCCCGCACCTTGCTCGCGGTGCCGAAATGCAGCAGCAGCGCGCGCTTTCTTGCCGGACCGATGCCGGGGATCTCGTCGAGCGGCGAGGCGGTGATCGCCTTCGACCGCTTGGCCCGGTGCGCGCCGATCACGAAGCGATGCACCTCGTCGCGCAGGTTTTGCAGGTGGAACAGCAGGGGTGAATTGGTGGGGAGCATCTTCTCGCGCCCATCGGGAAAGTGGAACACCTCGCGCCCCTCGCGCCCGTGCCCCGGTCCCTTGGCGATGCCGACCACCGCCACCTCCTCCGCGATCCCGTAGTCCTCGAGCACGCGCATCACGCTCGAAAGCTGTCCCTTGCCTCCGTCGATCAGCATGAGATCAGGCAGCACGGCCTCGTGCCCGCCGGGCTTGGCGTCGGGCGCAGGCTCGCCCTCTCCTTCGGCGAAACTGCGGAAGCGGCGGCTCATGACCTCGCGCATCATCGCGAAGTCGTCGTTGGATTGCGCCTCGCGGATGTTGAACTTGCGGTATTGCGACTTCTCGAAGCCCTCCGGCCCGGCCACCACCATCGCGCCCACCGCCTTGGTGCCCTGGATATGGCTGTTGTCATAGACCTCGATGCGCTGGGGCGGGCTGTCCAGCTCCAGGAACTCGGCAAGCTCGCGGTTGAGCCGCGCCTTGGTGCCGCTTTCCGCCAGCCGTCGTTCCAGCGCCTCGACGGCGTTCCGCGTCGCCTGCTCCATGAGCTTGCGCCGGTCGCCGCGCTCGGGGACCGAGATGCCGACCTTGCGCCCCGCCAGCTCCGAGAGCGCGGCCGCGATCAGCTCGCATTCGGGCAGGTCGCGGTCGACGAGGATCGTGGGCGGCGGCGGCACCTCCTCGTAGAATTGCAGCATCACGTCCGCGAGCACCTGCGCCTCGTCCACCTCGGTGGTGTGGCGCGGGAAGAAGGCGCGGTGGCCCCAGTTCTGCCCGCCGCGGATGAAGAAGGCCTGCACCGTCATCTGCCCGTTCTTCGCCGCCAGCGCGAAGACATCCGCGTCGCCTAGCCCCTGCGCGTTGATCGCCTGCGAGCCCTGGATGAAGGTCGCCGCCCTGAGACGATCGCGCAGCATCGCGGCGGTCTCGAAGTCGAGGTTCGCCGCCGCCTCGGCCATCTGCCGCTCGAGATCGGCCTGCACCGCACCCGACTTGCCCGACAGGAAATCCTTTGCCTGCCGCACCAGGGCGTCATACCCGGGCTCGTCAATCCGCCCCACGCAGGGCGCGGAGCAGCGCTTGATCTGGTAGAGCAGGCAGGGCCGGTCGCGGTTGTTGAAGAAGCTGTCGGTGCAGCTTCGCAGCAGGAACAGCTTTTGCAACGCATTGAGCGTGGTGTTGACGCTCCCGGCGCTGGCAAAGGGACCATAATAGTTGCCCTTGGCCCGCCGCGCTCCCCGGTGCTTCTGGATGCGCGGATAGGCGTGATCGGCGCGCAGCAGGATGAAGGGAAAGCTCTTGTCGTCGCGCAGCAGCACGTTGAAGGGCGGGCGGAAGCGCTTGATCAGCTGCGCCTCGAGCAGCAACGCCTCGGCCTCGGAGCGGGTGACGACGATCTCCATGCTGCGCGTCTGGCTGACCATGCGCTGCAAGCGGCCCGAGAGCTGCGCGATCTGGGTGTAGTTGGCGACGCGGGCCTTCAGCGAACGCGCCTTGCCCACGTAGAGCACCTCGCCCCGCGCATCGACCATGCGGTAGACGCCGGGGACGGGCTTCAGCACCTTCACCATCGCGCGGATCGCCGCCACCCCCGCCTCGAGATCGGGCTGGGCGCTGGCGACGGTGTAGGCGGCGCGCTCTTCGTTGAAGCGATCGCCTTCTCTGGGATCGTGGGGAGTGCCTGCGGGTGTTCGGGCCATGGGGTGCAGATAGGGACTGCGAGGGACGATTGGCAATTGCCGTGCGCCCCCCTATCGGCAGCTTCGTGGAACAGAGCGATGTCATCATCCTCGGCGCAGGCGCGGCCGGGCTCTATTGTGCGGGGCAAGCGGGCCAGCGCGGTCTCAAGGTCGCGCTGGTGGAAAAGGCCGAAGCGCCGGGCAAGAAGATCCTCATTTCCGGCGGCGGGCGCTGCAATTTCACCAACCTCGGTGCGAGCCCAGCCAATTATCTCTCGGCCAATCCCCATTTCGCCAAGAGCGCGCTGGCCCGCTACACGCCCGCCGATTTCATCGCGCTGGTCGAGCGGCACGGGATAGCCTGGCACGAAAAGACGCTGGGGCAGCTGTTCTGCGACGGCTCGGCGCGCCAGATCGTGGATATGCTGCTCGCCGAGTGCCCGCCCGAGCGGGTAAGGCTCAGCTGCGGCGTGGCGGTAGCGGGGGTGGCGCGGGGCGAGGACGGCATCTTCACCGTCACCGCCGCCGATGGCCGCAGATGGCAAGCGCCCGCGCTGGTGATCGCCACCGGCGGACCCTCGATCCCCAAGATGGGCGCGAGCGACTTCGCCTATCGGCTGGCGCGCCAATTCGGTCTGAAGGTGGTCGAGCCGCGCCCTGCCCTCGTGCCGCTTACGCTCGGGGGAGAGGACGTGCTGTTCCGCGAACTCTCGGGCGTCGCCGCGCCGGTGCTGGCCCGCGCCGGAAAGGCCGCGTTCGCCGAGGCCGCGCTGTTCACCCACAAGGGCCTGTCGGGCCCGGCGATCCTGCAAGTGTCGAGCTACTGGCAGCACGGCGAGCCGGTGGGGATCACCTTCCTGCCCGAGGCCGCGACCGACTGGCTGCTCGAAGCCAAGCGCGACCGCCCCCGCGCCCACCTGCGCACGCTCTTGCGCGAGCGTTTGCCCGACAGGCTGGCCGATGCGCTGGCCGACCGTCTGGGGCTGGAGCGCGAGCTGGCAAATTGTTCCGACAAGGATCTGCGCGCGGCACAGGCGCGCCTTGCCGATTGGCGCTTCGCCCCCAACGGCACCGAGGGCTATGCCAAGGCCGAGGTCACCGCCGGCGGCATCGCCACGGCCGAGCTTTCCTCGCGCACGATGGAGGCTGCCAAGGTGCCGGGCCTCTACGCCATCGGAGAGGCGGTCGACGTCACCGGTTGGCTCGGTGGCTACAACTTCCAGTGGGCCTGGGCGAGCGGCCACGCCTGTGCCGAGGCGCTCGCCCAGCGGACGCGAACCTAGAACAACTTCCTGAGGTCGATCCCGACGTAGAGGCCCAGCGGGTCGATCACGAAGGGCTGGTAGTTGACCGGAGTCGCACCCGAGGAATCCCGCACGCGGCGTTGCGCATCGAACAGGTTGTCGGCGACGAGGCTCACCCGGAAGTCCTTGAACAGGCCCTCGTTCTTGCCGACGATCTCTCCGAGGTTGGTGAACAGCCGCAGGTTGAAGGTCACGATGTCATCGAAGACAATGTCCGTGCTGCCCGGCAGGCCCGAGCCGTCGAGACGGGTGGTGCCGGTGTAGACACCCGACAGGCGCAGGCCCATGCCCTTGCCGAACAGGCCCGCTTCGAGGCGGCTCGAATTGCGCGGCTGGCCAAAGGCGCCGGTCGCCTGCCCGTCGAGCTGATCGAGCGGCTGGAGGCCGGGGGCGATCAGGATCTCGTTGGCAAGCTCGAGCGTGTGGGTGAGGTTCACGAAGTAACGCCAGCCCTGGAAATTGCGCCCCATCGCCAGCGGGTTAAAGGCGGGGCCGCCTGCGGGGGCACCCCCAGCGGCAGCCGGTCGGGCGCCGCCGGAGGCGCCGCCCGCAGAAGCGCCCGGAGCCATGGCGCAGAAGCGCTGCTGGAACTGGGCAATCGCCTCGGGCGGGATCGTGCCGTCAGGCAGCCGCGAGCGGTCGAGCGCCATCTTGATGAAGGCGGGATCGACGCCGGGCAACTCGGCCGAGACATCCTCTCCGCGGTCAATCTTGGCCACAAGCTCGGCAATCGCCTTCGTGCCGTCAGGGCCGCAGGCCCGCTCGCGGAAGGCGGCGAACTGCGGCGGCAGGCCGCCCGGAGCGCCCGGCCCGCCCTGTATGATCATGCGCGGAGCCCCGCCCGGTGCGCCCGGCGCAGCGCCCATCATTGCCGGATCCATGCTGCAAAGCCGCGTGCGGAACTGTTCGATCCGCGCCGGGTCGACCTTGCCATCCGCCCCGCGAAAGCGCGCCAGCATCGGCGCAAGCGCCCTGGCGTCGATGCCGGGGTACTCGGCCGAGATGTCCGCCCCGCTGTCGATCGCGGCCACGAGCTTGCCGAGGAAGGCCGCGCCGTCATCGGCGCACAGCCGGGCGCGGAAGGCCATGAACTGCTCGCGCTGCACCGGACTGGGTGCGAAGCCGCCGGCCGGAGGGGCCGCCGCCGGAGCGCTTCCCGCCCCTGGCCCGCCAGCCTGACCACCGGGTCCCGCGATGATCACCGCGCCGCCGCCGCCCGGACGGCCACCGCCACCGCCGCCTCCGCCGCCGGGTCCACCAAACATCCCGCCGCCGCCCGCAGGCGCGCCGATGCTGCCGTTGTGCGAGAAGGTGAACTGGAGGCGGTCGGCCTTGGTGCTGGCAAAGCTCACCGCGCGTCGGTCAATGGCAGTGAGACGGCCGCTCGCATCGCGTGTCACGCGGCCGGGGAAGGCCGCCTCGATCTCGGAGGTGACCTGCGGGAAGGCGCTCACCACGTTGCTGGAGCGGTTGCGGATGTATTCGACGGTGAGCCGCGTGTTCTCCCAGAAGGGCAGCTCCCAGTTCGCGGCGAACTTCCAGTCGCGCTGGGTCTCGGCCGGGAGCGCCGCATTGCCGCCGGTGGTGACGTCGGCCAGCACCGTCTCGCCGCGCACAAAATCGAACACGGGCACGTTGAGGTTGACGATCCTCGGGTTGCCGAGCGCGGTCAGGCCGGGGGCCACCTCGCGCCAGATATAGGTTGCCGAGAGGTCGAGCTTGTCGAAGGGCTTCCAGGTCAGCCCCGCGTTCCAGTCGCCCAGCACGCCGAAGTCACTAAGATCGTCGACACCCGCCTGCAGGTTGAGCGTGAAGTCCCCGAGCGCATCGGCGAACGCGTCGCGGCGGCTGGTCAGCGGCACGACCAGGTTGACGCCGGTCGACAGGTTGCGGCGCGTGAGATCGGCACCGATCGCCGATCGGGTGTCGGCGCTTTCGATGTTCTGCCAGTCGAGGCGAATGTCGAAGGTCGCCAGCACGTCGCCAGCCGGAAGGGTGGTGACGGGGCCTTGCAGCGTGTTGAGGCTCGAGGCGTTGATGATGCGACTGCTGGCAACGTCGAAGCCGTTGTCGGTGTTGCTCGGCAGCGCCCCGGTCACGCCAAGCGTGCCTGCGAGTGCGGCGTTCTGGAACACCGCGAGCTGCTGGGGGGTAAGGCGCCTGTCGATCTCGGTCTCGGTCTCGGCCAGCGAGGCATCAAAAGTGCTGGTCCAGCGGAAATTGTTGACCGGCTTGTTGATTGAGCCGGCGGTGGAGACGGTATCGCTCGAGGTGCGCCGCGCCAGAGGGGTCTCGGCACCGAAGGTGCGCAGCGTGCCGGGATCGGCAGGGGTGCGACGGAGGGTCACGGTGTTGAGGCCGTCGAGGCTGCGGCTCTCGTTCCGCTGGTAATTGAGGTTCGCGCTCAGCGCGGTGCCGCTGTCGATGATCGCCTTGGCCCAGGACAGGTTGCTGTCGAGCCGGAAGGTGTCGGCGAGCAGGCTGCGGAACCGCGCCTGATCGGGATCACCCGCCACGGAGGAAACCGAGCCCGGGGTCTGGCGGATGCCGCGCTCCGCCTCGCCGAGCAAGTTGGTATCCTCGACCTGGATGTTCGCGTTGATGCGCCCGCCGTCGGCGATTTTGAGGATGCCGAGCTGCTGTTCGTTACGGGCATAGCCGCCCCGCGTCGGGATCTGGTATTCGAAATCGACCTGACGGTTCGAATATTTGTCCTTCAGGACGAGGTTTATCACGCGGCGATCGGGCGGGAAGCCGAAGCGCTGGGCAACTTCCTCGGGGAACACCTCGACCTTGGCGAGCGCCTCTGGCGGGTAGTTGGCGAATTCGCGGAAGGAGCCGATGCGGATGCCGTTGACGAGGATCACCGGCATCCCGCCGCCGCGCCCGCGCGCGGAACCGGTGCGCGCGCTGACCTGCGCGATGAGGTCGGCGATCGAGGTCACGCCCTCGGCCGCGATCTGGGTCTCGTCGAGCTGCACGAGCGGTGCCTGATCGACGACGAGCTGGCCGCGAATGCGCCCCGATCGCACGACGATTTCGTTGCCCACCGGGGTCACGTCATTGGCACTGTCCGGTTTCTCCTCCCTGACCGGCGCAGGTGCGGGCTGGGGCTGCGCGCTGGCTGCATTGGGTGCGCTGGCGGCGGCTGCCGGAAGGGCCAGAGCAATCCCGACAGCACAAGTACCGGCGCGAAGCATGGCGCGGGAGAACGGGGAGAGGTTCATGTGGTCCCTTCGATAACACGTCATTCGGCAGGGCGACCTTTGGCCGCTCCTTTTGGGGGAGGCGCGCGCGATCCGGCTTCCGGGGGGAGCCCCTAGGCGCAAAACTGTCCGGACGCTACCGGCGCAAAGCCCCGCTGATCATGCGCCTAACGCACGAGCCTTCCCTTTTGGTTCCCGCATCGCTAAAGCGCGGCCACTGATCGACGGGCGTATTGTGCGCCGCAACGAAAACCAAAGGGAATACATGGCCAAGGAAGAACTCCTCGAAATGCGCGGGCGCGTGGTTGAACTGCTGCCCAATGCGATGTTCCGGGTGGAGCTTGAAAACGGCCATGAAGTGCTCGGCCACACGGCGGGCAAGATGCGCAAGAACCGCATCCGCGTGCTGGTGGGCGACGAAGTGCTGTGCGAACTCACGCCCTACGATCTCACGAAGGCGCGCATCACCTATCGCTTCATGCCGGGTCGCGGCGGCCCCGGCCCGCAATAACGCCTGCGGCCCACATGGGCGCGCGCCATCTGACATTGGCTTCGGCCTCACCCCGGCGGCGCGAACTGCTTGCGCGGCTCGGTCTTGCGCCCGATGCCATCACCCCTGCTGACATCGACGAGACCCCACTGAAAGGCGAACTGCCGCGCGCCTATGCGCTGCGCATGGGGCGCGAGAAGGCGTTGGCGGTGGAGGCCCCCGGCTTCGTGCTGGCGGGCGACACGGTGGTGGCGGTCGGGCGGCGCATCCTTCCCAAGACGGAAGACGAGGCCGAGGCACGCGCCTGCCTCGAACTGATGAGCGGGCGGCGCCATCAGGTGCTCTCGAGCGTCGTGCTGCGTGCGCCCGACGGCACCTTGCGCGAACGGCTTGACGAGACGGTGGTGTGCGTCAAACGCCTCTCTCCCGAAGAGATCGCCGCCTACCTCGCGGGCGGCGAGTGGCGCGGCAAGGCGGGCGGCTATGCGATCCAGGGCGCGGCCGAGGGCCTGATTGCCTGGATCAGGGGCAGCCATTCGGGGGTGATGGGCCTGCCGCTCTACCACGCCCGCGCGCTGCTCAAGGCGGCGGGGTTCCCGCTTGGCTGAGTGGCTGATCGAGGAGGGGATCGCGGAGACGCGAGCCCTGCTGCTCAAGGGCGAGCGCGTGCTCGCCGCAAGGGTCATGTGGCCGGGCGAACTGGCGGCAGGCACCCGAACCACGGGCAAGCTCACCGCCAAGCTCAAGGGAACCCGGCGCGGGCTCGCCCTGCTCGAGGAGGGCACCGAGGCGCTGGTCGACCACCTGCCTGCGAACATCACCGAAGGGCAGACGCTCGATCTTGTCATCACCCGCGCCGCGCTCGCCGAACGCGGGCGGCTGAAGCGCGCGCAGGCGCGGGTTTGGGCGGAGAATGCGCCCTCCCCCCATTCCGGCTGGCCCGAGGGGCGCATCGTCCACCGTTTCCCCGCCGGCTTGTGGGAAGAGGTGTGGCACGCCGCATCGTCGGCCGGCCTCGACTTTCCCGGCGGCGAGGTGCTGGTCAGCGTCACGCCTGCCATGACCGTCATCGACATCGACGGCACGGGTGCCCCGCGAGAGGTGGCTCTGGCAGCGGTCCCAGCCATCGCGCAGGCGCTGGTGTGGTTCGACATCGGAGGCAACATCGGGATCGATTTCCCGACCTTGCAGACCAAGGAGGACCGCCGTGCGGTCGATGCCGCGATCGACACGGCGCTGGCGGATTGGCCGCACGAGCGCACCGCGATGAACGGCTTCGGCTTTGTCCAGATTGTCGCGCGGCTGGCAGGGCCTTCGCTGCTGCACCGATTCGCAACGGCACGCCTCGGCATGGCGGCGCGCATGGCGCTGCGTCAGGCCGAGATCGCGGCGGAGAGCGGCACCGGCAGGGTGCTGGCGCTGACGGTGCACCCTGCCCTCAAGGCCAAGCTCAAGCAGCCCTGGCTCGACGTGCTGGCGTCGCGCACGGCACGCGAAGTGCGGATCGAAACCGATCCCGCCCTTGCCATTGAAGCGGCCCATGCCCAGCTTCTGCCGACATGACGACCGCCTCCAAACCCTGTCCGATCTGCCGCAAGCCGCGCCATCCGGACCACCACCCCTTCTGCTCCGAGCGTTGCCGCGACCGTGACCTCGCGCGCTGGTTCTCGGATTCCTATGCCGTCCCCGGCCCGCCCGCCGATCCCGAGGAACTGGCCCGGGAGAACTGGCGCGAACAGGATTGAGCGCCTCGTCCACAGGCGGCCGCAAAAGGCTCTTGCCAAGGCGGACGGCCTTCGCCATAGGGCCGCTCTCATTTGCTCGCCGGGGCAGCCTGATGGCTTGTCCCCGTCGCTCGCAGCGAATGCCCGGGTAGCTCAGGGGTAGAGCAGCGGATTGAAAATCCGCGTGTCGGTGGTTCAAATCCGCCCCCGGGCACCATTCGCTGAACGCCTTGATGGCGAGATGGGAGTGCCGACCTGATGTCCCGCCGCACCAAGCTTTACGAAGGCAAGGCCAAGATCCTCTACGAGGGTCCGGAGCCGGGCACGCTGATCCAGTACTTCAAGGATGATGCGACCGCCTTCAACGCCGAGAAGAAGGGCACGATCAACGGCAAGGGCGTGATCAACAACCGCATCAGCGAGCACGTCTTCACCCGCCTTGGCCATATCGGCATCCCGACCCATTTCATCCGCCGCCTGAACATGCGCGAGCAGCTGATCCGGCAGGTCGAGATCATCCCTCTCGAAGTCGTGCTGCGCAATGTTGCGGCCGGCTCGATCAGCAAGCGCCTCGGCATTCCCGAAGGCGAGCCCCTGCCGCACACGCTGATCGAGTATTACTACAAGGACGATGCGCTCGGCGATCCGCTGGTGGCCGAAGAGCACATCGCCTGCTTCAACTGGGCCTCGAACGAGGAGATGCACGACATCTCCTCGATGGCGATCCGCATCAACGACTTCCTGTGCGGGATGTTCGCCGCGATCGACATCCGCCTCGTCGACTTCAAGCTCGAGTTCGGCCGCCTCTATGATGGCGATTACAGCCGCGTGATCCTGGCTGACGAGATCAGCCCCGACGGCTGCCGCCTGTGGGACATGGCGACGGGCGAAAAGCTCGACAAGGATCGCTTCCGCCGCGATCTGGGCGGCGAGGAGGAGGCCTATCGCGAGGTCGCCCGCCGCCTCGGCCTGCTCAACGGAGAGGACAATGGCCCGGGCGAGGTCTTCGACCTGTCGCACGCCCGCTCGCGCCTGCGCGGTCCGCCGCCGCTCAAGAAATAGGCCGCTTTTTTCGCTTCCGTTGCGGCCTGCTTCGTCTAGGCTGCCTGCACGAAGTGTCTGGACAGGAACGACAAAAGTCGATTCCGGACGCGCAGCAGGGGACGCAGGCAGGCATGGGCTGGAGATGGGCGGTGATCGGCGGCTTGCTCGGACAAGCCGCGCTGGTACAGGCCGGAGAACCGGACCAGCAGCAACCGCGCATCGAGGTGCAGGCACCTGATTGGGTGATCCTGTCCGAGCCGCTGCCCGTGCCGGACGGCGCCCAGGGCGCTCTGTTCGTTCGGCGCAGCGATCTCATCACACGGCTGACCGCCAAGGGCGAGGCCGCCTATCTCAGCCAACTCGTGCGGATCCTCCAGCCCGGGGCCCTCGAACTCGGCAATGTCGCCTTCGCCTGGAACCCGGCCGCCGGCGAGGCTGTGGTGCACACCCTCCGGATCCATCGCGGCACCGAGATCATCGACGTGCTCGGCAAGGCGAGCTTCGAGGTGCTGCGCCGCGAAGACCGGCTCGAGGCGGCGATGCTCGACGGAACGCTGACGGCGGTACTCAAGGTGCCGGATCTGCGCGTGGGCGACGATCTCGAGATCGCCTACACGATCCCGATCAACGACCCGACCTTGCGCGAGAACAGCAGCGGGCTGATGCTGCTCCAGCCAAGCATTCCGCCGGGGCGATACCGGCTCGAACTGTCATGGGACGAGGGCCAGCGCCCGCGCACCAAGGCGACCGCGGACATCGCCCCGTTCCTCGAGGAGCAGCCCGATCGCCTCGTCGCGCGGTTCGACAACCCGCCGACGATCACCCCGCCGCGCGATGCCCCGCCGCGCTATGCCTGGCAGCGGGTGATAGAATACAGCGACTTTGCCGACGGGCAGGCAATCTCGCGGCGCTTCCACGGGCTTTTCATGGCCGCTGCCAAGCTTCCCCCAGGCGCGCCGCTGCGCAAGGAGGCCGGTGCTATCGCCGCCGCGCACCCGGGCAAGCTTGCCCAGGCGCAGGCCGCGCTGGAGCTGGTTCAGCAGCAGGTCCGCTATGTCTATGTGGGATTTGGCGGCGGGAACTACCTGCCGGCGAGCGCCGAGGAGACCTGGAACAGGCGCTACGGCGACTGCAAGGGCAAGACGGCGCTGCTGCTGGCGCTGCTGGGCGAACTCGGGATCGAGGCCGAACCTGTGCTGGTCAACAATAGTCAGCCAACCGACGGGCTCGAGACGCGACTTCCCAGTCCGAACCTGTTCGACCATGTGCTGGTCCGCGCGCGGATCGACCGCGAGGTGCTGTGGCTCGATGCCACGCTGCCGGCCGTGATTGACGGCAGGAACGAGCCTTTCCTCGCCTACCAGTGGGTTCTGCCGCTAGCGGCAAAGGGTGCCACGATCGAGCGATTGCCGCAGAAGCCCTTCGCTCTGCCGCAGGACATGGAGATCCACGAGCTCGATGCCAGCGCCGGCTTTGACTCCCCGGCAAAACGCACCGTCACCTACCTCAAGCGCGGCATCGCCGGCCTCGTCGCCCACAACACCTTTTCCGCTGTCAGCGCCGAGCAGCTCGAGGCGAGCCTCAGGAGCGAGCTCGCCGGGAGCGAGGCGTGAGACAATGTCGAGCGCGTCACCTATCGCTTCGACGAGACCACGCGTACGTCGATCCTCACGATCGCCGGGACCGGCCCGATCGAATGGGAACAGGAAAACGGTTACACCTACACCCGGCTTCCGGCCGGCGGCTTCAACCCGCCCCCGCGCCGCCAGCGTCCGGCTGGCGAAAGCCGCGATGCGCCCTTCTACACCGAGCCGAGCTACACCTGCTATGTGACCACCATGCGCCTGCCTGCCGACACCAGGCTGGAGGAGTGGAGCGTCAATTCCTGGATCGAGACGATCCTGTTCGGCCGCATCTTCTATCGCCAGATGCAGCTCGCGTCCGATCACACCTTGCGTCTCGTGCGCGGATCGCGGGTCGAGGAGCCGGAGATCACGGTTAGCGCGGCGGAACGTGACAATGGCCGCCTCGCCCGCTTCGACAATTCAATGGCGCTGCTCACCTGGACCAAGGACGCGAGGCAGGACCATTCCCACGCACAGCAGCCGGTTCCGGCCACCTTCGCATTCGACTGGACCAGCGCCGCAGCCCCGTGCCTGCCGGAGACCCTGCGAACGGCACCCTGAGAGCGGCTGACGGGAGGGATGACAAGCGGGCTCGCGGCTCTATTCTCCCGGGCGATGATCCGGCGACACCCTCTTGCCTTCCACCGCCTCGCAGCGGCCCTGCTCGTTTGTCTGCCTGCCCTCGCGTCAGGGCAGTCGCACGACTTGCCCGAGGATGCGGCAGCCAATGAGGCTGCGGCGACCGCTCCCGCTCCGCTCTGGGCTTTCGAGGCGAGCGACGTTCCCGTCGATCCCGGCTACACTTTCGGTCGGCTCGAGAACGGGGTGCGCTACATCATCCGCCACAATGCCACGCCCGCCGGCACCGCCCTGGTACGGATGCGGATCGGATCGGGCGCGCTCGAGGAGGCCGAAAAGGAACGCGGTCTGTCGCATTTCCTCGAACACATGGCCTTCAACGGCTCGAACGGCATCCCCGAAGGCGAGATGGTCAAGCTGCTCGAGCGCGAGGGGCTGGCCTTCGGCGCCGACACCAACGCCGCCACCGGCTTCGAGGCGATTACCTATATGCTCAACCTGCCGCGCAACGACGCCGCGCTGCTCGGCACGGCCTTGAGGCTGATGCGCGAAACGGCAAGCGAGCTGACGATCTCCGAGGAGGCGGTGACCCGCGAGCGCGGCGTGGTGCTGGCCGAGCGGCGCGACAGGGCAGGCTACGCGCAGCGCAATTTCGAGGATAACATCGCTTTCCTGGCACCGGGTGCACGCTACACCCAGCGCCTCCCGATCGGCAGCCGGGAGGTTCTGGAAAGCGCTAGCGCCGCGCAGATCCGGGCGCTCTATGGCCGCACCTATACCCCGGCCAACACCGTGCTGGTGGTAGTCGGCGACTACCCGGTCGAGGCGGTCGAGGCTGCCATCCGCGCGCGCTTTTCCGACTGGCCGGCCGGCAGGAACCTACCCCGGCCGGAGGCAGGGCCCATCGATGTGGGCCGCAAGGGACTGACCGACATCCATCTCGATCCTGCCCTTCCCGAAAGCGTCACGATCAGCAGCCTCGCCCCCTGGCGCCATGAGCCGGACACTGTGGCGAACCGCCGCTCGGCGCGGCTGCGCGGCATCGGCTATGCTATCGTCAGCCGCCGCCTCGCCCGCCTTGCCCGCAGCGCCGATGCGCCGTTCAAGTCGGCGGGGTTCAGTTCGGGCGACATATTCGAGGAAGCGCGGATTACCGGCCTTGTCGTCAACACCGCCGACGGCGCGTGGCGCAAGGGGATGCTGGCCGCCGTCCGCGAGGTCCGTCAGGCGCTCGCCTTCGGCTTCACCCGCGCCGAGGTTGACGAGCAGCTTGCCAATATCCGCACGAGCCTCGAGAACGCGGTCAAGGCTGCCGACACGCGCAACAATGCCGTCTTTGTGGCGGCCGCGCTGGCGCTGGTCAGCGACGAGCGCGTGCCGACGACCCCGGAGTGGCAGCTTGCCGCGTTCGAACGGCTCGCGCCCGAGATTACCCCTGAGGCCGTCTGGCAGGCGTTGCTTGCCGATGCCGCCCCTCTCCAACAGCCGCTGATCCGCTTCGAGGGGCGCAGCGCACCCGAGGGCAGCGAGGCGGCGCTGCGGAAGGCCTTCGCCGAGGCCATGGCCCTGCCCATCGCCGCGCCCGCCGAGCAGGAACCGCTCGCATTCGGCTACAGCGACTTCGGACCGGCGGGAGAAGTGGTGTCAGACACCATCGAACCCCGCCTCAACCTGAGATTGGTGTCCTTTGCCAACGGCTTGCGGCTGACCCTGAGGCAAGTCGCGGTGCGCAAGAACCGCATCGCCTTCGCGCTGGCCGTTGATGGCGGGAACCTGATGAACACCCGCGAGGCTCCGCTTGCCACCCATCTCGCCGGATCGCTGGTGGCCGGAGGGCTCGGCAAGCATAGCCAGGACGAGCTGGCGAGTGTGCTCGCGGGGCGCAGCGTCAGCTTCGAACTCGCAAACGGCGCCGACGCCTTCACCGCCTCGGCTGTGACCACTCCGCGCGATCTCGCCTTGCAGATGCAGGTCCTCGCCGCCACGCTGACCGACCCCGGCTACCGGCAGGAGGGGGTCGAACGCTTCCGCAAGGGCATCGAGAACTTCTTCAACACACGCGATGCCACCCCTGCCCGGGTGCTTGGCGCGGCAAGCGGAGCAATCCTTTCCGATGGCGACCCGCGCTTCAGTCTCCAACCGAAGGAGGCGTACATGGCGCTCGATTACGCCGGGCTGAAAGCGGTGATCGGCGACAGGCTGGCAAACGGCGCGATCGAGCTCGCGCTGGTCGGCGATCTCGACGAGGAGGCGGCCATCGCTGCCGTCGCCGCGACCCTGGGCGCCCTCCCTTCGCGCGAGGCGGCCTTCAACCCGCGCGAGGAGAACCGCACCCGCAGCTTCACCTCCCAGCGCGGCGAGCATGTTCTGACCCACAAGGGCGAACCCGATCAGACGCTGCTGCAATGGGTCTGGCCGACCACCGACGACCGCGACCTCGTCGAGGCGCAGCGGCTCGAGCTGCTGGCGCGGATCATGCGCCTCGAACTGACCGACCGGCTGCGCGAGAAGCTCGGGCAGGCCTACGCGCCGTCGGCTGCCTCAAGCGTCAGCCACTTTTATCCCGGCTATGGGACATTCACGGTCCAGGCCGCGGTCGCCGCCGACCAGATCGAAGCGACCCGCGCCGCGATCAACGATCTCGTCAACGCCCTCAGGAACGCCCCGGTGGACGCCGACCTGGTCGAGCGCGCCCGCCAGCCGTGGCTGGAGGAACACAGGAATTATCTCAAGGATATCGGCGGCTGGCTTGCTCTGGCCGCGCGCGCGCAAAGCGAGCCCGAGCGGATCGACCGCTTTCTGGCTTCGGCCAAGGGGATGGCGGCCATTACGCCCGGGGATCTGCACCGCACTGCGCTGCGCTATCTGGTGCCCGGCGGCGCGGTCACCTTTGTCGTGACGCCGGACAGGCCCGGCCCCGCCACCGCCCCCTCGTCATGAAAAAAGGGCCGGCAGGTCGCCTCCTGCCGGCCCTTTCCTGTTCGGCTGCCCCTCGCGAGGTGCGTCGCCGGCCTAGTACCTAGCGGTGAACGAGGCGCCGATCACGCGCGGCTCGTTCACGAAGGCCGTATTGTTGTTGAAATCGATCACGCCGAGCACATTGTCCTCGTTCGTGATGTTGCGCGCGAAGGCGGCAAGCTCCCAGCGACCATCATTGCCCGCATATCCGACCTTGAGACCGCCCTCGAAACGGCTCCGAGCGTTGAACTCGCGGCTCTGGTAGAGCAGGAAGTTGGTCTGGCCGAGATAGACCCAGTCGGTAAAGGCGAAGAACTCGCCCGACTTGCCGACCGGCACGCTGTAGCGGGCAGTGAAGTCGCCGCTCCATTCGGGGGCATTGGGGAAGGGATTGCCGTTGATAAGAGCGCGGGTGCTGCCGCCGATCACGCGGGTCGGATCGGTGACGGTGCACTGCGCGCAAATCCCGACCGCGAGGTTCGAATCCACGATCTCGGTGTTGTTGTAGGCAACCCCGAGGGTGACGAGGAAGTTCGGCGTGACCTTGAAGGCGCCGTCGAATTCCAGGCCCCACGCCTTGCCCTTGTTGGCATTGATCAGCTGGACGAGGTTGCCCGCACCCCCGACCGCGGTGAACTGCGGGTCGGAGACCGTGTAGTAATAGGCCGCACCGTTGAGGCGAACGCGGCGGTCGGCGAGCTCGCTCTTGAAGCCCACCTCGTAGGAGGTGATGTTCTCCGACTGCGCCACGGAAGGCGCGCTGAAGAAGGCGACGTCACGGCCCTGGATGGTCGGCCCGCGGAAGGAATTGGCGACCTTGGCATAGACGCTCGCATCCTCGGAGAGGTCGGCGAAGAGGCTGATATCCCAGTCGACGTTCTTGTCGCCGACGCTGCGCGGCTGGGGCGCTGCGCCCGAACGCACGAAAAAGTCCTTCTGGTCGTCGGTGTAGCGCAGCCCGCCGGTCGCCCGCAGCGTGTCGGTGAGCTGGTAGGACAGCTGGCCGAACACCGCCCAGGCTTCGTTGGTGTGATTGACAGTGACCGGCGGCGGGAAGGTGAAGCCGACCGTGGTGACGTCGAAATCGCTGTCGAAGTAGAAGCCGCCGATCTGCCAGCTGAGCGGGCCGTCGCCGTTCGAGGCGAGGCGCACTTCCTGGGTGGTCTGGGCGAGATCGATCGAATCCTGGGTGTCCGAGGGGAAGGGAATGAAGCCCGGCCCCATCTGCGGCAGGAAGGACGCGCCGAAGCCGCCGTCGATATCGCCGCGGCTCGAGCCCTTGCTCGTCCAGCGGCTGGTGATCGAGGTGAGGGTCGCGCCGTCGAACTCGTAGCTCGCCGTCAGGGTTGCGCCCAGTTGCTCGTACTGCGCCACGTTGCCGCCGCCGGCATCGTAGAACACCGTGTCGCGGTCGTAGTTGCGGTTGAGCTTGTTGTTGCCCGGGCCAAGGATATTGGCGCGGAAGAAGGTCGATGAGCCGTCGAGATCGCGGTAGTTCACAGCGGCAAGAACGCTCAGGCGGTCGCTGGGGGTGAGCAGCAGCTGTCCGCGCAGGGCGAGGTCGTTATAGCCACCGAGCACGTTGTCCTGCCGGGTGAAGCCATTGCTGATCCAGTCCCCGCGGGTCTGGAGCTGGCCCGAGACACGGAAGGACAGCACGTCCTTCACCAGCGCGCCGCCGACCGCGGCATTAAGGCCAAGCGTCTCGAAACTGCCGATGCTCGCCGAGATCGCGGCCGAGGTATCCTGACCCGGCTTCACGGTGTCGATCTTGACGATCCCGGCCGGGGTGTTGCGGCCGAACAGGGTGCCCTGGGGCCCGCGCAGCACCTCAACGCGCTCGACATCGAAGATCGGGAAGCTCTTCAGGGTGACATTCTCGAGCACCACCTCATCGAGCAGCACCGAGACCGGCTGCGACGCGGCCAGGTCGAAATCAGTATTGCCCAGACCGCGGATATAGAACCGCGGGGCAACACGCCCGTTCGAGCTTTCGACATTGAGGCCGGGTGCGGTGCCGGCCAGCGCGGTGATATCGGCGGTGGCACTAAAGATCGCGTTCACGCGCTCGGCATCGAGAATGTCGGCCGAGACCGGAACATCCTGAAGATTTTCCGAGCGGCGGTTGGCAGTGACCATGATGGTCGAAAGCTGGCTGTCGGGTTCCTCCGCAGCGTTGCTGTCCTGTGCGGCAGCGGGGGCCGCAAGTCCGATGGTGGCGGCCAGGATCGTGGAAGCGCCCCAAGCGGCGCGGAAAGCGGTAAAGCGGTGTGACATCGAATAGCCCCGTTTCGTTTTCGACGCGCTGCCTGTCGCGCGCGGGCCCCGCGTTGCCATTTGTGCACGATTCGCGCGAGGTCGAGACCGGTGCCGGGAGCTGATTTCCCCGCGCCAAAGGCGTTCTTCGGCCCGCTGTTGCAACAAGGTTACAATTTCATTCACTTAATGACAGAAACATGACAAAATCGGCTGTCGCGCCGGTCAACCAGCCCGTTGAACGAGCCCGGTGCAGAAGCGCCATCAGCGCGATTGCACCTGCGCACCGGGGCGCTATAGCGGCACCGCGGCAGCGCACCTGCGGCGCGCCCACCACGACGAAAATGGAGCTACCGGCCATGCAAGTGCGCGTCCTCGTCCGATTGAAGCCTGGCGTGCTCGATCCGCAAGGTCGCGCCGTGCACCACGCGCTCGAGGGGCTCGGCTTCGAAGGCGTTGGCGATGTGCGGGTCGGCCGGATGATCGAGCTCGACCTTGCCGACGGCACCGACGAGGCAAGCATCCGGCAGATGTGCGAGAAGCTGCTCGCCAACACCGTGATCGAGAACTTCCAGATCGAGAGCATCGGCTGATGGCTTTCCGGGCGGCGGTCATCACCTTCCCGGGCTCCAACTGCGACCGGGACATGACAACGGCGCTGGAAGCGGTGTCGGGCACGCCGGCGCTGCGGGTGTGGCACGGCGATGCCGACCTGCCCGACCGGCTTGACCTGATCACGTTGCCCGGCGGGTTCTCTTATGGCGATTACCTGCGCTCGGGCGCGATGGCGGCGACCAGCCCGATCATGCGCGCCGTGGTCGCGGCGGCGGAGCGCGGCGTGCCGGTGCTCGGCGTGTGCAACGGCTTCCAGGTGCTCACCGAGGCGCGGCTCCTGCCCGGCGCGCTGCTGCGCAATGCCGGACAGCGCTTCGTGTGCCGGACCGTCGAGCTGACGGTCGGGAACACGACCTCGCCCTTCACCCACGGCTTCACCGCCGGCCAGACGATCCGCATCCCCGTGGCCCATCACGACGGCAATTACTACGCCGATGCCGAGACCCTCGACATGCTCGAGGGCGAGGGCCGCGTGGCTTTCCGCTATGGCGAATGCCCGAACGGTTCGGCGCGCGACATCGCCGGGGTGCTCAGCGCCAACGGCCGGGTGCTCGGGATGATGCCCCACCCCGAACGCGCGATCGAACCTGCGGCCGTGCCCTCGCTTGGCGGCGCGGACGGACGCCGCCTGTTCGAGAATATGCTGGCGAGCTTCGCGGCCGCCTGACAAGCTGTCGCGGCGGCGCGTCAGGCCCGCAGCTCGCGCACCACATCGAACAGCGAGCGCGCATCGGCCGCCGTCATCGGCTTGCCGAAATAGAAGCCCTGGATCTTGTCGCAGCCGAGGGTGCGGATCAGTTCGGCCTCCTCGGTTGTCTCCACCCCCTCGGCGGTCGTGGTCATCTCCAGGCTCTTGGCCATCGCCACCACCGCGTTGATGATCGCGAGGCTTTCCGCACTGCCCTGCGCTGCGCCCTGCACGAAGCTGCGATCAACCTTGATGGTCGAGAACTTGAGCTTCCTGAGATAGCCGAGCGAGGAATAGCCGGTGCCGAAGTCGTCGAGCGCGACCGAGCAGCCGAGCGCCATGACCTGTTCGAGCGCGGAACGCGCGACGCTGGCATCGCGCAGGAAGATGCTCTCGGTCACCTCGATCTCGAGCCGTTCGGGCCGCAAACCGCTGATCGCGAGGGCCTGCACCACCTCCCGGTGGAAATCCGGTTCGAGCAATTGCTCGGGCGAGACGTTGACGTTGATCTTGACATCGTCGGGCCAGCGCAGCGCTTCCTCGCAGGCCTTGCGCATCACCCACTGGCCGATCGGCACGATCAGGCGGGTATCTTCAGCGAGCGGGATGAACTTGCCAGGGCTGACAAAGCCATGTTCGAGGCTGTTCCAGCGCACCAGCGCCTCGAAACCGACGACCTTCTCGCTGCGGGCATCAACGACCGGCTGGTAGTGCACCTCCATCTCCTCGCGGCCCAGCGCCGTTCTCAGCGCAACCTCGAGCTGGCGGCGCTCCTCGGCCGAGGCGTGGAGCATCGGCTCGTAGCGGCAATGCTCGCCGCCGCCGCTTTCCTTGGCGCGGTAGAGCGCAAGATCGGCGTTGCGCATCATCTCCTCCACGGAAGCCCCGTCGCGCGGTCCCTCGGCCGATCCGACGCTGGCGCCGACATAGAGCGTTTGGTGATCGACCTGATAGGGCTCCGAAAGCCGCTCGATCACGCGTCGGGCAAGGTCACGCACCATGTCCGGATTGCCGGCATCGCGCATGACGATGGCGAATTCGTCACCCCCGAGCCGGCCGCACATCTGGTCCTCGCCCATCAGCGACTGAAGGCGCGCCGAAACCTCCGCCAGAAGCTTGTCGCCGGTCAGATGGCCGAGCGAATCGTTGACCGCCTTGAAACGGTCGAGATCGACCATCAGCAGCGCGCAGCGCGAGCGCCACTGCGCGGCATATCGCAGGGCCTCGCCAAGCGCCTCGGTGAGCTGCAAGCGGTTGGGCAGCTGGGTCAGCGTGTCGAAGCGCGCCAGATAGGCGATCTTTTCGGAAGATTTGCGCTGCTCGGTCACGTCCGATCCGACCCCGCGAAAGCCGGTAAAGTGCCCCTGCTCGTCGCGCATCGGCGTGCCCGAAAGCTCCCACCAGCGCTCCTCGCCGAGGATCGAGACCTCCACCAGAAGGTTCGAGAAGTTCTCGCGTTTCTTCAGACGCTCGGCAAGATCGTGGAGGCTCGGCGGGAACTGTCCCGTCGTCCACGCCGGCCCGGCAACGAGCTCGAGCAGCGACATGCCCTCGGCCTCCGCCTGCGACAGACCGAGCGCGAAGGCGAAGCGCGGGGAAACCGTGCGCAGCCGACGCGCCGGATCGATCTCCCACAACCAGTCGGCCTCGTTTTCCTCGAACTCGCGCAGGAGCAGCGAGACGACCTCGTCCTTTTCGGAAACGGCTGCCTCGGCAAGGCGCGCCTTGACGAAGGTGGTGCGCACCTCGACCGTGGCGACAAGACTGGCGATGGTGAACAGGATCGCCCCGCCGACCGCCTGCCATTCCCCTTGCAGCGCAAGGCTGACCGCAGCACCGAGGCCGAGCACGGCATTGTAGATGAGGACGCTGAGCGGCGAGGTTGAAAACACGAAGGTCGACGAGATCATCATCACCAGCACGACCAGCAGCATCGTGATATACTGCGCGCCGCTCGCCAGCCACGGGAACAGCAGCAGCGCAACCACCCAGCACACTGCCGCCGCGATGGCATTGAGGTTCTGCCAGCGCTCGAGCGTGGCAGGGGAGAGCGCAAGGCCCGGCGTGACCAGCAGCAAGTCGGTCTTGCGGGTGCGATAGAGAAAGAAGCCGAGCAGGCCCGCCCAAGGCAAGACGTAAGCCAGTCCGATCAGCGGCGCAAAGACGAGCGCCACCAATGCCAGCACCAGCGCATTGGCAAGCATGCGGTTGCGGCTCGCAAGGGCAAGCCCGGCGAATTCATCGCCGCGAAGGCGCGTCGGCTCGAACGCCGGATTGCGCGACAATCCGAGCACGTCGGCGAGCGGCAGGGCGGCAGGAAGCATCGCAGGCTGGGAGGCTGGTTTGTCGACCACGCCGCCATACTAACCACCAATCGTTAGGCTGAGGTAAAGCGCGAGGAAGGGTTGTCTTAACCTTCGAAAGGGGCCTCCGGCCGCCCCCTATTCCACCGTGACCGACTTTGCGAGGTTGCGCGGCTGGTCGACGTCGGTGCCCTTCAGCACGGCGACGTGGTAGGCGAGCAGTTGCACCGGCACGGCATAGACCAGCGGCACGATCAGCGG
>JAIXPX010000051.1 GCA_027486035.1 Erythrobacteraceae bacterium | reverse complement strand
CCGAGCATCGCGGCCTCGGCCTCGATCCCGCCGACGCCCCAGCCCAGCACGCCGAGGCCGTTGATCATGGTGGTGTGGCTGTCGGTGCCGACGCAGGTGTCGGGATAGGCGACCGTCACGCCGTCAGGCCCTTCCGAGGACCACACCGCGCGGGCGAGGTGCTCAAGGTTCACCTGGTGGCAGATCCCGGTGCCCGGGGGCACGGCGGTGAAGTTCTGGAAGCTCTTGGAGCCCCACTTGAGGAAGTCGTAGCGTTCGGCATTGCGCTCGTATTCGAGCGCCATGTTGGCTTCCATCGCCTTGGGATGGCCGAATTCGTCAACCATCACCGAGTGGTCGATCACGAGGTTGACCGGCACCAGCGGGTTGATCTTCGCGGTGTCGCCGCCGAGCTTCTTGATCGCGTCGCGCATCGCCGCGAGGTCGACCACGCAGGGCACGCCGGTGAAGTCCTGGAGCAGCACGCGCGCCGGGCGGTACTGGATTTCCTCGCCGGTGACGGGGTTCTTCTGCCAGTCGACCAGCGCCTGGATGTGCTCGCGGCCCACGGTGAAGCCGCCGTCCTCGAAGCGCAGCAGGTTCTCGAGCAGCACCTTCATCGAAATCGGCAGCTTGCTGATGTCGCCCAGCTGCTCGGCGGCCTTCGCCAGCGAGTAATAGGCATATTGCTTGCCGTTCACGTCAAGCATCTGGCGGGTGCCGAGCGAATCCTGGCCGATTGCGGTCATGGGGGGTTCCATCCTTTTGATTGACCCGCCCCCGATCCACCAAGGGCGCGGTATATGCCCGCGCTCCTGCGCTGCCGCGCGCGCGAGGTCAAGGGGGCTTGCCCAGCGGCAATTTGCTTAATTCGTCCCCGCAAGCACGGGTGGCCGCGGCCGGGCGGCGAGCCAGCAGCCGGCGACGATCAGTGCCGTTCCCGCCAGCGTCGGCGTGGTGACGGGTTCGCGGAAGAAGGCCCAGCCGAAGATCGCTGCCCACACGAAACCTGAGTATTCGGTCGCCACCAGCGCGCTTGCCTCGGCCCGGGCATAGGCCCAGGCGATCGACAGCGAACCCGCGACAGTCAGCGCGCCGGCTGCCAGCAGGGGCAGCCACGCTCCGCCGGAGGGGGGCTGCCACAGAAAGGGCGCGAGGGTCAGCAGGACGAGCCCGCCAATGCCGCTGTGGAAGGTCGCGATCTCCATCGGGCCGGCAACCTGCGCCTGCCGCCGGATGACAATGAAGTTATAGGCATAGAGCAGCGCCGAGACGAACAGCGAGGCCATGCCGAGCGCGGCATCGGTGTCGAAGGTGCCACCGCCGATCCGTCCGCTCACGATCACCAGCGTGCCTGCAAAGCCGAGCAGGCTGGCGAGCGTTGCGGCGCGGCTGATCGTTTCGCCGAGCAGCACGCGGGCGAGATAGAGCGCGATCAGCGGGGCGATGAAGGAGAGGGCGATGGCTTCGGCAAGCGCAAGCTTGGTGATCGCGTAGAAAAAGGTCAGCGCCATGAAGGCGGAGACGATGCCGCGCTCGACATGCAGCTTCATCACCGCGCGCGAGGGGATGCGCGGGCCCCGCGTCAGCCACACCGGCGCGACAATCGCAGCGCCGATGAAGGCGCGCAGCAGCGTTGCCGTATAGGCCCCCGCCACCAGCGCGGCTTCTTTCATGAAGGCGTCCATCAGCGACAGGAACCCCACGCCCATCAGCGCGGCTGCGAAGGGCAGCAGGGTGTGTCTAGGTTCATGCATGGTACGCTCCATAGGCGCGCCCGGCCGCGCGGTCACGCCTGTGAACATTAATGCGGATGAAAGCGAAGATGGTTGATACGGGCTCGGCACGAATTGTATGAAGTGTGGGCGATGATGGGCACCGCGGAACTCCGGCGGTGCGGGCGATGAAAGCGAAACGAATGGTCAGGTTCCCGGGTAAACTCGCATGCACCAGTGCCGTGGCGGCGCTGGTGGCGACGACTGCCTTCGCGCAGGACGGTGCGGGCGTGCGGCGCGGGATGATCCCGGGCGGCGAGCAGACCGGCGGTCCGGCGGTGGTGCAGATGCCTGCCCCCGCGCAGCCTTCCAAGGCGTCGGACGCTTTTAACAAGGCCTTCCCGCCTTCCGTTGCGCAGCCCGTGGTGCAGGCCATTCCTGCCGAAGCGCCGCTGGTGCAGGCCTGGACCGTGGGTCAGGCCGCCAGGCTGGTCGCGGCGATCGAGGGCATTGGTGCCGAGGGGCTTGATCCCAGGGATTACGATCTCGGCCCGCTCAAGGTCGCGATGGCCTCGGGTCCTTCGGCCGAATTGAACCAGATGGCCTCCCAGAGCTTTGCCTGGCTGGTCGAGGACCTGCGCGACGGGCGCACGCCGATGGATGCCCGCCAGCAGTGGTTCGTGGTCGATCCCGACCGCGAGACCTTGCGCACCGGTGACCTGCTTGCCGAGGCGTTGAGGAGCGGGGACATCGCGGGCACCCTTGCCAAGCTGGCCCCGACCCACCCCGATTACGCCCGCCTCAAGGCCGAGCTTGCCGCCACGCCGGCGAACAATGTCGCCAAGCGCAAGCTGATCCGCGCCAACATGGACCGCTGGCGCTGGCTGGCGCGCGACCTCGGGTCGCAATATCTCATCACCAACGTCCCCGAGTTCCAGCTGCGCCTGACGGTCAGAAACCGGATCATCAGCACCTACCGCACGATCGTCGGCAAGCCGGGGCGCACCGCCACGCCGCAGCTCGCCGAGACGGTCGAGGGCGTGGTCTTCAACCCGACCTGGACGGTGCCGCAGTCGATCGTGAAGGGCGAGGGGCTTGGCGCCAAGGTGCTCGCCAATCCGGCCTGGGCCAAGGCCAATGGCTATGTCGGCACCAAGTCGGCGAACGGCACGATCACGGTCGTCCAGCAGCCCGGCAAGGGCAATTCGCTGGGGCTGATGAAGCTCGAGATGCCCAACGAGCACGCGATCTTCTTCCACGACACGCCCTCGCGCCACCTGTTTGCCTCCGACGAGCGGGCGCTCTCGCACGGCTGCGTGCGGACCGAACGCGCGCTGGAGCTGGCGATGACGATGGCGATCCTCGGGCGAGGCGCGACCAAGGACGAGGCGGTCGCGATCGCCAACTCGGGCAAGTACACCAAGGTCCAGCTGCAAAAGACCTGGGCGGCCTACATCACCTATTTCACCATGGCCTCGGACATCAACGGGGAGCTGGCGACCTTTGCCGACATCTACGGCCGTGACGCGCCGGTTCTCGCCAGCCTCGACAAGCCGCGCGTGAGGAACCGCTCGGCGGTGCCGACCGACGAGGTGATCGTGATCGAGGATGACCTGAGGGACAGCTAGAACGGCGCTGAGGCCGGCTGCCGCGGATCAGAAGGCGCTGGCGGCGGGGCCGGGGCCGAAGTCGAGCGGCTTGCGATCGTAGCGCGCCAGATCGGGGACCGGCAGGATATTGCCGTCCTCATCCAGACCCAGGCTGTCGGCATAGATCAGGCGTCCGCCCGAGAGGTGCAGCAGCGCCTCGCGGAACTGCTCGGTGCCCATTGCGAAGCAGCCGTTCGAGCGGCCCATGCGGCCGTGGCGCGCCAGGTGGGCAGGCTCGGCATAGTCGGCGTGGTGCATCACGATATAGCGTTGCAGCGCCGCATTATTGCTCTCGTCGAGCCCGCCGAGCCGGACCGAGGTGCCGTAGCGGCCCTTGTACCACTCCCACGTCACATAGGCCCCGCGGCTGGTGGCATTGGAGCCTTCGACATTGGAGAACTGCTTGAGCCAGCCGTCGTGCTGGTAGTCCGAGCCGACCCCGTGGCTGACATGATGCGACTGCACCTCGCCGCGTTCGAGATTGACGAAGTGGAAGCGCGGGCGGGCCGAGTGCAGCCCGAAATCGGCGATGCCGACGATGTCATGCTTCCAGATCGCGTTGCCGGCGCGCAGCAGCTCGCGCTTGGCAATGTCGAACAGGATGCGGTCACGGCGCGATCCGGCCGCGACACTGGCGGGAAGCACGGACGCGGCCAGACGCCCCGGGAGCGCCAATGCCGCCCCGGCCACCAGACTGCCCTTGAGAAGGTCCCGCCGCTTCATCGCTGCGCAACGTAAACAGGTCGGCCCGCGATCCCAAGACCGGCGGGCGACATCTTATCGTATGTTAGTCTCAGCTCGTCGCCGTGCGGGGCTGAAATGCGGCGTTCTGCGCCGCCATTGCCAGCATCGAGGCAGCGTGGCGCGCGGCCACGACCCGCGGATCATCGCCATAGCCGCCGCCCAGTGCACTGGCGACCGGAACGCCCCGCTGCCGTGCCTCGCGCACCACGAAGCGGTCGCGCAGCGCCAGCCCCTCGTCCGTCAGCGCGAGGCGCCCGAGCTTGTCATCGCGGTGCGGATCGACCCCGGCCTGGTAGAGCACGAAATCGGGCGCGAAATCGCCCATGACCTGCGGCAGGTGGCGCGTAAGCACTGCCATGTAGCCATCGTCATCGAGGCCGTCGGGCAGGCCGATATCGAGGCTGGAGCGCGCTTTCCTCACCGGGAAGTTCTTCTCGGCGTGGAGCGAGAGAGTGAAGATGTCCGCCCGGCCCGCCGTCAGGCTGGCGGTGCCGTCGCCCTGATGCACGTCGAGGTCGACGATCAGCACGCGGTGCGCGTGGCGTTCCGCGATGAGGCGGTTGGCGGTGACGGCGAGGTCGTTGAACACGCAATAGCCCGCGCCCGTATCGTGGAGCGCGTGATGGCTTCCGGCGGCGGAGTTGGCGGCATAGCCGTGGCTCCGGGCGAGCTGGGCCGCCGCCCAGGTGCCGCCGTTGGTGTGCCTGACACGCGACGTGATCGCCGGAGTGACGGGAAAACCGATCCGCCGCTCCTTGTGGCGCGGCACTTCGGCGCGCAGCACCTCATCGACATAGGTCGGGCAATGGACCGCCTCGAGCCATTGGCGGGGCATGGGTTCGGGCGCGTGGACGGTGATGGGTGCGCCGCTGCTGCGCAGCTCCTCCATCACGAGATAGTATTTGTCGAAGCGGAAGGTGCCGCATTCCGGGCGGGGCACCATGTAGTCGGCGTGGTGGACGACGTGGAGCACCGCGCCGCCCTAGAGCCAGCCGGAATGTTCGGCGAGGATCTTGCAGCCGAGGCCGATCAGGATCACCCCGCCCGCGCGCTCGGCCCATTGGCCCAGATGGTCCCCCGCGACCCGCCCGAGCAGCACGCCCGCGCCGCTCATGGCGAAGGTGACGATCCCGATCAGCACCACGGCCAGCAGCGGCGCAACGCTGAGCGTCGGCAGGGTGATCCCTGCCGCGAGCGCATCGATGCTGGTCGCAACGCCCGCCAGCAGCAGCGTGCGCCCGGTGAGCGCGCGGGTGCCCTCCTCGTCCCCCACATGGCCGCCCAGCATCCTGACACCCAGAAAGGCGAGCAGCCCGAAGGCGACCCAGTGATCGACCGCCTCGACATAGATCAGCGCCACTGCCCCGATCACCCACCCGGCAAGCGGCATCAGCGCCTGGAACGTCCCAAAGGTGAGCGCGATCGCCAAGCCCCCGCGCGGCGAGGGGCGGAACCGCGCGCCTTGCGTGAGCGCGACCGCGAAGGCGTCCATCGCCAGCGCGAAGGCGAGGAGCAGGGCTGCGATCATGGCGCGGGCCTGCCTGCCAGAGCGGCGAGCTCGGTGTGGATTGCCTCCTCGCTGCGGCTGGCGGCTTTGCGCCAGGTGGCCGCGGAATCGAGGTTCACCGCGCGGCCTTCGGGGGTGAGCACCAGTAGCGCCGGAGTGCCCTGCATCTCCGCGAGGCCGAAGCGACGGGGAATGTCGAGATTGCGGCCCGCGCCGGTCTGGGGAACACCGACGTCGATATAGACGATCTCGTAGGCCAGTGCGGCGAAGCGCGGGGTTTCGAGCCATCCTGCCAAGGCACGGCTGTCGTGACACCAGTTCGCGCCCATCACCAGCAGCACCCGCTTTCCCGAGACCGCCGCGCGGGCGAGGGCCGCGTCGACGTCGGCCCATGCATCGGCGCTGGCCGAATAGAGCCGGGCTTCGGGGTGGGCCGGAACCTCGGGCGTCGTCGCGCAGCCGGCGAGTGCGAGCGCCAGCATTCCGGCCATCGCGGCGCGGATCACTCGGCGGCGACTGCTGCTTGCGGCGCGGCGTGGGGGTCGAAGGCGGTGGCCTCGCCCCGCTCGATCTCGGCGGCCTTTTCCTCGACGAGGCGCACGATGTGATCGAGCATGTCCTCGTCCTGGATGGTGTGGTCGGTCACGCCGCGCAGATAGACCATGTGCTTGCCCGCGCCGCCGCCGGTGAGGCCGACGTCGGTCTCGCGCGCCTCGCCCGGGCCGTTCACAACGCAGCCGAGGATCGAGAGGCTCATGGGCGTCTTGATGTGTTCGAGCCGCTGCTCCAGCGCCTCGACAGTGCGGATCACGTCGAAGCCCTGGCGCGAGCACGAGGGGCACGAGACGATGCGCACGCCGCGGGTGCGCAGGCCGAGGGCCTTGAGCATCTCGAAGCCGACCTTGATCTCCTGCTCGGGCTCGGCCGAGAGGCTGACGCGGATCGTGTCGCCGATCCCGGCCCACAACAGCGAGCCGATGCCGATCGAGGACTTGACCGTGCCGCCGATCAGCCCGCCCGCCTCGGTGATGCCGAGGTGCAGCGGGCAATCGACCGTCTCGGCGAGGCCGTGATAGGCCGCGACCGCGAGGAACACGTCGGAAGCCTTCACCGCCACCTTGTATTCGTGGAAATCATGGTCCTGAAGGAGCTTGATGTGATCCAATGCGCTTTCGATCAGCGCCTCGGGACAGGGCTCGCCATATTTCTCGAGCAGGTCTTTTTCCAACGAACCCGCGTTGACCCCGATGCGGATCGCGCAGCCGTTCGCCTTGGCGGCGCGCACCACTTCGGCGACGCGGTCGGCCGAGCCGATATTGCCCGGGTTGATGCGCAGGCAGGCCGCGCCGGCGTCTGCCGCTTCGAGGGCGCGCTTGTAGTGGAAGTGGATGTCGGCGACGATCGGGATGCGCGCGGCGCGGGTGATCTTCTTGAAATCACGCGTCGATTCTTCCGTCGGGCAGGACACGCGGATGATGTCCGCACCCACCTCCTCGCAGCGCCGGATCTGGTCGAGCGTGGCGCGCACGTCCTCGGTCGGGGTGTTGGTCATGGTCTGCACGGTGATGGGAGCATCACCGCCAACGGGGACATTCCCCACCATGATCTG
>JAIXPX010000018.1 GCA_027486035.1 Erythrobacteraceae bacterium | reverse complement strand
GTCCTCTGCGGAGCCGGCCTTGTAGGGCTTGGCCTCGGTCGAAGCGGCCGCGGCGGCATCATCGCCGCCAAAGCCGCCGAGGATGACCGAGAGGAAGCTCCGGTTCATCGCCTTGCACATGATGTAGGACAGGATGGCGCCCGAGGAGCCGACCAGCGCGCCGGTGATGATCAGCGCCATGTTGCCGAGCGTGAAGCCGATGCCCGCGGCCGCCCAGCCCGAATAGGAGTTGAGCATCGAGACGACGACGGGCATGTCGGCGCCGCCGATCGGAATGATCAGCAGCACGCCGAGCGCAAACGAGACCAGCACGATCAGCCAGAAGACGACATGGCTCTCGGTCTTCAGGAAGATCAGCAGCAGCACGACGAGCGCGATGCCGAGCCCGATGTTGATGCCGTGGCGCTGCGGCAGCATGATCGGCTTGCCGCTCATGCGCCCGTCGAGCTTGAGGAAGGCGATGATCGAGCCGGTGAAGGTGATCGCGCCGATGGCGACGCCGAGCCCCATCTCGAACAGGCTGGCGCCGCTGATGCCGCCGACCTTGCCGATGCCGAAGGCGCTCGGCGCATAGAGCGCCGCCGCCGCCACCAGCACCGCGGCGAGGCCGACCAGCGAGTGGAAGAAGGCGACGAGCTGCGGCATCTGCGTCATCTGGACGCGCTTGGCCATGAAGGCGCCGATGCCGCCGCCGATGGCGATGCCCGCGATGACCAGCAGCCAGCCCGAGAAGCCGGCCGGCGGGAAGAAGACGACCGTGGTGGCGATGGCGATGCCCATGCCGACCATGCCGTAGAGATTGCCCTGGCGGGACGTCGTCGGGTGCGACAGGCCCCGCAGGGCCATGATGAAGAGGACGCCGGCGACGACGTAGAGAAGGGCGGAGAGGTTCGCGGCCATCGGCGCTCAGCCCTTCTTCTTGTACATGGACAGCATCCGCTCGGTGACGAGGAAGCCGCCGAAGATGTTGACCGAGGCGAGGACCAGCGCGAGGAAGCCGAAGATCTTGGCCCAGACCGGGCCGTCGCCCAGCGCAGGCGCCGCCTCGACGCCGACCGCGAGCAGCGCGCCGACGACGATGACCGAGGAGATGGCGTTGGTGACCGACATCAGCGGGGTGTGCAGCGCCGGGGTCACCGACCAGACGACGTAATAGCCCACGAAGCAGGCGAGCACGAAGATGCTCAGGATCGAGATGAAATCCATGTCTTAGGCCCCCTGAAGCCGTTCGTTGACGACCTTGCCGCCCTGCGTGAGCCGGATCGCATTGCCGATTTCCTCGTCGAGCACGGGCTTGCCCTGCTCCTTGTCCCAGAAGGCGCTGAGGAAGTTGTAGTGGTTGCGCGCAAACAGCGCCGAAGCGTCGGCGGGCAGGTGCGCGGGCGTGTTCGCATAGCCGATGATGGTGACGCCGTGCTTGACCACGACCTCGTCCGCCTTCGAGCCTTCGACATTGCCGCCCTGTGCCACGGCGAGATCGAAGATCACGCTGCCCGGCTTCATCGTCGCGATCTGCGCGTCGGTGATGAGGCGCGGCGCGGCGCGGCCCGGAATCAGCGCCGTGGTGATGACGATGTCCTGCTTGGCGATGTGCGAGCTGACCAGTTCGGCCTGCGCCTTCTGGTATTCCGGGCTCATTTCGGTGGCATAGCCGCCCGAACCTTCGCCCTCGATCCCCGCGACGTTCTCGACGAAGATCGGCTTTGCGCCGAGCGACTGGATCTGCTCCTTGGTGGCCGAGCGCACGTCAGTGGCCGAGACCTGCGCACCCAACCGGCGAGCGGTGGCGATCGCCTGGAGGCCCGCCACGCCCACGCCCATGATGAAGACGCGCGCGGCCTGAACCGTGCCGGCCGCGGTCATCATCATCGGGAAAGCGCGGCCATAGGCATCCGCCGCCGCCAGCACCGCCTTGTAGCCGGCAAGGTTCGACTGCGAGGACAGCACGTCCATGCTTTGCGCGCGGGTGATTCGCGGCATGAATTCCATGCTCAGCGCCTCGAACCCGGCCGCTGCATAGGCATCGACCACGTCACGACTGGTGAAGGGGTCAAACAGCGCCGCCACCCACGCACCCGCCTTCGCCCCTTTGAGGAGCTTCAGGTCGGGCGCCTGGATGCCCAGAATGATATCGGCATCCTTGACCGTCGCCGCCGCCGTGCCGAGCGTGGCCCCGGCTTCGGCATAGGCCGTGTCCGGGGCGGACGCGGTCTCGCCCGCGCCCTTCTCGACAGCGACGTCGAGCCCGAGGGCAGCAAACTTCTTCACCGTTTCCGGCGTGGCGGCGACGCGCGTCTCACCCGAGGCGCGCTCTTTCAGGATGGCGATCTTCACGTAAGGACCGGCTTAGCTGGCGATCATCGCGACAACGGCGAACGCGATCACCGCGATCACCGGCACGGTCCATTTGAGCGTGCCCATGAAGCCGCTGTAGGTCTCCTGGGCCTTTTCCATGTCGTGAACGGTCATATGATATTTCCCCTTGGGCTCCCGAACGCTCGGGCGAGCGAATGGTTGCCGAGTGGTTGGCGAAAAAATCGGGCCGGATGGCCCCTGCCGTCCCCGTATCGAAGCCGCGCCGCTATCTCAAGTCACCTTAAGTGAGAGGATTTTGCACAGGGGCACGCCGTGGCCCCCGCGCGCGAATGTGTCCCACCACGGTACAGCCTTAATCCCGTCTTTACCATTCCGCCCTAGGTCCCGGGACGTGATGAACCGGCCGGCCCCGCGCTGCCCGGACGAGCTGGAGCGAGCAGCACAAGTGATGGCCGAGACGGACACCCAACCCCTTGCGCAGCACGAGGCCCGCAGCCTCCTGCTGATCGATGACGAGCCGGCCCAGGCCAAGCTCATCACCGCCATCGCCGCGCGCGGCGGCTGGCACACCATCGTCGCGCCCGACGCCGAGACCGCCATCGCCCTTCTCGGCACCCGCGAGGGCACCCAGCTTTCCGCGATCCTGCTCGACCAGTGGGTGCCGGGCGACGATGCCTGCCACCTCATCGCGGAATTGAAATCGCGTCGCCCTGCCCTGCCGATCCTGATGCTCACCACCAGCGCCTCGCCGCTGCTCGCGGTCGAGGCGATGCGCGCGGGCGCGAGCGACTATCTGGTCAAGCCCGTCGCCCCCGACCGGCTGATGGAGGCGCTGCGCGCTGTCACCACGCGCGAGGCCCCGCGCAACGAGCTGGCCCCGCTGACCGAGAAGATGGCAGCCGCGCTGGATTTCGATGCGATGATCGGCACCGCTCCCGCCTTTCGCGCCGCGCTTGCCCAGGCCGCCAAGGCCGCGCGCGGACACGGCCATGTGCTGATCGAGGGCGAAACCGGCACCGGCAAGGAAATGCTGATGCGCGCCATGCACGGCGCCTCTCCCCGTTCCCGGGAGGTGCTGCGCACCATCAACCTCGCCGGCGTTCCGGCCGGATCGCTCGCTTCGATCTTGTTCGGACACGAGCCCGGCAGCTTTCCCGGTGCCGTCGACCGCCAGATCGGCGCCTTCCAGCATTGCGACGGGGGCACGCTGGTTCTGGACGAGATCGAGCGGCTGACGCAGCAGGCGCAGCAGCAGCTCGCCGAGGTGCTCGACAGCGGCATCATCCGCCCGGTGGGCGCAAGCTATGGCTTCCGGGTCGATGTGCGCCTGATGGTGACGAGCAATATCGGCCTCGACCGCCTGCTCGGGTCCGGGCAGTTCGACGCTGCGCTGGCCGCCAGGCTTGCCGCCACCCGCATCACCCTTCCCCCCTTGCGCGACCGCACGGGCGATATCCCGGCCCTCACCCGCCACTTCCTCGCCCGCATCGGCGAGCAGCCGGGCCTCAATCACCTCTCGATCTCGGACAGCGCGCTGGCCTTGCTTGCCGCCTATGACTGGCCGGGCAATGTCCGCCAGCTCCAGTCGGTGCTGTTCCGCGCCGCGGTCTATTGCGAGGGCAATGCGCTCACCGCCGACAGCTTCCCGCAGCTTTCCGAAATGCTCGGCGGCCAGGACAGCGTGCCCGCCAGGACCAGCCACGAGGGGGTGGGCATCATGCTCTACACCCCCGACGGCAACCTGCGCCCGCTCGAGGAGATCGAGGCCGACGTGATCCGCCTCGCCATCGGCCATTATCGCGGCCGCATGACCGAGGTTGCGCGCCGGCTCGGGATCGGGCGCTCGACGCTGTACCGCAAGCTCAGCGATCTCGGGATCGACAACGCGGCTTGATTGCCGCGCCTGCCGCGCCTAGCCGCGGGGGATGAAAACATGGCATGATTTCGCGGGGCGCTCGGCGCTCGTCACCGGGGCGGCTTCCGGGATCGGCGCGGCCTGCGCCACGGCTCTGGCGGCGCGCGGGGCCGGCAAGCTGGTGCTGGTGGATGTGGATGGCCCGGGGCTCGACGCGCTCGATCTCGGGTCATGCGAGGTGCACCGCATCACCGGCAGCGTCGCTGACGAGGCGCTGTGGCAGGCTCTAGACCCCCTCTTGATCGGTTTAGACCATGCTGTGGTCAATGCAGGCATCGGTTCGGGCGGGCCTATCGCGGCCCTGTCGCTGGCCGAATGGCGGCGGGTGATGGCGGTGAACCTCGACGGCGCTTTCCTGACGCTCGCCTCCTCGCTGCGGGCGATGGGGGGCAAGACGGGAAGCGTGGTGGTGGTCGCCTCGACCACCGGTCTCAAGCCCGTTCCGGGGATCGGCCCCTATGGCGTCTCGAAGGCCGCGGTCGCTCACATGGCCCGCATCGCGGCGGCCGAGAACGCCCGAAAAGGCATAAGGGTCAATGCGATAGCTCCGGGCGGTGTGGACACGGCGATCTGGGAAAGCGGCGATGACTTCAAGGCTTCGGTGGCCGCGATCGGGCGCGAGGCGACCATCGCCCGCATGGCGAAGACCACCCCCTCGGGCCGCTTTGCCACGTCGCAGGAGATGGCAGACAGCATTTGCTACCTGCTTTCCGACGCGGCGGCGAACATCACGGGCCACGTGCTGGTGTCGGACGGCGGGTTCACGCTGTGAAGGATCGGCTCAGGGAATTTCCTACGACAAGTGTTTGAAATGTTTCACGTGAAACATTTTGCGCAGGCTCACCACCCGAAGCTTTCGCTCGCCAGCGTGGTGCTGGTGTTGCCCTTGAGCGTTATGGTCAGCCGCTTCGCCTTCCAGTCGATTTCGACGAGGCCGTAGTTCTCCACCGGGAAGAACTTGCTGACCCGCGACGGATCGGGCTCGCGCCGGGTAGCAGCCTCGACATCCTCGCCGAAGGGACGATTGAGCGAAGAGCTGGTCAGCTCCCACATGGTCTCGCCCTTGTGGGCAACCTTGTAGAACCCCGCCGCGTGGCGATCGCCCGAGAGCAGCACCAGCCCGCTCGCCGCGCGCCCCGCCAGCAGGTCGAGCAGCCGGGTGCGCTCAGCCGGGAAGTTGGTCCACCCCTCGAACTGGTGCGCGGTGGTAAGCACTTGGGTCGAGGAGACCACGATCCTGAGGTCGGCGGGCTTGGCCAGTTCCTGCGCCAGCCAGGCCCACTGCGCCTCGCCCAGCACGGTCGTGCTCGCGCTGTCGTCGGGCAGATAGCCGCCCAGCGGCGGGCGATCCTTGGACCAAGCCATGCGCTTGAGGTCGGAGCGGAAGAAGCGCGTGTCGAGCAGGATCACCTGCACGCGCCGCCCCTCGGGCCCGGTGATGGTGCTCTCGTAGACCCCCGGCCGCGCCCGGACCGCGTCGGACGAGCCCCAGAAGCTCTCGAACAGCGCCTCGCCCCAGCGCCGGAAAGGGAAGCTCGCGCCGGAATCGTTGAAGCCGAAATCGTGGTCGTCCCAGGTCGCCATCATCGGCACCTTGGCGCGGAAGTCACGGAACTCGGGGTGCGAGGCCTGGAGCGCATAGGAGCGCCGCAGGCTCCCCAGCCCGGCATCGCCATCCCAGCCGTTGTCGCCATAGACATTATCGCCGATCATCAGGAACAGCTGCGGCTGCTGCGCGGCGATCTGCGCCCACATGTGCTGCGGCGCGCTCTGGTGGTTGCAGCTGCCGAAGGCGATGCGGGTGAGCGCTGCGGCGGAGCTGAGCGCCGGGTTCGGCCCGGCGACCGGCATTTCGACCCTGTGTCGCAGCGCGGCGTAATAGGGCTCAAGCAGCGCATCGGGGGCGAGGCTGACCGGCTCCGGCGTCTCGGCGAGCGCGGGCGCGGCAAGGGCAAAGCAGGCGGCGGCGGCGAGCGGCAGCGAAGGGCGCATGGGGGGCTCCTTGGTACGGGTTCGGAGGCGTTCTGGCAGCGCTCCATGACACGAGCGTGGCAGCCGGGAAAGAGGTCTCAAAGCGGCGGGAGCGCGCTGAAATCGGTCAGCGCGGCGTCCCTCAGCCCGCGCCAGACATTGCGCGCCTGCACCGTCTCGGCGACATCGTGGACGCGCAGCAGGTGGACGCCCGCCTCCATGCCTTTCAGAGCCAGCGCCAGCGATCCGGCAAGGCGCTCGTCCGCTGCCTCTTCGCGCGAGAGGGCCCCGATCATCCGCTTGCGGCTCGCCCCGAGCATCAGCGGGCTGCCGAGCGCGTGGAACAGCGGCAGGGCGTTCACCAGCGCGAGATTGTCGGCCAATGACTTGCCGAAGCCGATGCCGGGATCGAGGATGATCCGCTCCTCCGCCACCCCGTCGGCGATCGCGCGGGCCTTGGCAGACTTGAGGAAGTCGAAAACCTCGCTCACCACCTCGGCATAGTCGCCGCCCTTGTGCAAGTCCTCGCCCGCGCCGGGGGCATGCATCAGGACCACGGGGCAGCCGTTTGCCGCCACCACTTCCACCGCGCGTGGATCATAGCGCAGCGCCGAGACGTCGTTCGCCAGATGCGCCCCCGCCGCGAGCCCTGCGGCCAGCACCCCTGCCCTTCGTGTGTCGAGGCTGATCGCGGCGCCCATCGCACTGCAATATTCGACCGCCGGGACGACCCGGGCGATCTCCTCGTCCTCGAAGGTCGCTGCGGCCCCCGGGCGGGTGCTCTCCCCGCCGATGTCGATGATCGCCGCTCCCGCCTCGAGCATGGCAGCGGCATGGGCACGGCCTGCCGCGATCGTGTCGTGCTGCCCGCCGTCCGAGAAGCTGTCGGGCGTGACGTTGAGGATGCCCATGACCTGCGGCTGGTCGAGCCGGATGGTGCGGCTGCCCAGCTGGAGCGGCGGGTGCACTCGGGCGAGGTTCGCCCATTGCGCCGCCGCCTCTTCCGCAAGAGCGCCCGAGAGGCGCGCAAGCGCCCCCTCGATCACGTCGCGCGGGCCGGTGATCCGCTCGGCCACCACCCCGTCCTCGCGCATCACCAGGGCGAATTCGCGGGCATAGGCCATCGACCCGCCGAGCCGCACCGCCCCGCCCTCGACCGCCTGCGGGCCGGAGACGAGGGTGACGGGGTGGAGATAGATGCTCTGGCTCATGCGCGCCCCCTCGGGCGATCAGTCCTCGGCGGCGAGGAGGTAGAGCTGGCGCGCGGCGTCGATCGGCTTGACGTCGCCGGCGTTCTCGTAGTGCCAGAAGGTCCAGCCGTTGCAGCTTGGCGCGCCCTGCAAGTCCTTGCCGAGCCCGTGGATCGAGCCGCTCTGGCCCTCATAGGCCAGCGAGCCATCCGCCCGCACCGTGGCGATCCAGCGGCGCTTCTTGTCGAACACCTTGCTCCCCGGCGGGATCAGCCCCGCCTCGACAACGGCGCCAAAGGCCACCTTGGGCGCGCTGCGCGGGCTCTGCATCGTGGTGATCGCGCTTTCATCGAGGGGGAGTTCCCTCGCGATGCGCTTTTCCGCGACCGAGCGATAGAAATCCTCGCGCTCGCACCCGATCCACTGGCGCCCCAGACGCTTGGCCACCGCGCCGGTGGTGCCGGTGCCAAAAAAGGGATCGAGCACCACGTCGCCCTTCTCTGTGGTCGCCAGCAGCACGCGGTAGAGCAGCGCCTCGGGCTTCTGCGTCGGGTGCGCCTTGCGGCCATCTTCCTTCAAGCGCTCGCCGCCCGAACAGATCGGCAGCACCCAGTCGCTGCGCATCTGGAGCTCGTCATTGAGGGTCTTCATCGCGCGGTAATTGAAGTGGTAGCGCGCCTTCTCGCCCATGCTCGCCCAGATCAGCGTCTCGTGGGCGTTGGTGAAGCGCGTGCCCTTGAAGTTGGGCATGGGGTTGGTCTTGCGCCAGACAATGTCGTTGAGGATCCAGAAGCCCAGATCCTGCAGGATCGCACCGACGCGGAAGATGTTGTGATAGCTGCCGATCACCCACAGCGCACCGTCGGGCTTCAGGACGCGGCGCGCCTCGCTCAGCCACGCGCGGGTGAATGTGTCGTAGGCGGCCATGCTGTCGAACTGGTCCCAGTGGTCGGTCACGGCATCGACATGGCTGCCGTCGGGCCGGTTGAGATCACCGCCGAGCTGGAGGTTGTAGGGCGGATCGGCAAAGACGAGATCGACGCTGGCCGAAGGCAGCGAGCGCATCGCCGCGATGCAGTCGCCGGGCAGGATGCGGCCCAGGGGCAGATCGGGTGCGCGCACGATTTCCTGCGTCTTCTGAACGCTTTTCGCGCGCGACTTCACCTTTTCTATCACACTTGCCACGTGGCCCTCGTCTGTCATGTCATGGATTTATCCACAGGCATGAGTCTTTGAGGAGTCTGCGTCAAGCACCTAATTTTGCCGCAGCTTTCCCGAGGCGGCGACCAGGGCGCGGAACGAAAGGAGTCCGGCACAAGATGTTGAGTCCGGCATGGCGCGCAGGACTCCGCATCTGGGGGTGTGGCGCGGAGGACTCACCCTCCTGCCGAGCGAGAGCTCAGATCAGCACCAGCTGCGCCACCGGCGCAAAGCTTCTGCGGTGGAGCGGGCTCGGGCCGTGGATCCGCAGCGCCTCGAGGTGTTCGGCCGTGCCATAGCCCTTGTTGCGCTCCCAGCCATAATGCGGGTGAGCGGCGGCCGCCTCGCACATCAGCCGGTCGCGCCATTCCTTGGCGATGATCGAGGCGGCCGAAATGCAGGGCTCGATGCCGTCACCGCCGATGATCGGGCGGGCCGGCCAGCACCACTGCTCGCAGCGCCCGTGCGGCGTGAGGTTGCCGTCGATCAGCACCTCCTGCGGATCGCAGCCGAGCGCCGCCGTGAGCTTGCCGACCGCGCGGGTCATCGCCAGCATCGTCGCCATGAAGATGTTGACCCGGTCGATCTCGTCGGGCTCGACCACAGCCACCGCCCAGTCGCAGGCATCGCGCAGCGCCTCGTCGAGCCGCGCGCGGCGCGACGGCGAAAGGCGCTTGGAATCATCGACCCCGGAAGGTATCGCGCTGCCCAGCACGACCGCCGCGGCCACCACCGGCCCGGCGAGCGGCCCGCGGCCCGCCTCGTCGACCCCGATGACGATCGCCTCGCGCTGACCTGTTAGACCCGGAGTGACCCCTAGCATGACCCGTTCTGTCCGTTTGCTCGCCTCCTTCTCGACCGCGGCATTGATGCTGGCAAGCTGCGCCAATGCGGAAACAGGGGACAGTGGCGCCGGGACGGCCGAGCCGATCATCGCCAGCACCGGGCCGGCATTCCCCTTCACTGCCAGCAAGGTCGCGGCGTTCGAGGAGCCCTGGGCGATCGCCTTCGCGCCGGGCACGGCGGTGCTGTTCGTCACCGAGAAATCCGGCCAGCTCAAGTTTGTCGATACCGCGAGCGGGACGCAGGGTACCGTCAGCGGCGTGCCCACAGTCGATTATGGCGGCCAGGGCGGGCTCGGCGATGTCGCCTTCCTGCCGGGCGAGGCCTCGAAGATGCTTGGCGGTCGCACCATCTATCTCAGCTGGGCCGAAGCGGGCGAGACCGACACCCGCGGCGCGGCGGTCGGGCGCGGCAAGCTCGTCTGCGCTACGGCGACGGCCTGCTCGCTCGAGGACTTCAAGGTGATCTGGCGCCAGACCCCCAAGGTGACGGGGCGCGGCCACTATTCGCACCGACTGACCTTCTCGCCCGATGGCAAATACCTCTTCGTCGCCAGCGGCGAGCGGCAGAAGATGCAGCCGGCGCAGGACACCGGCGCGACCCTTGGCAAGATCGTGCGCCTCAATCTCGATGGCACCCCAGCGGCAGGCAATCCGATGGCTGCACAGGGCGGGGTGACGGCCGAAATCTGGTCGATGGGCCACCGCAACATCCTCGGCATCGACTGGGATGCGCAGGGGCGCCTGTGGGAGGTCGAGCACGGCCCGGCGGGCGGCGACGAGCTCAACCTCGTCAAGCCGGGCGCCAATTACGGCTGGCCGGTGCGCTCGAACGGCAACCACTACAACGGCGAGAACATCCCCGACCATGATCCCTCCGACGGCTTCGCCCAGCCTGCGGCGAGCTGGACCCCGGTGATCGCGCCGGGCGACATGCTGATCTATTCGGGCACGCTGTTTCCCGCTTGGAAGGGCCATGCGCTGATGCCGGGCCTCGGCAGCAAGGCGCTGGTCGATGTTGCGCTCGAAGGCGAGACCGCGCGCGAAGTGACCCGCTACGGTTTCGAGCGCCGCCTGCGTTCGATCGCCGAGGGGCCTGACGGGGCCGTCTATGTCGCCGAGGACGGCAAGGGCGCTGCGGTGTTCAGGCTCGCCCCGCGCTGATGGCCAGCAAGACTGCGACCCTGATCCCGCTCGAGGCGGTCGATCCCGCCATGATCGAGGAGGTGCTCGACCGCGCCTTCGGGCCTGAGCGCCACGCGCGCACTGCCTACCGCATCCGCGAGGGCATGGACTGGCTGCCGGGCCTGAGCCTTGCCGCGCTCGACGAAAACGACATGCTGGTCGGCACGATCCAGTGCTGGCCGATCGGGCTCCAGACCAAGCAGGGGCAGGTGCCGCTGGTGATGGTCGGCCCGGTTGCGGTCGTGCCCGAGCGCCAGGGCGAAGGCTTCGGCATCGGCCTGATGAGCGCGATGATCGCAGAGGATGCGCGGCTCGCCTCGGCGGGGGGCAGGGCTCTCCCGCAGGTGCTGATCGGCGATGCGGAATACTACGGACGCTGGGGCTTTTCGGCGGCGATGACTGGCGGCTGGCGCTGCCCCGGCCCCTACGAGCAGCACCGCCTGCTGGCGCGCGGCCACGGGCTTGCCGCCACGCCCGCCGAAGGGATGCTCGGGCCGTGGGGGGCATAGCAGGAACCGAGCTCGGGCATTGAACCCGCCCCGCCCTTCTGCCATCCCCTTGCCATGCCTTACGAGCCCCCACCCCACCTTGCCGGCCTGACCCTGGCGGAGATCGCCGAGCTGGTCGCCCAGCGCAAGCTGCCCGCGCTGGAGGGCTGGGCACCCGCGCGGTCGGGTGACAGCCAGATGCGGATTGCTGCCGACGGCACCTGGTTCCACGAGGGCGAACCGATCCGCCGCGCAGCGATGGTGCGGGCCTTCGCCGGTCTGTTGAAGCGCGACGGCGAGGGCCAGCACTGGCTCGTCACCCCCTTCGAGAAGCTTGCCATCGAGGTCGAGGACGCCGCTTTCATCGCGGTCGATTGCGTCCGGGCGGAGGATGCGCTCGCCTTGCGGCTCAACACCGATGACATCGTCATCGCCGGCCCGGAACACCCCTTGCGGATCGCGGGCGACGCCGAGAATCCCGCAGCCTATCTCGCGGTGCGACGCGGCTGCGAGGCGCGGCTCAACCGCTCGACCTGGACGCAGCTTGTCGAGATCGCGCTCGCCGAAGGCGCCGAGGCGAACGAATGGCAGGTCGCCAGCAGGGGCGCGAATTTCCGTCTGATCCCATGAAAGCGCCGTCTCCCAGCATCCATGACGCCCTCGCCCGCGCTTTTGCGCAGGGGCACGCGCGCGAGGTCGCGGACCTGCTGAGCGACGCGCACTTCGCCCAAGAAGGCCGCGCCACACCCGCCGCTGTACTCATCGCGGTCACCGACGTTCCCGAAAATCCGCAGGTGATTCTCACCCAGCGTCCCCGGGCGATGCGCGATCATCCGGGGCAGGTCGCCTTCCCCGGCGGCAAGATCGATCCGGGCGAGGACGCCGTCACTGCCGCCCTGCGCGAGGCCGAGGAGGAGCTGGCCCTCCCGCGCGAGGCGGTGCGGGTGATCGGCACGAGCGATGTCTATCACACCGGAACCGGCTTTCTGGTCACGCCTGTCGTCGGCGTGGTCCCGCCGGGCCTGCCGCTGGTGCCCAACCCTCAGGAGGTCGAGGCCTGGTTCGAGGCGCCGCTCTCCCTGCTGCTGGATCCGGCGAGCTGGACCGCCAACGAGGTGTTCTGGCGCGGGGCGAACAGGCGCTATCTCGAGCTTGATTGGCAGGGGTTCCGCATCTGGGGCGTGACCGCGGCCATTATCGCCAACCTGTCGCGGCGGATCGCGTGGGAGGGGCTGACCGATGCTGCGTGATCTCGCCGAGGCCGACTGGACCCGCCGGACGGGGCTCGCCGCGCTGACGGCGGCCCTCGGGCCTGAAAACCTGCGCTGGGTCGGCGGCGCGGTGCGCGACGGGCTGCTCGGCGTCGCCGTGGCGGATGTGGACTGCGCCACCACGCTGATGCCGGCAGAGGTCGTCGAGCGCTGCGGGCGGGCGGGCATCCGCACCGTGCCCACAGGGATCGAGCACGGCACGATCACCGCGCTCCTCAAGGATGGCCCGGTCGAGATCACCACTCTGCGCCGCGATGTCGCCACCGACGGACGGCGCGCCACGATTGCCTTTGCGAGGGAATGGCACGAGGACGCCGCGCGCCGCGATTTCACCATCAACGCGCTCTACGCCCACCCGGAAACCCTGGCGATCGAGGATTTCTTCGGCGGGCTTGCCGACCTTGCGGCCGGGCAGGTGCGCTTCATTGGCGACGCGCGCCAGCGGATTGCCGAGGATCACTTGAGGATCCTGCGCTACTACCGCTTCCAGACGCGTTTCGGCGCCGCTCTCGATCCCGAGGCCGAGGATGCCTGCGCCGATCTCGCCCACACGCTCAAGGGCCTCAGCCGCGAGCGGATCGCTGCCGAGCTGCTCGCGCTCCTCGCCCTGCCCGATCCGCACCCCACTGTCGCACGGATGCGCGAACGGGGCGTGCTTCGCGTGATCCTGCCCGAGGCCTGTGCGCCGCAGGTCGCAGCGCTCGGGCGGGTCGTTGCCGCCGAGGCCGCACAGGGCTTCGCGCCCGATGCGGTCCGCCGTCTCGCCGCGCTGCTCCCGCCTTCGCCCGAGATCGCCGAGACCGTCGCGGCCCGGCTCAGGCTTTCGAAGGCGCAGCGCACCCGCCTCGTCAGCGCTGCCGAGCGCCTGGTCGATGACGCGGCGAACCCCGAGGCTCTGGCCTACCGGCTGACGCCGCCCGCCGCCATCGACCGCCTGCTCTTGGGCGGCGGCGATGCCCAGGGGTTGAAGGGCTGGGCCGCTCCCGCTTTCCCGCTCAAGGGCGGAGAAATCGTCAAGCGCGGAGTGACTGCGGGGCCACTGGTCGCACGCGTCCTTCAGGCGGTCGAAGCGCGCTGGGTCGCGGAAGGCTTCCCTGACACGGCCCGGATCGACACGCTGCTTGCCGAGGAACTGGCCCGCGCCGGCTCCTGAGCACGCCGGGGCAGCGCGTCAGCCGAACTTGCCGGATTTGGGGAAGCCCTGGGGCGGCATCCGTCCGGCCGCGCCGCGCGCGACCTTCCACATCCGGATTTCCGTCTCGGTCCGGGTGCGCTCGCCCGATCCGCCCATTGGCCAGCTGAGCCCCTCGGCAAGGACGAAGGTGGTCGCATCCGAGAGCCCGCCGTCGCGGTAGCGTTGCAGCTGCACCCCCTGCCCGCGCGACATGACCGGCAGTTCCTCGAGGTTGAAGACCACCAGCTTGCGGTTCTCGCCCACACAGGCGACGTGATCGTGGCCCTCTGCGATCGGACGGATCACCGCAAGCTTTGCGCCGTCCTTGAGGTTCACCACCTGCCGGCCCTTGCGGGTCTCTGCGAGAAGCTCGTCAAGCTCGGCAACGAAGCCCTTGCCGTGGCTCGAGGCAAGCAGCAGCCTGCCGCCGGGCCTGTGGACCATCATCGCGCTGACGCTGGCCTCGCTCTCGAGGTCGATCATGGTGCGCACCGGCTCGCCAAAGCCGCGCGCGCCGGGGAGCTTGTCGCAGCCCAGGGTGAAGAACCGCCCGTCGCTCGCCGCCAGCAGCAGCTTGTCGGTGGTCTGGGCGTGGCAGATGAAGGCGAGGCCATCGCCTTCCTTGTACTTGAACTCCTGATCAAGCGGCACGTGGCCGCTGGCGGCACGGATCCAGCCCTTCTGGCTCAGGATGACCGTGACCGGCGCCTTCTCGATCATCGCGTCCATGCTGAAAGCGACCGTGACGGCCGCCTCGGCGATCAGCGTGCGGCGGCGCCCCAGATCGGTGTCCTCGGCGTAGTTCTTCCTGAGGTTGCGCAGGTCTTTCTTGAGCCGGGTGCGCTGCCTCGCGGGGCTTTCGAGCAGCTTCTCAAGCTCGTCCTGCTCGGCGAGAAGCTCGTCCTGCTCCTTCCTGAGCTGCATTTCCTCGAGCTTGCGCAAGGACCGCAGGCGCATGTTGAGGATCGCCTCGGCCTGCCGGTCGGTGAGGTCGAACTCCGCCATCATCACCGGCTTGGGCTCGTCCTCCTCGCGGATGATTGCGATCACCCGGTCGAGATTGAGGAAGGCGATGATGTAACCGCGCACCAGTTCCAGCCGGTCGGCGATCTTGTCGAGCCGGTGCTTGGCGCGGCGCTGGAGGATATCGATCTGCGCGAAGGTCCAGCTCTCGAGCAGCTCCTTCAGCCCCATCACCATCGGCGTGCGCCCGAAGCCGGGCCGCGCGTCGAGCACATTCAGGTTGAGGCTGAAGCGGGTTTCGAGGTCGGTGAGCTTGAACAGGCTCTCCTTGAGTAGCTCGGGATCGACATTGCGGCTCTTGGGGACGAGAACGATGCGGATCGCCTCGTCGCTCTCGTCGCGCACGTCTTCGAGGATCGGGAGCTTGCGGTCGGCGATGGCCTGGGCGATCTGCTCGATGAGCTTGCCCTTGGGCACCTGGTAGGGGATCTCCGAAATGACCAGCTGCCATTGCCCGCCGCCGAGCCGCTCGATCCCGGCCTCGACATCGGCCTCGTCTTTCGCTTCGGGCGCGCGGAAGCGGCCGCGCAGGCGGAAGGCGCCGCGCCCGGTGCGATAGGCCTCGCTGATCGCCGCAGGGCTATCGATCACGTGGCCGCCGGTGGCGAAGTCGGGGCCGTGGAAGAGCTCCATCAGCCGCTCGTGGGTCACCGCGGGATTGTCGATCAGCTCCAGCGTCGCGTCGATGATCTCGGCGACATTGTGGCTGGGGATCGAGGTCGCCATGCCGACCGCGATGCCGCTCGACCCGTTGGCGAGGAGGTTGGGGAACAGGCCGGGGAAGATCTCGGGCTCGATCTCCTCGCCGTTGTAGGTGGGGATGAAGTCGACCGTGCCCTCGTCCAGGCCCGCCATAAGCTCCAGTGCGGTGCGGGTCAGGCGGGCTTCGGTGTAGCGGTAAGCGGCGGCGTTATCGCCATCGACATTGCCGAAATTCCCCTGCCCCTCGACCAGCGGATAGCGCAGCGCGAAGTCCTGCGCGAGGCGGACCATCGCATCATAGACGCTCGCGTCGCCATGGGGGTGATACTTGCCGATCACGTCGCCGACCACGCGGGCGGATTTCTTGAAGGCGCTCGCCGGGTCGAGCTTGAGCTGGCGCATCGCCCACAAGAGGCGGCGGTGAACCGGCTTCAACCCGTCGCGCAGGTCAGGGAGCGAACGTGCCGTGATCGTCGAGAGGGCATAGACCAGATAGCGCTCGGACAGGGCGGCATCGAAGGGCGCATCGACGATCGCGTCGAAACCGTCGTCTGGGGTGTCGGTGATCACGGGGTCGGACATGGCTCGCCGTCTAGCACGCCCGCGACGGCACGCGGGAGAGGGGTTTCCACAGGGAATGCAACCTACCGCGCGCCGGTCGCGGCTTGCCCGATGCGGGGGAACCCCCGCGCTTGCGAAGGCCTATTCTCGCATAGTCCATCAGGAGATTCCCACCTTCACCGAGGCGTTGATGACGGCGCTCAACATGGAGCCCGCCGGACAATCGGCCTAGGACAGGCTTACATCCGGCGGATGTCGTTGCTTTCGGCGGGGACGCTGACGGTCAGGCCGTCCATGTCGGCGGTCAGCTCGATCTGGCACGAGAGGCGCGAGGTGCGCCGCGCGCCGGCGGCGAAATCGAGCATGTCCTCCTCCTCCTCGCTGGCCGGGGGCAGGCGCTCGAACCACTCGGCCGCGACGATCACGTGGCAGGTGGAACAGGCCATCTGCCCCTCGCACGTGCCCTCGAGCGGGAGTCCGGCCGCCTGTCCGGCACGCAGCAGGTTGTCGCCGGGTTCGGCGGTGGCCTGGATGCTGCGCCCGCGCGGGTCGGTGAAGGTGATGGTGATGCTCACAGGCCCTGTTCCCTCGCGGCGGCGGTGATGACGGCGGCAGCGGATTCGATCTCCGCCACGCTCGTATAGCGCCCGAAACCGAGGCGGATAGAGGACTTTGCCTCCCGCTCGGACAGCCCGATCGCGCGCAGCACGTGGCTGGGGCGGCCGGAACCGGAGGCGCAGGCGCTCCCGGCGGAGAACATGACGTGGCGGCAATCGCTCATCAGCCGCGCGACGTCCAATCCTTGCCGCCGCAGGTTGAGATTGCCGTGCCAGCGATGCTCCGTGCTGCCGTTGATCTGCCAATCGGCAAAAGCCTCCCGGGCAAGGTTCCACAAATGTTTCACGTGAAACATTTGCTCCTCCCGGTCCCGCGCCGCCACCGCGCAAGCCGCCCCGAAACCGGCGCAAAGGGCGGGCGAGAGGGTGCCTGAACGCAGCGAAGCCTCCTGTCCGCCGCCGTGAACCAGAGGCTGGAGCGATGCGCCATCGGCCATCCACAGGGCCCCGATCCCCTTCGGCCCGTGAATCTTGTGCGCCGAGACGGCCACGAAGTCGGGTCTGAAGGAGGTCAAGGCGAGCCTGCCATAGGCCTGGACGGCATCGACCAGCACGCTGGCTCCGGCCTGCCGCGCGATGGCGATGGCCTCGGCAAGCGGGTGCACCACCCCAATCTCGTTATTGACCGCCATGATCGCCACAAGACCGGTCTGCGCCGTGATCGCGGCCCGCAGCGCATCGCAATCGGCCCGGCCATCGGGCCGGACGGGGAGGACGGTGAAACCCCGCCCCTGCGCCTCGACAGCGCGCTGGCAATCGAGCACCGCGGCGTGTTCGGTGGCGAAGGTGATGACGTCGCCTCGGGTGCCGAGCAGCACCATGTTGAGCGCCTCGGTCGCGCCCGAGGTGAATACCACCCGCCCGCCCGCCGGCATGAGCGCTGCAACCTGATCGCGCGCGGCCTCGACCGCCGCGGCGGCCATGCGGCCCATGCGGTGGGGGCTGTGGGGATTGCCGAAAGTCTCGCTCTCCGGCCCGCCGAGCCAGCGCAGCATCGCCTCGCGCGCTTCGGGCGCGAGCGGGGTGGTGGCCTGGTAGTCGAGGTAGATCATGGGGCTACTTTCCCTGTAGCGAGGAAAGAGCCTCGGCCCGCCACCGGACGGGCCGCAAGGGCGACTGCCCGCCCGCAGGCGCCCGGAGCGTAGCGGAGGAACAGCGCCGAGGACTGCACGCCGGAGGGCGTGCAGCACACAAAAACGCGGGACCCCGGGTCAAGCCCGGGGAGACGACAGGGTCTAGCATAGCGAAGCCCAGGCCTCGGCAAACCGCTCCAGCTCCTTGGGCGTGGTTGACCACCCCAGGCTCACCCGGATCGTCCGCGCCGCGACGTCGTCAGGCACCCCGAAGGCATCGAGCACCCGGCTTTTCTTGAGCGTCCCCGAGGAGCACGCGCTCCCTGCCGAGACGGCAAAGCCCAAGGCGTCGAGCCGGATCAGGAGGGCCTGTGCACTCATGGTGGGATGGGCCAGGGCGAAGATGTAATCGACCTGTTCACCGATGATCAGGCGCTGTTCTGCGACCCGCCCGGCGAAGGCCGCGCGCTGCGCGGGCGTGGTCGCCCAATCGCCCGCCTCCAGCGCCGCCACCATGCCGAGCGCGCCGGGCAGGTTCTCGGTTCCCTGCCGATAGCCCCGCTCGTGTCCGCCGGAAGGTTCGAGCAGTGCGAAATCACGCACCAGCAATGCCCCCACCCCGATCGGTCCGCCGAACTTGTGGGCGCTGACCACGAGCAGGTCGGCATCGGGCAGGGCCAGCTTTCCGGCAGATTGCGCGCAATCCGAAAGGAGCCATGCGCCGCTCTCCCGCAGGGCCGCAGCCGTCGCGCCGACCGGATTGGTCGTGCCGGTTTCCGAATTGACGTGCTGGAGCGCGAGCAGCGTGCCCGCGCCGAGGATCTCGTCTCCGGTGAACATTTCCGCATCAGGCGCGGCCCGAAACACCGCATCGTGCTCGACCGCGCTGACGATCCTTCGCTCCACCTTCGCCCGGTTGAGCGCGATCCACAAAGCCTCGCTCGCCCCGGAAGTGAAGATCAGCTCGTGGTTTTTGTCTCCCTGGGCCACCCCCAGCGCCCGCTTGATCCGCTCGCGCGCGTCCTCCAGCGCGGCGCGCGCCTTGCGGCCTTCTGCATGGGGCGAAGACGGATTGGCCCACAGCCGGAAGCCCTCCTCCATCGCCGCACGCGCCTCGGGGCGCAGCGGGCTGGTGGCGGCGTGATCGAGATAGACCCGTTCGGGAATAGTTCAGCCCTCGTGAAAAAATTGCGATTTGCGCGGGCCCGCCTATATAGGCGCGCAAAGCTGTGCGCCACCCGGCGCGGCGCCACCATTCGCGATTGGGTCAAGCCATGCCGTCCGTGATCTTCCCCGGCCCCGAAGGCCGCCTCGAAGGCCGTTTCTCCCCGCCCCCGCGCCCGCGCGCGCCGGTGGCGATGATCCTGCACCCGCACCCCGAGGGCGGCGGTACGATGAACGACCGGATCGTGCAGCGGCTCTACAAGACTTTTGCCGACCGCGGCTTTGCCACGCTGCGCTTCAATTTTCGCGGCGTGGGGCGCTCGCAAGGCTCCTTCGACAGCGGCATCGGTGAGCTGAGCGACGCGGCCTCCGCGCTCGACTGGGTGCAATCGATCCACCCCGAGGCGCAGAGCACCTGGATCGCGGGCTACAGCTTCGGTGCGCTGATCGGGATGCAGCTCCTGATGCGCCGTCCCGAAGTGCGCGGCTTCATCTCGGTCGCGCCGCCCGCCAACATGTATGATTTCTCCTTCCTCGCCCCCTGCCCCGCCAGCGGCATCTTCGTGCAGGGCGCGGCCGATACGGTGGTGCAGCCGGGTGCGGTGCAGAAGCTGGTCGACAAGCTGCGCACCCAGAAGCACATCACCATCCACCACGAGGAAATCCCGCGCGCCAACCACTTCTTCGAGAATGAACTCGACGATCTGATGCGCTCGGTCGACAATTATCTCGATTTCCGCCTGAGCCCGGACTGCCCGATCAAGTAAGTGCCCCCGGTTGCGGGTTCGCCTCCGCGACCACGTCCCCGGCGCTGCCTCAAGGCCTCCGGGCCTTGCGACGCCCGCGGCGTCGACAAGGTTCTGGCACCGGTGGTGAACGCCCGTCAGCCCTCCCCGGCGGTCCTGATCTGCGCGATGGGTGCCTCGCCGCCGGCCGTGGGCAGCGTCCAGATCAGCACGTTGATCACTGCGATGGCTGCGAGCAGCACCATGAGAGCGGGGTTCTTCACCTCGCCGGTGCGGCGCCACAGCACCGCAGCGCCCGCGACCAGCGCAAGGGCGGCGAGCATCACGATGGAAAGCACGATCTCGGTCATGGCCCGCCCTTAGCGCGCCAGGGCCGGGCCGTGCAATTGACTTGGGGATGAGCCGCCGCCAAACCCCTGCCCCATGAGAGAGAGCACAGCCAAGATCACCCGCCGCCAGACCCTTGCCGGGCTGGGCGGCGTATCCGCCATCGCCCTGTTGCCGGCCTGCGCCGCCGGCGGGCCCGCGCCGGCCAGCGTCGCAGGCCCGATCAGGGGCCTTGCCCCCGATGCCGCGCTCGATGCGATCGCCTACCGGATGCTCGCCCACGAGCCGGGCCGCGCCACCGGCCTCGGGGTCGACACGGGGGAATATGCCGCCTGGCGCTCGACCTTCGGCACGGTCGGGGCAGAGGGCCGCGCCAACTATGCCGCGACCCTCAAGGCGCTTGTCGCCGAAGTGCACGCCTATCCCAAGGCGGGGCTGACCAGCGACCAGCAGATCGGCTTCGAGGTGGTCGAAACCGCCTTCACCCGTGCTCTGGAAGGGATGGCCCTGCCCTATGGCGACGTCGCCGTGGGAAGCTGGCGCAATTCGCCCTACCCGGTGATCCAGAACGTCGGCGGCTATATCGACATGCCGAACTTCTTCGCCGCGACCCAGCCGCTCAAGACGGGTGAGGACATCGGCCCCTACATGAACCGCCTCGCCGAAGTGCCGGCGATCCTCGATGGCGAGCTCGAACGCATCCGCGAAGCGCGCGGGATGGGCGTGGTCCCGCCCGCCTTCCTGCTCGACAAGGCGATCAGGCAGATGGAAGCGAGCATAGCGGACGCGAGGGAAAGCTATGCCGGTCCGCTCGGGGCCGCGACGATCGACGGCGCACAGACCGCCGTCGCGCAGGCCGAAAGGATCGTCTCCAGCGGGATCGTCCCCGCGCTCGAACGCCAGCTTGCCGAGCTCAAGGCCGAGCGCGCCGTCGCCAGGGACTTCGCCGGGGTGTGGTCGCAGCCGCGCGGCGAGGAGTATTACGACTGGGCGATCCGCGCCTCGACCACCACGCGGCTCACCCCTGACGAGATCCACCAGCGCGGGCGCGAGGAGCTGAGGGAGCTTCACGCCCGGATGGACGTGATCCTCAAGGAAATCGGCTATACCAAGGGCAGCGTCGGCGCGCGGATGAACGCTCTGGCCGAAGACCCGCGCTACAAGTTTGCCGAGGGCGATCCGGGCCGGGAGGAGATTTTCGCCTTCATCGATGATCGCCTCAAGTGGATCAGGGCGCAGATGCCGCGCGCGTTCAACACGCTGGTCGATCCCAACATGGAAGTGCGCCGCATCGCGCTGGCCGAGGAGCCCGGCGCACCGGGCGCCTATGGCGGGGCGGGCAGCAAGGACGGCTCGATCCCGGGCCGGTTCTGGATCAACCTCAGGACCACCGACCTCCACCGCAAGTACGACCTTGCCGACCTCACCTTCCACGAGAGCATCCCGGGGCACGTGTGGGAAGGCGAGTTCTCCAACCGCCTGCCGCTGATCCGCTCGATCCTCGCCTTCAACGCCTTCTCGGAAGGCTGGGCGCTCTATGCCGAACAGCTTGCCGACGAGCTGGGCGCCTATGACGACTTCAAGGTCGGGCGGCTGGGATACCTGCAAAGCCTCGCCTTCCGCGCTTGCCGCCTGGTGGTCGACACCGGCCTCCATTCGAAACGCTGGACGCGCGAACAGGGCCGCCAGTTCTTCGTCGAGGAGAACGGCTCGAAGGTCGAGGAAGTGGCCTCGGAGGTCGACCGCTATTGCTCCTGGCCGGGGCAGGCCTGCGGCTACAAGATCGGCCATTCCGAGATCGTCCGCCAGCGCGCCCGCGCCGAGGCCGAACTGGGCAACGCCTACGACCTCAAGGCGTTCAACACCGCCGTGGTGCTGGGCGGCAATGCGCCGCTCTCGGTCATGGCGAACACGGTGAGCCGCTACATCGCAGGGGCGAAGGGGTAGGCACGGGCGCCCTGCCGCCCCAGAGCCCGAGCCCCCTTTCACCGCAAGCCACTGGAAAAAAGAAGCTGTTTGCTTATTCTCGTCCAGAAAAGCGCAGGACAGGGACACTGCGCGGCAGGGGACGCATCGCATGAACAGCCGGATTGAGCGCCTTGTCCTCGCCATCGCCGCGCTCGTCGGCCTCGCCGGGCCGGCGCACGCCGAATGGTACGAGGCTTCGAGCGATCACTTCGTCATCTACGCCGACGACAAGGAAGCCGACATCCGGCGCTTTTCGGAAAACCTCGAGCGCTATCACAGCGCCATGGCCTTCCTGACCAAGCGCGAGACCGATCTGCCCAGCCCTTCGAACCGCGTGACGATCTATATCGTGGGGGGCAAGAAGGAGATGCGCTCGCTGTCGGGCAGCAAGACCATCGGCGGGTTCTACGTGCCGCGCGCCGGGGGCAGCCGCGCCTTCGTGCAGGATATCCGCAACCAGCGCGGCTATCCGGATTTCTCGACCGTCATCCTGCTCCACGAATATGCCCACCACTTCCTGATGTCCTCTTCCCCGCTTGCCCTGCCGCGCTGGCTCAACGAGGGGGCAGCGGAGTTCTTTGCGGCGGCCAGCTTCAATGATGACGGCAGCCTGCTGATCGGCCGGCCCGCGCAGCACCGCGCCGGCGATATCGCCTTTGCCGATCCGGTCCATGTGCGCGAACTGATTGACCCGGCGCTCTACGAGCAGAAGAAGGTCAAGGGCTACGACACCTTCTACGCCAAGAGCTGGCTGCTCTATCACTACCTGACCTTCAACGAGGCCCGCCAGGGGCAGCTGCGCGACTACCAGATCGCCCTTTTCGAGGGGCTCGGCCAGAAGGAAGCGGGCGAGAAGACGTTCGGCGATCTCGACAAGCTGGAGCGCGAGCTCAAGGGCTACCTGCGCGAACGGATGTTCTCTTTCTCGCTATCGCCCGACAAGCTGCGCACCGGCACGATCACCTTGCGCCCGCTTTCGGCGGGCGAAGCGGCGGTGATGCCGCTCCAGATCCGTTCGCAGCGCGGCGTGGGCAAGGAGGAGGCTGCGGCCATCGTGGCCGAGGCACGGGCGGTGGCGGCACGCTTTCCAGGGGATGCAGGGGTGCTGACGGCACTGGCCGAGGCGGAGTATGATGCCGGCAATGATGACGCCGCGATTGCCGCTGCCGATGGCGCGCTCGCCCGCGATCCGGCGCGCACCAATGCCTATATCCAGAAAGGCTATGCGCTGTTCCGCCAGGCTGCGGCGGCGGACAACAAGGCAGCGGCCTATGGCACGGCGGTCAAACCCTTCGTCGCGCTCAACCGGCTCGAGAACGATCACCCGCTGCCGCTGATCTACTTCTACCGCGCGCAGGTCGAGCGCGGGATCAAGCCCAACGAGAACGCCCGCGCCGCGCTCAAGAGGGCGGCGACGCTGGCGCCCTTCGATCAGGGCTTGCAGATCAATGCCGGGATGATGCTGATCCAGGAAGGCAGCCATTCGATCGCGCGCGCCTTCCTTGCGCCGGTCGCAGCCAATCCGCACGGCGGTCCGGCAGCGGCAGCGGCCAGGCAGCTCGTCGGCCTGATCGAGGGCGTCGCGGACGGGACCGACGTGGACATGCGCAAGCTGCGCGAGGCCGGGAAAGAGCGGGAGCCCGAGGCCGCTGCGGCGGCCCCATAGAAAAGGGGCGGACCCGCGCCCGCCCCTCCATTCCCGTATAGCCCGGCGATCAGGCCGCGACGGGTGCCGGCGCGGCCTGGCGCACGCCTTCATCGACATGGGCTTCGAACTGGGCGAAGTTGTCGATGAACAGCTGCACCAGCTTCTTGGCGGTCGCGTCATACTCGGCCTTGTCAGCCCAGGTGCTGCGCGGATCGAGGATCGTCTGGTCGATCCCCGCCTCGGCGAGCACCGGCACATGGACCGGAACGTCGAAGCCGAAATTGGGGTCCTTGCGGAACTCGACCTCGTCCATCTTTCCGTCGAGCACCGCGTTGAGCAGGGCGCGGGTGGCCTTGATCGGCATCCGGCTGCCGGTGCCATACTTGCCGCCGGTCCAGCCGGTGTTGACCAGCCAGCATTGGGCCCCGCCCTTGGCGATGCGCTCCTTGAGGAGGTTGCCATAGACAGAAGGGTGACGCGGCATGAAGGCGGCGCCGAAGCAGGTCGAGAAGGTCGCTTCCGGCTCGGTCACGCCGATTTCAGTGCCGGCGACCTTCGCGGTATAGCCGGAAAGGAAGTAGTACATCGCCTGATCGGCGGTCAGCCGCGCGATCGGGGGCAGCACGCCGAAGGCATCGGCGGTGAGCATGATCACGTTCGAAGGCGCCGGGCCGAGGTTCTTTTCCGAGGTGTTGGGGATGAACTCGATCGGATAGGCGCCGCGGGTGTTCTCGGTCTTGCTGCCGTCGGTGAAGTCGAGCTCGCGCGTCGCCTCGTCCATCGTCACGTTCTCGAGGATCGTGCCGAACATCTTGGTGGTGGCATAGATCTCCGGCTCGCCTTCCGCCGAGAGGTTGATCATCTTGGCGTAGCAGCCGCCCTCGAAGTTGAAGACCGCAGTGTCCGACCAGCCGTGCTCGTCATCGCCGATGAGGGTGCGGCTCGCGTCGGCGGAAAGGGTGGTCTTGCCGGTGCCCGACAGGCCGAAGAAGATCGCGCTCTTGCCGTCCTGGCCGATATTGGCCGAGCAGTGCATCGGCATCACCCCCTGCGCGGGCAGGAGGTAATTGAGGAGGCCGAACACGCCCTTCTTCATCTCGCCCGAATATTCGGTGTTGCCGATGAGAATCAGCTTCTCGGTGAAGCTCACCGCGATCACGGTGTCGCTGCGGCAGCCGTGGCGTTCGGGATCAGCCTTGAAGCTCGGCAGGTTGATGATGGTGTATTCGGGGACGAAGCCCGCCAGTTCGTCGGCGGTGGGGCGCACCAGCAGGGTGCGGATGAACAGGTTGTGCCAGGCCATCTGGTTGATGACACGCACATTGACCCGGTATTCGGGCTGCGAGCCGCCGAACAGGTCGGCAACGTAGAGCTCCTGCTGGCCTTCGAGTTCCTTGAGGAAATCTTCCTTGAGGTTGGCGAAGTGCGCCTCGCTCATGGGCTGGTTGACCGTGCCCCAGTTGATCGTGTTCTCGGTCTCGGCATCGCGGACGATGTACTTGTCCTTGACGCTGCGGCCGGTGAACTTGCCGGTATCGACCAGCAGGGCGCCGTGCTTGGTGAGCTTGCCCTCACCCCGCGTCAGCGCATGTTCGACCAAGGCGGCGGTGCCGAGATTGGCGTGAATGCGCGCGCCGGTCTTGAGGTTCTGGGCGGAAAGCGGGGTGGCGAGCGAGGTCAAGGTAGCGTCTCCGGGCGAAGGCGGCAGGACATGGTTCACAGAAGGGCCGACCGGACTGTTCCGCCGAATCCATGCGCCTTCCAGTCACATCCCGTAGCAGGTGCGCATACGTATGCAACCTGGGGCGCAGGCGGAGCTGACAGCGCGACCGATCCCTCGTCACGCGCCCTGTAATTCGCCGTTGCCCCTACGTCAAACAGGTGCGCGAAGGGCCTGTTGATCCGCGCCCGAATGCCCTTTGCCTGCGACGATCCGCGCGGCGTTGCGGGCAGCGCCGGATGGCGCTACCCAAGGCACATGCAAGCGCGGCGGCAAGCGAGGATCAGAGCCCATGCCTGACAGCACCACCGAAGCCCTGCCCGCCCCTGGCGCGCCGGACGGCGGTGCGTGCGCACAGGCCCGCGGCCAGCAGATCGCGCTGGTTGATGATGATCGCAACATCCTCACCACCGTCTCGATCGCGCTGCAGGCCGAGGGCTTTGCCACCCGCCTCTATTCGGACGGGGAGACCGCGCTGAAGGCGTTGCTCGACAATCCGCCGGACCTAGCGGTTTTCGACATCAAGATGCCCAATATGGACGGCATGGAACTGCTACGGCGCCTGCGCGAGCAATCGGCGCTGCCGGTCATCTTTCTCACCAGCAAGGACGACGAGAGCGACGAGGAGGCCGGGCTCGAACTGGGCGCGGATGACTATATCGCCAAGCCCTTCAGCCTGCGCCTGCTGATCGCCCGCATCCGCGCAATCCTGCGCCGGGCCGAGCCGCTGGCGGCGGGAGACACGCCTGCCGCGCCCGACGATTCCCAGACCGCCAGCCTGGTCCGCGGGCGGCTGTTCATGGATCCTGCGCGCCATCATGTGACCTGGGCAGACCAGCCGGTCAGTCTTACCGTGACCGAATTCCTCATCCTCGAGGCGCTCGCGATCCGCCCCGGCGTCATCAAGAGCCGCAACCAGCTGATGGATGCGGCCTATCCGGACGACGTCTTCGTCGATGATCGCACGGTCGACAGCCACATCAAGCGGATGCGGCGCAAGTTCCGGGTGGTCGATCCCGCCTTCGATGCCATCGATACGCTCTACGGAGCGGGCTACAGCTTCACCGATGGCTAAGGGCAAGCGCGGGGCGGCCGCAGGAAGCGAACAGGTCAGCGCGACGGGACGCTTCACGCTCACCGCACGCATCCTCGCGGTCAACATCCTGCCGCTGCTGTTCCTGAGTGGCGGGCTGTTCTACCTCGACAGCTACCGCACGCAGCTCGTCAACGAGCGTTTCAAGCTTGCCCGCATCGAAGCCCAGATCACCGCCGAGGCCCTTGCCGGTGCGAGCCGTGCGCGGCACGAAGCCCTGCTTGTCCAGATCGGCAAGGAACAGCGGCTGCGGCTGCGCACCTTCGACGCGAAGGGCCGCCTCACCGCCGACAGCTTCGCGCTGGCCGACCCCTCGTTCCGGTTCAACGACATCAGCGATGACGATTGGGAACAGCGCTTCTCGCGCTGGCTGGACCGCACCATCGACACCATCGTCAGCGCCGAGGCGGTGAAGGACTATGTCGAGCCCGAAGCCCAGGACGCCGACGCCTGGCCCGAACTCGCCCGTGCACGCGAGCTCGGCCTCTCGCAGGTTCGCCTCTACGACTGGCACGACGGGACACCGGTCATCACTGCCGCGGTGCCTGTGGGCCTGCAGGGTGCGACCCTGCTGACGGTGCGCAATGCGGTCGACATCACCGACAGCGTGCGCGCGGCGCGCTCGACGCTGGGCGTTGCGGTGCTGCTCGTGATGACCGCATCGGCGCTGCTCTCGCTGTTCCTGGCGCGCACCATCGTCACCCCGCTGCGCCTGCTCGCCCGCGCTGCGGTCAGGGTGAAGCAGGGGCGCGACCGCGAGGTCGAGGTGCCGCGACTGCCTCAGCGCAGCGACGAGATCGGCCTGCTTGCCCGCGCCGTGTCCGACATGACCGGCGCGCTGCGGCAGCGCATCGACGCGGTCGACAGCTTCGCGGCCGATGTCGCCCACGAGATCAAGAACCCCCTCGCCTCGCTGCGCAGCGCGATCGACACCCTGCCGCGCGTCGAGGACCCGGCCCTGCGCGCCGAACTCATCGGCATCGCCACGCACGATGTGCGCCGCATCGACCGCCTGGTCACCGAGATCGCCGCCGCGAGCCGGGTCGATGCCGAGATCAGCCGCGCCAAGCTTGAGATTGTCGATCTCGCCGAACTCTTCGCCAACCTCATCCGCAGCCGCGAGGACCGGGGGATGAATGGCGGGCGGCAGCTCGTGCTCGACGCGGGGAGCGGGAACCAACGCGTGATGGGCGTGCCGAGCCAGCTCGAGCGGGTCGCGGAAAACCTGATCGACAACGCCGTGTCGTTCTCGCCGCCCGAAGGCGTGGTCAGCGTCACCATCCACCGCGCCGAGCGCCGGATCGTCACCGAAGTCTGCGACGAGGGGCCGGGCATTGCTCCCGAACGGCGCGATGCGGTGTTCCGGCGCTTCCACTCCGACCGGCCCGAGGGCGAGAGCTTCGGCAATCATTCCGGCCTCGGCCTCGCGATCGGCCGCGCCATCGCCGAGGCGCACGACGGCACGCTTACCGCCGAAGCCCGGCCTGACGGCGCGGGCGGCGCGTGTCTGCGCCTGTCGCTTCCGGCTGCGCCGTGAGCGGTGATGCGCCTCTGGTATTGCAAGCGAGCGCCGTATCGATTGCGGGGCGCGCGCTGCTGATCGAGGGGCCGCCCGGCAGCGGCAAGTCCAGCCTCGCGCTGGCGCTCATCGATCGCGGTGCCGGGCTGATCGGCGACGATGCCGTGACACTGCAAAGGCAAGGTGGCCGGCTGATCGCCTCGCCCCCGCCGAACATCGCAGGCCTGATCGAAGTGCGCGGGGTGGGTCTGGCCAGCCTCGCCGTCACCCCCCCCGCACCGGTGGCACTGATCCTCGCGATCGGCGGGCCAGTGCCGGAACGCCTGCCGCCCGCGCCGCTTCCCACGCGCGTCATCGCCGGCGTCGCAGTTCCGGTGCTCGCCTTCGATCCGGGCGCGATTGCTCCTGCCCGGCGCGCCGAATGGGCGCTGCATCTCCACGGCCTCGTGCCCGGAGCCGCTTCACTTCACGCCAGCGAAGCGCCAGAATAGGTCCATGACCGCGCCCGACGCCCCAGACTCGCCCAAGACCCCTGCGCCGCCGCAGCAGCTTCTGCTGGTCACCGGGCTCGCCGGGGCTGGCAAGTCGACCGCGCTCGCGGTGCTCGAGGATCTCGGCTGGGAGACGATCGACAACCTGCCCGTTCGGATGCTGAAGCGCCTTGTCGCGGCACCCGCCGAGGCGCGCGGGCCGCTGGCGATCGGTTTCGATTCGCGCACCCGCGGCTTCGTGCCCTCCGACGTGATCGCTCTGGTGAGGAGTCTCGGCGAAAGGCCGGATATCGCGCTCACTTTCCTGTTCCTCGATTGCGCCGGGGGCGAGCTCGAACGCCGTTTCAACGAAACCCGCCGCCGCCATCCCATGGCTGCGGGGCGTCCCGTGCTGGAAGGCATCGCCGCGGAACGCGAACTGCTCGAGCCCCTGCGACAATGGGCCGAGGTAATGATCGACACCACCGCGCTCACCAGCAATGACCTCCAGGCGCGGATCCGCGAGTTGTTCGCTCCCAGCGATGCCGCCACGGCGCTGACGCTGACCCTGTCGAGCTTCGGCTTTGCGCGCGGTATGCCGCCGCTCGCGGACCTCGTTTTCGACATGCGCTTCCTCGACAATCCGCACTGGGTGCCCGAATTGCGGGAGCAGACCGGGCAGGATCCGGCGGTGGGGGAGCATATCAAGCGCGACCCGGCCTTCGCCGAGGCCTTCGCCCGGATCCGCGACCTGCTGCTGCTGCTGCTGCCGCGCTACGCTGCGCAAGGAAAACCCTATGTCCAGATCGCCTTCGGCTGCACCGGCGGCAAGCATCGTTCGGTCTACACCGCCGAACGCATGGCTGAGGCCTTGCGCGGCGCGGGATTTTCGCCCACTGTCCGCCACCGCAACCTTGGCTCGCGCGTGGCCGATGCCGTCGAACGGGATCGCCGCTAGGCCGCGTCGGGAAATCCGGCAGGAGCGCGAAGGCGCATTGCCGGTTCAGGTATAAACGCTTAAGGCACGCCCCTGCGGGCAGATGACGGACCCTTTTTCACGCATGATCGGCTTGATCCTGGTAACCCATGGCCGCCTCGCGGACCAGTTTGTCGAGGCCATGGAGCACGTGGTCGGGCCGCAGGACGCGATCGTCACGGTCTGCATCGGCCCCAATGACGACATGGAGCAGCGCCGCGCCGACATCGCCGGAGCCATCTCCGCCGTCGACACCGGCAAGGGCGTCATCATCCTCACCGACCTGTTCGGCGGCACCCCTTCGAACCTGGCGATCTCGCTGCTCGATGCGGGTCATGTCGAGGTCATCGCGGGCATCAACCTGCCGATGCTGATCCGCCTCGCCGGGGCGAGGAAATCGATGGATGTCACCGCGGCGGTCCATGCCGCGCAGACCGCCGGTCGCAACTACATCACCATCGCCAGCGAGCTGCTCGGGCAGGACACGCCGCCGGCACGGGCGAAGGCCTAGGGGGAAGCCGCCGTGGGGGAGGCAAGGCAGAGCGTCACCATCGTCAACCGCCGCGGGCTGCACGCGCGCGCCAGCGCCAAGTTCGTCGGCGCGGTGGCCACCCTGCCCGAGGGCGTGAAAGTCACCGTCTCCAAGGCCCCGCACAGTGCGGCGGGCGGCTCGATCCTCGGGTTGATGATGCTCGGCGCCGCAAAGGGCGACACGGTGGAGGTGGCGGTCGAGGGCGAGAATGCCGACGCCGTGCTCGCGGATCTGGTCGCGCTGGTGTCCGACGGCTTCGGCGAGGACTAGCACGCGCTGGCCGGTTCGCGTAGGCGGGCCATCATGCGCAAGCACATCACCGGCTTTTCCAATCCGACCGTCAAATACCTGCGCTCGCTGCGGGACAAGAAGCATCGCAGGCGGGCCGGCCAGTTCCTGGTCGAGGGGCTGCGCCTGATCGAGGATGCACGGGCCTCGGGCCGTGTGCCGCGCGTGCTGGTGATGGCCGAGGGGCGCGAGCACCATCTGCTGGAACGGCTTGAGGCTGACGTTGTGGCAGCGGGCGGCGAGGTGATCGCCACCACGCCCGACATCCTCTCCAAGATCACCGGCAAGGAGAACGCCCAGAGCGTCGCCGGGGTGTTCGATGAGTGGGACACATCGCTTGAGCGGCTTGACCGAGGCGCTGCGCCGATCTGGCTCGCGGCGCAGGCGCTGCGCGATCCGGGCAATCTCGGCACGATGCTGCGGACCTGCGACGCGGTGGGCGCAGGCGGGCTGATCCTGATCGACGACTGCGCCGATCCCTTCAGCGCCGAGGCCGTGCGCGCGAGCATGGGCGCGGTGTTCACCGTGGGCCTCGCGCAGGCGCGGTGGGACGAATTCCTGCCCTGGCTGCGCGGCGGAGAGGGCCAGCTGGTCGCGGCCTCCTTGCGCGATGCGGTGCCCTATCGCGGGGCGGCCTACGCGGCGCCGTGCTTCATCCTTGTCGGCAACGAATCGCAAGGGCTGCCCGAGGACTACGAGATGGCCTGCGACCTGCGCGTGACCATGCCGATGAAGGGCCGCGCGGATTCGCTCAATGCCGCTGTCGCCGGGGCGGTGCTGGCCTACGAGGTGCTGGCGGCGCTGGACGCTTGAAGCGGACGAAGCGGACACCTTGTCCGGTTCTCGGAAGAGCTTATTCCCGCGTTTATTCAACGTTTTGTTTCAGAAATCCGGGAGCGGGCGGACAGGGGAGAGCCGTGCATTATTCCTGTCCGGGTGGGGAGAGCAGACGGACGATGCGAAAGAGCCGATCCGGATGGTGGCAGGGGCCGGAGCAGCAGGAAAGCCGCCGCCGCTCAGGCGTTGCCGATGCACCAGGGATCGGGCTTCATGTCGACCGGCGAAGCCCCCTCGCCGGGTCTCGGAAAGCGCGCCTTGAAGCTGAAGGCCTGCGGCGTCGGGCCGTAGCGGTCGAGCATCCACAGCCGCGAGAGGCCCTCGTCAACCGAGGGGCGATGGCCTTGCGGAACCCACCACAGCGCCTGATAGGCACCCTCGAAGCGGTGGAAATAGTCCCGCCGCCGCGCCATTTCGGGCGTGTGGCCGGAGCGATAGACGAAATCGAACAGCGATTCCGCGTCCTGCCACACCGACATATTGAGCAGCAGCAGCGGATCGGAGGCAATGCTGAACTCGGTCGCATTGCCGCTGTCGCCCTGAAGCCGCCAGATGAAGCCGGGGGAGGCATCGGCGAGGGCATTGATCCGCTCGAGCGCGTCGAAGAAGGGCTGAACCCGCGCGTCACCCTCGGGTGCGAGCAGCTTGCCGATATTGATCTGCGCCAGCTGCCAGCCCGATCCCCCGTCACCCATGCACCCTACTCCGCTGCGTCGCGATTCTCGCTTTCGCTCCGCCTATCAGGTGCTTCGAGCGCTGCAAGATCATCGGCATTGTAGCGCGGGGCGCTTGCCACCAGCGGCACCTCGTCGATTTCGCGCTTGCCGATCTCGACGCCCTTTTCCGCCAAGCGCCGCCCGGAGGACAGGACGTTGCGTTCGAAGGAGCCCACGAACTTGTTGTAGTTGTTCACCGCCGAATCCAGGCCGCTACCGACGCGCTTGAGATGCTCGGCGGCGGTGGCGAGGCGATCATAGAGCTCCGCCCCCATCCGGCCGATCTCCTGGGCTTCCTTGGCGAGGCCGTCCTGCCGCCAGACCTGCGCCACCGTGCGGGCGATGGCGACCAGATTGGTCGGGGTCGCCAGCAGCACGCGCTTGTCGAAGGCGAAGTTCCAGAGGTCGGGATCGGCCTCGAGCGCGGCGGCGACGAAATGCTCGCCCGGCACGAACATCACCACGTAATCGGGCGCGTCCTCGAACTGCGACTGGTAGCTCTTCGCGCCCAGCGTCTGCACATGATTGCGCATCGAGCGGACGTGATCGGCCAGCGCCCGCGCGCGCGCCTCCTCGGTGTCGGCCTCGAAGGCTTCCTGATAGGCATTCAGGGAGACCTTGGAATCGATCACCAGCACCTTGCCGCCGGGGATGCGCACGATCGCATCGGGGCGCAGGCGGCCATCCTCGGTCGAGACCGAGTGCTCCATGATAAAATCGGTGTGCTGCGCCAGCCCGCATTGTTCGAGCAGGTTCTGCAGCGCCTTTTCCCCCCAGCGACCGCGCGCCTTGGGGGCATTGGTGAGCGAATTGCCGAGCCGCTGCGCCTCGCGCTTCACCTCGTCCTGCCCTTTGCGCATCTCCTCGATCACGCCGGCCAGCTGGCCGAAGGCATCGACGCGCTTTTCTTCAAGCGCCTTGACCTGTTCCTCATAGCTCTTGAGCCGGTCACCCACGGGAGCAAGCAGCGCCTTCAGCTTTTCCTCGCTCGCCTTTTCGGAATGACCGAGACGCTCCTCGGCGCGCTTGAGGAAGGCTTCCTGTGCGCGGTTCAGAACCTGTGCGCCGGTGTTCTCGAATTCCTTGAGCAGGTTCGAGCGCGATTCCTCGAGCAACCGCTTCTGCTCCTCGAACGCGGCCCGCTCGGCGCGGAAACGGGCGTTCTCCTCGCGCGCGGCATCGAGCTGCTGCGCAAGCCCGTCAGCGCGCGCGGCGCGTTCACCGAGCGCGGCCACCTCGATCCGCGCTTCGCCCAGTTCGGCGACGGCGCGCTTGAACTCGCCCGCCTGCTCTCCCGCCGCCGCCTCAGCCGCCGCCAGCCGCGCGCGCAGATCGGCGAGCGGGCGAGACGCCAGAAACCAGCCGAGCGCGGCGCCAATAACGAGGGCGAGGATCGAGAGAATCGCAGGGTCCATGCAGCGAGCCTACACAGAACGAATAGGGAACGCTAGGCCTGCGTTTCGCTTTCCGACACAAAAGCGGGGCCCCGGATCAAGTCCGGGGAGACGAGGGGGGAGAAAGCCCCGGCGCGCAGCGCCGCAAGGCCGACCGGCCGCCCGCAGCCGCTCGTGCGAAGCACGAAACGCGGCGAGGACGGGCCCGCGGAGGCGGGCACGCAAACAAATTACGCAGCCCGCCGGATCTTTTCGAGCTTCTTCAGCACCATCGCACGCTTCAGGCGCGAGAGGTGGTCGATGAAGAGGATGCCTTCGAGGTGGTCCATTTCGTGCTGGAGGCAGGTCGCCATCAACCCGTCGAGCGCTTCCTCGTGGGTGTTGCCGTCCAGATCCTGATACCGGACCGTGCAGGTCGCCGGGCGATCGACGTCGGCATAGATCTCGGGGACCGAGAGGCAGCCTTCCTGATAGGTCGAAAGCTGGTCGGCAGGATCGAGGATCTCGGGGTTGATGAACACCCGCGGTTCCTTCTTCGTCGCCGGATGGGTGTGCTTGTGGCCGCCGTGGCTGGTGCACTCGACCGGCTCGGCATCGGGATCGTCGGGCTGGAGGTCGATCACCAGCACCCGCTTGGGCACGCCGACCTGGATCGCGGCGAGGCCGATGCCGGGGGCATCATACATCGTCTCGAACATGTCTTCGACGAGTTGGTTCAGCTCGGGGCCGAACTCATGGGGTTCGACCGGGGTCGATACGACTTTCAGCCGGGGGTCCGGCACTTCGAGGATTTCGCGGATAGCCATGGCGCCCATTTAGGCGAGAGAAGCGCAGATTTCAACGCGGCGCAGGCCCACCCCGCTGCGACTAGGCAGCAAGCTGCCAAGTCTCGCTCCCCTCCCGCCTGCGGGAGGGGTTGGGGGTGGGAATGTCACCCCACCGGCCTTCGCGCCCTCAAGGCCTGCGCCAGCGTGCCCTCGTCGAGATAGTCGAGCTCGCCACCCACCGGCAACCCGTGGGCGAGCTGGGTGACGCGCACAGGATGGGCCTCGAGCCGTTCCGCGAGGTAATGCGCGGTGGTCTGGCCTTCGAGCGTCGCGTTCATGGCGAGCACCACCTCGTCGACCGCCCCGCCCTCGACCCGGGCGAGCAGGCTGGCGATGTTCAGGTCCTCGGGCGCCACACCGTCGAGCGCGGACAGCCGCCCGCCGAGCACGTGGTAGCGCCCGGGGAACAGCCGCGCACGGTCCAGCGCCCAGACGTCGGAGACCTCCTCCACCACGCACAGGGACCGCGCATCGCGGCGGGGGTCGGCACAGATGCCGCAAGGATCGCGGGTGTCGACATTGCCGCAGGTCCGGCACTCGACCAGCGTCTCGGCGACGCCCGCGAGCGCCTCAAGCAAGGCGGGCAGCGCGGATTCGCGGTGCTTGACGAGCCACAGCACCGCCCGCCGCGCGGAACGCGGCCCGAGCCCGGGCAGACGGGCGAGCGCGGCGCTCAAAGCTTCGATCTCTTGCGATGCCATGGGGGGAGAGATAGGGGCTGCGCTTCGCTTCACAAAGGCTGCCCGCAAAGCTTATGCGCATCATCTTCATGGGAACGCCGGATTTCGCGGTTCCGGCCCTGCGCGCGCTGGCCGAGGCGGGGCATGAGATCCTTTGCGTCTACACCCAGCCGCCGCGTCCGGCGGGGCGGGGGAAGAGGCTGATGCCCTCCCCCGTGCAGGTCGAGGCCGAGCGGTTGGGCGTGCCGGTCCGCTCTCCCCTATCCCTCAGGAACGCCGAGGCGCAGGCCGAGTTTGCCGCGCTCGGGGCGGATGTGGCGGTCGTCGCGGCCTATGGCCTGATCCTGCCGCAAGCGGTGCTGGATGCGCCCGCACAGGGCTGCCTCAACATCCACGCCTCGCTGCTGCCGCGCTGGCGCGGGGCGGCGCCGATCCACCGTGCGGTGATGGCGGGCGACGAGGCGACGGGCGTCACGATCATGCAGATGGAAGCGGGGCTCGATACCGGGCCGATGCTCCACAAGCTAAGCGTACCGGTGGGGCGCAAGACGACCGGCGAGCTGTTCGAGGAACTGGGCGCGGTTGGCGCGGCGGCGATGGTCGCAGTGCTGGCCGATCTCGCCGCCTTCCGCCCGCAGGTGCAGGACGAGAGGCAGGCGATCTATGCCCCCAAGATCGACAAGGCGGAAGGCAGGATCGATTGGGCCGGGGATGCCGCCGCCATTGAGCGCACGGTGCGCGGCCTCGCCCCCTTCCCCGGCGCATGGTTCGAGCTTGGTGACGAGCGCGTGAAGCTGCTGCTGGCCGAGATGGTCGAGGCCCACGGCGCTCCGGGAACGGTTCTGGACGGGGAGCTGACCATCGCCTGTGGCTCGGGAGCAATCCGGCCCCTGAAGCTCCAGCGCGCGGGCAAGCCGGCCATGGCGCTCGCGGAATTCCTGCGCGGGCGGCCGGTGGCAGCGGGGACGGTGCTCTCTTGAGAAGCAACTTTACCCCGTCATCCCAGCGCAAGCTGGGACCTAGAGCCCAAAGCACAGAGCTTGACGCCCCAGGCCCCAGCTTGCGCTGGGGTGACGAGAAGGCGCAATGACCCGCTTCGCGCTCACCCTCGAATTCGACGGCACGCCCTTCTTCGGGCTGCAACGCCAGAGCCACGGGCCGAGCGTGCAGCAGTCGGTCGAGGATGCGCTCCAGCGGATCACGGGCGAGACGGTGGTGATGCACGCCGCAGGCCGCACCGATGCGGGCGTCCACGCGCTGGCGATGCGCAGCCATGTCGACATCGACAAGCCCTTCGATCCCTTTCGCCTGATGGCCGCATTGAACGCCCAGCTCCGCCCCGATCCCATCGCGGTCACGGCCTGCGAGGTGGTGCCGGACGACTGGCACGCGCGCTTTTCCTGCACCGGGCGGCGCTACCTCTACCGGATCGCCAACCGCCGCGCGCCGCTCACGCTGATGCGGGACAAGGCGTGGCACGTGCCCCAGCCGCTCGACGCCGAGGCCATGCACCGCGCGGCGCAGGCGCTCGTCGGGCGGCACGATTTCACCACCTTCCGCTCGGTCCATTGCCAGGCCGCCGATCCGGTCAAGTCGCTGGACGAGCTGCGGGTCGAACGCGTGGGCGAGGAGATCCACATCCACGCCGCCGCGCGCAGCTTCCTGCATCATCAGGTGCGCTCGATGGTCGGCTGTCTCAAGCTGGTCGGCGCGGGCACCTGGCCGGAAAGCCGCCTCGCCGCAGCGTTGGCCGCGCGGGATCGCGGCGCGCTGGGGCTGAATGCACCACCGCACGGGCTCTATTTCGTCGAAGCGACCTATCCCTGACACAGGCCCACCCCTAACCCCTCCCGCAAGCGGGAGGGGGACTGGGTTGCACTGATACTCCCCTCCCGCTTGCGGGAGGGGCCGGGGGTGGGCCTTCGCCGCCGTTGCCATCCGCAACCGGAATGCCTAGGCGCATCAGCAACAACGGGAGACGATAAGATGACCACCGGAAAGCAGCTCTTCACCACCCTCACCGCCGACGGCAAGCTGACGCTTGAGGTGGCCGAAAGCACATTCCCTGCACCCACCGGCAATCAGGTGCTGGTCAGGATGGAAGCCGCCCCGATCAACCCTTCCGACCTCGCGATCCTCACCTCTGCGGCCGATTTCGAGACCGCCGAATACTCGCCCGGCAAGGTCGTCGCGACCATGCCCGAGCCGTTCCTGACCGGGAACAAGGCGCGCCACGGCCAGCGCCTGCCGGCCGGTAACGAGGGCGCGGGCACGGTGATCGCGGCTGGCGAGAGCGACATGGCGCAGGCCCTCATCGGCCAGCGCGTCGCCTGCGTGCCGGGCAATGCCTTCAGCCAATATGCCATCGCCGACGCGATGATGTGCCTGCCGCTGGGCGAGCATTCCAGCGAGGTCGGTGCCTCCAGCTTCGTCAATCCGATGACCGCGCTCGGCTTCGTCGAGACCGCGAAGATGGAGGGCCACTCGGCCATCGTCCACCTCGCCGCCGCCTCGAACCTCGGCCAGATGCTCAATCGCATCTGCATCGAGGACGGGATGAAGCTGGTGAATATCGTCCGTAGACCTGAGCATGTCGCGATGCTCAAGGCGCAGGGCGCGACCTATGTGGTCGACAGTTCCGCCCCCACCTACATGGCGGACCTGCGCGCCGCGATCGCCGAGACCGGCGCTTTCCTCGGCTTCGATCCGATTGGCGGCGGGCAGGCCTCGGACGGCGTCTTGAAGGCGATGGAGCAGGTCGCTGTCTCGCAGATGAGCGAATTCTCGCGCTACGGTTCGAACCAGCAGAAGAAGATGTACATCTACGGGCGGCTCGATCTCCAGAACCCGACGATCCTGACGCCCTCCTACGGCCTGCAATGGAACATCGCCGGCTGGCTGCTGACGCCCTTCCTGCAGCGTGCGGGGATGGAGACCGTGGTGCGGATGCGCCAGCGCGTGCAGGCGAACCTCACCACCACCTTTGCCTCGCATTATAAGGCCAAGGTGACGCTGGAGGAGATGCTCGAGAAGCCCGCGATCACCGACTACCGCCAGATGAAGACCGGCGAGAAGTATCTGGTCACGCCCTGGGGCTGACGAAGCCCGGCGCGCCCGCTGCATCGGCTCAGCCGTAGAGCCTCAGATCGACAGCGGGCGCGCCGGTCTTCTCGAGGGACGCCCGCCTGAACAGGGCCGTGCGCGCGGTGAGCTGGCCAACTTCCTGCTTTAATGCTTCGCTCGCGGCCCTCGACTGCTCGGCCATCACGGCGTTCTGCTGGGTGTCGTAGTCAAGCTTCGACAAGGCGCCGTCCACCTCGTTGAGATTGGCCGCCTGATCCCGCGAGGAGGCGGCCAGTTCCTCGACCCGCTGGCTGACCCGGTCGATGATCTCGATCATCTCGCGCAGGGCCACACCCGAGGACGAGACCTGATCCGTGCCGTTGGTGATGGTTTCGGCGCTCTTGCCCAGGAGCTGCTGGATCGCCGTGACCGCCTCGGACGAACGCTGCGCCAGCGCGCGGACCTCGGTGGCGACCACCCCGAACCCCTTGCCCGCCTCGCCCGCGCGGGTCGCCTCGACGCCCGCATTGAGCGCGAGGATGTTGGTCTGGAAGGCGATGTTCTGGATGATGTTCGTGATGTTCTCGACTTCGGCAAAGGAGGCCTGGATCTGAGCCATGGCAGTAACAGCCGTCTCGACGATCTCTCCATTGCGGGTTGCATTCCCGCGGGCAAGGGCGACTTCGGCATTGGCTTCCTGCGCAAGGGTCGCGCTTGACTGGATGCCCTGGTTGGTGCGCTGGAGGGCAGCGGCCGTTGCCTGGAGCGTGGCAGCCTGACGGGCGGCGCGCTCGGAAAGGGCCGAGGCGGCGTCGTTGACGTCCCCGGCGCTGTGATGGATTTCCTGCGCCGAGTGGACGACGGACAGGATCAGATCGCGCAGCGCCGCCTGGGCCTGGTTGAAGTCCATCCGGATGCCCTTGTAACCGACCGGCAGAAACTCCACGATCGGCGCGTCGAGATCGCCGGACGCCATCGCGCTGAGACGCTCGCGCAGAACGGCGACGACACGCTTGCGCTCGGAATCGGACTCTTGCGCTGTGATCACGCTCTTGCGGAACACTTCGATCGCCCGGGTCATGGTGCCGATTTCGTCGTCCTTGTCGTTCGTGCACCGCCCCGCCTCGAGATCACCGGCAGCCATGCGCTCCATCGTCTCGGCCGTCGCCGCAAGCGGCTCGATCACCCGGCGCCGGAGCAGGACCAGCGCCGCGACAATGGCCGCAAGCACGGCCAGGGCCGACAGCGAGAGGCCGACAAGGACCGCCGCCACGGTCGCATCGGCGCCTTCATCAAGGCTCGCCTGCTCTCGCGCCGCGCCCTGGACCAGGCTGTCGATCCTCGCGCGGTGCCGGTCATAGACGGCATCGAGCCGCGCGAGCGCATCTGCCTGCGCGCCTGCATCGCCGGCCCTTGCGGCCGGGATCAGGCGGTTGTCGATAAGGGCCCAGAAGGCCTCTCCGTCCTCGGCCGCGGTTGTCGCCAGTCCCGCCTTCAGGCGCGGGTCCAGATCGGAAGCCGCCCAGTGGTTCGCCCGCTTCCGGAAGTCGCGCTTGAGGCGATCAAGCTTGGCGGCATGGGCGTCGAGCCGGCCGGGAGAACGGACGACCAGATGGGCGACGAGGTAGGCCTCGACCAGATAGGAAGGGGGCGGCAGGATATCCGCGTTGAATTCATGCAGCTGCTGGTTGCCGAGATGCATGTCTCCGCCGAAGCGGATGGCATTGACCCCGAAACCGAAGGCCAGCGTCGATGCAAGGATGACAGCGACGAGAGCCGTGCCACCCGTGCGGCTGAGTTGCTGGATGTTCATCGTTACCCATCGCATGGACCCGCGTCGACCCGACCGGATATCGGCGGCCAGACTGGCACGGACGGGGTTGAAACAGTGCAACGACCGGCTGCGTAGAACGCCGGAGCCAGGTGGCGGACGCGGGCTTACCCCGCGTCGAACGCCGCCTGGACGTGGCGCGCATCCGTGATGCCGCTCGCCAGCAGGACCATCAGGACCATGCGCGCCTTTGCGGGACCGAGCGCCCGCGCCGCGACGAGGCCGAGCGCGTCGTCGTCCACCTCGACATTGCGATCGACCAGGCCCTCGTCGACACGGGTGGCGCGGACCACCGGAACGCCGCGCGCGGCGGCCCGCGCAAGCGCCGCGATCACGCAGGCCGGCGCATTGCCCTGCCCCATCCCGGCGAGCACGATCCCCTGTGCACCGATGCCGAGCAGGGCCTCGACCGGCTTTTCGTCCATCCCTGCACCTGCGGTGAGGATCGCCACGCGCGGCAATTCGCCCGGGAAGGGATAGCGCGCGCTCTCGCCCATGCGATGCGGGGGGGCGAACCAGTCGAGGCTCGCCGGCGTGACGCGCGCCAGCGCCCCGCGCGGGAAGCTGCGGAAGGCATCGATGCTGCTCGTCGCCGCCTTGCGCGCGTCGCGCGCGGCAAGCACCGCATCGCCCATCACCAGCATGACGCCGCGCCCGGCGGCCTGCGGATCGCCGGCCACCTTCACGCCATTGGCGAAGTTGCGCATCCCGTCGGCCCCCACCGCATCGGCCGGCCGCATCGCGCCGACCAGCACGATAGGCTTGGTGGTCGGCAGCGTGAGATCGAGCAGGATGCCGGTCTCCTCGGCCGTATCGGTGCCATGGGTGATGATGACCCCGGCCACCCCCGGATCGGCGATGCCCCGCAGGCAGGCCGCGTGGAGCGCCTGCCATTCGGCAAAGCCCATATCCTGCGAGCCGATGCGGGCGATCTCTTCGGACACCAGCTCGGCATCGAGGCCGAGCGCGTCGAGATGCGCGACAAGGCTCTGAAGCGCGAGGCCACCGGGCCGGTAGGTCGCCCCTGTCGCTCCGCTGCCCGAGCCCGCGATCGTGCCGCCTGTGCCAAGGACGAGGATGCGCTGCCTGCTCATGACAGGGGCCCTAGCCGCACGTGGGCGCCGCGCCTAGGCCTTGCGCGTCGAACCTGGCGAAGACCGCTGCAAGACCCGGCACTCCGGTCTCGGCGCGCAGGGCAGCGAGCGCCTCCGCGATGTCGATCTCGAGCACCGACACGCCCGCCTCGTAGCCTGCGGCCTGCGCGCCCAGCGAGCGGGCCAGCGCGAGCGCCGGGCGATTATGGGGAAGGATGTGGACCGTGAAGCGGGCCAGCCCCTCGCGCGCGCAGTCGAGCAGCAGCACCGCTGTCAGCAGCCGCGCCAGACGCGGCGGATGCACACCGGCGTTGCGTCGTTGAGCTCGGTGTCGATGATCATCACGCCATTCTAGCAGCCTGCCGGCGTCCATGGCAGAGCCCCAGCCGCAGCTTGACCCGCGCCGCACCGCAGCCTAACCCGCCCCAGCGCCGAGAGGCGGGCGGTTAGCTCAGTTGGTAGAGCATCTCGTTTACACCGAGAGGGTCGGCGGTTCGAGCCCGTCACCGCCCACCAGTTCTCGCTCGATGACCCGTCCATGGGAGGGGTTCACGCGAAAACGCCCGGGCGCAAGCGAAGGGCTTCCAGCGCCGGGCCTTCGTCTCCTGCGTCCCGCGCGATTTGATCAGGCGCGCGCCGCGTGCCATTCGGGCATTCATCCACCACGGCATGCAAGGGAGGGAGAAGCCCCATGGACCTGCAACTCGAAGGCAAGACAGCGCTGGTGCTCGGCGCGAGCAAGGGGCTGGGCCGCGCCATTGCCGCAGCACTGGCGGCCGAGGGGGCCGAGGTCATCACCGTGGCGCGGTCGGGCGAGGTTCACATCACTGCCGATCTCGACGATCCGGGTGCCCCGCAAGCAATCATCGATGCCGTGCGCAGCGGGGGTGCCTCGCCCGACATTCTCGTGCTCAACAGCGGCGGTCCGCCGACCGGTGCGGCGGCAAGCACCACACCGGGCGATTTCGCGGGGGTCTTCGACTGCATGTTCAACGCCCAGCTTTCGCTGGCGCAGGCATTTCTGCCCGGGATGCGCGCGCGCGGCTTCGGCCGGATTCTCGCGGTCGCCTCGACCAGCCTCGTCACCCCGATCCCCGGCCTCGTGCTCTCCAACGCCGTGCGGGCGATGCTCGCCTCCTGGTGCAAGACCCTCGCCGCCGAGGTCGCTGCCGACGGCGTGACGGTCAACCTGCTGCTCCCCGGCCAGATCGCCACCGACCGCCTGACCAGCCTCCACGCCACGATGGCGGCAGGCAGCGGGATGGCGGCAGAGCAGATCACCGCCCGCTCGATCGCCGCGATTCCCGCTGGCCGGCTCGGCAGGCCGGAGGAGTTCGGCGACATCGCTGCCTTCCTCGCCTCTCCCCGCGCCGGGTTCATCACCGGCAGCGCCATCAAGATCGACGGCGGCCAGACCGCCACGCTCTAGCCTGCCGCGGCTTGCATGGCGACGCGCGCAAGCCTAGCGCAAGGAGCATGTCAGCAGCCTTCATCGCGCTCCAGCACATCCTTCCCCAGCACGCTCTTTCGCGCCTCGCCGGGCGCCTCGCAGCGTGCGAGGCACCCTGGCTGCGCGACCGGCTGATCCGCCGCTTCGTCGCGGCCTATGGCGTCGATCTGTCCGAGGCAGCGCGGGGGATTGGCGAGTTCACGAGCTTCAACGACTTCTTCACCCGCGAATTGAAGCCCGGCGCGCGCGCGCTGGCCGACGCGCAGCAGTTCATTCTCTCGCCCGCCGATGGCGCGGTCAGCCAGCTCGGCCCGATTGCCGCAGGCCGGATCATCCAGGCCAAGGGGCGCGATTACGCGGTCGCCGAAATCCTCGGCTGCAGCGCCAGCGAGGCCGCGCGCTTCGAGGGCGGATCGTTCATGACGATCTATCTCAGCCCCAGGGATTACCACCGCGTCCACATGCCCGCCGCAGGCATGCTGGCGGCGACAAGCTACATCCCGGGCGACCTCTTTTCGGTCAACGTCGCCACCGCCGCCGGGGTCGACAGGCTCTTCGCCCGCAACGAGCGCCTGGCCTGCCGCTTTGACGGGCCGGACGGGCATTTCGCCAGCATCATGGTGGGCGCGATGATCGTCGCGGGGATCGACACGGTGTGGCCGAACACCTTCCGCACCCATGCGAGCGCGCCGGTGCATGAGGACTTCGCGGGCGCCGGCCCCAGCTTCGCCGCCGGGGACGAGATGGGGCGCTTTTACCTCGGTTCGACCGTGGTGCTGCTGTTCGAGCCGGGCCGCGTCGCCTGGCGCGAGGGCCTGAAGGCAGACGACCCGCTGCGCATGGGCGAGGCGATCGCCCGACGCTTGGCCTAGCTTGCCGCGAGGCTCTCGCGGATCAGCCTGACGGCCTCAGGGCTGTCCCAGTCATAGCCCCCCGTCACCCGCAGGATCTCCCTGCCCGAGGCGTCAAACAGGATCGTCAGCGGCAACACGCCCTCGGGTGTGAACTGCGCCGAGAGTGCGGTTTCCGGATCCAGCCAAGGCTCGAGCCGCTGGTAGCCGTGCTTGGCAAAGAACGGCGTCACCACCTCGGCGCCGCGGATATCCTGACTGACGGTCACCACCTTCACCTCGCCCTCGAGTTCGCCGGCAAGGCGATCGAGCTGCGGCATTTCCTTGACGCATGGCGCGCACCAGGTCGCCCAGAGGTTGAGCAGCACCGGTCCGTCCTGCGCCGCAAGCTCGAGCCTCCGGCCCGCCGGGTCACTGACCGTCAGGGAGGGGATCGCGGTTCCGGCCCCGGAACGGTCAACCTTGAACGCGCCCGCGCTTGCATCAGCGCCCGGTTGCGCTGGCGCGCCCTCGGGCCTATCGCATCCGGCCAGAGCAAGGACCATACAGGCGGCAATGAGCGAGAAGCGTGACATGACGGGCTCCGGTGAGGGCGCTGCGACCAACGCCATGTGGGGCGGCCGCTTCGCCGATGGCCCTAGCGCGATCATGCGCGAAATCAACGCCTCGATCCCCTTCGACAAGGCGCTGTGGCGGCAGGACATCGCCGCGAGCAAGGCCCATGTCGCAATGCTCGGCGCCACCGGCATCGTCAGCCAAGAGGATGCCGCCGCCATCGCCGCCGGGCTCGACGCGGTCGCCGCCGAATACGAACGCGACGGCGTGCCCGAGGACTGGGATCGCGAGGACATCCACATGACCACGGAAGGGCGGCTCGCCGAGCTGATCGGACCGGTCGCGGGGCGCCTTCACACCGCGAGGAGCCGCAACGATCAGGTGGCGACCGACTTCCGCCTCTGGGTGCGCGACGCCTTTGCCCAGATGGACGAGGGGCTGGCCGCGCTCCAGCGCGCGCTGGTGAACCGCGCGGGCGAGCACGCGGACTCGATCATGCCCGGCTTCACCCACCTCCAGACCGCGCAGCCGGTGACGCTCGGCCATCACCTCATGGCCTATTTCGAGATGTTCCGGCGTGATCGCGCGCGGATCGCCGACGCGGCCGAGCGGATGAACGAATGCCCGCTCGGCTCGGCAGCCCTCGCCGGCACCGGCTTCCCGATCGACCGCGAGGCGACCGCGCGCGCACTGGGCTTCGACCGGCCCACCGCGAATTCGCTCGACGCCGTGTCCGACCGCGATTTCGCGCTCGATTTCCTGTGGTGCTGCTCGGCCACCGCGCTCCACCTCTCGCGCCTGGCCGAGGAGCTGATCCTCTGGGCGAGCCAGCCCTTCGGCTTCATCCGCCTGCCCGACAGCCTCTCGACCGGCTCGTCGATCATGCCGCAGAAGAAGAACCCCGATGCCGCCGAACTGGTGCGCGGCCATTCGGGCCGGGTGATCGGCAGCCTCACCAGCCTGATGATCACCATGAAGGGGCTTCCCCTCGCCTATTCGAAGGACATGCAGGACGACAAGCCGCCGGTCTTCGAAGCCGCCTCGCTGATGGCGCTCTCGGTCGCGGCGATGACGGGCATGATCGAAGGGGCGAGCTTCAACACCGCCCGGATGCGGGCCGCCGCAGAACTGGGCTATGCCACTGCGACCGATCTTGCCGACTGGCTGGTACGGCAGGCCGGCATCCCCTTCCGCGAGGCGCACCACATCACGGGGGCCGCAGTGAAGCTGGCCGAGAGCCGCGGCGTCGCGCTCGACCAGCTGCCGCTGGCGGACCTTCAGGCGATCGATGCCCGGATTTCCGAGAGCGTCTATGCCGCGCTCTCGGTCGATGCTTCTGTGGCGACCCGCGCCTCCTATGGCGGAACCGCGCCCGATCAGGTTCGCGCGCAGGTCGCCGCCGCGAAGCTGGCCCTGGAAATGGAGGAATGATGCGTATCGTTCTGCTGCTCGGCCTCTCCGGCCTTCTCGCTGCCTGCGGCACGCAGGCGCCGCTCACCCCGGCCAAGGGCGCGAGCCTGCCGCCGGCGCCCTATGGGGCCGCCACCAAGCCTTCGGCCGAAGAGTTGCTCCGCCGCGATGCTCTTGCGGTCCCCGAACGCTCCGTCGAACTGCGCCGTCGCTCGGAAGAGCGCCAGGACGATCCCTTCGACCTGCCCCCCGAATAGAACCGAAAGCTCCATGGACCATTTCACCTACCAGGACGGCGTGATGCACGCCGAGGACGTGCCCCTGCCGCTTATCGCCGAGCAGGTCGGCACCCCCGTCTATGTCTATTCGCGTGCGACCCTGGAGCGCCATGCCCGCGTGTTCCGCGAGGCGTTGGAGGGCGTGCCGGACAAGCTTATCGCCTTTGCCGTGAAGTCGAACCCCAACCTCGCGGTGCTCAAGGTGCTCGGGCGACAGGGCATGGGCGCGGACGTCGTCTCGGTCGGCGAGATGCGCCGTGCCCTGGCGGCGGGCATCGCGCCGGAGATGATCGTCTTCTCGGGCGTAGGCAAGACGGCGGCCGAGATGGCCGCCGCGCTCGAGGCGGGGATCGGCCAGTTCAACATCGAGAGCGAGGAGGAGGGCGTCGAGCTCGCCGCGATCGCCGCTGCGCGCGGGCTGACCGCGCAGTGCACCCTGCGGATCAATCCCGATGTCGATGCGGGCACGCATGACAAGATATCGACCGGCAAGGCCGACAACAAGTTCGGCGTGCCGATCAGCGAGGCCGGGCAGATCTTCGGAGCCCTTTCCCGTCTGGCGGGCATCAACCTCAGGGGCGTGGCGGTGCATATCGGCAGCCAGCTTGCCGATCTCGCGCCGCTGGAAACCGCCTTTGCCAAGCTCGGCACGCTGGTCGAAGCCTTGCGCGGCGCGGGGCACACGATCACCCATGTCGACCTCGGCGGCGGGCTCGGCGTGCCCTATCGCGTCGGCGAGGTCCTTCCCGCGCCTGCGGAATACGGGGCGATGGTGGCGCGGGTGACGAGGGACTGGGGGGTGAAGCTGATCTTCGAGCCGGGCCGCGTCATCGCCGGCAATGCCGGCGTGCTGCTGACCCGGGTGGTGCGGGTGAAGCGCGGGATCAACGATCCCTTCGTGATCGTCGATGCCGCCATGAACGACCTCGCCCGGCCCGCGCTCTACGGGGCCTACCACCATTTCGAGGCGGTCGTCCCGCGCGGCGCGGGGATGCGCGCCAACATCGTCGGCCCGATCTGCGAGACCGGCGACACCTTCGCGATGGGCCGCGAATGCGACCTGCTGGAGGCGGGCGACCTCGCGGTGTTCCGCACCGCGGGGGCCTATGGCGCGACCATGGCCTCCTCCTACAATTCGCGCGGTTTCGTGGCCGAGGTGCTGGTCGACGGCGACCGGTTCGCGGTGGTCGCGGACCGCATCGAGGCGGGCGCGATCATGGACGCCGAGCGCGTGCCGGAATGGCTCGCCTGAGGCTGCGATGCGCCGGTCATGAGCAAGATCGCCAGCCTGCCGCTGTTCCACAAGGTCACAGGCCAACAGGTGCTCGTGCTCGGCGACGGGCCGGCGGCGGAGCCCAAGCGGCGGCTGGTGGAGCGCGCGGGAGGCGTGGTGGTCGACGACTTCGCCCGGGCGGTGGACGAGGGCGTGCGGCTCGCTTTCATCGCCTATGAGGACGCGCAGGCCTGCGAGGTCGCGGCGGTCAATGCGCGCTGCGCGGGGATGCTGGTCAACGTCGTAGACCGGCCGGAATTATGCGACTTTACAACGCCTTCCATCCTTGACCGCGACCCTCTGCTGATCGCCATCGGGACGGGCGGCGCCTCGGCCGGGCTCGCCAAGCATGTGCGCCTCAGGCTCGAGCGGGTTCTGCCCGACACGCTGGGCGGGCTCGCCAGAGCGCTCGAGGCGGTCCGTCCGCGCCTGCGTCGCCGCTTTCCGCAAGGGGCCGACCGGCGCCGCGCACTCGATGCCGCCCTGCGCGAGGGGGGAGCGCTCGATCCGCTCGATCCGTCAGCATTTCAGCGGGTTGAGCAATGGGCGGAGGGAGCCGCGCCTCCCGCCTCGGGGGCGCTTTGCGCGATCACCCTCTCCAGTGCCGATCCCGAGGAGCTGACCCTCAGGCAGGCTCGCCTGCTGGGAGAGGCGGACCTGCTGCTGCTGGACGGCGATGTTCCCCAAGCCATCCTGGCCCGCGCCCGCGCCGATGCCGGGCGGCAGATGTTTCACGTGAAACCTTCACCGCAGGCCGGTCTAGAAGGGGTCGAGCAGGGGTCTAAGGCGGGTCTGGACGCGGGCAAGGCAGAGTCTGAACCGCGCGACATGGGCGCTGAAGCTGCACAGGGGCCGCACCCCGAAGCGCCCGCCAGCGGCCTCACCCTGATCCTGCACTGGCGGCCCGGCCCTGCCTGACCCGAGCCCCGCGCCTCAGGCCGCCTGAAGCAGGGGCATGCGAAGGCTTGCGAAATAGCCCGACATGGCCGCCAGGGCCCTGTCGCTCAGCGCGATGAAGGCGCGGCGTTTGTCAGCCGCGTCGGGGACGCGGATGAAGATTCCGCTCTCGACCATCTGGGTGAGCCAGCGCAGCGCCGTGGTCGCCGGAACCCCCGCCGCAATGCACAGCGAGGTGACCGAGACCCGCGCACCCTCCCCATGGGCAGCGGTCAGATCGAGCAGCATGTCCCAGGCCGGATCGCCGAACAGGGCAGGATCGAAGAAGCGGCCGCGCGCCTGGCGGTTGGCGATGATCTGGCGCACGATCTGCGGCTCGGGCAGCAAGAGCCCGCCCCGCGCCGAAGGGCCTGTGGCCGGGTCGGCGGCAAGGCGCCCGCCGAAGCCGCCGTTCTGTCGCGCCTCGGGCGCACGGTAATCGCGCTTCACATCGGCGATGGTGCCCCCGGACGCGCGCCCATGGTGCATCCGGTCGAGCGAACGGGCGATCGCCTCGACCTGCTGGGAGAGCTGCAGCAGCGCGAGGCGATCCTCCTCGCCCATCTCGCGCAGACGCGCAGCCCCCGCCTCGCCCATCACCCGGCCGACCGCGATCACCCGCTCGGCGCGGCTGGGCGCGACGAGGATCTGCGGAGCCGACTGGTCGAGCACGGCGAAGACATCGTCGAGCCCGGCGAGACTGGTCGCCACCACCAGCTTCGCGCCCGAGCGGGCGACCCGCATGTCGAGCCGCGCCAGACTGGCGAGCGTCATTGCATCGATCCCGTCCGGCCCGCTGACCGGGCAATCGACCACAACCACATCGCCGAGCAGCGCGATCGGCCCGTCGACCTGCGCGCGCAAGGCCCCGCCATCAATGCTGCGAAACCCCGCCCCTTCGAGGTCGGCGGCAATCTGGCGGCGCAGCGCCTCATCCTCGCCGAAAATCGCGACGCGGGCAGGCAGGCCCGCGCCGTCAGCGGCACGGCCATAGGAAAAATCGTGAGCGGGGCGGGCGCCGGTTTCGGGGGGGATCAGCATCGACTCGACTCCAACAGTGTTGGAACGACACTAGAACAAAACCGGATCAGGTCAAGTAAATCGACCTGTTTTCTGTAGGATGGACAGGCTGCCGACCCGGCAGATGCACGCGTCAATCCTATGATCAGTCGACGAAAGGATCGCGCATCAGGATCGTGTCGTCGCGCTCGGGGCTGGTCGAGACCAGCGCCACGGGGCACTCGATCAGCTCCTGGATGCGCTGGATGTACTTGATCGCCGCAGCGGGCAGATCGGCATAGGAGCGCGCGCCTGCGGTGCTTTCATGCCAGCCGGGCATTTCCTCGTAGATCGGCTCGCATTCGGCCTGATCGGCGGCGTGGCTGGGAAGGTAGTCATAGACCTTGCCGCGCAGGCGGTAGCCGGTGCAGATCATCACCTTCTCCAGCCCGTCGAGCACGTCGATCTTGGTCAGCGCGATGCCGGTGACGCCAGAGATCGCGCAGGACTGGCGCACCAGCACGGCATCAAACCAGCCCACGCGGCGCTTGCGCCCCGTCACCGTGCCGAATTCATGCCCCCGCTCGCCGAGGCGCTGGCCGATGTCATCCTCCAGTTCCGTAGGGAAGGGGCCGGAGCCGACGCGGGTGGTGTAGGCCTTGACGATGCCGAGCACGAAGCCGGTCGAATTGGGGCCGAGACCGCTGCCGCTGGCCGCCGTGCCGCTCACCGTGTTCGAGGAGGTGACGAAGGGATAGGTGCCGTGATCGACATCGAGCAGCACGCCCTGCGCGCCCTCGAACAGGATCTTGGCCCCCGCACGGCGGACCTTCTTCAATCGCTTCCACACCGGCTGGGCGAAACGCAGCACGAAGGGCGCGATCTCGCGCAACTCTTCCAGCAGAGCCGCACGGTCCACCGGCGGCTGGCCAAAGCCCGCGCGCAGCGCATCGTGGTGCGCGCAGAGGCGGTCAAGCTGCGGCTCGAGCGTGTCGAGGTGGGCAAGATCGCACACCCGGATCGCCCGCCGGCCCACCTTGTCCTCGTAAGCCGGGCCGATCCCGCGCCCGGTGGTGCCGATCTTGCCCTTGCCCGCCGCCGTCTCGCGCAAGCCGTCAAGATCGCGGTGGAGCGGCAAGATCAGCGGGCAGTTGTCGGCCACGGCGAGGTTCTCGTCGGTGACCGAGACCCCCTGTCGCTCGATCTTGGCGACCTCGTCGCGCAGCGCCCAGGGATCGAGCACCACGCCATTGCCGATCACCGAGAGCGTGCCCGAGACGATGCCCGAGGGGAGCAGCGAGAGCTTGTAGGTCTTGCCGTCGATCACGAGGGTGTGCCCGGCATTGTGCCCGCCCTGGAAGCGCACCACGACATCGGCGCGGCTGGCGAGCCAGTCGACGATCTTGCCCTTGCCCTCATCGCCCCACTGGGCGCCGATCACGGTGACGTTGGCCATTGCTATCCTTCTAGGGTGGGGGGAACCAGGGTGGGGGAAAACCGCGAGGGGCCGCCTAGGCCTTTGCGGCGGGCGAGGCAAGCTGCGCGAAGGGTTTCGCGCCATGCTGCGTTTGGCCGGACACAGCCTTTCGCAAGGAATCCCTGCCGATGAACACCGCCGCCAAAGCCCTTATCGCCGCCAGCGCGCTTGCCGTGCTGGCCAGTCCGATCCTGGCCCGGCAGCGCGGGGGTGGCGAGCGCCTGCGGCAGACCTGCCGCGCCGAGATCGTCAGGCTGTGCGGCGGCGCGGGCCGCGGCGGGCTTCGCACCTGCCTTGCACAGAAGGCGGGCGCACTTTCCGAAAGCTGCCGCGGCGAACTGCGCGAAAGGATCGAACAGCGCCGGGATGGGGCCGCCGCACGCGGGGAGCCGGAGGCCGGGACGCGCACGCCCGGGCCGGGGCGGACCCTCGCCTATGGCCCCGACAGCCTCCAGGCGCTCGATCTGTGGGTGCCCGAGGGTGCGAAGGCCGCGCCGCTCGTCCTGTTCGTCCATGGCGGCGGGTGGCAGCGCGGGTCAAAGAGCAACGCGACCGGCCGTGCGATGCCCGCGCATATGCTGGCGCAGGGCTATGCCTTCGCCGCGATCGACTACCGCCTGGTCCCGCGCAACACGGTGGAGGATCAGGCGGGCGATGTCGCCGCCGCGCTCGCACATATCCTGAAGCGCGCGGGCGAACTGGGGATCGATCCGACCCGTGTGGTGCTGACCGGGCATTCGGCAGGCGCGCATCTGGTGGCGCTGGTGGGGACCGACGAGCGTTACCTCAAGGCGGCGGGGCTTTCCTTTGCCGATATCGACGGGGTGATGCCCAATGACGGGGCGGCCTATGATGTGGCGGCGCAGCTGAAGGGTGCCGGGCCGATGATGCAGGAGACCTATAGGCAGGCCTTCGGCACCGATCCCGCACGGCAGGCCGCGCTTTCGCCGACCTTGCAGGCGGCCTCGCCCAATGCGCCCGCCTTCCTGCTGCTCCACGTCCAGCGTCCCGATGCGGTCGCGCAGTCCAAGGCGCTGGCCGAGGCGCTCAGGAAGGGCGGGTCGCAGGCCGAGGTCGCAGGCTTCCCGGGCCAAGGGCTGAAGGGGCACATGGAGATCAACCGCAAGCTCGGCCAGCCCGACTATCCGGCGACCCCGGTCATGGACGCCTGGCTGAAGAAGGTGCTGGGCTAGAGCGCGCGCGGCTCCAGCCCGTCGAGCACCCAGCCGCAGCCGAGCGCCTGCGGGTCTTCGCCTACGGCGAGCTGGGCCAGCGTGCGCCAGCCCCCGGCGCGCAAGGCCGCCGCCGCCGCGCGGTCATGACCGAGCGGGAGGTAGACCATCCGCCCCGCTTGCGGCTGGGGCGCGACCTCGGCGATCCGGTCGAGGTAAAGCGTGAAGCCGGTCGCGGCTTCCTCGCTGCCGGCAATGCGGTAGGTGCCGCCCCGCCCCGCCGCGCGGCGCAGGCCTTCGGCGTAGAGGGTGAAGCCGAGCCAGGACTGGTATTCGAACCCGTGCCGCTCGGTCGGATCGAGCGTGATCCGCGCCGCATCACCAATATGCGCCGCTATCGCCGCAAGCCCGTCGAGCCGCGATTTCAGCGCACCGCCCGCATCCACGGCGCGCAGGGCGGCAAGCGCGCTATCGAGCGGGCCGGCGGCATAGAGCAGCGGCAGATAGGCCGCGCCGCCTGCCGCTTTCAGGCCGCCTGCATCCTTCGTGTCGAGTTCGCGCCGCACCGCCTCGCGCCTGTCGGAGGCAAGCGGGAAGGCCTTTTCGGCGAGGGTATCGACGAGGTCGGGGAGCGTGAAATCGACCGAGATGCCGGTGAGGCCCGCCGCCTTCATCGCCTCGATGGCGAGCATCACCACCTCGCCCGCCGCCGCGACGCTGTCGGCACCGATCAGTTCGGCGCCCAATTGCAGGCGCTCACGGGCGGGATCGAGCTGGCTTGCCTTCATCACCACCGTGTCGCCGCAATAGGCGAGACGCAGCGGACGGGGCGCATCGCGCAGGCTGGTGGAGGCGATCCGCCCGACCTGCGGGGTCATGTCGGAGCGCAGCGCCAGCGTGCGCAGGCTGGCGGGATCGACGAAGCGGAACATGGTGCTGCGCTCGCCCACGCTGACGCCCGCCATGCGGCCGACCAGCGAGGCCTCGAACTCGAGCAGCGGCGGGCGCACGCGGTCGTAGCCGTGCGCGCCCATGACATCGAGGCAGGCGTGCATCGCCGCCGTGATCCGCGCCGCTTCGGGGGGCAGGTGATCTTCTAGGCCTTCGGGCAGGAGGTCGCTGGGTTTGGTCATTGCGCTTGCGCTTAGCGAGGTATCGACGCGGGGTGAAGGGGCAAGCACCAAAGGCTGCCTTCCCGCCGGAGCGCTGGACCGGCCCGCAACGCGGGCCGCAAGCGCGACTGCGCGCCGGCCGAAAGGCCGTCCCCTCGGCAGGGAGGCTGGCAAGGCCAGCCTCCCGCGAGAGATTAGAAGCTCAGCGCCTTGACCAGCTTCACGCCCTCGACCTTCTCGGCCTCGGCGATCACTTCGGGGGTCAGCGCCTCGTCAAGGCTGAGGAGCAGCACCGCTTCCCCGCCCGCCTCGCGCCGGCCGAGGTTGAAGGTGCCGATGTTGATCCCGCGCGCGCCCAGCAGCGTGCCGATGCGACCGATGAAGCCCGGCTTGTCGTCGTTCACGATGTAGAGCATGTGGCCCGACAGCTCGGCCTCGATGCCGATACCGAAGATGTCCACCAGACGCGGCGCCTCGGTACCGAACAGCGTGCCCGCCACCGAACGCGGCCCCTGCGCGGTCTCCACCGTCACCCGCACGAGGGTGTTGAACGCCCCGTCGCGGTCGTGCCGTATCTCGCTCACATCAAGCCCGCGCTCCTTGGCGAGGAACGGCGCGTTGACCATGTTCACCGTGTCCGAATAGCGGCGCATGAAGCCCGCCAGCACCGCCGCGGTGATCGGCTTGCCGTTCAATTCGGCGGCCGCACCCTCGCGCTCGATGCTGATCCTGGCGAGGTTGCCATGGGCAAGCTGGCCCACAAGGCTGCCGAGCTTTTCGGCCAGGGCCATGTAGGGCTTGAGCTTGGGGGCTTCCTCGGCGCTCAGCGAGGGCACGTTGAGCGCGTTGGTCACGCCGCCATTGACGAGGTAGTCGGCGAGCTGTTCGGCCACCTGCAGCGCGACATTGACCTGGGCTTCGGTGGTCGAGGCCCCGAGGTGGGGCGTGCAGATGAAGTTGGGCGCATCGAACAGCGGGTGATCGGCAGCCGGCGGTTCGGTTTCGAACACGTCGAGCGCAGCGCCGGCGACCTGGCCGCTCTCGAGGCACTCCTTGAGCGCCGCCTCGTCAATCAGCCCGCCGCGCGCGCAGTTGATGATGCGGATGCCCTTCTTGGCATTCTCCAGCCGTTCACGGCTCAGGATGTTGCGGGTCTCGTCGGTCAGCGGCGTATGCAGCGACACGAAATCGGCGCGCGACAGCAGCGTGTCGAGATCGACCTTCTCGATGCCGAGTTCGATCGCGCGGTCCTCGGTGAGGAAGGGGTCATAGGCGATCACCTTCATCCTGAGGCCCAGCGCGCGCGATGCGACGATCGAACCGATGTTGCCTGCACCGATCAACCCGAGGGTCTTGGCGGTGAGCTCGACGCCCATGAACCCGCTCTTGGGCCATTGGCCGGCTTGGGTCTGAGCATTGGCCTCGGGGATCTGGCGGGCAAGCGCGAACATCAGCGCGATGGCGTGCTCGGCAGTCGTGATCGAATTGCCGAAGGGGGTGTTCATCACCACCACGCCCTTGGAGGAGGCGTAGGGGATATCGACATTGTCCACCCCGATCCCGGCGCGGCCGATGACCTTGAGGTTGGTGGCGGCATCGAGCACCGCCTTGGTCACCTTGGTCGAGGACCGGATGGCAAGGCCATCATATTCGCCGATGCGGGCGATGAGCTGCTCGGGCGTTTCGCCGGTGATCACATCGACATTGCAGCCGCGCTCCTCGAAGATGCGCGCGGCGTTGGGGTCCATCTTGTCGGAAATGAGAACTCTGGGCTTGGTCATTTTGATTTTCCCTTCGTCATGCTGAACTTGTTTCAGCATCCATCGAGCCTCCGAAAGCGGAGTTCGATGGGGAGAAATGGACCCTGAAACGAGTTCAGGGTGACGGGGTAAGTGTAAGCGGGACGGACGGCCTCAGCCGTTCTTGACCTTCTCGTAGGCCCACTCGATCCACGGCAGCAGGCGCTTCAGGTCCTCCTGCTCGACGGTCGAGCCGCACCAGATGCGCAAGGACGGCGGAGCGTCGCGGTAGCCGTTGAAGTCGTAGCCGACATTGCGCTCTTCGAGCAGCTTGACGATCTTCTTCGGGACGGCGGCCTGTTCCTCGGGCGAGAGGCTTTCGTACCAGTCGCCCTGGAAGACCATGCACACGCCGGTGTTGGTCTGGAGCGCGGGGTCGGTGGCCATGTTGCGCAGCCACGGGGTCGCCTCGATCCAGTCCTTGACCAGCGCGGCATTGGCATCGGCCCGCGCGATCAGCGCCTTGCGTCCGCCGATCGCCTTGCCCCATTCGAGCGCGGCGATGTAGTCCTCGGTCGCCAGCATCGAAGGCGTGTTGATCGTCTCGCCCTCGAAGATGCCGCGGTTGAGCTTGGCGCCCTTCTTCATGCGGAACAGCTTGGGCAGCGGCCAGGCGGGATCATAGGACTCGATCCGCTCGACCGCCTTGGGGCTGAGGATCAGCATCCCGTGCTGGGCTTCCGAGCCCATCACCTTCTGCCACGAATAGGTTGTGGCATCGAGCTTGGCCCAATCCATCTCCATCGCGAAGATCGCGCTGGTGGCATCGTTGATCGTCACCCCCTCGCGGCCCGGCTCGAGCCAGTCGGTGCCGGGGATGCGCGCGCCCGAGGTGGTGCCGTTCCAGGTGAACACCACGTCGTTGCGCTGGGGAATGGTGGTGAGATCGGGGATCTGGCCGTAATCGGCGGTCAGGACCTGGAGGTTGGGCAGCTTCAATTGCTTCACCGCGTCCTGGATCCAGATATTGCCGAAGCTCTCCCACGCCGCGACCGTCACCGGGCGCGCGGGATCGAGCATCGACCACATCGCCGCCTCGATCGCGCCGGTGTCGGAGGCGGGCATGATGCCGATCAGGTAATCATCGGGGATGCCGAGCAGTTCGCGGCTGAGGTCGAGCGCGTATTTCAGACGCGCCTTGCCGAGGCCCGAGCGGTGCGAGCGGCCAAGAACGTCGGTCTTGAGTTTGTCCAGCGACCAGCCGGGGAATTTTGCCGTGGGGCCCGAGGAAAAAAACGGGCGCTCAGGCTTCAGCGAAGGCTCGTGCGAGAGCCCGCGAGTGTACTCAGTCATGTATTCTCTCCTTGCAGAGAGCACGCGCGGCGTTGGGACCGCGTGGCCCGTTGGCCGCTGTAGAGAGGCGCGGGGAGGAGTCAATCAGCGATTGCCGGAAACATCATCCGCACCGGACGAGCTTAGGCTCTCGCCAATTTCATCCGGTTCGCCTAAACGCCGGGATCCATGGACGTCCGTGATCTTCGCGTTGCCCTGTTCAGCGGCAACTACAACTACACCCGCGACGGGGCCAACCAGGCCCTCAACCGCCTTGTCGGCTCGCTGCTGGCGCGCGGCGCGAAGGTGCGCGTCTATTCGCCCAAGGTCGCCAACCCCGATTTTACCCCGACCGGCGATCTCGTCGGGCTGCCCAATGTGCCGATGCCGGTGAAGGGTCGCGGAGAATATCGCCTGCCGACCGGGCTCGGGACGGTGGTGAAACGCGATCTGGAAGCCTTCGCCCCCGACATCGTCCATCTCTCCTCGCCCGATCCGGCCGGCCATGCGGCGCTCAAATGGGCGCAAACTCGCGGCATCCCGGTGCTTGCCTCGGTCCACACCCGCTTCGAGACCTATCCGCGCTATTACAACATGGCTTTCCTCGAGCCGCTGGTGGTGAAGCTGCTGAAGCGCTTCTACAACCGCTGCGATGCGCTGGTGGCGCCCTCGCAGTCGACAATCGACGAGCTTGCCGTGATGGGGATGCACAGCCGCATCGGCCTGTGGAGCCGGGGGGTGGACCGCACGGTCTTCGCCTCGGCGCGCCGTAACCCGGCATGGCGCCACGAGCTTGGTCTTGCCGATGATGACGTCGCCATCGTCTTCCTGGGACGGCTGGTGATGGAAAAGGGGCTCGACGTCTTTGTCGAGACCATCGTGCGGCTGCGCGCGGCGGGGGTGGCCCACAAGGTGCTGGTGATCGGCGACGGCCCCGCGCGCGGCTGGTTCGAGGCCAACCTGCCGGCAGGCGCGATCTTCGCCGGCTTCAAGACCGGTGCCGCACTCGGCGAGGCGCTTGCCAGCGGCGATGTGTTCTTCAACCCCTCGGTCACCGAAGCCTTCGGCAACGTCACGCTGGAAGCGATGGCGAGCGGACTGCCGGTCGTCGCGGCGCGGGCGACCGGCAGCGCGAGCCTCGTCACCGACGGCGTGACCGGACGGCTGGTCGCCCCCTCAGGCAGCAAGGCACGCGATGCCGCCGCCTTTGCCGAGGCGATGGCACCCTTTTGCGCCGACGCGTCCCTGCGCGCGGGCCACGGCGCGGCGGGTGAGGCGCGGGCCTGCGAATTCAGCTGGGAAGCGATCAACGCGGTCGTCGCCGAGACCTATGTCGAACTGGTCGAGGAACGCCGAGGCCGGCGCGCCGCGCCACCAGAGGCCTGAGGTTAGTCCAGCACGCCGCTCTTCGTCATCGCGCGGCTGTAGAACAGCAGGAACAGCGTCACCGTCCAGATCGCCGCGTCGAGCGCGGGGGCCTGCATCGCCGCCGGTACGTCGAGCACCACGTAATTGCCGAGCGTCGTCCCGATCAGCCCGATGGTGCCCACCACCATCGCCGCGACCGCCCAGCGCGAGCGCATCAGCAGCAGCACCGAACCGGAAAAGGCACCCCACACCCCCAGCGCCCAGAAGGCGCTGATCCAAGCGGGATAGCTTTCCATGAAGGCAATCTGTTCGGGGGTGAGGCCCATCTCGGCCAGCATACCGAGCTTCGTCGTCAGGTAACTGACGATGCCCATCGCATTGAACAGCAGCGTCACCACGCCCGCCACCCACAGGTGCCACGGCGCCTTGACCGTGCCGATCCGAGCCCCCGACATAAGCACTCCCCCCCATCCGGTGCGATCCGCATGGGGGAGATTCTATGCGCAACTTGCCCTTACGGCAACCGTGTGTGTCAGAGGCGCTCGATCCGCTTGGCCATCTCGTCGATCATGTCGACGATCGCGTTGATGGTCGGCTCGTCGAGCTTGCCCGAGCGCGCGCGGTTCTTGAGCACCGAGCCGAGGTTGCCCATGGCGCGGAACACGTCGTGCGAGCGGACGGTGGTGGTGCGCTCGCCGTGGCGGCCCAGACGCCGCATCAGCGCCTCGACCTCGTCCTTGCGGTCTTGCAGTTCCTCGCGGCCTTGCGCGGTCGCGGCGAAGGGCTTCTTTGCGCCCTCGGCCTCGGCCTCCTCGATCGCGCCCTCGTCCTCGAGCAGCTGGAGCGTGGGATAGACCGCGCCCGGGCTCGGGGCATAGGCACCGCCGGTCATCTCCTCGATCTCCTTGATCAGCTCGTAGCCGTGGCGCGGACCTTCCGCGATCAGCGCCAGCAGCGCGAGACGCAGCTCGCCCTGGCCAAACATCCGCCCGCGCCGTCCGCGGCGGCCGGGCTCGCCCCGGCCTTCCTCGGCGCCCTCGGCCTCGTCACTGTCGAAGCGCCAGCGCATCTTCATGCCCGGACTGCTGCCGACGTTGAAATTGCCGTTCATCGCCATCATCGCGATCGCCTCGCCGAGCTTGTCCCAGCCGTTGCCGCGTCCGTACTTGTTCCAGGTCATGCCATCCTCCTGATGCGCTTCAAGATACATCCAAGATATATCGTAGACCTATCGTTTCAAGCGGGCTGACGCGGGGTGGTTCCCTTTTCCGCTGGGTGTCCTATCACGCCCGACGAATGACTGACCTGTTCGGACAAGATGCCCCCGAGGCTTCGCGCGAAACCCCGCGCGATGATGCGCCGCTGGCCGACCGGCTGCGCCCGCGAACCCTTGGAGAGGTGGTGGGGCAGGAGCACCTCACCGGCGCCGAGGGCGCGATCGGGCGGATGGTGGCGGCGGGCAAGCTCGCCAGCATTATCCTGTGGGGGCCGCCGGGCACCGGCAAGACCTCGATCGCCCGCCTGCTCGCCGACGCCGTGGGAATGCGCTACGCCGCGATCAGCGCCGTGTTCTCGGGCGTTGCCGACCTCAAGCAGGCCTTTGCCGAGGCCGAGAAATTCGCCAGGGCGGGCCGCAAGACGCTGCTCTTCGTGGACGAGATCCACCGCTTCAACCGCGCTCAGCAGGATGGCTTCCTGCCTTTCGTCGAGCGCGGGGTTGTGACGCTGGTGGGGGCAACCACCGAGAACCCCAGCTTCGCACTCAACGCCGCGCTGCTCAGCCGCGCGCAGGTGCTGGTGCTGAACCGGCTCGACGCAGCCGCGCTCGAGGCGCTGCTTGAAAAGGCCGAAGGCCTCGAAGGCCCCCTCCCCCTCGCCCCGGAAGCGCGCGAAGCGCTGATTGCCCAGGCCGATGGCGACGGGCGCTTTCTCCTCGGGCAGGCCGAGACGCTCTATGCCGCCGGGCTGACCGAGGCTCTCGACCCCGCGGGGCTCGGGCAGTTCCTCCAGCGCCGCGTCGCGGTCTATGACAAGGACCGCGACGGCCATTACAACCTGATCTCGGCGCTGCATAAAGCGGTGCGCGGCAGCGATCCGCAGGCGGCGCTCTACTGGCTGGCGCGGATGCTGGTCGCGGGCGAGGAGCCGCTGTTCCTCGCCCGGCGGCTGGTGCGCATGGCAGTCGAGGATATCGGCATGGCCGATCCCCATGCGCTCCCGCAATGCATGGCCGCGATGGAGGCCTACCGCTTTCTCGGCTCGCCCGAGGGGGAGCTCGCGCTGGTGCAGGCCTGCCTCTACCTTGCCACCGCCCCCAAATCGAACGCGGCCTACATGGCGCAGAAAGCCGCGTGGCAGGCCGCGAAGGACACCGGCAGCCTCGCCCCGCCCGCCAACATCCTCAACGCACCGACCAAACTGATGAAGAACCTCGGCTACGGCGCGGGCTACACCTATGATCACGATGCCGACCAAGGCTTCTCCGGCGACAATTACTGGCCCGAGGGCATAGAGCCCGCGCGATTCTATACCCCCGTCGAACGCGGCTTCGAGCGCGAGGTGAAGAAGCGTCTCGACTACTGGGACAAGCTGCGCGGCGAGCGCGGGTGAGCCGCTTCTCGCACTTCCTCGCCGTCGACTGGTCGGGTGCGAAAGGCCCTCGCCAGAAGGGCATTGCCCTGGCAGTCGCCCTCGCCGAGGGGGGGCCGCCAATGCTGGTCACGCCGCCCGATCCGAAGGGCTGGGCGCGCGCGGACGTGGCGGCACTGCTGCTCGACCTGCCGGGCGCAACGCTGGTCGGGCTCGATCTCGGCCTGTCGCTGCCGTTTCAGGACGCAGGCGCCTTCTTCCCCGAATGGGACGCCTCGCCCGCCGATGCCCGCGCCCTTTGGGCGATGATCGATGCCCTGTGCGCCGATGATCCGCACCTCGAGGCAGGCAGCTTCCTCGCCCACACCGAGGTCGCCCGCTACTTCCGCCATGGCGCAGGGATTGAGGGCGACCGCTTCCTCCTTGCAGGCGCTGCCTCCCGCGAGGGCCGGTTCCGGGTTGCCGAAGCGGCGCAGCGTCAACAGGGCGTTCGACCAGTCAGCAACTTCAACCTCGTCGGTGCGGCCCAGGTCGGCAAGTCCAGCCTGACCGGGATGCGGATGCTGAACCGGCTGGCTGGCCGCGTTCCGATCTGGCCGGTTGATCCGCTGCCCGGAGATGGTCCTCTCATCACCGAGATCTATACGTCGATGGCCGCACGCCTTGGCGGGAAGAAGGGAACGGCGACCAAGCTGCGGAGCATCGAAGCGCTCAACGACGCGCTGGACGCGCTGGGCTCCCCACCAGTCGCGGGAAGCGGCGCGATCGACGACCACGCTTCCGATGCGCTGCTGACCGCCGCGTGGCTGCGCAAGGTCCATGGCAACCGCGATCTGTGGCACCCGGCCGCCCTCACCCAGGAGGTGGCCCGCACCGAGGGGTGGACTTTCGGAGCGCTCTAGGATTATGGCCCGGAGCAGGAGGCCGGCTTAGCTCAGTTGGTAGAGCACCTGATTTGTAATCAGGGGGCCGCGGGTTCGAATCCTGCAGCCGGCACCATCCTCGCGGCACGCCGCACGCGAGCGCGCGCCCGGAGAGGCGCCAAGGGGGGGATGGCGCAATGACCGGTAAAACCCGCATCCTAGCGGTGATGCTCGGCGTCCTTCTCGTCGGCGCGGGCGCCTTCAAGCTGTTCGAAAAGCCCATCGCGCGCTTCCTCGTGCAGCGGGTGATCGACGCCAACCTCGGCAAGGATCCCAGCGCCAGCCTGCCCGACGGCCTCCACGTCTATGTCTGCGGCACCGGCTCGCCGATGCCCGATCCCGATCGGGCCGGTGCCTGCCTCGGGGTGATCGCGGGCGAAACCCGGCTGATCTTCGATGTCGGATCGGGCAGTATGCGCGTGCTGGGGCGCATGGGCTTTCCCGTCGGACGGACCGAGCGCCTCTTCCTCACCCACCTCCATTCCGATCACTTCGACGGCCTCGGTGAGCTGATGGTGCAGAGCTGGGTGCAAGGCGCAAGAGCTGCGCCGCTGCCGGTCTCGGGCCCGCCGGGCACCGCCGAGGTCGCGGGCGCCTTCAACCGCGCCTATGCGATCGATGCCGCCTACCGCACCGCGCATCATGGTGCTGGCGTCGCCAATCCCGCTGGCGCCGGTCTCGCGCCCGAGGAGATCGTCATTCCAGCAGGCAGCGACAGCGTGGTCGTGCTGCGCAAGGGCGCGCTCACCGTCACCGCGATCCGCGTCTCGCATGATCCGGTCAAGGATGCCTATGCCTACCGCATCGATTACAAGGGCCGCGCCATCGCGATCAGCGGCGATACTGCCTATGACCCGCGCCTCGCCCGCGCAGCCGGGGGCGTCGACGTGATCTTCCACGAGGCCCTTGATGCGGAGCTGGTCGGCCGGATGCAGGCCGCCGCGAGGCGCAATGGCGCGGCCGCAACCGCCAAGGTGCTCTCGGACATCCCCGGCTATCACGCGACCCCGGTGGAAGCCGCGAAAATCGCCGCGCTCGCCAAGGCGCGGATGCTGGTCTATTACCACACGATCCCGCCCCAGCCCTTCCCGCTGGTCGAGACGCTGTTCCTCGAGGGGACGGGCGATACCTTCGGCGGCGACATCCGGATCAGCCGCGATGGCGACCGCGTCAGCCTGCCAGCCGGATCAGAGGCGCTGGAATACGACCACGTGCTGTAGCGATCAGCCGAGCCTGAGGAAGAATTCCTCGCGCTCGCGGCGCAGGTCTTCGGGTCCGAGGGCGGCGAGCCCGTCAAGCTCGGCCCGCAGGGCCAGCGTCAGCCGCTTGACCGTCTCGGCCGGATCGCGGTGGGCGCCGCCGCGCGGTTCGTAGACGATGCGGTGGATCACCCCGAGCTTGAGCAGGTCGCCTGCTGTCACCCGCATCGCCTCGGCAGCAGTGGCTGCCTGCGCAGCGCTGCGCCAGAGGATCGAGGCGCAGCCTTCCGGGCTGATCACCGAATAGACCGCGTGCTCGAACATCAGCACGCGGTTGGCCGCCGCGAGCGCCACCGCCCCGCCCGACCCGCCCTCGCCAATGATCACCGCGACGAGCGGGACGCCCAGCGCAAGGCAGGCCTCGGTCGAGCGGGCGATAGCTTCCGCCTGTCCCCTCGCCTCGGCATCGACGCCGGGAAAGGCGCCGGGGGTGTCGACCAGCGTCACCACCGGCAGGCCGAAACGGTCGGCGAGCTCCATCAGCCGGATCGCCTTGCGGTAACCTTCGGGCCGGGCCATGCCGAAATTGTGCCTGAGGCGCCCGGGCGTGTCCTCGCCCTTGACGTGGCCGAGCACCATCACCCGCCACCCCTCGAAGCGCGCAAAGCCGCCGATGATCGCCTGATCCTCGCCGAAAGTGCGATCCCCCGCGATGGGCATGAAGTCCGTGAACAGCCCCGCCACCAGCTGCTCGAAGCGGGGTCGCTGCGGGTGGCGGGCGACCAGCGTGCGCTGCCACGGGGTGAGGCGCGCATAGGTGTCCTCGAGCAGCCTTGCGGCCCGCTCGCGCAGCATCCGCGCCTCGCCCGTGCCTTCGGGAAGCGCGGCCAGCTCGGCAACGTGCTTGTCCAGCGCCTCGATCGGCTTCTCGAAGGGCAGGTACTGGATCACGCGGGCACTTGTCTCACACCGTCATCGACATGCCGCGGTAGATCCGCGCGCGATACCGCGAATCCTCGGCATCGGGCAGCGGCGCGCCGACCAGCAGCACCGCACGGGCGAAACGGCGGACCTCTTCGAGATGCTCGTCGAGATCGCGCGGTTCTTCCGATTGCACGCGGCGGGTGAGGTTGATCTGGTTGACCGGCACATCATGGACCAGCCGCTCGTTCTCGACCGCGAGGGTGGCGGTGAAGGCGTGGAGCGTGGTCTTGATGAAGTTCGCCAGAGCGAAAGCGGGCGACTTGTCACCCATCGGCACGTCGGGGCTGGTCAGCACGAGCTGGCAATCGTCATAGAGCGAGGCACGCCGCGACACGCGGAAGTGGTGGGTGAGATTGTCGGCCACCACGCTGCGGAACTCCTCCGGGGTGAGCGGATCGTCGCTTCCGAACAGCTTGCCCGGCAGCGCCGACATCGGGGTCGAGAGGATCGTTGTGGGCTTGCCCCAGGCAAGCAGCGCCTCGTCCATCGCGGCTTCGATGTCGGTGGTCTTGACCAGCGAGGTCAGCGCCTCGGCGGTTTCAGGTTCGAGCTGGGCCTTGATCGCCTCGAAAGCCTCGGCCGTGCGGGTGATGACCACCACATTGGCTGCGTGGCAATCCTCGATGAAGGCCCGCGCGGTTTCGGCGAGGTAATCGGCGAGGTGCTCGCCGATGATCCACACGGTCTTGCCGCGCATCTGGTCGAGCCGTTCCTGCTTGGGGCTGCCGAACAGCTCGCGCTCGGTGGTGGAGCGTTCCACGCTGAGCCCGCCCGAGGGCATGAAGGTCTCGCCCGAAACGGCGCGGTCGGCGAGGAAGAACACGGTGGCCTGCGCCACGTCATGCTCGGTCGGCATCTTGCCGAGATAGAGCTTGGAGAGCACGCCCGAGCCGACCTTCTTGGCCTCAACCGCGATCTTGTCAGCAGGCAGATAGGGCGCGTCCTCGGGCGGCACGCGCAGCAGCCAGTCGCCATCATGGGCAGGCGAACGCTCCGACCATTCGGGCGCATCGAGGAACAGGCCCGCTTGCCGCAACCGCCCGATCAGGGCGGCAGCGATGCCGGGCGTCAGGAGGTACTGGTCCCAGGTGCAGGTGCCGTCCCCCTCGCGCGCGCAGGCCAGGGCCAGGTCGCGCAACTCGCGCGGGTTGTTGGTGTCGTGGCTCATCTTGACGGTGTCGTTGCGGGCGAGCCGCGCCAGCACCGCCTCCACCCGCACCCCGCGCCGGATCGCCTTGATCGCGGCGGCGTGGACGGCGTTCAGCCGCTTGTTCTCGAGGATCAGCTTGCCGCGCCGCTCGAACAGGCCGGGCTTGCCGCCGGTGCCCGAGAGTCGATCCCCATCGACCGGTCCGGGGGCGATGGCGTTGAACTGCACCTCGGGCCCGAGATAGCGCGCCATGCTCTCGACCATCGCGCGCTGGCCGGCCTTGGACACGGCATAATCCGCGCGGTTGGGATAGGCGACCGCGAGATATTTCTCCCCGCCGAAATAGGACGAGACGTTGAGGATGTAGCCCGACCCTTGCGCCTTCATCAGCGGCGCGACGTGGTGCATCAGGAAGTAATTCGACACGAGGTTGGCATCGAGCGTGTAGTTCCAGGCGTCGACCCCCATGTCGACGACCATGTCCTCGGCCCCCGCGACCCCGGCATTGTTGATGAGGTAGTCGATCCGCCCGAAGGCCTTCAGCGTCGCGTCGACCGCGCCCTTGAGGCTTTCGAAGTTGCTGACGTCGACATTGGCGAGGGTCTGCACCCGCCGCTCGACACCCGCAAAGCCGATGTCCTCCAGCTCGGAAACGATCTTCGCCCGCGCGACGGCCAGCTCGCTCTCGCGCCGGGCGACCATCATCACCTTGCCGCCAGCCAGCGCCAACAGCCGCGCGACTTGCCCGCCGATCCCGGCCGAGCCACCGGTGATCAGCGCGACCTTGCCCAGATGCAGCCCGGTGATGTTCTCCGAGAAGCCCGGCATGGCCTTTCGCGCACCCGTCGCCTCGCCGATATTGGCGGGGACGTAGAGCGTGATCTCGCCGAGCTTGCTTTCCTTCAGCAGAATGCGCGCCGCATGGCCTGCGGTGAAGCGGATGTTCTCGGCTTCGCTGTTGGTGAAGCGGACGATCTGGTTTCCCCATTCCGCCTGACGGCGGCGGCCATGCGCGGTGTCGATGGCGGATTCGTCGCGCCAGATGCGGATCAGCTGCTCGGTCGCGGCGCGCTGGATGTGGTTATAGACATTGCCGTTGCCGTCGCTCCTATGGCTGACGAAGACGAAGCGCGGCGGCTGGAGCAGGTTGTCGTGCCGCTTCCAGTAGCGGCTGAGGGTGCGCGCCAAGGCCATGTTGCCGGCAAGCTCGGCATCCATCAGTGCCTCGACCACGCCGTCGCCGGCCTCGGTCAGCTTGCCCGAAAGCTCGCCTGCGCCGAGCGCGGGCAGGAACAGCGCCCCGCTGATGGGCGTGCCGCGCTTCGTGTAATCCTCGAGCGCGGCTTCCATGCCGGCTGCGTCCTTGCGGCTGAAGCGGATGATCGCGAGCTTGTCGGACAGCCCCATCGCGGCGCAGCGCTTTTCGGCGATGGCGACGTCGGCGGCGCGCGGCAGGCCGAGCACCACTTCGGCCCCGCAGGCGAGTTGCACCTGCGCGATCTCGAGCGCCTCCTCCCAGTCGTCTCCCGCCGCGATCAGCACCGCAAGGCCGGTGCCGTCCATCGAGCGCATCGTCGGCCGGGCGAGATAGGTCGCGCGCTCCTCCTTGCGCACGGTCATGCCGTGGGTGACCTCGAAATCGTGGCCGTTATAGGCCGCGCTCTCGTCCGAACCGAGGAAGACGCAGGTGGTGGCAATATCGGTCGGCGTGGGGAAGGTCTTGGCCTTGTCCTTGCCGCCCGTGGCGCGTTCGAGGCTCATCATGTCGAAGAACTGGTTGGCGGTGGTGCCCGCCTCGTCCCCGCGCGCGGCGTCCATCGCAGCGAAGACATTGCGGATGCGCTCGCTCTCGATCGGGCCGGGATAGACGAGGTTGACCCGGATGCCCTTCGGCCCGAGCTCCAGCGACAATTCGCGGCTCCAGGCATTCATCGCCGCCTTGGGCACGACATAGGCCGCGCGGGCGTAATAGGGCGTGCGGCTGAAGATGGTCGAGACGTTGATGATCGACCCGCCTTCCGGAATGTAGGGCGCAGCGATGCGGGCGACGTTGAAAGCGACGCCGAAAATATTGCGCAGGGCTAGCGGAACGGTCTCGCCGTCGGTGCTGCCGCGCTTTTGCAGCTCGGCCAGTTCCTCGCCCGAAAGCGGCAGGTTCTCGATCGGCTGCTTGGGGCCTGCGCTTCCGGCATTGTTGACGAGGATGTCGATCCGCCCGAACTGCTTCACGACCTCCTCGATCGCCGTGCGCACCGATGCGATGTCGCCTCCGTCGAGCGCGACCGTGGCGAGCCGCGCGGGATCGGCACCGGTCGCCTTGATGAGCGCCTCGGCCGCCGCCCGCGTGCGCTCGGGGGTGCGGCCCGTCATCACCACCGTGGCGCCTTCGGCCAGGTAATGGGTGACGATATGCCCGCCGAGATTGCCGGCAGCGCCGGTGACCACGGCGATCTTGCCGGCCAGACGGCCCGGAACGTCGCCCTGCAAGGCGGGCGCCGCGGCAGCAACTTTGGATTTGGCCATAAGCTCTCTCCTCACAGAATTTCAGCAGAGCGGCGCTTTGCTTTAAGTTTCGTTCAAAACCCTGGGGAGGAGAGCATGGAACGTTTCAAAAGCCGAGAACGGCGGATCAGCCCAGGGGTTCCCCACCACCCCTTGCAGCCCAGGCTTCCAGCAGCGCGTCACGGCTCCTGAGACCCAGTTCCGGCAGCGCATGGTTGACCACATAGGTCGAGCCGGTGTGCCGGTTCTCCCACATCGCCTGATGCGCTTCGGGCAAACCATCCCAGCTCACCACTTCCGGCTCGGTCACTTCGAGCAGGCCGGCGGCGATCATGTTGTTCATCCGCGCGACCTCATAGGCGTTGCACAGGTGCGTGCCGAGGATGCTCGCGGCCGGCATCAGGATCTGGCGCTGGCGCGTCCACACTTGCGGGGCGTAGAAGGTGAAGCGGCAGCCGGTCAGATCCTCGGCGAAGATCACGCGGCCCGTGAAGGGCTTGACCAGCGAAGTCGAGATGCCGAGCGTGTCCTGCCCGGCCCGCTCGAACACCAGATCGGGGCTGCCGCGCGGGTTGTCGGGCGAGCGCAGGATCTTGCCCACCGCCGATCCGAAGGGCTTCATCACCCG
>JAIXPX010000008.1 GCA_027486035.1 Erythrobacteraceae bacterium | reverse complement strand
TTTCCCCGCGCGGCTTCGTTCGGGCATGCGGGCGTGGCGAAATTGGTAGACGCACCAGATTTAGGTTCTGGCATCGCAAGATGTGGGGGTTCGAGTCCCTTCGCCCGCACCAACTTCGCTCCGGATCGGCCCGACCCTTTCGATTTTTTGGCAAGAAGGCTTCAGACCAGTCACCATGCAGACCAAGCAGACCGTCAACGAAGGGCTCAAGCGCGCCTATCTGATCACGATCCCGGCCGCCGAGCTTTCGGCCAAGATCGAAGCCGAGATCAAGAAGGTCGCCCCGCAGGTGCGGATGCCCGGCTTCCGTCCGGGTAAGGTGCCCGCCAATCTCGTCAAGAAGATGCACGGCGAAGCCCTGCACGGCCAGGTGGTGAACGACACGATCCGCGAATCGGTCGACAAGCTGATCCGCGACGAGGCGCTGCGCCCCGCGATGCAGCCCGAGATCGGCCTCAACGAGGATTACGAACAGGGCAAGGACGCTGCGATCACCGTCAGCCTTGAAGTGCTGCCCGCGATCGAGGCGCCGAGCATCGAGGGTCTCAAGCTGGAAAAGCTGGTGGTGCCCGTGACCGACGCCCAGATCGACGAGGCGCTCGGCAACATCGCCTCGCAGAACAAGAACTACAAGGACGCGCCCAAGACCAGGAAGGCGGCGGACGGCGACCAGCTGATCATCGACTTCGTCGGCAAGCTGGACGGCGTCGAGTTCGAGGGCGGCAAGGCGGAAGATGCTGCGCTGGTGCTCGGCTCGAACACCTTCATCCCCGGCTTCGAGGACCAGCTGGTCGGCGTGAAGACGGGTCAGGAGAAGACCATCACGGTCACCTTCCCGAAAAACTACCAGGCCGAGCACCTCGCCGGCAAGGAAGCGACCTTCGACATCACTGTGAAGGCGGTGAAGGTCGAGACCGAGACCACGCTTGACGAGGAATTCGCCAAGAGCCTCGGTCTCGACAGCCTCGACAAGCTCAAGGAGATCATGAAGGCGCAGCTCGAGCAGCAGACCGCCGGCCTGACCCGCACGCAGATGAAGCGCGCCCTGCTCGACCAGCTCGCCGCAGGCCACAGCTTCGAGGTGCCGGGCACCATGGTCGAGGCTGAATTCGCCCAGATCTGGCAGCAGCTCCAGCAGGAAGCCGCGCGCGACGAGAACCCGGCCGAAGCCCTCAAGCAGATCGAGGACGAGAAGGACGAGTACAAGGCGATCGCCGAGCGCCGCGTGCGCCTTGGCCTGCTGCTTTCCGAGATCGGTCAGGCAAACGGCGTCGAGATCACCGGCCAGGAAATGTCGATGCTGATCCAGCAGGCGGCGATGCAGTACCGTGCCGAGGACCGCGAGCGCTTCGTGCAGTACATCCAGTCCGAGCCGATGGCCGCTGCCCAGCTGCGCGCCCCGCTCTATGAAGACAAGGTGGTCGACTTCCTGTTCGACAAGGCCGAAGTCACCGAGCGTGAAGTGACCGTGGAAGAGCTCCAGGCCGCGATCGAGGCCGAAGAGGCCGCCGCCGCGCCCGCGCCCAAGAAGGCTGCCGCCAAGAAGAAGGCGCCGGCCAAGAAGGCCGAAGAAGCGCCTGCCGAGGAAGCCAAGCCTGCCAAGAAGGCACCGGCCAAGAAGGCCGCTCCCAAGGCAGAAGCGGCACCGGCCGAGGAAAAGCCTGCTGCCAAGAAGGCCCCGGCCAAGAACGCGGCTGCGAAGAAGTAAGGATTAGCGGCGGAGCGGCTTAGCGCTCCGCCGGTTTCCACCGTGCGAAAGTCGGCGCGGGCAGCTTGGCTGTCCGCGCTTTTTCGTAGGCGGCGCCTGCTTTCAGCACCTCGTGGTCCTGCCACTGCCCGCCCATGATGGACAGGCCGACAGGCAGGCCCTCGATGCCCCCCATCGGGACCGTGAGGTGCGGATAGCCCGCGATTGCGGCAAGATAGCCCGCCCCGCTGCGGTCGCCCGAACTGTCGCCGTGGACGAGATCGGTGGTCCAGGCAGGCCCCCTGGTCGGGGCGACGAGGAAGCTCACCGCATTGTCCGCGAGCAGCTTGTCGATCCCCTCGACGCGCGTCAGGCGGCGCAGTGTCGCGAGGTTCCTAGCATAGGCTGCCTCGTCGGTCGTCTTGAGCGCCCGCTCGAACAGGTCCTGCCCGAACCAGCGCATCTCTGCGTCGGCATTGGCGGTGTTGAAGGCGACCACTTCGGCCAGGCTGCGCGGTCCGCCCGTGCCGGGGCGAGTGGAGAGGTACTTGTCCATCTCGACCCGCAGTTCGTAGAGCAGCACCGGAAGCGAGGCCTGCCACATCTCGCCCGGCGCCGCGTACTGGACTTCGACGAGCTCGGCTCCGGCGCGCTTCAGGTCTTCGAGCGCGGCATCGAACAGCGCCTTCATGTCCGCGCGGATACCCGCCGCGCCGCGCAGCACGCCGATCCGCACACCCTTGAGCGAGGCGTCATCCAGCCCCGCAGTGTAGTCCGCGCCGCGCTTCGCCTCGAGCGTCACAGGGTCGGTCTTGTCCTCGCCCGCGATGGCGTTGAGGAGCAGCGCCGCGTCCTTGACGGTCCTGGTCATCGGCCCGGCTGTGTCCTGGGTCGAGGAGATCGGCACCACATGGGTGCGGCTGACGATCCCCACGCTCGGCTTGAAGCCGACGAGGCCGTTGATCGAGGCCGGGCAGGTGATCGAGCCGTTGGTCTCGGTCCCGATTGCGCCCCAGGCGAACCCTGCCGCGATCGCCGCGCCACTGCCCGAGGAAGACCCGCAGGCATTGCGATCAATGGCATAGGGGTTGCGGGTGAGGCCGCCCACCGCGCTCCATCCGCTGCTCGAACTGGAGGAGCGGATATTGGCCCATTCGCTGAGGTTGGTCTTGCCCAGCATCACGCCCCCGGCGCGGCGCAGGTTGGCAACAAGCGGCGCGTCGCGCCCGGTGGCGTTGTCCTTCAATGCGAGCGAGCCGGCGGTGGTCGGCAATTCGCGGGTCTCGACATTGTCCTTCACCAGGACGGTGCGCCCGCCAAGCGGGAGGCGCTGCGCTGCGCGGACCTGCGCAGTGATGTCGGGCGCCAATGCGATCACCGCATTGATACCGTCAGGCCCGTCGTCGAAACGCATGATCCGGTACACCTGGCCGACTGCTGTGGCCTCGGCCGGGCTGCTCCTGGGGCCGAGCTTCTCGACGCCCGGCGGCAGCTCCACGCGCGGCACTTCAAGGCGCGCGACAGGCTTTTCCTCGGGGGCGGATTGCTGGGCGAGCGCGGCTGACGCAGTGGTGGCAAGGAGCAGGGCGAGGGCCGGGTGGCCAATGATGCGAAGGTTCATGGCGCGCAGGTTTGCCACGCCCGCCGCCTGCCGCAAGGGGCAAAACGCCGCCGGCCGCAGCTTCGCTCTCCCCGGCAATTCACAGGGACAAGGTAAACGCCCTTGAAATTGCCTCGTGTGCTCCGACATAGCCGTCAGGACTCATCTGAAGGACACGACAAGCACATGATCGATCTGTTCGGCAACACCGGCGAGACCTACGGCACCCAGGGTCAGTTCACCCGCGACCCGCTGACCGGCGCGCTGGTGCCCGTGGTGGTCGAGCAGACCAGCCGGGGCGAACGCAGCTTCGACATTTTCTCCCGCCTGCTGCGCGAACGCATCGTCTTCGTCACCGGCCAGGTGGAAGACGGCATGGCCTCGCTGATCGTTGCCCAGCTCCTGTTCCTCGAGAGCGAGAACCCTTCGAAGCCGATCTCCATGTACATCAACTCGCCGGGCGGCGTGGTGACGGCGGGCCTCGCGATTTTCGACACCATGCAATACATCAAGCCGCGCGTGTCGACCGTGTGCATCGGGCAGGCGGCCTCGATGGGCAGCTTCCTCCTCGCCGCGGGCGAGCCGGGGATGCGCATCGCGCTCCCCAATGCGCGGATCATGATCCACCAGCCCTCGGGCGGGGCGCGCGGGATGGCGTCGGACATCGAGATCCAGGCGCGCGAAATCCTGCGTATCCGCAGCCGCATGAACGATCTCTACGTGAAGTTCACCGGCCGCAGCCTCGACGAGATCGAGAAGGCGATGGATCGTGACACCTTCCTCGAAGCCGAGGAAGCTCGCGCCTTCGGTCTGGTGGACAAGGTCTTCGAGACCCGTCCTGACAGCGAGGAAACCGGCCTTGAGGACGGTTCGGGCGGGGCGCCTGAGTAAGGTTCGGGATAAGCTTCCCCCCGCCGCAGGCACCGGCGCGGGACAGGCTGCGACAAGCCGTGGTCCTTGTGCGCCTTTGCGGAACATGGCCCCATGGTAAGATCACGAAATAGGGCACCATGTGTTGATTCATGGGGGCCACGCGATACACTTGACGAATCCGCCCGGGCCGTCGCGAAAGCCAGGGCCGCGGATTCGAGGACACAGGAATGACCAAATTGAGCGGATCCGACAGCAAGAGCACCCTGTACTGCAGCTTCTGCGGGAAGTCGCAGCACGAGGTGCGCAAGCTTATCGCTGGCCCCACGGTGTTCATCTGCGATGAATGCGTCGAGCTGTGCAATGACATCATCCGCGAGGAAACCAAGGCCGGGATCGCCGGCAAGAAGGACGGCGAGATCCCTACGCCGCTCGATATCTTCACACAGCTCAACGACTATGTGATCGGGCAGGATCGCGCCAAGCGCGTGCTTTCGGTCGCGGTGCACAATCACTACAAGCGGCTGAAGCACTCGGGCAAGGCGGGCGATGTCGAGCTGGCGAAGTCGAACATCCTGCTCGTTGGCCCCACCGGTTCGGGCAAGACCCTGCTCGCCCAGACGCTGGCGCGCACCTTCGATGTGCCCTTCACCATGGCCGATGCCACCACGCTGACCGAGGCGGGCTATGTGGGCGAGGATGTCGAGAACATCATCCTGAAGCTGCTCCAGGCCTCCGACTACAATGTCGAGAAGGCTCAGCACGGGATCGTCTACATCGACGAGATCGACAAGATCACCCGCAAGGCCGAAAACCCCTCGATCACCCGCGACGTTTCGGGTGAGGGCGTGCAGCAGGCGCTGCTCAAGCTGATGGAAGGCACCACCGCGAGCGTGCCGCCGCAGGGCGGGCGCAAGCATCCGCAGCAGGAATTCCTGCAGGTCGACACGACCAACATCCTGTTCATCTGCGGCGGCGCCTTCGCGGGCCTCGACAAGATCATCGCCGACCGC
>JAIXPX010000029.1 GCA_027486035.1 Erythrobacteraceae bacterium | reverse complement strand
TCCCGACATGAACCCGCGTCTGCGCCTCGCGGTCAACGCCGCGCGCGCGCAGTCGATGCCCAAGGACAATATCCAGCGCGCGATCGACAAGGCGGGGCAGGCGGGCGGCGAGGATTATGTCGAGATCCGCTACGAAGGCTACGGCCCGGGCGGGGTCGCGCTGATTGTCGAGGCGCTGACAGACAACCGCAACCGCACCGCCACCAATGTCCGCACCGCGTTCAGCAAGAACGGCGGCAACCTCGGCTCGGAGGGCTCGGTCAGCCACGGGTTCGAACGGTGCGGGATGATCGAATATCCTGCGAGCGCGGGTGACGAGGAGACAATGCTCGAAGCCGCGATCGAAGCGGGCGCGGATGATGTCGAAAGCTCCGAGGATGGCCACACCATCTGGACCGCGGCCGATGCGCTGCACGGCGTGGCAGGCGAACTCGAAAAGGCGCTGGGCGCGGCCGATAACGTCAAGCTGGCGTGGAAGCCCTCGCTCACCGTCGATGTGAACGAAGAGGTCGCGACCACGCTGATGAAGCTGATCGACACGCTCGACGATGACGACGACGTGCAGACCGTGTGGGGCAATTACGAAATCTCCGACGAGGTGATGGAGAAGCTGGGCTGATGTGGGCCTTTGCCGCGAAGGCGCTGCTGGCTGGCGTCATTATCGCGGCGATTGCGGAAGTCGGCCGCAAGCTACCCACCATGGCAGCGCTGATTGCATCACTGCCGCTGGTCTCGATCCTCGGCATGATCTTTCTGTGGCACGCACGGCCCGATGCGGAAAACATGGCGGTTCATGCGCAGTCGACCTTCTGGTTCGTGCTGCCGAGCCTGCCGATGTTCCTGCTCATGCCCGTGCTCCTGCGGCAGGGCTTCGGGTTCTGGACAGCCCTGGCGGCAGGTTGCCTGCTGACGATCCTGTTATACCTGCTGATGGTGCAATTCGGACCACGCCTTGGCATCCGGTTTTGAACCATGCTGATCCTCGGCCTTGATCCGTCACTCTCCTGCACTGGCTGGGGTGTTATCCGGGCCGAGGGCGCACGGATTACCCATATTGCCAACGGGCAGGTCAAAACCGATGCGGGCGCGCCGCTGGCCGAACGGCTCGCCGCGTTGCAGACAGGATTGGCTGCGGTGATCGCCGAACACCGCCCGGATCGCGCGGCGGCGGAGGAAATTTTCGTCAACAAGAACCCCCAGTCCACATTGAAGCTGGCGCAGGCGCGCGGCTGCGTGCTGGCGGCGTGCGGGGCGACGGGCCTCACCGTCAACGAACACGCGGCAAGGCTGGTCAAGAAGGCGGTGACCGGCACCGGCGGGGCGGAAAAGGCGCAGGTCGCCGCGATGGTCAAGGTGCTGCTGCCTGGCGTCCAGATTGCCGGAAGCGACGCCGCCGATGCGCTCGCGGTGGCGATTGCCGATGCGCATCTAGGGCCACGGAACTAGACGGAGACAGGCACGATGATCCACCTCTACGGCATCCCCAATTGCGACACGGTCAAAAAGGCCCGCGTCTGGCTTGAGGCGCAGGGCCACGCCGCCACCTTCCATGACTACAAGAAGGAAGGCGCTGACCCGGCAAAGATCGCCGCGTGGATCGCTGCGGCAGGCCTTGATGTGGTGGTGAACCGCAAAGGCACGACCTTCCGCGCGCTGTCGGATGCGGACAAGGCGCTGGCCGCCAGCGCCGACACCGCGCCTGCGCTGCTCGCGGCCAATCCTTCGGTAATCAAGCGCCCGATTGCGGAGCACGCGGGCGGGATCCTCGTTGGCTTCAAGCCCGACGAATGGGCCGCTGCACTCGGCTAGTCCCGAGCGCCCGCCCCGTCATGAACCCGCTGGAGATCATCGCCGTTGTCTTGGGGCTCGCCAATGTCGGCCTGCTCGTGCGGCGCAGCATCTGGAACTATCCCTTCGGCATGGCGATGGTGGCGCTCTACTTCATCATCTTCCGCGATGCGCGGCTCTATGGCGAGGCGGCGTTGCAGGTGTTCTTCTTTGTGGTGCAGGGCTGGGGCTGGTGGCTTTGGGCGCGCGCTGGCGGGCTGGCGCAGATGGTCAGCGTGGAATGGATGGGCTGGCGCGCGCGGGCGCTGTCGCTGGCGCTGGTGGCTGCCGCGACCATCGGGATCGGCTGGGGCATGGCGCGCTTCACCGATGCCGCGCTCCCCTATGCCGATGCCGCGATTGCCGGGGCGAGCGTGGTGGCGCAGATCCTGCTGGCAATGCGGCGGGTGGAAAACTGGGCGCTGTGGATCGCGATCGATGTGCTGTCGATTGCGGTCTATATTGATCGCGGGCTGTATCTCACCGCCGGGCTTTATGTCGCGTTCCTCGGGCTGGCGATCGCCGGGCTGATCGCCTGGGCCAAGGCCGCCCGCAACGGTGAGACGATTGAGGCATGACGAAGCGCGGCTTCCTGCTAGGCAAATTCATGCCGCCCCACGCCGGGCATATGGCGCTGATCCGCGCGGCGCGGGCGCTGGTCGATGAACTCACCGTGCTGGTGTGCTGGCTGCCTGATGACCCGATTGCGGGGGAGACGCGGCTCCAATGGATGCGCGAACTCCAGCCTGATTGCCGGGTCATGGGGCATGGCGCGGTCGTGCCGCAAGCGCCCGAGGACAGCGCCGATTTCTGGCCGATCTGGCGCGGCATCGTCGCCGCAGCGCATCCCGAACCCATCGATTATCTGTTCGCGGGCGAGGCCTACGGCGCCGAGCTGGCACGCCATGTGGGCGGACTGTTCGTGCCGCTCGGCGGCCGGGTCCTGGGGCTCACCGATGATCCGCTCTCCGGCCTTTCGGGAAGCACCGTCCGCGCCGATCCGGCGGCGTATTGGGCGCTGCTGCCGCCACCCGTTCAGGCCCATTACCGCCGCGCCATCTGCCTCCACGGGGCAGAGAGCACCGGCAAGACTACCCTCGCCGCGCAGCTTGCGGCCGAGACTGGGGCGCTCACCGTGGGCGAATATGGCCGCAGCCATTGCGAAGTGCACAAACAGCCGCTCACCCGCGACGATCTTCTCCTGATCGGCCGCGCGCAGCAGGCAATGATCGCGGCGGCTGCGCAATGGGCCGGGCCGCTGCTGCTGGTTGATACCGATGCGCTGATGACGGCGGCGTGGTGCGAAATGCTGCTCGGCGAACGGCCCGCCGAGCTGATGGCCGCGCCCAAGGCCGATCTCTACCTGCTGCTCGAACCCGATCTGCCGTGGGTCGATGACGGCACACGCTTTTTCAGCGACCCGGCAGACCGTCACAGGTTTGCAAGGATCGTGGCGCAGGTGCTCGAGGATGCCGGCGTGCCGTATGTGAGAATTGCCGGGCAGGGACACGAAAGGCTCGCCGCCGCGCGCGCCGCAATAGGAGCGTTGCATGATTAAGCCCCGCCTGATGCTTGCCGCTCTGCTGGCTGCGGCCGCGCCTGTGGCGGCGCAGGACATGCTGATCATTGCGCACCGCGGCGCCAGTGCCGAGCGGCCCGAACACACGCTGGCGGCCTATGAACTCGCGATCGATCAGGGCGCGGATTATATCGAGCCCGATCTCGTCGCGACCAAGGATCTGGTGCTGGTCTCGCGCCATGAAAACGAGCTGTCGGGCACCACCGATGTGGCGAGCCGCGAGGAATTCGAAGACCGCCGCCGCGACAAGACCATCGACGGGCAGAAGGTGGCCGGCTGGTTTGCCGAGGACTTCACGCTTGCCGAACTGCGCACGCTGCGAGCGAAGGAGCGTATTCCCAGCTTGCGGCCCGCCAATGCGCGGTTTGACGGGCTGTATCAGGTGCCGACGCTGACCGATATCGTGAAGCTGGTGCGCGCCAAGGAAGCCGCCACCGGCCGCCGCATCGGGCTGTACCCCGAACTCAAGCACCCCGAATTCCTGTTGCAGGATTCAGGCATCGACATGGTCGACCTGCTGCTGCGCGATTTCGGTCAACTCGGGATCACCGCGGCCGATCCGGTGTTTGTGCAAAGCTTCGAGGTCGGCCCCTTGCAGCGCCTCAAGCAGCGCAGCGATTTCAAGCTGGTGCAGCTGGTCGCGCCGCTCGGCGGGCCGGCGGACGAGCCAGCGATGAACTATGCCGAAATGGTGACGCCCACGGGCCTCGCCGAAGTGGCGAAATATGCCGATGCGGTGGGCGCGCATATCGCGCTGGTTCTTACCCCCGATGGCAGCCCGACAGCACTGGTGGCGGATGCCAAGGCGGCGGGGCTGGATGTCCATGCGTGGACCGTGAGGCCGGAGAACGATTTCCTCCCCGCCATGCTGCGCAGCGGCGATGATCCCAAAGGCCGGGGCTGCGGCGATGTGAAGCTGGCGCAGATGCTGGCAGCCGCAGGAGTCGCTGGCGTGTTCAGCGACGGGCAGATCAAGCTTCGACGCTGCCCTTAAACCCGCCGCGCGCTCAGGATGTAATTGAGCGACATATCGTCCGACAGGTGCAGCCCCTTGCCCGGCCGCCATGCAATCCCGCGCTTTGCGGTGACTGCCAGCCCGGCTTCTGCCAGCAGCGCCTCGAATTCTTCGGGCGTGATGAAATCTTCCCAGTGGTGCGTGCCCTTGGGAACATAGCCCACAGCCTCAGCCGCGCCAACCAGCAGCACGCGCGACGCCGCGGTGCGATTGGGGGTCGACATCACCAACAGGCCATCAGAGGCGAGCCGCGCAGCCACATCGCGCAGAAAGGCAGGCTTGTCCGCCACGTGCTCGATCACCTCGACACAGGTAACCAGATCGAAGGTGCCGATGTCGAGCCCGGCAACCTCGCCCGCCATGTAGCGGATGTCGAGGCCCACGGCCTCCGCGTGGGCCGCCGCCGCCGATACGTTTTCCGCAGCCGCATCCACGCCCGTCACCGCTGCGCCCAGCCGCGCCAAGGGCTCGCACACCAGCCCCGCCCCGCAGCCGATATCGAGCGCCGCCTTGCCCGCCAGCGGCTTGGCCAGGGCGCCCGCGCCCGGCCAATGCGCATCAATCGCCTGCCGGATGAAGCCCATCCGCACCGGGTTCACCTGATGCAGGCTCGCCATCGGCCCCTTGGGGTTCCACCAGTCGCGCGCGAGCCCGGCGAAAAAATCGGCTTCCTCGGGCCTGATGGTTACATTCGATACGTTTGCGTTTCCCATGATCCCCCCTTAACAGCGCCCGCGAACACTCACCAGCCAGCAGGAGCGTCCCCTTGGCTCGTATCGTGATGAAATTCGGCGGCACCTCGATGGCCGGGACGGAGCGTATCCGCCGGGTGGCCAATATCGTGCGCGCGCAGGCCGCGAAAGGCGATCAGGTCGCGGTGGTCGTCAGTGCCATGGCAGGCGAGACCGATCGCCTCGTGAATTTCTGCCGCGAGGCCAATCCGCTTTACGATCCGGCCGAGTATGACGTGGTGGTCGCCAGCGGCGAGCAGGTCACCAGCGGGCTGCTGGCGCTGACCTTGCAGGCGCTTGGCTGCAAGGCGCGAAGCTGGCTCGGCTGGCAGCTCCCGATTCACACCATCGAGGCGCACGCCAAGGCACGGGTCGAATCGATCGATTCCAACGTGCTGATCGCCTCGCTCGAAGCCGGAGAGATCGCGGTGATCCCCGGCTTCCAGGGGCTTTCGGAGGATAATCGCGTCACCACGCTGGGGCGCGGGGGTTCGGATACCTCGGCGGTGGCGGTCGCGGCGGCGATCAAGGCGGATCGCTGCGACATCTACACCGATGTCGACGGGGTCTACACCACCGATCCGCGGATTGTCGCCAAGGCGCGCAAGCAGAAGGCGGTGACCTACGAGGAAATGCTCGAACTCGCATCCGTTGGCGCAAAGGTGCTGCAGACCCGCTCTGTCGGCCTCGCGATGAAGGAAAAGGTGCGGGTGCAGGTATTGTCGAGCTTTATCGGCGAAGGCGCACCGCCTGCCGATGATCTGCCCGGGACAATGATCGTCTCGGACGAGGAAATGGACGATTTGGTGGAGAAGGGCCTGATGGAACGCCAGCTTGTGACCGGCATCGCGCATGACAAGAACGAGGCCAAGGTGATCCTCACCCGCGTGCCCGACCGGCCCGGCGCGGTGGCGAACATCTTTGAACCGCTCGCCGCGGCCAGCATCAATGTCGACATGATCATCCAGAACGTCGGCCGCGACAAGGGCGAGACCGATGTGACCTTCACCGTCCCGCAGTCCGACCTCGCCCGCGCGCAGGCGCTGCTCGAGGACCGCCGCGACGCGATCGGCTTCAACCGCATCATCACCGACAGCAAGATCGCCAAGATCAGCGTCGTCGGCGTCGGCATGAAGAGCCACGCGGGCGTCGCCAGCTCGATGTTCCGCGCGCTTTCGGAACGCGGCATCAACATCCAGGCGATCTCGACCAGCGAGATCAAGATCAGCGTGATGATCGACGAGGACGAGACCGAATTGGCCGTGCGCGTGCTGCACACGGCTTACGGTCTGGATGCGGTTAGCTGAAAAGCGGTCCGCTTCACCGGCATTTACCAATCAGGGTGACTGCACCTTAACGTTTCGGGCCGGACTGTGGCGTCCTTGCGCACAAGGACGAAAGGCGCGCCCCATGCCGATCATGGCCCATCTCGATCCCCGCTCCGACGCCGATAGCCGGCGCACGGCGCATCGCCGCGCATTGCGCCTCGAGACCAGCGGGTCTGCCGCCGGTGCGGGCGAGGCCAATGTCACGATCCACAATATTTCTGCAGGCGGCCTGCTGATCGAGACCGCACTGGCGCTGGCCGAGGGCGACGAGCTCGCCATCGACCTGCCCGAAGCCGAGGCGGTGAGCGCATCCGTGGTGTGGCACTGCGAGAACTTCTACGGCTGCGCCTTTGCCGCGGCGCTCGGCCCGGCCACGCTCGCCGCGGTCCAGCTCCAGAGCCTGACGCCGGCCGCTTGCGCGCTGCCATCAAGGCAGGTGCAGCCCGAGGCAGGGTTGGAACCACCGGTGCGCGTTCCCGGCGAGACGCTCGGAAGCCGTATCAACCGCTTGCGGCGCGAGGCGGGGCTCACCCTCGCCGACATCGCCGGTGCGCTCGGGGTCAGCAAGCCGACGGTCTGGGCGTGGGAGAAAGGCAAGGCGCGCCCCCTGCCCGAACGGATCGAGGCGATCGCTGCTGCGCTGGGTGTCGATCCGGCCCTGCTTGCCCCCGTTTCGATCCTGGCGCCCGATACCGAAGCGGTGATCGCAGATTGCCGCCAGCGGATCGCGGAGGCTTGCGGCACGCGCCCCCAGGCGGTGCGGATCATGGTCGAGCTGTAGTCCAAAGCGGACTTGCACTAGAAACTTCTACCTAATGCGTATACCTACGCATTGGATCGGCTTTCCAATCCGTAAAGTATGGTAAACGATATCTGAAGTTGATTCGGTTCTTAGGGAGGTTAATTTAACTGATTAATATAAAATCTGACAAACTTCAAGAATGCTGTGGGATTGTATTCTGAGAGTATCTTCCCCGTAAGTTTACCAAGCAACCTGACTAGGAGCAGTAGGCGCATCGCCGCTGAAACGCTGGGGCACTGTCGGTATGAAGAAAGGTTTGAGTTACGACGAAGGTCATGTCCTGCATGACCTGCTTGAAGAGAATTCCGGCGATATCGTGATCCGGCTCGATGCAGGCGGTTTCATCGTCCACGCGTCCGCAAATATCGCCGAATTGGGGATGGACGTCATCGGAGCCCTGCTGCCGCCGCATGTTACCGATCTGGCCCACCGCGATCATGCCGTGGCGCTCGCCGAAAAGGTCAACGCCGCCATGGCCGGCGAAGGCTATGCCGGATGGACCGAGTTCCCGGTGATCGTCAGCGATCAGAGCAGCGACTGCCACGAGCCGCCTTGCCAGCGCTGGTACGCGCTCAGCCTGAGGCCGATCCGCGGGGCTGACGGGACACCCGATGGCGCGTTGTGCCTGATGCGCTCGGTGCAGCAGGTGCGCAGCCTCGAAGGCGAACTCCAGACCCGCGCGGTCACCGATCCGCTCACCGGTCTTGCCAACCGTGCGGCCTTCTGCGCCAGCCTCCGGCGGCACCTTGCCAAGGGGGGCGGGCAGATGGTTGCGGTTTTCGCGATCGACGCGATGCGCGCCCTGCTGCTGCGCTACGGTCAGCGCACCGGCGACGAGGTGGTATGGGGCTTTGCCAGGTTCCTCGAGACGATGGTCCAGACCCTGCCAACGCCTGCCCACGAGATCGGCCAGCTCGATGGCGAACGATTTGCGGTGCTGCTCCCGGACATGACGGCGAAAGACGCGCAAGAATGGGCAGCCGAGGTCCTCCGGACCTTCGCAGGCCTTGCCGCCCCGCAATCGAACAAGGCACCGCAACTCACCGCCAGCGCAGGCCTCGCACGGGCTGAATGCACGGTCGACTGGACCTTGCGGGAAGCCGAGCTCGGGCTGGTTCTTGCGCGCGCGGGCGGCGGAAACCGGGTGGCGGCGGCGGGCCAGCGCAGCGCGGCCTAGTCCGCGATCCTGCGCCCTCGCGCGCCGTGCCCGCCCGGCGTGCGGAACGGGGAAACTGGACTCAGGCTCCCGCCCCGCTAAACCCTCGCCCCCATGAGCCACATTGCCACCATCCTGCTGCTCGGTTCGGGCGAGCTGGGCCGCGAATTCGTCATTGCCGCCAAGCGCCTCGGCGCACGGGTGATCGCCTGCGACAGCTATGACGATGCCCCGGCGATGCAGGTGGCGGATGCGCGCGAGGTGTTCTCCATGCTCGATGGCGAGGCACTCCGGGCAGCGGCGGAGAGGCACAAGCCCGACCTCATCGTCCCCGAGATCGAGGCGATCCGCACCGAGATGCTGGCGGAGCTTGAAGCGGAAGGCTGGCGCATAGTCCCCTCCGCCCGCGCGGCGCAGCTCACCATGAACCGCGATGCGATCCGCGATCTGGCGGCGGGCGAGCTGGGCCTTGCGACCTCGCAATACGGCTATGCCGAAAGCTACGCCGAGGCGCAGGCGGTGGCGGCGCGCATCGGCTATCCGCTGGTGATGAAGCCGGTCATGTCCTCCTCGGGCAAGGGCCAGAGCAAGGTCGACGGGCCGCAAGCGCTCGAAGCGGCGTGGCAATATGCCGTCGCCAATATGCGCGGCGACCGGGCGCGGGTGATCTGCGAGCAGTTCATCGCCTTCGATTACGAGATCACCCTGCTGACCGTGCGCCATGCCGGGGGCATCTCCTTCTGCCCGCCCATCGGCCACCGGCAGGAGCGCGGCGATTACCGCGAGAGCTGGCAACCCGCCGCCATGAGCCCCGCCGCCCTCGCCGCCGCGCAGGACATGGCCGCCAGGATCGTGACCGCGCTGCAAGGGGAGGGGCGCGGCTGGGGGCTTTACGGGGTGGAGTTCTTCGTAAAGGGCGAAGACGTGATCTTCTCCGAGCTCTCCCCCCGCCCGCACGACACGGGCATGGTGACGCTCGCCTCGCAGGATCTCACCGAGTTCGACCTCCACGCCCGTGCGATCCTCGGCCTGCCGGTGCCGGAGAGCATCGCCGCCCGTCCCGCCGCTTCGGCCGTGATCCTCGCCGACCGGGATTGCGACAACTTCGCCTTCGAAGGTCTCGCCGAGGCGCTGGCGCTTGGCGACACCGATGTGCGCATCTTCGGCAAGCCCGTCACCCGCCCCTGGCGCCGCATGGGCGTCGCGCTCGCCCGCGCGGGCGACGCGCCTGCGGCCGTCGACCTCGCCAAGGCGGCCGCAGCCAAGGTGCAGATTGTCTATTCGCCCGATGACGACTAGGGCGCGGACATGAACAACTATCCCAAAACCGCTGCGCTCATGCAGCGCGGCACCGACTTCCTCGGCTGCGAGACCGCGATCCTGTGCGGCGCGATGAGCTGGGTGTCGGAGCGCAACCTCGTCGCCGCGATCAGCAATGCGGGCGGTTTCGGCGTGATCGCCTGCGGGGCGATGACGCCCGAACTGCTCGACACCGAGATCGCCGCGACCAAGGCGCTCACGGAGAGGCCCTTCGGCGTCAACCTCATCACCATGCACCCCCGGCTGTTCGATCTGATCGACGTTTGCCGCAAGCATGGCGTGACCCACGTGGTGCTCGCAGGCGGTATCCCGCCCAAGGGCAGCGTCGAGGCGATCAAGGCGGACGAGAGCGGCATCAAGGTGATCTGCTTTGCGCCCACGCTGGCGCTCGCCAAGAAGCTGCTGCGGTCCGGCGCCGACGCGCTGGTGATCGAGGGGATGGAAGCGGGCGGCCATATCGGCCCCGTCTCGACCTCCGTTCTGGCGCAGGAAATCCTGCCCGAACTGGCGGCCGAGCACCTGATCTTCGTCGCGGGCGGCATCGGCCGGGGCGAGGCGATGGCCTCCTACCTCGAAATGGGCGCGGCGGGCGTACAACTGGGCACCCGCTTCGCCTGCGCGACCGAGAGCATCGCCCACCCCGATTTCAAGAAGGCCTTCTTCCGCGCCTCGGCCCGCGAGGCGGTTGCCTCCGTGCAGGTCGATCCGCGCCTGCCGGTGATCCCCGTGCGTGCATTGAAGAACAAGGGCACCGAGGAATTCACCGCCAAGCAGCGCGAAGTCGCCGCGCTTCTGGATGCCGGGCAAGTCGACATGGCCGAGGCCCAGCTCCAGATCGAACACTTCTGGGCCGGCGCCCTGCGCCGCGCGGTGATCGAGGGCGATGTCGAGAACGGCTCGGTCATGGCCGGGCAATCGGTCGGCATGGTGACGAAGGAAGAACCCGCTGCCGACATCATCGCCGAGCTGATGGGGCAGTGCGAGGCGGCGCTGGCGCGGTAAGGTGGCGCAGCCTCTGGTCCTCACCCTTGCCTGCCCCGACCGTCCGGGCATCACTGCACGGGTGACGGGCTTCCTGTTCGAGCGGGGCGCGAATATCCTCGACGCGCAGCAATTCAACGACCGCGCCGAGGCGGGCGGGACCGACCGCTTCTTCATGCGCGTGGTGTTCGATCCCGACGGCTCGACGGCGGAGAGCCTGCGCGGCGATTTCGCCGGGCTGGCGGGCGAATTCGGCATGGAATGGAAGATGGCGCGCGAAGATCATCCGCGCCGCACCATCATCATGGTCAGCAAGTTCGACCACTGCCTTGTCGATCTGCTCTACCGCTGGCGCACGGGGGAGCTGGCGATCGATCCCGTCGCCATCGTCTCCAACCACCCCCGCGAGGCCGCGATCCGGGTGGATATTGGCGACATCCCCTTCCATCACATCCCCGTCACCCCCGAGACCAAGCCCGCCGCCGAGGCGCAGCTGCGGGCGCTGGCCGAGGCCACCCGTGCCGAACTGGTGGTGCTGGCGCGCTACATGCAGGTCTTCTCGGACGACCTCTCAGGCCATTTCGCAGGGCGGGCGATCAACATCCACCACTCCTTCCTGCCCGGCTTCAAGGGCGCCAAGCCCTATCACCAGGCCCACGCGCGGGGCGTGAAGATCATTGGCGCGACCGCGCATTTCGTCACCGCCGATCTCGATGAAGGCCCGATCATCCATCAGGATGTCGAGCGCATCACCCATGCCGATTCCCCCGAGGATCTGGTGCGCAAGGGCCGCGACATCGAGCGCCGGGTGCTCGCCGAGGCGGTGCGCCTGTTCGCGCAGGAGCGGGTGCTGATGAACGGGAACCGGACGGTGGTGTTCAGGGGCTGATCGCTTTTCGCAGTTGCCCCGCCGAGCAGCGCGGCGCACACTCGCCCGCATGATCGTCCAGCGCCTCGACCATGTGAACATCATCACCGACCGGCTCGCCGAGACCGCGCGCTTCTATGCCGAGCTGCTCGATCTGGAGGAGCGCGACGGGCCCCCGCCGTTGCGGCCGGAGCAGGTGCGCTGGATGCATGACCAGGACGGCAACGCCATCCTTCACCTCAATTCGCTGGACTGCCCGCGCGCCTTCGACCGCGATGTCGCGCCGGGGAGCGAGACCGGCGCGATCCACCATGTCGCGCTGCGTTGCGGCGCGTTCGAGACGGTGAAGGCGCGGCTCGACGCGCTCGGGGCCGATTACCGGGTGAACGACCTGTCCTCGATTGGCCTCAGGCAGATCTTCACCGCCGATCCGAACAATGTGCTGCTGGAGCTCAACTTCTTCGCAGCCTGATGCAATCCGTCATGCTGAACGCGTTTCAGCACCCATCCGGCGGCTGGGTGCCGTCCGGTGAGGAGCAGCGCCCGACCGCGCCATGGACCCTGAAACACGTTCAGGGTGACGAACAGGGTCAGCGCTTCGCTGGCACCGGCAGATCAATCGCCTGCGCCTCGGTGCCGATGGCGTAAAGCCGGACGCCCGTATCGGTCGGCACGGCCTGGAACTTGTTCGCCGCCCGGGCGATGGGCGCGCGCTCCCAGGTCTTGCCGCCGTCTCGGGTCGCGAAGCCGCCCGCCGCGGTGCCGACGAAGCCCACATCCTTCGAGACGAAGCCGATGCCGAACTGCCGCGCGGTCTTGTCCTGCGCGATTTCGATCTCGCGCCAGCTTTTGCCCTTGTCGTCGGAGCGGATCACCAGCTGGGTCGTGCGTTCCGGGTCATAGGACTGGACCGTGGCGTAGCCGGTGTCGCCGCCTTCGGGGAAACTCGCCTTCCAGATCAGCTCGAGCTTGCGGCCCGAGCGGTAGACCTCGCGCCATGTCTTGCCGCCATCCTCGGTGCGCAACACCAGCCCTTCGGCCTGCGCGGGATCGGCATGGGTGGCGGCAAAGACGAGGCCGGTCATCTCGTCGAAGAACTTCACATCGAGGATCATGCCCGCGTGCGGGGCCATGTCGATCACGGACCAGGTCTCGCCCCCGTCGACCGAGCGCAGGATGCCCGTCGGCCCGCCGACGCGTCCGGCGGCGTGGATCACGGTGCGCGGCACGAGCTTGCCCTGATAGATGCGCTTCACGTGCAGAATGTCGATCGCGCAGACACCCTTGATCGTCGCCGTCCCGGTGTCGACCGCCTCCCACGTCCGCCCCCCGTCGCGGGTGCGGTAGAGCGGCGTGGTGTCGGTGACGCCCGGATAGTAATCGGTGCCGACATTGCCGATGAAGCCGTTCTGCCGGTCGACGAAGCCGACCGCGCGCACGAAGGTGCCGGGGCGGCTGGCGACCTTCTCCCACGTCACGCCGCCATCCTTCGTGGCGAAGAGATCGCCCGCGCCGGTGCCGTACCAGCCGTGCGCCGCATCGACGAAGCTGACGGAGTCGCGCTTGCCGCGATAGGCCTCGGTTGCGAAGGTCCGCCACTCCCCGGACGCTGCCGGAGCAGCGGCAGGCGCGGGTGCGGGCGCTTCCTCGGCGGCGAGCGGCGTTACTGGCGGCAGAGCAAAAACCAGCGCGGCGAGCGCGGCGGCGGCAGGCATTTTCATATTGTGACGACCCCTTTGCTGATCAGCGCCGGGCGATTTTCTTTCCCGCCTCGAGCGCCTTGTCTTCATTGGCACGCTTGATGACATAGGCGCGGATCGCCTCGATCTCGGCTTTCGACAAAGAGCCCTTGAAACTCGCCATACCACTATCCTTGAGCGCGCCGTCATGCACGACAGCAGACCAGGCCGCCGCATTCTCGAGCGCGCCCGAGCGGCGCAGGTCGGGCAGCACGGTCGATCCGACCGCGCCCGGCGCATGGCACACGGCGCAGTAGCGGCCATACTTGGCCTGCCCCAGCGCGATCACCTCGGGGGAGGCGGTGCTTGGCGGCGGGTCGAGCGGCAGTTCGGCAAGGGCCGGCTCGGCAGGCAAGGTCGCCTTCCCCCCGAGCTTGAAGACGAGCAGGCGCGACACGTTGCGCACCGGTGCCTTGCGCTTGATCAGGTCGCCGTCGACCGACAGCGCATAGGCCCCGCCCCAGCCCGCCAGCACCGCGACATATTGCTCGCCATCGACCGTGTAGGTGACGGGCGGCGCGACCACGCCGGTCTGGGCGGCAAAGCTCCACAGCTTCTTGCCGGTGCCCGCATCATAGGCGTTGAACTCGCTTCCCGTGGTGCCCTGGAACACGAGGCCGCCGCCGGTCGCCAGCAGGCCGCCGTTCCAGGGGCCGGGGTGCTCGACCGTCCAGCGGGCCTTCTGCGCCACCGGATCCCACGCCACCAGCATCCCGCGCAAGCTTCCGGCCACCTGCTTGCGGAAGCCGCCATCGGGGGGCAGGTCGCCCGCGCCGAGGTTGAAGCCGACATTGAAGCCGCGATTGCGATCGGGCTTCCAGTTCGCCTCGGGGGCATACATCATCCCCGCCTCGAAGGCCGGGATATAGACCAGCTTTTCCTTCGGGCTGAAGGCCATCGGGTGCCAATTGTGCCCGCCGAGCGCACCGGGGGTGACCAGCGCGGGCTTGCCGGTCTTGTCGACGCGGGTTTCCGGGTTCTCGATCGGGCGGCCGGTCGCGGGGTCGATGCCGGTCGCCCAGTTGACCGTGACATAGGGCTTGGCGGAGATGAACTTCCCCGTCTCGCGGTCGATCACGTAGAAGAAGCCGTTCTTGGGTGCCTGCATCAGCACCTTTCGCATCCTGCCGCCGATTTCCATGTCGGCGAGCATGATGTGCTGGGTGGCGGTGAAGTCCCACGTCTCCCCGGGCGTCGTCTGGTAGTGCCAGACATATTCCCCGGTGCTCGCCCGAACCGCGACGATGCTGGAGAGGTAGAGGTTGTCCCCCTGCCCCGTCCCGTCCTTGCCGGGCGAGCGGTAGGCGCGGTTCCACGGGGATCCGTTGCCGACCCCGATATAGAGCAGGTCGAGATCGGGATCATAGGCCATCGAATCCCACACCGTGCCCCCGCCGCCGATCGCGTCGCTTTCGCGCAGCACGTCCATGTTCCAGGTTTCGGCTGCCTTCTGGAGATAGGCGGGCGCGTCGGGGCCCTGCTTGCCTTCGGGGACGGTGTAGAACTTCCACAGCTCCTTGCCGTCATTCGCGTCATAGGCCGCGACAAAGCCGCGCACGCCGAATTCGGCCCCGCCATTGCCGATGATCACCTTGCCATCGATCACGCGCGGCGCACCGGTGATGGTGTAGCTCTTGGACTGGTCGACCGTGACCGTCTCCCAGGCGACCTTGCCGGTGTTGCGGTCGAGCGCGATCAGGCGGCCATCCAGCGTGCCGAAGAACAGCTTGTCGCCATAGGCGGCAAGACCGCGGTTGACGACGTCGCAGCAGGCCTTGACCGCGGTCTCGCCGGGAACCTCGGGGTCATACTCCCACAGCTTCGCGCCCGTGGCCGCGTCGAAGGCCTTCACCTTGCTCCACGCGGTGGTCAGGTAGAGCCTGCCGTCGATGACGAGGGGCGTCGCTTCCTGCCCGCGTGCGGTGTCCATGTCCGCCGACCAGGCCAGGCCGAGCTGGCCGACATTGTCGCGGTTGACCGCGTCAAGCGGCGAATAGCGCTGCTCGGAATAGGTGCGCCCGTGACTGATCCAGTTGGCGCTGTCCGCGTCGGCGCCGACCAGCATCGCGGTGGTGATGCCCTCGCCGCTCTCGCCGCTCCCGAAAATCTGGCTGCAATTGGCCAGCGCCCCGGCCGACAGCAACAGCGCCGCACCCGCGGCCCAACGCCTCAAAGTCATCGATCCCACACTCCCCGTCTCTCTTTTGCCCCATGTTGCCGCGCTGCGGGCGGCTTGTCCATCGCAGGCTTGTGATGCGCGCGGGGAGCCGCCAGAACCGGCGATCGCGGACGGGATGCCAAGGAGAGAATTGCGATGTGCGACGAGAGCAAGCTCGCCGACTGGGCGAAAGAGGCGATCAGCCGCCGCCGGTTCGGCGCACTCACCGGCGCGGCGACGCTTGCGGCCTGCGCGAGCGGCGAGAGCGAGGGCCGGGCGCAGCCGACCGGCCTTGCCGGCCTGAGGGAGCGCGGCGTCAACTTCGAGACCCCCGACGGGCGGCTCGACGGACATTTCGTCCAGCCCGAAAGCGGCAGCCACGCCGCCGTGATCCTGTGGCCCGATATCGCAGGGCTCCGCGAGGCCAAGCGCAACATCGCCCGCAACCTTGCCGCCGAAGGCTATGCGGTGCTCGTGGTGAACCCCTATTACCGCGACGTCACCGGCGAACAGTTCGCCGATTTCGCCGCCTTCATCGCCGGGGGCGGCTTCGGCAAGGTCGGCCCGTGGCGGGCCAGGCTCACCGCCGAGGCGATCATGCGCGATGCCAGGGCGATCGCCGACTGGCTCGACCGGCAGGAAGGCGTTTCGCAGGCCAAGGGGATCGGCACGCAGGGCTATTGCATGGGCGGGCCCTTCACCGTGTGGAGCGCGGCCGCCACCCCGCGCATCAGGGCCGCGGCGAGCTTCCATGGCGGCGGGCTGGTGCGGGAGGGCAACCCGGTGAGTCCCCACGCGCTCATCGGCAAGACCGAGGCACGCTTCCTCATCGCCATCGCCCGCGACGACGATGCCAAGGCCCCCGCCGACAAGACCGCCCTGCGCGAAGCGGCAAGCGCCGCCGGACGCCCGGCCCGGATCGAGGTCTATGCCGGCAACCACGGCTGGATGGTCGCCGACAGCCCCGCCTATAACGCCGCCGCCGCAGCGCAGGGCGAGGCGGACCTCAAGGCGCTCTACAAGGACGCGCTGGGATAAGGCCTTCGTCGCATCATCGTCCTCCCCCGTCCCCCGGACGCGATCCGCGGCCCCGCTGCGTGTGAGCCTCGACATTGCTCGTGAGGGAAGAAACGGGGTTCCGGGTCACGCCCGCGAAGGATGAGAGGCCAAACGGGGTCCGGTCAGACTGTGACCTCGCTTAGGCCTTGCGCAGCTTCGCGCGCGCGTTGGCCGCGCCGAAGCGGCCGTGCTTGCGGTAGCGCAGCATCCACTTGTCGAGGAAGATACCCAGCGGCTTGGCTTCGATGCCCAGCTCTGCCAGCCCGGGTGCGCCGGGGGCGACGGTGCTGCCGGGCTTCAGCAGCGTCCACTGGTCGCGGCTCATCGGGGTCAGCGGCATGGCGGCAAAGGCGGCGCTGATGCCGTCGGGCACGGCGAGGAATCTGCGCTGGCGGCCCTGCACGGCGGCGATCCGTTCGTGGATCTCCATCATGCTGAGCTGTTCCGGCCCGCCCAGTTCATAGGTCTTGCCGCCATGGGTCTCGGGGTGCTCGAGCGCCCTCGCCACGGCCTCGGCAACGTCATCGGCATAGACGAGCTGGAGCCGGGCTTGCGGCCCGAACACGGGGAGCACCGGGAGCATCTCGATCATCCCGGCGAACAGGTTGATGAACTGGTCGTCCTTGCCGAACACGATCGAGGGGCGAAGGATGGTGGCATTCGGGAAGGCCGCGCGGACATTCGCCTCGCCTTGCGCCTTGCCGCGGGCATAGGCGGTGGGCGAGGCGGCATCGGCGCCGATCGCGCTGACGTGGACGAGGCTGGCGACGCCGCGCTCGGCCGCGAGGGCGGCGATGGTGCCCGGGGCCTCGCCCATCAGCTTGCCCAGATCGCCGGTGAAGGCACCGACGAGGTTGACGACGTGCTGCGCCCCCTCGAGCGCGGCAGCGACGTGTTCGGCCCGGGTGATGTCGCAGGGCATGAGCTGGAGCTGGCCGAGATTGGCGAGGGGCTTCAGGCTCTGCGCCTTGCCCGGCGCGCGGCTGGCGAGGCGGACGCGCGCGCCGCGGGCGAGCAGGCTCTGGGCGACGTAATGGCCGATATAGCCGGTGCCGCCGAAGATCGTGACCAGCTTGCCGGACAGGGGGGAGGAGGTTGAGGGGGAGGAGGTGGGGCGGGCCATTGGTGTGCGTGCTCTCTGGTGAAGCCTTGCTGTGCTGCGAGCGCCTTTGCGGCAAGGCGGCGTTGCAGGCAAGAGGTGCGATGCGGCCTGCGGCCCGTGCGGGGGCGGGGGGGTGATGATGCGGGGGGATGATGCGGCGGGAGCGGGGCGCGATTCAGCATCGTCCCGCTGTCCTTCTGTGCGCTCCAGACCCCGTCCTGACCCGTTCCAGACCCGTGCCAGCCCCGTCCAGACCCCCGCCTGCACCGTTCTGCGGCGGATGTTTCACGTGAAACACGCTTATCCGTGCGAGCGGAGAGGTTTGCATTGACAGGCCCCCAACCCCTTCGCTAATGGCCCGCCCCTACCCAGCCTCCGGCGACGACGACCGGAAGCATCCGTGCCCAGATGGCGGAATTGGTAGACGCACCGTCTTCAGGTGGCGGCGCTCGCAAGGGCGTGGAGGTTCGAGTCCTCTTCTGGGCACCATTTCTTCATTCATGAAACCTCGCGGGTAGGCACCCGCTTCCGGTCGCCGCGTTCGTCGCTTTGTTCGCATGTGAGCATTTCAGCGGAAATCGCGTGGACGGATGTCGTATTTCGCGAGCTTGTCGTAGATCGTCTTGCGCGGTGTCTTCAGCACCGCCTGCAACTGCGCGACGTCCCCTCCGCAAGCCCGCAGTGCATCCTCGAGCACCGTGCGTTCGAAATCGGCAACGATCTGCTGGAGCGATCGTTCGCCCATAAGCGGTGACGTCGCCACACCGGTATCGGCCAGCCCCATAACGAAGGCGCGCGCATAGGCGCTGAGTTCATGCAGGTTGCCGGGCCAGTCATGGGTCTGGACGTGCCGCCACGCCGCTTCGCTAATCGGCGGAGCCGTTATATCGAGCGCGCGGGCATGACGGGCAACGAACATGCGGAAAATCTCGGGCACGTCCTCGCGCCGCTCGCAAAGCGGGGGAAAGGCGATCTGGACCGCCCCCAGCCGGTGCCACAAGGGATCGCGCCCATCCCCCTCACTGCCGACCCGGGCGACGATGATCCTGAGGTTCAGGCGGCGCGAACTGGCAGCGCCCAGCGGGAAGACCTGCCGTGTCTCGATCAGCGCCAGGAGGCGCGCTGTCAGCGGCTCGCTGGCGGCGGCGATCTCGTCGAGAAACAGCGTACCCCCATTGGCGCGCTCGGCCAGCCCCGTGCGCGAAAGGCCCGCGCTCCTCGCTGACGGATCGCGTCCGAACAGCAGCAATTCGGCATCCTCATGCGCCAAGACGCCCGCATCGACCGCAACGAACGGCCTGGCGCGGCGCGGGCTGAGGTCATGGATGGCGCGCGCGGCGTGGCTCTTGCCGGTGCCGTGGGGTCCGGTCAGCACCACATCGATCTCGGAGCGCGCCACACCCTCGATCACGGAGCGCAGTCGCTCGGCAGCGGGGGATGTGCCGGGGATAGCGCCGCGCACCCCCCGCCCCGCCTCATCCCGCAAACGCCGGTTTTCCAGCGCCAGCGCGCGGCGTGTCGCGGCGGCACGCAGGGCGCGGATGAGATCGGCTGAGGCATAGGGCTTGGTCAGGAAATCTGCCGCCCCGTTCTTCATCGCCTCCACCGCCATGGCGATATCCCCATGCCCGGTTACGAGGATGACCGGCAGATCCGGATCGATACCGCGCAGGGCCGCGAAGAAGGCGATCCCGTCCATGCCGGGCATACGCACGTCGCTCACGACCACGCCGGGGAAGTCGGCGGTCAGCCAGCCGAGCGCGGCACGGGCATCGGGGAAGGCGGTAACCTCGGCCCCTTCGAGGCTGAGCGCCTGCATGGTCGCATCGCGCAGGGCCGGGTCATCCTCGACCAGCGCGACATGCAGCGGCAGGGCAGGCGAGGGGGCGCTCATGCCGCGGGCATGACCATGATGAAACGGGCGCCGACAGGCGTATCCTCGTGCAGCAGATCGCCGCCAAGCTGGCGCATGATGTCCTGCGCGATGGCAAGGCCAAGGCCAATGCCTTCCGCCTTCGATGTAACGAAAGGCTGGAACAGCGTGTCGCGCAAGGCTGCCGGCACACCCGGCCCATCATCGCTGACCGACAGGCGCACCGTGCCTGCCTCTGCGATGACCTCCAGCACGATCGCTCCGCCTTCTCCGCAGGCTTGCACCGCGTTCTGCAGCAGGTTGACCAGCACCTGTTCCAGCTGGACATGGCGCGCACGCACCGTGGCGGCGGCGGCCTCGGCAGGCGGCATGGTCAGCGCGATCGCCTTGTGGCGGATCTGGTCGCGCAGCAGCAGCAGCGAGCCGTCGATCACTTCCGACACGCGGATATCGCGCGGTTCTTCAGCCGAGCGCCGACTGAAATGGAGTTGTTCCTCGGTAATCTCGCCGATGCGGGCGGCAAGCCCGGCGATCTTTCCGAAATTGCCCGCAGCCTCGTCCGGGTGCGCGGCAGCGAGCAGGCGCTCACCCGTCTCGGCATAGACGCGCATTGCCGCGAGCGGCTGGCGGATTTCGTGACCCAACCCGGCGGTGATCTGGCCGAGGGTCGCGAGGCGGTTGGCCTGCTGGAGCTGCTCGCGCAAGGTGGCCGTCTGCGCCGCGATCTCGGCGGCGGCGCGGGCCTGTCGCTGACGACGCCACATCCATGCACCTGCCCCCGCAAGCCCCAGCAGCGCGAGCGCGCCCACCCCGGCAAGGCGTGCGTTGGCAAGCGCAACCGATAGCCGCGCGGACGGATCGGCGAGAAGATGCAGTTCCCACCCCGCCGGAGCGATCGGCTGGATCTTCTCGATCATCCGCACCGGCTGCCCTGCCCTGCCCCCGCCGGGCAGTTCGAGCGGCTTGGGCTCCGCAACGCCGAAACGCATTTCATCGCGCGCCGGATCGCGCGGCGCATCGCCTTCGGCCACCGCGCGAAACCGCCATTCGGGATTGCTGGCGAGCAGGACGATCCCTTGCGCATCGGTGACGAAGACCATGTCCTGCGCATCGCGCCACTTGGCCTCAAGACTGTCGAACTCGACCTTGACCGCCACCACACCGAGCGGCGCTTCGGCCGGGCCGACCCTTTCGGCAAGGTACAGCCCCGGACGGCGACTGACCGTACCGAGTGCGAATTCGGTTTCGGTCCCATCGCGCATCGCGCCTGCGAAATAATCGCGGAAGCGGTAATTCGAGCCGATGAAGCTGCCAGGGCGACCCCAGTTGCTCGCCGCCAGCGTCAGCCCGCGCGCATCCATCAGGTAGATTGCCGCCGCACGTGTTTGCCTGGCCAGCGCCGCCAGCCGCCGGTTGAGCAGATCATGCTGGCCTGCATTGCCACCGAGCAGTTCGGCCACATCCGGGTCCGCCGCCAGCACGCGCGGCACGAGAGTGAACTTGTTGAGCTCGCTCTCCAGCCCCGCAGCGAGGATCGCGGCCTGCCCATCGGCCGCAGCGCGGGTATCTTCAAGCGCCTGCACCCGCACCGCCCGGTCAAGCACCAGCATGGCAAGCCCGGCCAGCAGCAGCACCGCCACCGCCGCGACGCTTGCCAGATACCAGCGGCTCACCCTGCCCTGCACGTGTCGCGCTCCTCCCGCTCCCTCGGCAAGGCTTGTGCGGATTTCCGCACTGCCTGCAAGGAATTTGTGCGGAATTCCGCATCAAATGCTCGGGGTCTGATCGCAAGACCCTGATTTCCTGGCATTCGCCCCGCCAGTTCCGGAAGGCTTGCACCGCATCCCCCCTGGCCCGAGGCTACAAAACGGAGAGACACGTATCGGGGAGAGCCGCGGCCCATGGGTTCGCACACCGCCATAGCGTCAGGGAGGAGCCTGCCCGCAGCGAAAAAGCCGTTCTATCGCCTGCTTTACGTGCAGGTGCTGGTGGCAATTGCGCTGGGCGCGGCGGTTGGCCATTTCGCCCCTGAATTCGGCGCAGGGCTGAAGCCACTGGGCGATGGGTTCATCAAGCTCGTCAAGATGATCATCGCGCCGGTGATCTTCGTCACCGTTGCCACCGGCATTGCCGGGATGCGCGATCTGAAAGCGGTTGGCAGCGTTGCGGGCAAGGCCTTTGCCTATTTCCTGACTTTCTCGACCCTCGCCTTGATCATCGGCCTTGTCGTGGCCAATGTGGTGCGGCCCGGCGAAGGGCTCAACATCGATCCGGCCACGCTCGATACTGCCGCAGTCGCCGACTATGCCGACAAGGCCGAGGCGACCACGATCACCGGCTTCCTGCTCGGCATCATCCCTGACACATTGTTCAGCGCAGTCACGGATGGCCAGATCCTGCAGGTGCTGCTGGTCGCGATCCTCGCCGGGGTCGCCATCGCCGCCACGCGCCCGGCGAGCGACCTTGTGATCGACGTGCTCGCCTCGTTCGGGCAGGTGGTGTTCAAGCTCGTCCACATGCTGATGAAGCTGGCGCCCATCGGCGCTTTCGGGGCCATGGCCTTCACGATCGGCGAGTTCGGCATCGGCAGTCTTGCCAACCTCGCCGCGCTGGTGGCGACCTTCTACCTTACCTCGCTGCTGTTTGTGCTGGTGATTCTGGGCCTGGTCGGCTGGGCGGGCGGCTTTTCGATCTTCGCGCTGATCCGTTACCTGCGCGAGGAATTGCTGCTGGTGCTTGGCACGTCCTCCTCCGAAGCCGCCCTGCCGAGCCTGATGGAGAAGATGGAAGCCGCCGGGTGCCGCAAGGCGGTGGTCGGGCTGGTCGTGCCGACGGGCTATTCCTTCAACCTCGATGGCACCAATATCTACATGACGCTGGCCGCGCTGTTCATCGCACAGGCGGTGGGCGTGGAGCTGTCGATCGCCGACCAGCTGACGCTGGTGCTGGTCGCGATGATCAGTTCCAAGGGCGCGGCAGGCGTCACCGGATCGGGCTTCGTAATCCTTGCCGCAACGCTTTCGGTGGTGCCGGGCGTGCCGGTGGCGGGCATGGCGCTGATCCTCGGCATCGACCGCTTCATGTCCGAATGCCGCGCGCTGACCAACTTCATCGGCAATGCCGTGGCGACGATCATCGTGGCGCGCTGGGAAGGCGCATTGGACCGCGACCGCCTCGCCGCAGCACTGGCGGGCGCACCCCTGCCGCTGCCGCCTGAGGACATTGAGCGCCACGAGCGCAGCGGGCCGGTCAGCGAAAAGCTGGCACGGGCGCTGGAGGCAGCGCCGTGATCCGCCGCTTCGCGCTTGCAATGGCCGCCTTGCTGGCCCTGTTCGCACCCGGCGCGCTGGCCGCCGAGGCTGGGGCCATGCGCGAGGAAATCCGCCTGTGGCCGGGCACCCCGCCGGGCAATGGCAAGGTCGAGGGCGAGGAAAAGATCGGTGCCGAGGGCAGCGGCCTCGGCGCGGTATCGAACGTGTCGACGCCCCGGATGCGCGTCTACCGCCCCGCCACGCCCAACGGCGCGGCGGTGCTGGTTGCAGGTGGCGGCGGCTATTTTCGCATCCAGCTCAAGAAGGAAAGCACCCCCGCTGCCGAATGGCTGGCGGCGGAGGGCTTTACCGTTTTCGAACTGATTTACCGCCTGCCCAATGATGGCTGGGATGCCACCACCCCCTTCATGGATGCGCAGCGGGCGATGAAGATCATCCGCACCCGCGCCGCCGAGTTCGGGATCGCGCCCGACAGGATCGGGATCATGGGCTTTTCGGCAGGCGGCCATCTGGCGGGCTTCACCGCCTACCAGCCGGACCGCACCCTGTACGAAGGCACGGACCGCTTCGAGAACGTCTCGGCGCGGCCCGATTTTGCGGTGCTGCTGTTCCCGGTGGTGACGCTGCGCAAGCCCTATGACACCACCCGCACCCGCCGCGAGATCATCGGCGAGAAGGGGAGCGAAAAGGCCGCCGAGGCATGGTCGCTCGATACCTATGCCAGGAAGGACGCGCCGCCGACGATCATCTTTGCCGCGGCTGATGATCCGACCACGCCGCCCGCGCACGGGATCGCGCTGTTCCAATCGCTGATCGCCGCGGGGTCGAGCGCAGAATTGCACCTGTTCCGTAACGGCGGCCACGGCTGGGGCCTCGGCACGCCGGATCAAGTCATCAGCCAGTGGCCCGAGCTGTTCGCCCATTGGGCAAGTTCACTGAAAATCATTGAAAAACGGGGAGAATAACCATGTCCATCAAGCTATTGAGCAGGCTCGTCCTGATGTGCGGCGGCAGCCTCATCGCTGCTACCGCCGCCCACGCCCAGCAGGCTGAGGTCGATGTCACCTCGCCGCCGTCCGATGGCGAGGAGCTGCGCGAGATCGTGGTCACCGGCACCCAGATCCAGGGCGCCAAGATCAATGACGTGCTGCCGGTGACGGTGGTCGACGAGGTCGACATCCAGAACATCGCCGCCTCGTCGGGTGACGAGCTGTTCCGCGCGATCCCCCAGGCCGGCGCCGTCGCGTTCAACGAGCAGAACGACGTCAGCTCGAACAACGCGCGCGGCGATGCTGCCTCGATCAACCTGCGCGACCTCGGCACGGGCAACACGCTGCTGCTGATCAACGGCCGGCGCATGGTGCTGAACCCGGGTTTCCAGACCGAACTGCTGGTGCCGGTGGTCAGCCCCGACACCAATGAAATCGCGCCGGGCAGCGTGCGGCGTCTGGAAGTGCTGCGCGACGGCGCCTCGGCGATCTATGGTGCCGACGCGGTGGCGGGTGTGGTCAACACCGTGCTGCGCGGCAACCGCAAGGGTGGCTTCATCGAAGGCGAATGGCGCGCGTCTGACGGCACCAGCCTCTACAGCACGCAGATCAACGGCGGCTATGGCTTCGATTTCGCCGATGGCCGCGCCAACCTCACGATCTATGGCGGCTATTTCTACGAAAACGGCCTGCCCGCTTCGGAGCGCGACTATTCGCGCGATGACGACAAGCGTCCGCTGCTGGTCGGCACCCCGTTCGAGAACGACACCCAATTCAACAACCGCAACACCTTCGGGCCGTTCGGGCAGTTCGACATCCAGATCACCAACAACAACCTCACCCCGATCCGCGATGACGACTTCTACCTCCAGCCCTCGAGCATCGCGGGCTGCCGCTTCGATCTGGGTAATGGCGTGTGCGCCCGCAACGGCGATAACCCTGCCGCAGAAGTGCGCTACAACCGCGCCTTCGGCACCACGCTGATCAGCGAGAAGACCCGCTACAACGCGGCGCTGCTGTTCAACTACGAGTTCAGCGACAATGTCGAAGGCTATTTCGAGGGCACCTTCTACCGCTCCGAAAGCAGCCGCAACATCACCCCGGCGGCGATCCTCAGCGCCGTGCCGGTGGGCATCTCGCGCAATGCCTATTGGAACCCCTTCGGTCCGGTGACCTTCCCGGGCGGGGCGCCCAACCCGAACCGCCGCGCGGGCACCACCATCCCGACCGCCGGCGCCGACCTCATCATGGAGCGCTACCGCTTCGTTGATGCGGGCAACCGCACCGTCGATGTCGACAAGGATTCCTACCGCCTCGTCGCCGGCCTCAAGGGCAATTTCGGAGCGTGGGATTTCGACACCGGCTTTGTCTATTCCGAAGCCAAGTCGACCGACCTTGAAGGCAACCGCGTCTCGCTGACCCTGCTCCAGCAGGCGATCAACCGTTCGACGCCGGACGCCTACAACCCCTTCAACGGCGGCTGCGTCACCGGCGATCCGGGCAATGGTGATTGCACCCCCAACCCGCAGAGCTCGATCGATCCCTTCCTGATCGATGTGTTCCGCAAGGGCAAAACCACCCTCGCGCTCGCCGATTTCAAGGTCAGCAACAGCGCGCTGTTCGGCCTGCCGGGCGGCGATGTCGGGGTTGCGGCGGGGATCGAATGGCGGCGCGAGACCTTCATCGATGATCGCGATCCGCGCATCGACGGCACCATCACCTGGCGCGACAGCGTCACCGGCGTGTTCGACGGCAGCGACGTGGTCGGCACCAGCGCCTCGCCCGACACCAGCGGTCAGCGCGAGGTCTATTCGGCCTTCGTCGAAACCTTCGTCCCGCTGGTGAGCGAGGACATGGACATTCCGCTCATCACCGCGCTCAATCTCCAGCTCGCAGGGCGCATGGAGCACTTCAAGGATATCGGCGAGACCGCCATCGTCCCGCGTGCTGCTGCTTCTTGGACCGTGGTGCCTGGCATCATGGTGCGCGGCGCATGGTCGCAAGGCTTCCGCGCGCCCAACCTGGTGCAGGTCAATGACGAGGGCACCACGCGCTCGAACACCCGCGACGATTTCGTGCGCTGTCAGGCGCAGGTCGAACGCGGCCAGCTGGCCAATCTCGGCCTGTGTCCGGGCGAGGGCGTGATCAGCTTCCGTTCGGGCACCGACCAGCTCCAGCCGGAGGACAGCGAGAGCATCAACCTCGGCCTCGTGCTCGAACCCAAGTTCATTCCGGGCCTGACGCTCACGGCGGACTACTGGCGCGTCAAGCAGACCGGGCTGGTCGGCACCTTCGGCGATGACAACGCGATCGCGCTCGATCTGCTGCTGCGCAGCAACGGCAGCAGCAACCCGGCCGTTATCCGCAGCGCCCCGTCGGCCGAGCAGATCGCGCTCTACACCGGCACGCGCCTGCAACCGGCGGGCGACATCATCCGCGTGCTCGACCCCTATCTCAACCTCGACAGCCGCGTGTCGAAGGGCTGGGACTTCGGGCTGGCCTACAATGTCCCCGATTTCGGTGCGGGCAATTTCCGCCTGCGCTTCAACGCGGCGCGGCTCGACAGCTTCGTCCAGTCGGCCGGGACCGAGGGGCAGGTGCTGCTCGATGCGGTGGCCAGCGGACAGCTGCCGCCCGAAGTCCGGATCGAGGGTCTGGGCCAGCTGCTCGAGATCGAAGGCCGTCCCAAGTGGCGCTTCAGCGGCTCGGTCAACTGGGGCAGTGGCCCGGTCGATGCCTCGCTGTTCGCGAGCTACGTCGGCAAGGTGTGGAACACCAGCGTGAGCCGCGACGTGCCGATCGTTTCCGACAATCCCAACGCGAACTTCTTCCGCGTCGACGACATGCTGACGATCAACACCGCGATCAGCTACACGATCGACAACGACACCGCGCTCGACGGGCTGCGGCTGCGGTTCGGGATCAACAACCTGTTCAACATCGATCCGCCGCTGGCTGACGATACCTACGGCTTCCTCTCCGCGTTGCATTCGCCGCGCGGGCGGGTGTTCCGGGTCGAAATCCGCAAGCCGTTCTGATGGTGATGCGCCAGCAGCGGTTTGCCCTGCTGCTGGGGCTGGGAACGGTGACGGGGGCGTGCGTGCAAGCGCCGCCCCCGGAGCCTGTTTCCGCACCTGCGCCTGTGGCAGTCGAGGCGACCTGCCGCACCTCTGCCGCGCGCCTCTATTTCGATTTCGAGGGGGCTTCGGCCTCAGCCTGCGCGGTGCGGGGCGAGCGCGATTTTGCGCTACTGGTGACCCCGGAGCACGCGCCCCCGATCAATCCCAGCCCGTGGTATGCCTTCCGCTACGAGACGGTGGGCGAGGCGTCGGTGACGGTAACACTCGGCTATCTCGGCGGGCAGCACCGCTATGCCCCTAAGTGGCGCGGCGACGATGGCGCGTGGCGCAATCTGCCGGCGGAACCTTCGGCCGATGGCAAGGGTGCGGTCATCCGCCTGCCTGCGGGCCGCGGGATGGTCGCCGCGCAGGAGATTATCCCCCCGGCTGCCGCCCGCGCCGATCTCGCCCGCTGGAGCGCGGCAAGCGGGGCGCAGCCCTTCACGATTGGCACCTCGCATGATGGCCGGCCGATCGAAGCGATCCGGTTCGGACGCAGCGACGCGCCCAAACTGGTGGTGCTGCTCGGCCGCCAGCATCCGCCCGAGGTGACCGGCGCGATCGCGATGGCGGCCTTCGTCGATACCCTCGCCGCGCGCGCGGGGGATCTGGGCGACGTGCAGGTGCTGGTGGTGCCGATGCTCAATCCCGATGGGGTCGTGCGCGGCCATTGGCGGGCCAATCGCGGCGCGGTGGATATCAACCGCGACTGGGGCGAGTTCACCCAGCCCGAAACCCGCGCCGTGAAGGCCTGGCTCGATGCCCTGCCTGCGGGCGTCCGCCCGGTGCTGATGGTCGATTTCCACTCGACGAGCCGCAACCTGTTCTACGTGCAGGGTGACGAGGCCAGCCCCGCCCAGCAGCGCTTCCTCGATGAATGGCTGGTCGGGCGCGAGAAGGCCTTCCCCGGCTATCCCTTCACGCTCGAGCCGCGCAACGCCAATCCGGGGAGCGGCACGGCCAAGAACTGGTTCCACGCGACCTACGCCATCCCCTCCTACACCTACGAAGTCGCCGATACGGCCGACCGCGCCGCCACCCGCAGCGCCGCGCGTGCCCTCGCCGAAAGCCTGCTCGGCGTTCTCGCCCGCGCGCCTGAGTAAGCTTGACAGCACCGGCGCGCGCGGTGTGTTGTGCTGCCCGGTTCAAGGCGCAAGCGGGGGTGACGATGGTACGGTTCTGGCTCGGGTTTCTGGCGCTGATCCTGATCGCGGCTGGCCCCGCCCGCGCCGATGAACCCGCCGAGGGGTACGACCGCCTCCTCGCCCTGCATGACGAACTGCGCGACTATATGCTGCCCGGCTTCACCGCAGGCGTGGTGCTCGATTCCGGCGCGCGGATCGGCGAGGTCTATTCCGATGCGGTGCTGGAGCGCAAGCGCGCAGGCCTTGCTCGCTTCGATACGGCGATGGCCGCTCTGCCGGTGGCCGAATGGCCGCGCGCGCAGCAGGTCGATTACCTCGCGGTCAAATCGATCCTCAACGGCTACCGCTTCAATCTTGAGGTGCTGCGCCCCTGGAAGCGCGATCCGGGCTTCTACCTCGATCCGCTGATGGCGGTGGCCTTTGCCGAAGTAACCGGGAGCGACGCCGATATCGCCAAGCTGCGCGCCCGCCTGCGTGCAGTGCCGCCGCTGCTGGCTTCGGCGCAGGGGAACCTGACCGAGGTCGCGGGCGACTTTGCCGATCTCGCGCTTCACAATCTCGACAACAGTGACGGGGTGAACCACTATCACCCCTACCGCCCAGTCCCGCCCGCGGGCATCATCGGCTGGTACGACGATCTGCTGGCGCGCGCGCAGGCGACCCGGCCCGATCTGATCGGTGACGTTACCGCTGCGCGCGATGCGCTGGTGGCCTTCCGAGATTGGCTGCGCACCGAGCGGCCGCGCATGACCGCACCCGGCGGGGTCGGAGCCGCGCGCTATGACTGGTACATCCGCCACGTTCGCATGATCCCGTTGACCGCGGCGGAAATGCGGACCCTTGCCGAGCGTGAATATGAACGTACCCGCGGCGCGCTTGCCCTGCTGCGTCACCGCAACCGCGATCTGCCGCAGCTCACCCTGTCGCAGAGCGCCGCCGAACAGGCGGGCAAAATCGCCGAGACCGACCGCAAGGTTCGCCAGTTCCTGAAGGACGAGGATATCGTCACCGTCCCCGATGATGTCGGCGATCTGGGCAGCAACACACCCTATATCGAACGGCCCGGCGGCCCCAATTTCTGGGAGCAGATCCAGTTCCGCGACCCGATCCCCGATCACCTTCACGCCGTGATCCCCGGCCACCGTTTCGATGCCGTGCTGGCCGCGCGCGACACCCGCCCGATCCGCAGCACCTATAGCGACGGCGGGCGATCCGAAGGCTGGGCAACCTATCTCGAAGATGCCCTGACGATGGCGGGCGCAACCCGCCACAGCCCGCGCGCCGATGAATTCATTGCCCTGTTCGGCATCTTCCGCGCCGTCCGCGTGCCCGCTGACATCGCCATGCAGCACAACCGCTCGAATGTTGCCGAAGCGGTTGAATTCATGCGCCAACGCACGCCGTGGCTCGATGAGGATGTGGCGCGGGTCGATGCCGAAATCTACCTGCGACGGCCGCCGGGCTACGGGGTCGCCTATACCATCGGCAAGATGCAGATGGACGCGCTGCTGGCCGACCGCGCGACCCAGCTGGGTGACGCCTTCAGCCTGCGCGAGTTCCACGATGAATTTCTCGCCGCAGGACGCCTGCCGATTGCGCTGGTGCGCTACGAGATGACCGGCGCGGATGACGAGGTGGCGCTGTTCTGGAACACCCCGCCGATCCCGCCGACAGATCGCTAGGCGGCGGCCTGCGCCAGCCTCGCGCGGGCCTCGGCCTCGCCGATCAGCGGCAGGAGCTCGCCCATGTCGGGGCCGTGGTCCATGCCGGTGAGCGCCTGGCGCAAGGGGAGGAACAGCGCGCGGCCCTTGCGACCGGTGGCCTCCTTGAGGGCGGCGGTGAGGCTGCCCCACGGGTTCTCGCCCCAGCTCAGGGCCTGCGCAGCCTCAGCGAGGAAGGCCTTGTCCTCATCCGAGAAGCCGGGCTGCGCGATCGGGCCGGTGACGAGTTTCCACCAGTCCGCGGCCTCGCCGACATGGGCAAGGTTCGGGCGCACCGCGTGCCATCCGGCAGCGTCCATGCCCTCGGGCAGACGGCTCGCCACCGCTGCGAAGGGAAGTTGGTGGACGATCCCGGCATTGAGCCGCTTGAGATCCTCCTCGTCGAACTTGGCCGGCGCACGGCCGAAGGTCGCAAGGTCGAAGCTGGCGGTGAGCATCGCGCGGTCGGCGATAGGCTCGACCGGCTGCGAGGTGCCCAGCCTTGCGAGCAGGGCGATGATCGCTTCCGGCTCGATCCCGCGCGCGCGGAAGGAGTCGCAGCCCAAGGAGCCGAGGCGCTTGGACAGCTTGCCCTCGCGGCCCACCAGAAGCGCCTCGTGGGCGAAGGAGGGCAGGGCCTTTGCTGCACCTTCAGTCGCAGCAAAGCCTGCAGCAAAAAGTGCGGTAAATATCTGGATTTGCACGGCAGTATTGGACACGTGGTCCTCACCGCGCAGCACCTGCGTCACCCCCATATCGATGTCGTCGACGGCGCTCGGCATCATGTAGAGCCATGAGCCATCGGCCCGGCGGATGACCGGGTCGGAGAGCTGGGCGGGGTCGAATTTCTGCGCACCGCGAATGCCATCGTCCCATGTGATCGGCTCGGCATGGTCGAGCAGGAAGCGCCAGTGCGGCTGCGTGCCTCCGGCCTGTTTGGCGGCGCGTTCGGCGTCCGTCAGCTTGAGCGCGGCGCGGTCGTAGATCGGCGGGAGGCCGCGCGAGAGCTGGATCTTGCGCTTGACCTCGAGCTCCTGCGCGCTCTCGTAGCACGGGTAGATTCGCCCTGCCGCCCGCAGCGCGTCGAAGGCGGCCTCGTAGCGGGCGAGGCGCGCCGACTGGCGCTCCTCGCGGTCCCAGTCGAGCCCGAGCCATGTCAGGTCCGCGCGGATTGCCGCGACATGGTCCTCGCGGCTGCGCGCCGCGTCGGTGTCGTCGATGCGCAGGATGAATGTCCCGGCCGCCTGACGCGCGAGCATCCAGTTGTGGAGCGCGGTGCGGATGTTGCCGACATGCAGCCGGCCGGTCGGCGAGGGGGCAAAGCGGGTAATGGTCATGGGCCGTGCGGTAGAGCCCGCAAGCGGCGCCCGCAAGCGGTCAGAGGCTGCGCATTTCCGCCGCGGCCAGCGCCAGCGCGGCCTCCCACAGGCGGTGCGCGCGCTCGGGCCGGACCAACCCGTCGATCGCCGCCTCGAAGCCCCGGCAGTTTCCTGCCGCCGCGGCATCGACAAAGGCGCCGATGGTCGCCTCGTCGTGGCTCATCAGGCGGCAGCAGAAGCGCGAGACGGCGATGTTCTCGGGCCAGGTCGCGGCGATGGCCTGGGCGAGGATCAGCGCCCTGGCCGCGACATCGACCGATCCGAGCCGGGTCGCCAGTTCCGGCACCGGATCGCGCCCCATGCGCTCATGCGCGGCGATCAGGCGGAGCCCATGGATGAACCGCCCGCCAATGGGCCCGAGCCGCTCGACCCGCGGCGGCGCGGCCAGCGCGGCGATGATGTTGCGGGTGGCAGCGGTGGGGGAGCGGTCGTGGGGCATGAAACCTCGCAGGGGAGCGGCGGATCGGGGCAGGTCCGCCACTCTAATTATTTGCGAGTGATTTGCAATAGCGTCCTTTCCTGATGGGCAAAGAAAAACCTCCGGAGACGGGCTCCGGAGGTATTTCATCAACTTGCGTGGCTGACGGAGAGGCTTACGCCTCGCCGTCGTCCTCGACGTCGACCGCCGGAGCCGAGGCCGCCATGGCTGCCATGGCCGCCTTCATCTTCTCTTCCGAGCCGATGGCGTCGGCCGCAGGCTCGACCTCGCGCTGACCCGAAGCCGCGAGAGCGTCCTGCTGCTTCTTCCACGCGGCCTTCAGCGCAGCATCGCGGCTGTTGGCGGTGACCCGCAGGCGGTTCATGCCCGCGCCGGTACCGGCCGGAATGAGACGGCCGACGATCACGTTCTCCTTGAGGCCGATCAGGGTGTCCTTCTTCCCTTCGACCGCCGCCTGCGTCAGCACGCGGGTGGTTTCCTGGAACGAAGCCGCCGAGATGAACGAGCGCGTCTGGAGCGAGGCCTTGGTGATGCCGAGCAGCACCGGCTTGCCTTCCGCGGGCTGCTTGCCCTTGGCGAGCTTGGCGTTGATCTCGAGCATTTCGGCCAGATCGACCTGCTCGCCCGGCAGCAGGGTGGTGTCCCCGCCTTCGGTGATCTCGACCTTCTGCAGCATCTGGCGAACGATCACCTCGATGTGCTTGTCGTTGATCTTCACGCCCTGCAAGCGATAGACTTCCTGGATCTCGTCGACGAGGTACTC
>JAIXPX010000045.1 GCA_027486035.1 Erythrobacteraceae bacterium | reverse complement strand
AGGCTGACCACCACGTCGTTGAGCTGGTAGACGAGATTTTGCATCTGATGGCCGGCCAATTTTGCCGAGCCGCCCATGCGGGTCATTCCGCGCGAGCCGACGGCCTCAATGGCCCGGTCGGCCTGAGCTGACGAAGCCGCCACATCCCCCATGGCGCCTGCCACCGACCGCTTGATGTCAGCCATCTCCTTTTGAAGGCGGGCGACATTGGTGATCATCTCAATCTCGAGGGTGCCTGCCTTCACGTTGCTGGCTCCTTCGACATCATCAGCGCCCGGAAGGCGTTGGACACTTTCCGGGAAACTTCATCACGGTTGAGAACGGACGTGGCGGTCCAGGGCGGCGGACAATCCGGCACGCGGGCGCGGACTGTTTCGGCGACGAACTCCACAGACAACCGTCGCAGCAGGCGGACCAGCCAGGGCGGCAGGTCTAGCCCCATGCATTGCTGCCACTGGCTTATCGAGCCCCATGAGATGGGCACTGCGCCCATCGCGCCGGGATCGGTTGGGCCAACTTCCATCAGCCAGTCGATCACCCATGGGGTGCGGATGGGCGGAAAGTCGGGGGTAAGATCGTCGATGGCCATGCGCTGCAGCCGGGTCAGCGGATCGGTGTCAGTGTCGGGTTTGGCCTGCTTGGTAGATCGCGGCTGTGGCGCCGTGCCCAGCCACGCCAGTTGCCGGACGTAAAGGCTCAGCTCTGCCCCGAGCTCTTCGTAAAATTTGCCCAGTCATTGATATGGGCGGCGACCTGGGTAGCGATGAAACCGATCGAGGGATCGGCATAGGCCTTGCGGAACAGCTCCTTACCTTCCAGCCCTTCAGCGGGCGGATAGGCAAAGCCGTGGAAGCTGACCGTGCAGGCGGCCAGAAATTCGGCCTGTTCGGCGAGCTTTTCCTCGGCCGACTGGTCCATCTTCCCGCGCTTCTTGATCTTGTCCATCAGCTGATTCTGCTGGCGGGCCTGCGCGCGTTGGTAGACCTTCGAGCCCGGGCCATAGACCGTAATCGAGAGCCGCTTGCCCTTGTCATCAAAGAGCGGGGCGTCGTCGCCGCCGACGAGCTCCACGGTGGACGTGTCGGTTGCAGCGAGCGTGGTGATGTCAAACATGGGATATCTCCGTCAGGGTGTCAGGGATCAGGGCGCAAGGACTTCAACGATGCCCACACCGGCAGAATTGGTGGTGAGTTCCAGCGTCACGGTGGCGGTGGTGATCTGGTCGACCGAGCCGACGTTGACCTTGAAGCTCATGACCTGCGCCTGGAAATAGTACTTGTCGCCGTTCTGGGTGGTGACGAGGAAGCTGTGATCGGCATCTGAAATCGACGCGGATTTTAGCAGGATCTGCCCCGTATCATCGGTATCGAGGCCCATCTGGATGGTCATCGTGCCCTGATTGAAGCTGCCCTTCTTCTTGACGACGCCGCGGCTGCCGACAGGGTTGAAGGTCACGAGATTGAACTCGCGGCCGAACTCGCCAAGGTCGGAAACTTCGCCCACCGTGGTCATGGTGAGCGCGTTGTAGCCGGTGGCATCGAAGGTCGCAGGGGTAGAGGCCGACACCTTCAAGGTGGTGCCGGCGGAAGTCCGAACGGTCATAGCAATGGGTCCTTATGAAGGTGAGGCTTCAACGCGCCTCGTTGAATGAGACGCGCAAATCCTGCGTCTGCATGTGGATGCCGGTCTCCTCGTCGAGGAAATCTGGTCCGGCGGAATCTGTGTGGACGGTGACATCAACGAGCCCGTCGATCGCGGGCATCTGGTCGGCGGCGGCCGCGCGGATGGCCGCGATGAGGGTCTTTGCTTCTGGATAAGTGCGCGCCAGCACGGTTACCTGCACGCGCTCGGTCACCCGGCGCTTGGGTCCCGGTGCCGGGATGTTTCGATCGACGCTGCTGACCGACATCAGCGATATCGCTGGCAAGTCCGTGCCCTGAGGCAGCATTCCAGCGGCAATACGCGCCGGACGCACAAGCGCCGTCACCCCGGTGTCGCCCACCAGGAGGATACGGACCGCAATAACCCCGTTCATTCGTCGTCGATTTCGAGCTTCGGCGCCTTGAGATCACCAATCTGCACGCGGTGGGCGATGTAGGCGCCCATGGCGCCCACGGCTTCCTCGGCCTTCTGGTCGAGAGCGGGGCGCAGAAACGGTTTGGCGGCGTGGCCCGGGTGCATGACCACGGCACCGACGAAGTTCTCGCCGATCTTGAGGCTACCACGGTTCAGCATCTTGTTGATGGTGCCGATCGACACCGCACGAGGGCCGCGGCGCGTCTCGCGGACTGGCTTGTCTGCATCGGAAACCGAGATCAGGTGGGGCGCGACGCCATATTCGATGAACAGGCCGAGATAGGAGTCTGACCCGCGCAGTTTGACGTGGGACGATAGCTTCGACCCCTCCGCACGGGTGCCTATCCCGATGGCCTTCTTGAGCTTGCCGGTCTTTACCGGGACATTGGCCTTGGCCTGTTGCTGGATCACCTTGGCGCCAGCGCGCAGGCCTCCGCGGATGACGTTGCGCTCGAGGTTCTTGGGCAGTTCATCGAGCAGCCGCAATAGTTCGGGGCCACCTTTGAGCCGGATTGTCATGGTGCGGCTCCTACGCTGGAGTGTTCTTCCACTATGATTTCCATGGCCTCACGCCGGCCGAGTGTGGCTGGCCCAGAGATGATCTGGTGAATGCGGTTATGGATGATAATCCGCATGTCGGCTGCAAGACCCGCTAGATAACGGATGCGGATACGCGCAGGCCTGCGGCCGATCTGGATACTGTCGGCCAGACGCTCGGCCTTTGAAGGCAGAATGTCCTTCACCTCGGCCCAGACGCAGGCAAATTGTCCCCAAGTGACCTGTTCTGTTCCGTATTGCGGGTCCCGAGTGACCAACTTGCGCTCGATCCGGATCCGGGTGTCGAGCTTCGAGGCTAGATCCAGCGGCATTTGAGCTGCCCCAAGAGGCTCTCGAAGGCGAGACAGGGCGCGCCTTCACGGTTTTCAAACATAGAGGCAACTTTGACCAGGATCGCGGCCCGGGCGATCTGGAGATCAGGGGCCGTGTCCGAAAATCCGGCCGACAAGATGATCTGGATCAGACCGTCTGTGCCAAGCTCTGGCCATGATTTGGCTGAAGCCGGGCGGATGCGGGTAAACCCATTGCGCCGACGAGCGACATAATCACTCTCCGGCAGGACGGTCATGTTGCCGTTTGCCGCGATGAAGCGGATCTCAGCTACTGTGCAGGGCCGGACCGGCACAGTGATTTCGTCTTCCCAGCCTTCCAACTGCAATTCGAGGGTCTGTTCGCACAACTTGAGGCCGGTTTGCAGCTCCAGTTGCGCTTGGGCGGCATCGAGCTTGGCCCCCAACAGCAGATCCTCGTCTCTTGCATCGAGCCGCAATTGCTGGCGCGCTTCCTCGAGTGTCACGGCCCGGTCTTGCGGCGGAGCGATGACGACGATCTCGGACATCAACCGGCCTTGGTGCGGTGTGTAGAACCGGTCTTGCGGATGACCGCTGGCGCGGGCGCGTTCTCGGCCACCTCGTCCGCCAATCCGCGCTCGATGAGCAGCTTTCCGAAATGGTCATCGAGTTCGAAAGTCTGACCGGCCAGCAGATTGTTTGAGCTCACAGAGCTGATGTGCAGGGTATCAAGGGCTTTGAGGATCATGGGTCGTCCCTTCCGTTGGATGAGAGGGGCCGGAACGAACCAGCCCCTGCATCATCATGCCGCCGTTGCTGCAGTGGCAGCAGCCGCGAAGTCGCCCTTCACGAAGGCCTCGGGCCGGTAGACCGCGAGCGCGAGACGCTCCTCGGCCAGCACCGTCACAAGGTTCTTGCGGAAGTTCTGGTCATCCTCGGTCGAGATCTCGACCATGGCGTCCATGCGGTCGAAGATCTGCGCGCCCAGCTGGAAGGCGCCGGTCAGGAACTTGCCCGTTGCCATCGACTGGGTAGGCACAACCGGTTGGCCCCAAAGCGTCGGCGACAGGTTGCCCTGCGGATTGCCGATGATGAACTGGCCGGTGGTGTCCTTCAGTAGTTCGATCGCCGCCCAATCGGCCGGATGCAGGACCATGCCGGTAGACATCAGTTCCGACAGTGCGGTCTGAAGCATGGCCAGGCGCAAGACATCGATCCGGGTCACTGGTGCCGGGACCGTGATCGGCGGCGCAAAGGCCGTCGCCTGTGTATAGATGCCGTGCAGATCCGTGCCCGTGCCGCCGCCATTGAGCAGCTGGTTCTCTTCAACAAGTGCCAGACCATAGGTCAGGCGGCCGTCGATGTAGGATTGCAGCATCGGCACATCGTCAAGGATCTGGCGGGTGGCCAGAACCCAATGTGCGATCGTGGTCACGCTGCTAGTCACGACATCGAACTTGATGTCGGTCTGCGGCTTGGCAGCGCCGCTGGTTTCAGACACCGAGGCAGCGGCGTTGGTGAAGCCGCTTTCCTTGACGTACTGGACCGCGTTGCTGTTGGTGCGTCCAGGCGTCAGGAGGTCACGCACGGTCAGACGGCGTTGCCCCGGCGTGACAATGCCGGGCTGACGGTCAGGGACGATCAGATCACCGGCCGAACCGTTGGCATCGGTGGTGAGCGCCGAAATGATCGCCTTCACCTCGACGCTGGCACGGCCGCGAGCGGTCTTGCTGTTCAGGAATGGCTTGATGCTATCGGACGAGACGACACGTTCGCCGATGGTCTTGAACTGCGGGGCCGCGTCCTCTGCCACCCGCCGGGCGAGCTTCTGCTCGACCTCATCGAGGCGGGCTTTGGCTTCATTCAGCGCGGTCAGCGCCTCATCAGCAAGTTGCTTGGTTGCGGCGGAAAGTTCCTCGCCTTTGGCGGCCTTGCCAAGCGCTTCTTCAGCGATGGCTTTGACCTGGTCGTGGCGCGTGTCGAACGCGGCTTTCACTTCGCCGGCAAGCTGCTCGGCGCTTTTGGTATCAGTCATGGGAATGCTCCGTAGGAGTTGGGGTCAGCCGCGAATTTGCGCGGCGAGAGCCGACAGGAAGTCGGTGGGGGACTCACTGCCGGACTCGCTCCGGTGCAGCGATTTCAGGCCTTTGCCCGCGATTGCGGCGGCCTGGCTTTTCGAGAACCCTGCCTCACGCAGGAAGCTCTCAAACTCTGGAAGGGATGGCAGCACGCTGCCGTCGGTGACGGTTTTGACCGCAGTCACCTTGGCCTCGATATTCATGGGCATGGTGACGAGGCTGATCTCGCGAAGATCGATCTTCTTGAGGCGCAGTACGCCGGCCTTGTAAGGATCAGGCGCAGCGCCGCCCTTGGGGATAGTGTAGCCGATTGATAGCCCGCCAAGCGCGCCGTGCTTGAGCTTGCCATAGGCCCGCTGAGCAACCGGATCGCCGTCCATGATAAGCTGACCGCGCACGAACAGGCCGCGGTCATCCTCGAAGATATCGCGCCAGACGCCGATCGGTTCGCGCTGATCGTGTTGCCAAAGCATTGGAATCGACCAACCCTCGGTGCGCGCCTTGCCAACACTCTCCCGAAATGCGCCGGGCTCAATCAGGTCGCCGCCTTGGTCGACATTGCCAAAGGTCGAGGCATAGCCTTCGAACTGGCCGGTTTCCTGAAGGTCGCTCGATTTGAGGGTCAGGGTGAGATGTTTCATGGTCTTGGCTCCGATGGGGCGTTTGCTTGAGTGGGCGGCAATAATCCGGCCCCGGTGCTGATTTGGGTGATGGGTACATTTTGCATTTGCATGCGGGGGACATCGCCGCCCGGAACAGGCGCGAGGTTTTCAAGCGCGCGGACCTCGTTGATGGTCATCACGCCGTTGCTCAGCATCTGCTGGTAGAAGGAGGCGCGTGCGCCGCTGTCGCCGCGCAGTAGGCCCTCAAGGTTGAACTCGATAACGATCCCGGCCTGACGGTCAGCGGGCGACAGGAGCTGTTTGGAGAGCGCCTGTTCGATGCGCTTCAAGCGCCGGCGCAGCGTGAACTTCTGGAACCCCAGTGTCTGTTGTTCGAGCCCGGTGCCCCAGCTGGTGGTTTTCTCGGTGTGGCCAACCATGAACGGCGGCACGCCGAAGAACCGGCAGACTTCCTCCACGGAGAAAGCCCGGCTCTGGAGCATCTGCGCGTCTTCCGGGCTGATCGAGAGCTGGACCCAGTCCATGCCCCGGTCGAGCAGCATTGGCCGCCCAGCATTGATCGCGCCGGCAAACTTCTCCTGGAGCAATTCCTCTGCCTGTTTGCGCTGATCGAGGGTCAGCGTGTCAGCGGTCTTCAAGAGCCCCGAAGGCCGCACCCCGTTGCGGAAGGTATCGCCCGACGCCCGTTCGATGGCCTGTGCGAGACCGAAGGTCTGGCGGCCGAACGAAAGGGTCGAGAGCCCGCCCAGCGGATTGCCGCCGAAACCGCGGATATGGAGCATGTTGTCTTGGGCGACGACGGAACGCACGCCGCCATCTGACCATTCATATTGAAGGCTGCCGTCGCGCAGACGGCGCACCGTCATGATCTCCGGCGCGATGGGTACGCTCAGAGCCACAACCCGGCCGTTGCTGCCCCGAATGATCTCGGCATAGGCATTGCCGCCGAGCTCAATGCAGGCGCAGATGAATTCCCAAAAATCGACCGCGGTCTGGTCGGCGTTCGGGCTGTCGTGCAGGATCCTGTAAAGTGGATGGTCAGTGGCGACGGTCCGCGCTCCGCTCCGGGTCCGGTAGACCATGAGCGGCAGTGAGGCGATCGTGCCGGCGAGAAGATTGACGCACGCCCAGGCGGATGCCAGCCCCAGCACTGAGGTGGTTGAGACCACTTCGCCCGTCGTGGTGGTGCGGCCGCCAACGGCCTGTGTGAGGCGTGGATCGGTGAGCCCGATGGAGCGCGCGACGTATCCGAGCGCCTTTTGGAATAGGTTCATGCGTGCAGGCTCTTTAGCCAGTCATCGATCGAGCCGGAGGTGTCGCCTGCCATTGCTGCCCCCACTGCCATGCACAGCGCTACGGCTGTGTCGATCTTGTTGATGGCCCGCTGCTTGGAGAGCCACTTGTTGTCCCAGCGGTCGGTCTCAGTAACCGCCGACATCATCGCGGAGATCAGCACCGGATTGCGTTTGAGCCGGATCCGGCCTTCGAGGATCAGTTCTTCAAGATGCCGCAGCGACCCTGGCATCCACAGGCCTTCGCTCATTCCGTCCTGAGGTTTGCCGCGTTTGGTGCCGCCTTGGGGGTGCTCGATAAAATTGACCGAGAGCCCGAGTTCGCTGACTTCCTCTTCAAATCGGCGAAACGCGTAACGGTCGTAGGCCACGGTCTCGACGCGGTATTCGCTGTCCAGCTCAGCCAGTGCCTGCGCCACTTGGCGCAAGCTGATGTTCTCGCCTTGCGGCGCATTCAGAAATCCGCCAGCAACCCAGACGTCATAGGGCTGCTTATCGCGCAGCACTCTGGCACTGAGCGTATCGCCTGGCGTCCAGACCTCAACCCAGGCATCAAAGCAGGGTTTGCCGTCCTGTTCGCCGTTGCGCTGGACAGCAGCCAGTGCGGTCAGATCGCGGTTCTGGCTAAGATCAAGGCCGAGCCAAACCGACTGGCCTGCCTTTGGTTCGAACTCGGCGAGCAGCGGTTCCAGCGTTGCCCTTGCCATCCAGGCTGTCTCGGCGTCGGTCCAGATGCAGAAATGGAGCCGCAGTATCCCGTTCAATTGCCCCGGAATGGCTTTGGCCTGGGCCACAACCTCCGAGAGGTATTGCTGCGTGATCGTGACGCCCAGGAGTGGGTTGGCCTTGATCCAGCAACTAGGGTCGGTCAGCGGATCGTCGCCTTCATCGAGCGCGCAGACATAGCTGAACGTCGTGTCGTCGATGACCTGACCAAGGTAAGTCGGATCGGTCACTGCATCGGGATTGCCGGCTGCCACACGGACCCCGTGTTCGTGTTCCTCCCAGGCGACTGAGTTGCGGTTGGAACCGCTGTTGGTGATCATGAACAGCAGCGGATCGCGGCGGAACTTAAAGCCGCGCTCCAGCATCTCGATAATCGAACGATCAGGCAGCTCGTGGACCTCGTCGGCCAGCACAAAGTATGGCCGAGGGCCGGAACCGGTTTTGCCCGTGTCGCGCGACACCGGGCGGAAGAAGCTTCCGCTAGGCAAATGCGCGATGTTGAACTCGCGGCCGGGGCCGCCGGAAAACTCGAGCCGCCGCGCCAGCGCCGGGGATTGCCGCACCATCTTTACCGCGTCACGGAACAGGATGTTGGCCTGTTCCTTTTTGGCGGCGGCCGCATAGATCTGCGCGCCTGCCTCCTTGCAGGCAGTCATGCCGTAAACGCCAATGCCGCCCGCAATCGGGGATTTGCCGTTGCCTTTGCCCTGTTCGATGTAAGCGCGGCGGAACCGGCGCCTGCCGTCCTTGCGTTTCCAGCCAAACAGCGAGCCGATGATGAAGGCTTGGCTCGGTTCCAGCTGGAAAGGCTGGCCCTCGAACTGGCCCTCGGAAAGCTTCAGCACCTCCTCGAAGAAGGCAAATGCATGGTTTGCAGCCGTCTGGTCGAACCAGATGCCATCCTTGCGCTTGAGGTCCGCGATATGCCGTTTGCAGGCATTGCGAACGTGCGGCCCGGCAACAATCTCGCTCGACACCACAGCCTCGGCATAAGACAGCGTGCGGTCAGGCGAAGAACCGGTCGGCGGGGTCACCACCTTCCTCTGGCGGCGCGGCCGCGATCCTGCTCCTGGCACTGGGCGTCATCCCGAATTCTGCAGCGTAGCGCATCATGTCCGCCGCGGCCTTGTTGGCGGTGCCCACCAGCGGGTTCTGGATCGCGTTGCCGTTCGATGTTTTGATCATGAGCCCGCCGGTCAGCTGGTCCTTCTCGGCCATCTTGGCGATCGCGCGCTCGGCTTGGACCCAGCGGCCGTAGGCCTGAGCGTAGGCCGCGAGTGCCGCCCGATCGATCTCGGAGAGAACGCCCAGATTGTAGAGATCCGTTGCGACCCGGTTCCATTCCTCGACCGCGTCGGCCGTGAGGTGGACCGGCGGAGCGGGTATCGCCGCTTTGGCCTTGGCCTCTTTGCGGTTCAGCGCCCGTTTGCCGGGATTGCCGGTGACCAATTTGAGATGGGTGGGCTTGGGTTTTGTGCCGGGTTTCATGGCCGAGCGCCTTCCTCTATGTCTCGCGCCTGACTGGTACCAAGCCTCCAAAATCCGAGGACACGACGATATTTGAATTTCTGATCATGGCCGCTGCCGCAGTGATTGCACCGCAGGGCACGACGTTTACTTGCACGCCGACCCGGGTCTGGGACGGCGATGGGCCGGTCTGGTGCGCCGAAGGTCCGCGTATCCGCCTGTCCGGCATCGCTGCGCGCGAAAGCGACGGTAGCTGCAGGTCCAATCAGCCATGCCCGCGAGCCTCAGCGGAAGAAGCTCGAGATGCGCTGGTCAGGTTGATCGGCCGTCCGGTTGGCGTGTCGCGTGAAGGGCATATTCTTGTAAGCGGTCCGGCAATGGTGTGCCGCTCTGAAGGCGGTGCCGGGGGGGCACGAACTGCGGCTTGGTGCGTGTCGCCGAAATCTGGCGATATCTCTTGCGCGATGGTCAGGGGTGGCTGGGCTCTGAGATGGGATCGGTACTGGCGGGGGCATCGCTGCTGACGATGCCGGCTATTTCATTGAAGGTCCGGCCGTCACCCTCAAGGGTCGCTGCCTTTCCGGTAAAATCTTGCCAGCGTTTGATAGTCACGTCGACGTAGGCCGGGTTGAGCTCAATCGCGTGGACCGAGCGGCCGGTCATTTCACCGGCGATGATCGTGGTGCCCGAGCCAGAAAACGGCTCGTAGACCGCTTGTCCCGGGCTGGAATTGTTCTCAATCGGGCGCTTCATGCACTCGACCGGCTTCTGGGTGCCGTGTCCGGTTTCGTTCTTCTTGGGCTTGGGAATGTGCCAGATCGTAGTCTGCTTGCGGTCGCCAGCCCAGTGGCCCTTTGCGCCCTTTTTGACGGCGTACCAGCAAGGCTCATGCTCCCAGTGATAGTCGCCCCGGGAAAGGACCAGCTGGCCCTTGTCCCAGATGATCTGGGACCGGAGCAATAAGTCGCAGGCAGCCAGGCTGTCGCCGACAACACCGGCAAACAGACCGGCGTGCCAGACGTAGGCAACATCGCCTGGGAACAGTGCCCAGGCCTCGCGCCAGTCGGCCTTGTCATCGTTCAGCACCTTGCCCTTTGCAGTGCCGGAAGCAGCAACGCCAGCTTTCTCGCGCCAGCCTGGATCATACTCCACGCCATAGGGCGGATCGGTCACCATCAGGTGGGGCGAGACGCCGTTCAGCGCCTTGGCGACGGTGCCGGCATCGGTGCTGTCGCCGCAGACTAACCTGTGCTTACCAAGCAGCCAGACATCGCCTGGCTTGGCGATGGGGTCGATCGGGGCTTCTGGAACCGCGTCAGGGTCGGTTAGGCCGTCGGTCTTTTTGGTTAGCAGCTTGGATAGCTCGTCGTCCGAAAACCCGGTCAGCATCAGGTCGAAATCAAAACCCTGCAGATCGCCAAGTTCGACGGCGAGCAGTTCAAGGTCCCAGCCGGCGTTCAGCGCCAGCTTATTGTCGGCGATGACGTAGGCCTTCTTCTGGGCCTCGCTCCAGCCCTTGGCGACCATAGTGGGAATCTGCGTCAGCCCCAGCTTGCGCGCAGCAAGCAGACGTCCATGTCCAGCAATCAGCCCGCCATCTTCATCAACGAGGATCGGATTGGTCCAGCCCCATTCACGGATTGAGGCAGCGATCTGCGCAATCTGTTCATCCGAGTGCGTGCGGGAGTTGCGCGCATAGGGCGTGATCTTCTCTATCGGCCAGAACTCACTGCTCTGGGCTGGCCAGTTCTGATCCATAGATATCCTTGGATAGCGTTTGGCCGCGGAAGCCTTCAGGCTCGTGGCGCGTGGTCAAAATGTCAGGTCGAAGGGTAGTTGGGGGGCTATTGCCCTCGGGTCAGACCAGTTCGAGCTCGTTCAGTACCTTGGCCGTGTCCAGCAACTGGTCGGTCCGGACCGTGATTTCGACGGTGAAGCTGTCAGCGCTTGCGCTGGCGTAAACGCCGCTTTCGTAAAGTTCCTGCTCGATCGTCTCGAGCACCACACCAATTCGGCTACGGTCGAAGTTCTCCGGCAGCGTGCGGATCGCAAGGCGTACCGTGCTGGTGACATCCGCGCTCATTCCGCGCCTGCCAAGATTTCGTAGAGGCCGACAAAGCCGGTCAGGTAAGGCAGCCCGACCGGAATGCCGTGGTCACGCGAAGTAGCGCGGTTGATGGTCCAGCCCATCCAGCGGGTGATGGCAGCCTCGATCGCCGCCTCAAGGTCGAGCTCTACGTGGATGCCATTGTGGACGTCGTCGGAGAAGTGGCGGCCGTGGCGGCTGTCGAGAAAATCCCGAACTCCTTCGGCGCTGCCGCCGGTGGCCTTGGCAACCATTGGGAAGGCGATGGCCCAAGCTGCCTGGGCGTCCGCGAAACCGCCTGTGGTGCCGAAGAAACCCCAGGCTTCGTTGGCGGTTGGAATGGTAGAGTTGGTCATCCGCGTCGCTTTCGTTTTGGTGAAACGACTAACGCTCTTTTCGAACCTGCTATCCAGTCAAATAGAGGGAATTGCTGGACTTTCCAGACTTTGACCCCCGGTCGCTAACTCGCGGTTGCGTGTTTTTTGGACCATGCGCGGTTTCCCTCGCCGAGGGGCCAGACTTTCGACCCGCCCCCCGAATGATCAGCCGACTGGCCAGCCATCGAGGCCGGTGCCGACGGTGCGGCGCAGCCCGAATTGCTCGGCCGTGCGGGCCTGGTGGCAGTCGGCACACAGACAGCGGATGTTGCTGTCGTCGTCGCTGCCGCCCTTGGTGAGCGGCACAATGTGGTCAGGCACGGTGGCCTGGCGAACAATGCCCTTGGCAGCGCAGTCCCGGCAGAGCGGTTCAGCTTGCAAGCGCCGCAAACGCTGAGTGACGGCCCTGCGTCCGCGCAGTCGTTCGGCCAATGGCAGGCCCCCGAAAAGAACAACGCCCGGAAGCTGGTAAGCTCCGGGCGCAGTTCCCAATCCTCTATTTCGGAAGAATGCCGAAGACCGTCGAGAAAAACAAGGAAAACGGGCATTTTCCGGCGTCATGTTAGCACTTTGCGGTGACTGTCCCGCGCCATGCCGAACAGTTCTGCCAACGCATCAAGGGCAAAGCTGAGGTTGCGGTGATCGGCATGCGGCCAACCTCCCGCATCCTCGTCGAGACAGACCAGCCGGTAGGCGACAACGCTCGGCGCCTTGCCCGGCGCATCCAGTCGATCCCGATCACAGCAGTTGAGCACGTCGAGCACGGCACCGTAGTGTCGCCGCACCTGCTCGATGAGCTCGCGGCTGGGAGGTGCGCCAACACCACCGAGCACCCCATCGCTTGCCAGGAGGGCGGTGACCGAAGCCGGGAACGGCAACGGCCAGCCCATCACCGCATGGTGGCGGTGATAGATCTCGGCGTATTTCTGGCCGGCAGCATATTGCTCGGCCGTGATGCTGGCGGTCAATGCCAACCGTCCCAACGCCGTGCCCAACCGTTCATCCCGGGCCTGCTTTGCTGTCACCCCGTAATGGCGCTGCCGGGCTTCCAGGACCGTGGCCATCACCTCGCGCTGGGTTTCCGCACTGCTGGGCTGGACTAGCTTGCCGGATGGATGCCGTTTGCCGCTCTTGCGCTTACGTCCTTTTGCCACGAGCGCCTCCGTATAGCCGCTCGCCGATCGTCCGGAGGGCTTCACGCTCCATGGCGCTTAGGCGGTGATCGCTGACCGAGACGGCGAGGATGCCGCTGCGCCAGCCATCGCGTTTGAGTTCTTCGCCATCACGCTGCCGTGCGCTGTCGTAGATCCGGGAGGTCATGCTCATGAGCGGATCTCCCGCAGCAGGGCGGCATAGCCGATGACATCCACCACACTGTCGACGTGACCTGTATCGTAGGCGAGCCGGGCCAGCTTCAGGTCGATCATGCAAAGCGCGACCTGCGCCGGCGCCACCGGTGTATCGAGCGTGATCGACCAGCGCGCCGCAATGGCTTTGAACTGGTCGGCTGGATCGCCGTAATCGTCGCGACGGTCTTCGAGCACCTTAGCGGTGTGGCCGAGAATGGACCAGCTGGTCATCGCACACCTCCGCGGGTCTCGACGGCCCAGAGCAGGATGGCAATGGCATCGGCTTCGTTGTCATCGGCGGGCGCAAAGCCCTTGGCCTGTACGGCAGCAATGACAGCGGCCTTGTCGGCATTGCCCTTGCCGGTGATGAACTGCTTGATCGTGCCGACTGGCACACCTTGGTAGGCAACCAGATGCTCTTCGCACCAGGCGCTCAGGACAGCGAGCAGGCCACCGTAGACATGCGCCGCATCGGTGCCGACGTGACGCCGCACCTCCTCGAAGTGGATGGCAGCGATCGGCCCTGCATCGAGGTCAAGCTGTTCGAGCCAGCGGCGGAAGCGTAGGAACCGCATGCCGCCGCCATCGAAGCGGGTATGTTTGAGCGACACGGTGCCGCTGGTGATGAACTCGTCGCCGGCCTGTAGCGCCCAGCCGGTGCAGGTGCCGAGGTCGAGAGCCAGCATAGCGCCGGTTGTAATCGTCTGCCGGGAGGCCGGCGGGGTTGCCCTGCGAGCTAGCACAGGCAAAGTCAGAACATCCATGATTGTTCTCCTGAAAATGGAATCGGTCGTGGTGCGGACGGCGGCGGCCTGGTGCTTGGCGGTACTGGCTGCCGTCGTCCGGTCTGGGCTGGTGGGTTCAGGTCATCGGCTGCTCCATCAGAACGGGATATCTGAGAGCTCGTCATTGAGCTGATCGAGCGCGGCGCGACTGGGACGGACGCTCACCACCTGTGCGTCCGGGAACGTGTTCTTGGCGGCGGCCAGGATCGGATGGCAGCGGATGACGTTGGCGATCTCATCGAGCGACCAGACCTGAGCTTGACGGCCGTGACGCTGGGCCCGTCCGGTATCGCGCAGGTCCCGCACCAGGATGACGAGGCCTTGCTCCGTCTCGAACTCCCACTGGTCGACCGGCAGCGGTTCGCCCTTGGCTTTCCGGGCAAGCTGGTCGAGCTTGTCATAGGCCCGCAGCATGGCATCGCCGTGCTGGCGAACGAGCTTGAGGTCGAACTCCCACACCGCAGCGTTGAACAGCTTATGCTGGGCATGGAACCGTTCAGCCCACTCGATCGGCACAAGCATGGGCAGACGCCCGATGCCCCAATGCTGGTCCAGTTCCCGGCCGCGCTGGTCGACGCAGTTGATGATGACCTGAATGTCGCTGATCTGACCATGCCGGGTCGGTGGCGCGCCCTTCATGCGCCCCTCCTTTCTTTGTTAAAAACGAGGCTGACGATGCGCCTGAAGCGCAGTCGGAAGCCCCTAGGGGGTATGGGGGGGAAGCGACTGCGCGTTCCGACAGCTTCCGACCGTGCTTCCGCCGCCTTCCGACTGGCTTCCGACTGACGCAAAACCGTGCTTCCGACTGCTTCCGACAACGTGATTTTGGGGCTCATTGGTCGGGCTCCAGGTACTTCACGACCCTGAGCCCAGAGGCCTTGCCGTGGAACTTTCCGGCCTCGGTGACGAGGTAGCCATGCTGCTGCCACTTGGTGATCGAGGTCTCGGCCTCGCGCTTGGTGACCCCATATTGGTCGGAGATCAGGTCAACGGCGAACCGGCCCTTGCGCCGGGCATGGGGGAATACGGACCAGGGTGCGCCGGCACGCCAGGCCTCGTCGATAGCCTGAAAGATCTCTCGGATTTGGTGCCAGCTGAGGCGCTTTTCGCCGACCGGCGTCGCACCGGTGCCCAATACCGGCACCAGCGTGCTTTGCTCGGCCCCGAGCCCCGTGGTTAGGTCGACGACCTTCATCGTGAAATGCAGGTCGGCGAGCTCTTCGCCGTCCTTCTGCTTCTCGATCGACAGGACGGTGGTGCCTTCATCCTTGGCGACCCGGATCGAGGTGTCACAGCCGCCGAGCAGCACGGTCGAGCCGCGCATGCCGCGGTCGAGGTCCTTGCCGGCATGGTGGACGCCGATCACGCTGCCGCTGCAATGCTGCTGGATGTCGGCGCAGCCATCGATGAACATCGACATGGCTTCCTGGCTGTTCTCGTCCTCGCCGGGGATCGAGCGCGACACGGTGTCGATCACGACCAGGCAGATCGCGAAATCGACCTCGCCGCGTATCTGATCGATCGTCCGCTTCAGCTTCTCGATGCTGGCGGGATCAAGCATGCGGACCGCGACAGGCAGCAGCTTGAACGGCGCACCGACGCCTTCCAGCGCGTGCTCGCGGCGCCAGCCCTTGATGCGCTGCCCAATGCCGTATTTGCCTTCGCCAGCGATGTAGAGGACGCCGGTCTGCTTGGCGGCCTTGCCGTGCCAGTCGAGGCCGTAGGCAACCCTCAGCACCATATCGAGCGCAATGAAGGTCTTGTGCTCGCCTGGGCGACCATAGAGCAGGACCAGGCCGTGCGACGGGATCAGGCCATCGATCCGCCAGCTGGGCGGCGGCATATTGTCGATCTCGTTGAGGCTGAGGGTCTCGAACACGTCGGGGCTGTTGGAGGCGCCGGCTTCGAAGATAGCCCGGACGGCCTCGATGCCCGAAGTCGCAGCCATATCGTTGAAGTCGGTGCCAGCGCTGGCGGCTGGAAACGTAGGAAAGACCGCCGGGCAGCCGAGAATACGGGCGGCGGCGCTGGCAGCCTCGCGGCCGACGTTCTTGGCTTTGCCCCGGTCATCATCGCCGGCAACGATCCACGCCGCACCTGGGTAAGCTGAAACCAGCCGTTCAGCGACCTTGACCAAGTTGCCGGCATTGAACGCCACCACGATCGTGCGGCCGGTCGCCTCGTGCAAGCTGGCACCGGTGGCGAACCCTTCGCAGACGAGGACGGGCCCCGCGGCATCGGCAATCTTCTGTCCAATGACGAACAGGCCGCCTGCTGTCGGCAGATCGGAGCAGAAAAGCTTGTGCCCGCGCGCATCGATGGTCTGCAGCGACTGGATTTTGCCGTCCACGCCATGCAGCGGGACCAGAATATCGGCACCGTCCAAGCGCGTGCCGCTGGGCCTGATGGCTTTGGCCGTCAGATAGGGATGGCTGGCATAGGTCGGGTCCGCAGCAATCCAACGCTCGCGCGCCTGGCGCATTGCCACATCGCGGCGCACCGCCTGTTCGGCCTCGAACCGCGCCTGACGGGATTGGAGTTCGGCCACGCGATCAGCTGACATGACCGGGAATGTCCCGCCCGTCAGCTGCTCGGCAGCAGCCCGAATGTCGAGCCCCTCAAGGGCCAAAAGGAAGTCGAAGATGTCGCCATGCGCGGCGCAGCCATAGCAATGGTAGCGCTGATCCTGCGGGTAGACAGTGAACGACGGAGTGCGCTCGTCGTGGAACGGGCAAAGGCCAATAAGCTGGTGGCCGCGGCGCTTGAGGACAACATGACGGCCAACCGTCTCGGCCAGCGGATACTGATCCTTGATCGCTTCAATATCCACACTGCCGATTTCGATCCGGCGCGACATGGTCACGGCACCCTCTCATTCTTGATATTGGGAAGCCCGGACGACGACGCGGCCGTCCGGGCTTCCAAAGGGCCGCTCAGAACAGCGGTGCGCCGGGCGCAGCGGCTACGGGAGGCGGCATGTGCGTGGCAGGAGCAGCAGGGGTCGGTGGCGTTGCTGCCGGTGATGGTGCTGCTGGCACCTGGGCGACCTGGGCCGGCGCAGGCGGTGCCGGATGGTCACTATCGCCCAGCGCCTCGGGACGTGCGGTCCAGCCGACGATCTCGAACTTGGGCTGGTAGTTGGTGCCGTGCTTGTTGGTGACCGGAAAGACGCCAACACAGCGGACGACCGGCAACTGGCCGGTGGCCGCTTCGGGCGCTGCCATCCATGCATCGTAGAGGTCGTTCATCGCGTCGATGACGATACTGGCCGTGGACGAGAACTCCCGGACGCCGAGCAGGTTTTTGTCGCTGAACAAGTCGAGCACAAATCCGCGCTTGAAGTCCTGGCCAGGATTGACAGCCGCTGCCGTGAACGAGGGGTCCATGACTTTTTCCGGCGCGACCCCGGAAGCGAACTTGAACCAGCCGGTTTTGAGGCCCGGCATGTCGAACACCGCTGTCATGTCGGTGACCTCGAACTGTGGTTCGTCCTTGCCGTCGCGCTTTGTGTACCAGCGTCCTGCCTTCGCATTATACGAGACAAACACCTTGAAATCCCCGCCACCAGACGGGGCTGTCATGAAACCCATGTTCCTGTTTCCTCTTTTCTCAAGTCGCCGCGTTCAGGCAGGCGGCATCGCCTTCGGGGGATGATCCCCAAATTTCCTCAGCCGCTTGGCGAGCGGCCGGGTCGTTCCAGTAAAAGCTGTCGAAGTCCGGTGAGAGCGACCGGGTCAGTTCCGCCCCGTGTTCCGACAGCGACAGGAATCGTTCGATCGACTGGGCAATGCTCACCACCCGGGCGAGGTGCGACCGGGGATCATCGAGCCGGTAGACGCCGACCTTCTGGGGCGTGACGTAAGCAAAGCGGATCTCGGCATTGCCATGGGCGGCATGGTAGATCGCGCCTTGCCGAGAATGGGGATCGGAGATCTTCGACGAGAGGCGAGCTTGCGTCTTGAGGTCGACAATGATGCCGTGTTCGGGAAACCAGAAGTCGAGCCAGCCGATGAACGGCACAGGCACGCCGGGAAGCGCCACTTCAATCCGGTGCTGGCGATTGCCGTCGGCAGCTTCCGGAACACCGTATTGGCGCAGTTCGGCCAGACCAATGGCGACGGCCGGGGCGATGGCTGCGCGTTCCTTGTCAACATTCGGGTTGCCAGACAGCGCGGTCAGCTGGTTGAACCGGGCAATCGCCAGTTCCTGACAGGCCTCGACCGAAGCGGTAGGATCGAACAATCCCATCTCGACACCCGCCTCAATGGAAGTGCCGCGGTGCGCAGCAGGGCCGACAGTCGATTTGCGACCCATCAGCTTCTGCATCGCCCACATCGAGGGCTGCGCCACGAACAGGTTGATCGAGGACGCCGACAGATGGTCGAGCCCATGGCGTTCGAAGGCGCTGCTCACTTGGCAGCCTTCTTCCGGCGCGGGGTCGGCTGATAGGTGATCATGAAGGTTCGGACCCGCGCTTCGGTGTCAGGCCAGAGCCGGCGGCCGGCCTTGAGCTGGCGAATCAGCTTCCAGTCGTTGACGGCGTGGCGACCAAAGGCGCTCTCGCTGAGCTTATGAATCCGCAAGAATGCGTCGATATCGGAGAGGAGCGGGTGCGTTGTCATATCCAGATTATTACGGGATGAATCCTACATATCAATCCTCATCCTACTTTATCAATGCATATTGCGGGAACTGTCCCGCAGTGCTAAAAGCTGCGCCATGACAGAGAAACCACTTTTCGACATCGCGCATCTTCGCAGTGTGCTGGAAAAGGCCACGGCCTCCGGGGCGAAGTGGAATGCGCGCTCGCTTTCGCTGGCGGCGTCTGCGGGAAAGAGCCCGCATCTAGTGCGTGACATTGTCCGCGGTAAGAGCGCCAACCCTCAATTGGAAACGGTGCTGGGTCTCGCCAAAGCGCTTGAGATGGACATTTCGCAGTTGGTGCCTTCGACCGCCACCTTGATGCCGCGTGTCGGCATGATAGGCGGCCTTGAGCCGCTCGAGGTGGTGGGTGCAGTGGCAGCTGGCGTCTGGCGCGAACAGACCGACTGGGCTGCAGAAGACCGCTATTTTATTGAAGTTGGGCCTAATCCTGTCCTTGGCGGCGAACGGTTCGCGCTGCGGATGGAAGGTCATTCGATGGACAAGATCATCGCGCCTGGCTCAGACTTAGAATGTCTTCGGGTGTCCTATGGCTTTGTCGAACCGCAGCCTGGCGACATCGTGATCGTCCAGCGCGATCGGCACGACCTGCATGAGCTCACCTGCAAACGTCTCGATCATGATGGGGCCAACTTCATTCTTCGTGCGGAATCAACCCGCGCCGAGTTCCAGGAGCCGATCGTCATCGGCAATCCAGACCAGGATAATCATGACGATGAGGGCGTGAACATCATCGGGATCGTGCTGCGCTCGCACCAGAACCTGTTTAAGCGCAGGCGCTGACCAACCTGCATTTTGCGGGAAGCTGGATAGCCATCACGCGTTGACGCGGGATATATCCCATATTATTCTCCCCTCACTGATCAGGGGATGGATCCGCATAGGCGGCGTCCCGTGACGCCCAGCCATTTATGCGGACCCTTCTATGCAATCCTCCCTCAGTGGCCCGAACGCCACGCCGCCCGAAGATCTTTCGACCGACGACCGGCTTTCCGAGTTGGGCCGTATCGTGGCGGCCGGCGTGCTGCGCATGCGCGAACAGTCCAGTCCTTTATCTAACCATTGCGGAGATAGTTCACTCGCTATCCCGGCCACCAAGAGCGTCAGTCGTCCCCGGGCACAAGCCCGGATCGGAGGACGATAATGCGAGATAATGACAATATGCAGGTGCTGGCCAGACTGGCCGCGCTGAAGACCATGACAGTCAACGAGCTGAAGGCCGAATGGCAGACGCTGATCGGTAGGGAGGCGCCCAACAACAGCCGACCGTTCCTGGAACAGCGGATCGCTTACCGCATCCAGGAACTAACCTGGGGCGGACCATCAAAGCCGGTGGCGCGGCTGCTTGATGCACTGGCCGATGAGGTCGAGGGCAAGAAGGTTCGGAAATCGGTCATCAGCGACCCGCGCAATCCGGTGATCGGAACGCGGCTGGTTCGCGAATGGGATGGAGCGGAGCACGTCATCACCGTGCTGAAGGACGGGTTCGATTGGCAGGGGCGGCGATACAAGTCGCTGTCGGCGGTCGCCCGCGACATCACCGGCACCCAGTGGAACGGCTACCGCTTCTTCGGCTTGCGGGAACGGAAGGATGCGGCATGACAGAAACTGCACCAAAGCGCCGCCTGCGCTGCGCCATCTACACCCGCAAGAGCTCCGAAGAGGGGCTCGACATGGAGTTCAACAGCCTCGATGCCCAGCGTGAGTCCTGTGAGGCCTATATCGCCAGCCAGCGCGCCGAAGGCTGGGCGTGCATGCGCGAACATTACGATGATGGCGGGTTCTCCGGCGGCACCCTTGATCGGCCGGGTCTCAAGACCCTGATCGAGGATATCGAGGACTGGCTGGTCGACGTGGTGGTGGTCTACAAAATCGACCGCCTGTCACGCTCGCTGATGGACTTTTCGCGGCTGGTGGAAGTGTTCGACAAGCATGGGGTGACGTTCATCTCAATCACCCAGTCGTTCAACACCACCACCTCGATGGGCCGCCTGACGCTCAACATTCTGCTGTCGTTCGCCCAGTTCGAGCGTGAGGTCACCGGCGAACGCATCCGCGACAAGATCGCGGCCTCCCGCCGCAAGGGCATGTGGATGGGCGGGTTCGTGCCGATGGGCTACGACGTCGTAGGCCGCAAGCTGATCATCAATGAGACCGAGGCACGGGCCATCAAAGGGATGTTCGAGCGGTTCGTCGAGCTGGGATCGGCTACGCTGCTGACCCGGGAACTGGTCGCCGCAGGTGCCCTGAACAAGCGCGGCAAGGCCATCGACAAGGGCTTCCTCTACAAGGCCCTGAACAACCGGGTGTACCTCGGCGAGGCCGTCCACAAGGGCACCAGCTATCCCGGCGAGCATCAGGCCATCATCGACCAGGCCCTCTGGGACAAGGTCAGGTCGGTGCTGGCGCAAAGCCCACGCACCCGGGCAGGAAACACCAGGGCCAAGACGCCTGCGCTGCTGAAGGGTCTGATATTCACGGAGAAGGGCATCGCGATGACGCCGACCGTGTCGAAGAAGGGCAGCCGCCTTTATCGCTACTACACCTCGATGGACGCGATCCGGAACCGCGCGGGTGAGAACACCGAAACCTTCGTTCGGCTGCCTGCCGGTATGGTCGAGACGGCCGTCGTCCAACAGATCCGGACGCTGCTGCTGACGCCTGAGGTCACGGCGCGAGCGATCGAAGCCGCGCAGCGCGAATGCCCGGAGATCGAGCAGCCCGATGTCGTGGCGGCCCTGACTGGTTTCGACGCCTTGTGGGAGTCCCTGTTCCCGGCTGAGCAGGCGCGCATCGCACGGCTGCTGGTCGAGCGGGTCACGGTCGGCAGCGACGGCATGGCGGTCGATCTGCGCACCGAGGGGCTTGGGTCGGTAGTCAGGGCGATGGTGACGCCGCGCCGGGAGATGGCGGCATGAGCGTCGCGCCCACCACAATCCGGGTCATCATCCCGCTGGCCATCCGCAAGCGGAACGGCCGACCCAAGATCATGCCGCCGTCGAATCCGGTGGAGGCCAACGATGCCGCGGTGGAGGCCCATGTGCTGCGCGCCGTCGCCAAGGCATGGAGCTGGCGGCGCAAGCTGGAGTCCGGGCAGGCGAGCACCAATCTCGACCTGGCCTATGATGAAGATGTCTCCGACCGCTACATCGGCCGGATGATCAAGCTGGCCTATCTGGCCCCGGCTGTTCTCGAGAAACTGCTGCTGCAGCGGTGCCCACTGGCGGTGTCGGTCAAGGACCTGACGGCCATTGCCGACCTGCCTTGGGCAGAGCAGGTTGCCGCCGCCTTCGGGCTTCCGGTGGATAGAGCCTGACACCTGCCCCCGGATGAACGCCCGAAAGCAGACACTCCTAGAGTCCGCTAGGGGTGGATTGCGGAACGGCGGCTATCCGCTGCTCAAATCCGGCATATGCTTCTCTACCCACGTAATGAACGAGACCGCTTCACCCCTGAGTGACTTACCAAGCGGGGTAAGCTCGTAACTGACGTGCGGCGGTATTGTCTGAAGATCTGTCCTGAGTACGACGTGCAACTGTTCCAAGGTTCTCAAGGTCTGTGTCAGCATCTTTTGGGAAATGCCTTCGACCGACCGAACCAGTTCGCCATTGCGTCGCGGGCCTCCCCCCAGCGCATTGATGATGAGCAGCGACCACTTGTCGGCGAGAAGAGCCATGTAAACACGCGATGCACAGCGTTGCGACATGACATTCGGCTGCACATTCATTCGATTGCGTCCTTGAGCTTGGCAGGCACCAAAAGGTGCGTACTAGCACTATGGAAACGCTTCCGCTAGCTCACGCCGGTCTTTCGCAACAGGAGCGTGGTGGAATGGATTGGCTTAACAATGCAGGAGCGACAATCACCGTCCTTATGGGATGCCTTGGCCTGTTCTTCCCCGACAAGGCTTCTGCGTTGACCGGACTGGTCGCCTCCACGCCTGCTGCGCGGGCCGAGTTCCGAGGAACGCTCGGTGTCACATTCATGTTTCTGGGCGCTGTGCCGCTGGTTTCCCAAAACCCATACGCCTTCCTGACTGCGGGAACGTGCTGGCTCGGCGCAGCGATAGGACGGATTATTTCCATCTTCGCTGACAGCGGCAACGACACCAAAAACTGGGGTGCAGTCGCCTTCGAGTTGGCGGTGGCGATTCTGATGCTGTCGGGCACGCCCGCTCGATTACTCTTTTAACAACCCTAATGGTCCGTGCCGCCGAACTCTGAGAGGGCTCCGCAGAGAGACTGGATATCCGCAATGGGTCGGAAGCGGTCTTGATGCCCGAGCCAGAAAGCGGACCTTTGCCAGGCTGTCCGCAACCGGTCCCCACGAGAGGTTCTATCCACAAAAAGCCTAAAGCGGTCGATCAGGCTGGCGATTGCCGTCCGGACAGACAGGCCATGCGCGCCCAGAATTGCGCGCCATTACCTCCACCTCGGTTTCTCTAACTGCACATTGGGTGGAATATCGCCCACGAACTTCCGGACCGTCTATCGGCCCAAAACGCTGTAACCGCAGACTATTTTGAACCCGAACTGCCGGGGGCGGGGTTCGGGTGATCAGAGACAAAAGGCGTTCAGAGACCGCTTTGGACGTGTCCCCCAGTCTCCGAGGTTCGGACGGCATCTGGAAAATGGCGCGACTACTGGGGGCTTTGCGCGCCTGCGGTCGCCCGATTGAAGGTTCGCGACAGGGGAGTGGCGGACAGGGTGGGATTCGAACCCACGGTAGGCTTGCACCTACGGCGGTTTTCAAGACCGCTGCCTTAAACCACTCGGCCACCTGTCCATGAAATGCCCCTAGCCAGAGTTCGCTCGCGAGTCATCCCCAGTTGCGTTGTTGGGAATTCAGCCAAGGTATGACATCCCACACATGATGATTCCGCGCTGCCTTTCCCTTGCCGCACTCGCTCTTGCAGGCCTTGTCACCTTCGGTGTGGCGTTTGCACCGGTACCGGCAGCCGCTCAGGGGGCGAGCGCGGATGGATCGGACTTTGAGGCCTATCTCGAACAGCTCAAGGCGAGGGCGCGGGCGGAAGGGGTGCGCGAGGCCACGGTCACGCGAATGACGCTGGGGCTCACGCCCAATCCGCGGGTCATCGCGCTCGACGCGAACCAGCCCGGCAGCGCCACGGCGGGCGGCTATCCGGCGATGTCGCGCTATATCGCCACCCATGTCGATGCGGCGCGGATCGCCGGGGGGCGGGCGGTTCACGGGCAGCACCGCGAACTGCTCGGCCGGATCGAGGGTCAGTACGGCGTTCCTGCGTCGGTCATCGTCGCCATCTTCGGGCATGAGACCAGTTACGGACGCGTCAAAGGCGATTTCGACCTCGCCCGCAGCCTTGCGACACTCGCCTGGGAAGGCCGCCGCAGAGAGCTTTTTTCCGATGAGTTCGTGGCGCTGATGAAGATCGCCGACCGGGGCTATGATCGCTCGCAGCTGGTCGGCAGCTATGCCGGCGCTTTCGGCAATCCGCAGTTCCTGCCGAGCGTCTATCTGCGGCTCGCCACCGACGGCGACGGGGACGGACGGGCGGACATCTTCTCGAACCGGGCCGACACTTTTGCCTCGATCGCGAACTATTTCAGGGACGCCGGCTGGCGGGCCGGCGAGCCATGGGGCGTGCGCACAAGCGTGCCGTCGGGCTTTGACATCGCGGCCTATCGCACACGCCTTGTTTCACCGGTCTGCCCGCGTGTCCACGAGCGTCTCAGCCGCTGGATGACAGTGGCCGAATGGCGCGCTGCCGGGCTCGTTCCCCAGGGCCCGGTGGCAGACGACGTGATGGCGTCCTTCTTCCAACCTGACGGGCCCGGCACACGGGCGTGGCTACTGACCGGCAACTACCGCGTGATCCTCGAGTATAACTGCTCGAGCTATTATGCCCTGAGCGTAGGGCTGCTCGCCGACGAAATCGTGAACTGAGGCCCGCGCGCGCCTCGCCAAGTTGCAAGGGCGGGGGTATAGCCAGCATCGTGATGCCCCTCAGACCTCTGCGACGCAAACCGCGCCTGATTGCTCCTCTCGCCCTGCTTTTCGCGCTGCCGGTGCACGCCTTGATGGCAGCCCCTGGCGCTGTCACGCCTGCTATCCCGACTGCGGCCGAGGCACCGGTCGCTCTGCTCGTGGACCTCAACAGCGGGCAGGTGCTGCACGCGCGCAACCCGGACCGGCGCTTCATGCCGGCTTCCGTGACCAAGGTGATGACGCTCTACCTCGCCTTCGAGCTGATGGAGGCAGGAATGCTCGATCCTCAGCAGGTCTTCGTGGTGCGCCCCGAAGTCGCGCGCGCATGGCGTCGCAAGGGCTCGACCATGTTTCTTGATTCCGGCGAGCAGGTGCGGGTCGAAGACCTGCTGCTGGGCATCGCCAATGTGTCGGCCAATGATGGCGCAGCTGTTCTGGGCGATGGGCAGGCCGGATCGGTCGCGGCCTGGACGGCGCAGATGAACCGCGCCGCATGGGGCCTGGGCATGAACGGCAGCCACTGGGGCTCGCCCAACGGCTTTCCCGACGAAGGAAAGACCTTCACCACCGCGAGCGATCTGGTCACGCTGGCACGGGCGATGATCACCCGCCACCCTGACAAGTTCGGCTATTACATCGGGCGCATCGGCTTCGATTACAAAGGCATCGCGCAGGTCAACCACGATCCGATGATCGGACGGGTGGCGGGAGCGGACGGGATCAAGACCGGCTTCACCAACGAATCCGGCTTCTCCTATCTCGGCACTGCGCGCCGCAATGGACAGAGGCTGGTGCTGGTTCTGGCGGGTGTCGAGAACGGGCGCCTGCGTGCGAAGCTTGCCAAATCCTATGTCGAATGGGGCTTTGCCGCCTTCGACCGCCGGGCCTTGTTTGCCGCCGGTGCCATCGTAGGCGAGGCGCGGGTGCAGGACGGGGACGCACGCAGCGTAACCCTCAAGGCAGCAGGGCCGGTGACCATCAACCTGCCGCGAGGCAGCACGCCTGAACTCACCGCGACGATCCGCTACGACGGGCCGTTGCGGGCACCGATTGCCAGGGGGCAGGAGGTGGCCTTCCTGGAGGTGAGCGCGCCCGGAGTCTCGCCCGCAAGGGTTCCGCTCTTCTCCGACGAGACGGTCGAGACCGCCGGGCCGATTGACCGCATCATCAATGCCGCTCTGGGGCTGTTGTCGTGAGCCTGCCCGCTGGCCGTTTCATCGCCTTCGAAGGCGGGGAGGGTGCGGGCAAGTCGACGCAGGCGCGACTGCTTGCCGAGGCGCTGCGCACGCGCGGGCTGAATGTGATCGTCACCCGCGAACCGGGCGGGACTGCGGGCGCCGAAGCGATCCGCAGTCTCCTGCTCCATCCCCCCGGCGAGACGGGCTGGACGCCGCAATCCGAAGCCCTGCTGTTCGCGGCAGCCCGGGCCGATCATGTCGCACATCTCATCCGTCCTGCCCTCGCACGCGGCGACTGGGTGATCTGCGACCGCTTCGTGGACTCGAGCAGAGCCTATCAGGGAGGGGCAGGGGGGCTGGGCGACGAGCCCATTACCGCGCTGCACGCCTTCGGTAGCGGGGGGTTACGCCCCGACCGGGTGATCCTGCTCGAAGGTGACCAGACCGCTCTGGCGCAGCGCCTCGTGCAGCGGGGACAGGCTGCCGATGCCATCGAGGGACGTTCTGCGGCCTACCACCGTGCCGTCGCCGCCGGTTTCCGAGCGCTCGCCGAAGCCGATCCGACCTGTTTCGCGCGGATCGAGGCCATCGGCGCGCCGGGAGAGGTTCATGCCCGCATCCTGGCCGCGCTGGAGGGCCTGCTACCGTGACCCGCTGGCCCAACCATGCCGAGGCGTGGCGCACTTGGCGCGATGCACTGGCCGGCGAGCGGATGCATCATGGCTGGTTGCTGGCCGGCAAAGCCGGGCTGGGCAAGTTCGATTTCGCCATGGCGGCCGCGCGCGATCTGGTGGCTGAGCCCGGCGTTCCGCAACCGTCTGGCGAGCACCCGGACATCCTTGCGATCACCTACGGCCCCAAGGACGAAAAGGCCGAGAAAGCGCAGGCCGAAGGCAAGCCCTTCGAACTCGCCCGCTCGATCCGGATCAAGCAGATCCGCGCCATGCAAAAGCGGCTCGTCACCCTTCCGACGCTGGGGAACCGCCGCGCGATCATCATCTATCCGGCCGACGACATGGAGAAATCGGCAGCCAACGCCCTCCTCAAGAGCCTCGAGGAGCCGCCGGCGGGAACCTTCTTCCTGCTTGTCACTCACAGCCCCTCGCGGCTTCTGCCGACGATCCGCTCACGCTGCCGCACCATGCGCTTTCCGGCGCTGACCGACGATCAGCTCGCCAAGATGCTGGAAGAGGCCGGACGAACACCTGACCTTCAGGCGATAGGCGCGGCAGAGGGGTCCTTCGGCGCGGCGCTGCGCTTTACCGAACAGGATCTGGCCCCGGTTGCGCGCGTCATTTCAGGTCTGCTGGCAGGCGGGGACAGCGGCATTGCCGGACGCGGGGAACTGGCGCGCCTGATCGGCCCCCGCGCCGAGCGCGAGCGCGTACAGGCGGTGCTGGAACTCGCCCAATCCCTGTGCGCGCGGGCGGCGCGGAATTGCGAAGAGCCCGAGCGCCGCGCGCGGCTCGTCGATGTTCACGCCGCTCTCGTGGCCTTGGCCGCCGATGCTCCCACGGCCAACTTCGATCCCGGCATGTTGCCCTTCGAGCTCGGCACCTTGCTTGTGGCGGCCGCCCCCGCTAGCGAGCCAACCCATGGTTGACACCTCCCCCTTCTACATCACGACCGCCATCAGCTACCCCAACGGGCGGCCCCATATCGGCCATGCCTACGAGGCAATCGCGGCCGACGTGATCGCGCGTTTCCAGCGCCTTCAGGGCCGGAGCGTGCGCTTCCAGACCGGCACTGACGAGCACGGGCTCAAGATGGCGCGCAAGGCCGAGGAACAGGGCCGCACGCCCGCCGACCTTGCCGACGAAATGTCAGGCTATTTCCGTGAGATGTGCGACGCCCTTGACGTTTCCTATGATCGCTTCATCCGGACCAGCGAGCCCGATCATCACCGCGCCAGCCAGGCCCTCTGGCAGGCGATGGAGGCTGCGGGCGACCTCTACCTCGACCGCTACGAGGGCTGGTACTCGGTCCGCGACGAGGCCTATTACGACGAGAGCGAGCTGGCCGTGGGAGAAGGGGGAGAGAAGCTCTCCCCGCAGGGCACGCCGGTCGAATGGACGATCGAGGAAAGCTGGTTTTTCCGCCTCTCGAATTATCAGGACCGCCTGCTCGACCTGCTCAGGTCACCCGGCTTCCTCGAACCGGCCAGTCGCCGCAACGAGATGATCGCCTTTGTCGAACAGGGCTTGCGCGACCTCTCGGTCAGCCGCACCTCCTTCGACTGGGGCGTCAAGGTGCCCGGAAGCGACGGACACGTGATGTATGTCTGGGTGGATGCGCTCACGAATTACCTGACCGGCCTCGGCTATCCCGACGACATGGGCAATTTCTGGCCCGCGAGCCTGCACCTCATCGGCAAGGATATCGTGCGCTTCCACACGATTTACTGGCCCGCGTTCCTGATGAGCGCGAACCTGCCGCTACCGCGAAAGGTGTTCGGACACGGTTTCCTGCTCAACCGGGGCCAGAAGGAATCGAAATCGCTCGGCAATGTCACCGATCCGCTGACCCTTGCCGAGACCTTCGGGGTCGACGCCTTGCGCTACTTTCTGATGCGCGAGGTCGTCTTCGGACAGGATGGCAGTTATTCGCCCGAAGCCATTGTTCTGAGGGCAAATTCTGAATTGGCCAACGCTTTCGGAAATCTCGCGCAACGCACGCTGTCGATGATCGCCAAGAACATGGACGGCAGGCTCGAGGCGTTCGAGCAAGCTGACCGCGACCGCGAATTGCTGGCTGCTCTTGCCGATCTGTGCGCCAACCATCTCCCCGCACGCTTCGAAGCCCTCGATTTCTCGAACGGGATCGACGAGTGGATGCGCGCGGTCCATGCCTGCAACCAATATGTCGACGAACAGGCACCCTGGGCGCTCAAGAAATCGGATCCTGCGCGGATGAAGGCCGTGCTCCAGACCCTGTTTGTGGCGCTGCGCGATCTGGCCATCGCTATCCAGCCTGTCGTGCCGGGCAAGTCGTCTGCCTTGCTCGATCAGCTCGGCATCCCCGAGAGCGAGCGCAACTATGCGGCTCTTGCGGACAAGACGTGGTTCGACCGCCTCGTGGCAAAGGGCTTCACCGTCGCGCCGCCGACGCCACTTTTCCCCAGGCTCGAGCTGCCCGCCGAGGCCGAGGCGAGTTGATGCTGGTCGATAGCCACTGCCACCTCGAGTACAAGGGCCTCGTGGAGGACCGCGACGGCGTGCTTGCCCGGGCGCGCGAGGCGGGGGTGCGGGCCTTCCTCAATATCTCCACCCGGCGCAGCGAGTGGGATCAGGTAATCGGCACCGCCGCGCGCGAAGCCGATGTCTTCGCCAGCGTGGGTATCCACCCGCACGAGGCCGATGCCCATCAGGATCTGGGCCGCACCGTCCTGCTGGAAGCCACCCGCAACCCCAAGGTCATCGCAATCGGAGAAACGGGACTCGACTACTTCTACGACAAGTCAGACCGCGAGGCGCAGAAGTCGCTCTTCCGCATGCATATTGATGTGGCGCGCGAAACGCAGCTCCCGCTTATCATCCATACCCGCGACGCCGACGATGACACCCATGCTATCCTTGCAGAGGAGATGGGGAAGGGCGCCTTTCCCGCTCTGATCCACTGCTTCACCGCTTCGGCCGATTTTGCCGAAAAGGTGCTGGCACTGGGCTTGACGATCTCGCTTTCCGGGATCGTCACCTTCAAGAACGCCAAGGACTTGCAGGAGGTCGCAAAGATCGTCCCCGAAGATCGCCTGCTGGTCGAGACCGACAGCCCCTTCCTCGCACCTGTCCCGCACCGGGGGAGGGTGTGCGAACCGGCCTACGTCGCAGACACCGCAGCCTTCGTTGCCGGATTGCGCGGAACCGATGTAGAACATATCAAAGCGGTTACCACAGCCAATTTCTTCGCGCTCTTCAGCAAGGCGGCTTTGTGAAACTGGTAATGCTCGGCTCCGGCACCTCGACCGGAGTGCCACGCCTGGGCGGTCCGGACGGGACCGGCGATTGGGGCGACTGCGATCCCGCCGAGCCGCGCAACCGCCGCACGCGGGTTTCGATTCTCGTCGAAAGCGATGAAGGCAAGCGGTTGCTGGTAGACACCTCGAGCGACTGCCGCGCGCAACTTCTCGCCAACCGGATCAGCCATATTGATGCGGTTTTCTGGACGCATGATCATGCCGATCACTGTCACGGCATCGATGACCTCCGAGTGCTTCGCTACGGGCGCGCCGGCCCGATCCCGGGTTTTGCTGAAACCGAAACAGTGCGCCGCCTGCGCCAGAGGTTCGGCTATGTCTTCGCCGGACAGGAAGGCTATCCCACGATCTGCTCGCTGGACACGCTCGATCGCCTGCGGATGATTGCCGGGTTCGGGGTCGATTGGTGTCAGATGGCCCACGGCCCGGGCGAAACCACCGCATACCGCTTCGAAGCCGATGGCAAAAGCATTGGATATGCCACGGATTTTAGTTCAATTTCTGACGAGATGGTCGATCTTTTCTACAAGGTCGACATCCTCGTCAGCGATTGCCTGCGCCGCGAGCCGCATCCAACCCATGCGCATCTCGCCTTGGCGATCGAACTGGGCGAGAAGACCCGGGCCGGCCGCGTCGTGCTCAGCCATCTCGACAAGAGCATGGATTACCGCACGCTTTGCACCGAAGTGCCTGATTTCGTGACAGTCGGTTACGACGGGTTGGAGATGGTGGCATGACCACGGAATTGCTGCTGCCGATCGTTCTGGCCATCGGCTGGCTAGTGCTCGCCGGAAGCGCGCTTGCATCGATGCGGCTGGGATGGAGCAGGCTGGTGAAGCTTGCGCTCGTGTGGCTGGCTATCTTCGTGGGGCTTTTCCTTTTGGTGGAGTGGTTCGCGCTGGCTCGGGGCACCGCTTCCGCGCTGCTATAGATTTTACATAATATATATTATCCGCCTTGAGGAACAGGATGTCCAACGCTCTCCCGCAATCCCCACTGGACCGCCTTCTCGCTATCATGGCTCGCCTGCGCGACCCGGTTCGCGGATGCGAATGGGATCTGGCGCAATCCTTCGCCACAATCGCCCCTTACACCATCGAGGAAGCCTACGAGGTCGCGGACGCGATAGAACGCGAGGACATGGCGGACCTTCGCGAGGAGCTCGGCGATCTCCTCTTTCAAGTCGTGTTCCATGCACGCATGGCTGAAGAAGCCGGACACTTCACCTTCGAGGACGTCGCCGCGACGATCGCGGACAAGATGGAAGCGCGCCACCCGCACATCTTCGCCGCAGCCGGTGGCCGCATGGACGAAGCCAGGTGGGAGGATCTCAAGGCCGAGGAGCGCAGCACCAAGGGCGCCAGCAGCGCAATGGATGGCGTCGCCAACGCGCTTCCCGCCTTGCTCCGATCGGAAAAGCTGCAGAAACGCGCCGCGCGGGTGGGCTTCGAGTGGCACGATCTCAAGGGCCCGCGCGAGAAGCTCGAAGAGGAACTGGTCGAACTCGAGGAAGCCTCAGATGAGGAGAAACTCGTCGAAGCTGGCGACGTGCTGTTCGTGGCGGTCAACATCATCCGCCGCTACGGGATCGATGCCGAGCAGGCTCTTCAGGCGTCCAACGCGAAGTTCGAGCGCCGCTTCCGTCACATGGAAGAGATGGCCGCGCTGGACGGGCATGATTTCGCGCAGCTCCCGCTGGAGCGCCAGGAAGAGTATTGGCAAGCCGTCAAAGCCACCGAGAAACAGCGCCTAAAGCCCTGAAAACTGCCCCAATCCCTTCGGGTTGAGCCGCACTGTCAACCGTCGCTGCGGGCCGCTTTCGCCCTCTCCGGCATCCTCATCGGCCAGCACATCCCCGTGGGCATGAAGCCAGGCGATCCGGCGCCCGTCACTGACCGGAAGCAGGAAACTCACTTCCTGCGCGCCTCCGGACAGGAGCCGGGCCAATTCAGCCTCCAGAAGCGCAACGCCCTCCCCGGTAACCGCCGAGAGGACAATCGCCCCCTGCCCTTCGCTTGAATTGCGAAGTTCCTCAAGATTTTCAGTATCAAAAAGGTCGCACTTGTTCCAGACTTCCAAGATCGGGATGCTGCTTGTGCCAGTCTGTCCGTCGACCACCCCGAGGTCGGCCAGCACGTCGAGAACCTGCTTCTTCTGGGCCGCGTGCGAGGGATTGGCCATGTCGCGCACATGGCAGATCACGTCGGCGGCGGTGACTTCTTCAAGCGTTGCCCTGAAGGCCGCCACCAGCTGGGTCGGCAGGTCCGAGATGAAACCCACGGTGTCGGAGAGAATCGCCTTCTCCACGCCCGGCAACCGGATCGCGCGCATGGTCGGGTCGAGCGTGGCGAAGAGCAGGTCCTCCGCCATCACTTCCGCGCCGGTCAGGCGATTGAAAAGCGTGGATTTTCCTGCATTGGTATAGCCCACCAGAGCCACGACAGGCCAAGGTGCCCTGCCCCGCCGGTCGCGGTGGAGTTGGCGGGTCTTGCGCACCTGATCGAGCTCGCGGCGCAGGCGTCCCATGCGCTGGCGGATCATGCGCCGGTCGGCCTCGATCTGGGTCTCGCCAGGCCCGCCGAGGAAGCCGAAGCCCCCGCGTTGACGTTCAAGGTGGGTCCAGCTGCGGACGAGGCGACTCTGCTGGTAATCGAGATGGGCAAGTTCGACCTGGAGGCGGCCTTCCGCTGTCGCAGCGCGTTCTCCGAAAATCTCGAGAATAAGCCCCGTGCGGTCGATGACCTTGCGCTTGAGTCTGTCCTCGAGATTGCGCTGCTGGATCGGGGAGAGCGCACCGTCAACGATCACAAGCTCGGCCGCGTGCTGTTCGCACCACGTCGCGATATTCTCGACCTGACCGGAACCGAACAGGGTATTGGGCTGCATCTGCCGCACCGGCAGGATCGCCGAGTGAGCGATGACCACACCGATGGCGAGCGCCAGCCCCTCAGCCTCGGCAAGCCGTTCGGCCGCGTCGAGATCATAGCGCAGTGCGCGGATGTCCGGGCACAGGACCAGGGCCCGCGCCCCGCGGGTCACCTCGTCCTGAAGGTCGCTGTCGAAGCTCAGTCTTCTGTCCCGTCGTGTTCGCCCTCATCCTCGTCATCGACACTCAGGTCGACGGGCGAGACGGGCTGGATGGTGGAGACGGCATGCTTATAAGCGAGCTGCACCGCGCCATCGCGCTCGAGCAGCATGCAGAACAGGTCGTAGGCGGCGATACGCCCTTGCAGCATCACACCGTTCACAAGGAACATCGTCACCTGAACCTCGGCTTCGGCAACGCGGCTCAGGAAGACATCCTGAAGCTGTTTCTGCTTGCGCCCGCCGGACCCGTTGGCGAACTGGGCAGGATCAAGCGAATGGCCGGGCATGATCGTGCTGATCGCGTGCTTGTAGACCAATTGGGACTGACCGTCGCGGCGCAGCAGGATCGAGAAATTGTCGAACCACGTCACAATTCCCTGCAGCTTCACGCCCTTCACAAGGAACATGGTGACCGGGATCTTGTTCTTGCGCAGCAGGTTCAGGAAAGCGTCCTGAAGATTGGCCTGACGATTGGCCGGTGCGTCGCGCTTGCCGTCCGGATCGGCCTGCGGCGTGGCCCGAGTGATCGGACGAGGGGAGAGCGTGCGCCCGCTGGACATGGTCGAAGCTCCTTGTTTTTGGCGGCCGGCTTATGTTTCGGTCCGCAGGTATCCGGCTGCCCGCAAACCCGGGCAGCGTGGGATCGCCATAATGGCCTCTCAAGCCGCGCGCGACAAGGCTGCAATTGAGCCATTGCCCTCGGCTCGGCGCGAGCGCGTCAATCCTCGTCGTCGCGCCGGTCCGCCATGCCCAGCAACTTCAGCTTGCGGTGCAAGGCGGACCGCTCCATGCCGATGAAGCTCGCTGTCCTGGAGATATTGCCCGAGAAGCGCCGGATCTGAATCGAGAGATACTCCCGCTCGAAGCTGACCCGTGCCTCGCGCAGGGGCACCCCCATGATTGCGGACAGATTGTCGCTGGCCAGCCCGATTTGCCCGCCGATGATCTCCGGCGGCAGCATGTCAGGCTCGACAACGCCGAGCCGTTCGCGCGGAGTCATGATGATCGTGCGCTCCACGACATTGCGCAACTGGCGCACGTTGCCTGGCCAGTCATAGGCCTGCAGCGCCGCCATCGCCTCGCTGGCAATCTCCGGCGGAGACAGTCCCTGGTCGTTGGAATAGCGGGTGAAGAAATGTTCGGCCAGAGCCGGGATGTCCTCGCGCCGCTGGGAGAGCGAAGGGATTGTCACTGGAACCACATTCAGCCGATAGAACAGGTCCTCACGGAAGCGCTTCTCGGCCATTTCGACATTGAGATCGCGCGTGGTCGACGAGACGACCCGCACATCCACGCCGATCTGCCGCGTGCCGCCGACGCGCACGAAGCTCTGATCCGTCAGCACCCTCAGGATGCGGGCCTGGGTGGACAGCGGCATGTCCGCGATCTCGTCGAGGTAGAGCGTGCCGCCGTCGGCCATCTCGAGAAGGCCGGGGCGCACCTGCTGGCCGTTCACTTCCTCCCCGAACAGCTCCTGCTCGAAACGCTCCGGCGTTATGCGCGCCGAATTGACGAGCACGAAGGCACCGGTCGATCGCGCGCTCCAGGCATGAAGCAGCCGCGCCGCAACTTCCTTGCCCGCACCGGCAGGGCCCGAAATGAGAACCCGGCTACCAGTGCTGGCCACGCGCTTGAGCGTGGCGCGCACGCTGTTGATCGCTGCAGAGTTGCCAGTGAATTCGGCGCTCCCCCAGCTCCCTTCGCGCAGCCGCGAGTTCTCGCGCCGCAACCGTTCCGTCTCGGTCGCGCGCTCCACCAGCAGCAGCAGGCGCTCGGCCTCGAAGGGCTTTTCGATGAAGTCCATCGCCCCGCGGCCGACCGCGGCAACCGCAGTGTCGATATTGCCGTGGCCGGAGAAGATGATCACCGGAAGGTTCGGCTCGCGCGCCTTGATCGCATCGAGCAGTTCGAGGCCGTCCATCTGGCTGCCGTGCAGCCACACGTCGAGCAGCACCAGCGAGGGGCGCCGTTCATCGATCGCGGCAAGCGCCTCGGTGCTATCCGCAGCGGTGCGGCACGCATAGCCTTCGTCGCCGAGCACCCCGGCCACCAGTTCACGGATGTCGCGTTCATCATCGACGATCAGGATTTCGAGCGCCATCGGGCGTGTCCTTCGACTTGGGTTTCAATGGTGGCGGCAGGCGTCATGCGCCGGCGCCTTCAACGGGAACGGGGTTGCGGGCAAAACGCAAGGTGACGCGGGTTCCCCCGCTCGGCGCGCTGGCAAAGCTCATGTCGCCGCAGTGCTCGTCGACAATCTTGTTGACGATCGCAAGACCGAGGCCCGTGCCCTTCTCGCGCGTGGTGACATAAGGCTGGGTGAGCCGCTCGGGGTTGGCGGGCAGTCCCACGCCGTTATCCTCGATGGTGATGACAACAGCCTCGCCCGCATCGCGCATCGTCACGGCAATCTCGCCGGCATAGGCGCCCTTGGCCTCGGCAGCCCGGGCCTCGACCGCCTCGACGGCGTTCTTGAGCACGTTGGTCATGGCTTGACCGAACTGGTGGCGGTCGCAACGCACCTCGCGATCGATCAGTTCGGCAGAGCTCACCGTGAAGGCAATCCCCGCATGGGCCACTTCCTGAAGGAACACGGCCTGCCGCACGAGATCGAGTGCATCCTCATCGCGGAACACCGGCTTGGGCAGGCGGGCAAAGGAGGAGAACTCGTCGACCATCTTGCGCAAACCCCCCACCTGCCGCACGATCGTACTGGTCAGCTCGTCGAACAGCGCCCGGCCCTCGTCGCCCACCTGGGTGCGGTAGCGGCGCTTGAGGCGCTCGGTCGCAAGCTGGATCGGGGTGAGCGGGTTCTTGATCTCGTGCGCGATCCGCCGCGCCACATCGGACCAGGCGGCCTGGCGCTGGTCGAGCAGTTGGCGGGTGATGTCCTCGAAGGTGATCACGTGCCCACCCCCGGTTCCCGGTGCGACCTTGACCGCAAGAGTGAGGATCTCGGTGCCCTTGGCATGGGTGACGACCGCCCGCTCCTTACCCTCGGCGATAACCCGCCCGAGCTCGGGCGCGAGGGTCTCGAGCGCTTGTCCCGTAAGGCTCTCGGCGCCCTCGCCTGCGTCCGGCGGGGCGAGCAGGGCCTGGGCGGAAGAATTCACCAGCGTGACGCGGGTTTCGGCGTCGATGGAGACAACCCCTGCCGTCACGGATTCGAGCACGGCTTCGGTGAAGGCGCGGCGGTCATCGATCTGGCGGTTGGCATTGACCAGCGCCTGGGTCTGCTTTTCGAGCTGCGCGGTCATCCGGTTGAAGGCCCGGTTGAGCAGACCAATCTCGTCCGCCCCGGTGCGCCCCTCGAGCCTGAGCGCGAAGTTGCCCTGCCCCACCTTCCGGGCCGCGCCAACGAGATCGGTGAGCGGTTCGACCTGGCGATCCGCAAAGCGCAGTCCGAACCAGATCGCGAGACCCACAAGCAGCAGACTGACCGCCACCAGAGCGATATTGAAGCGCAGCTGGAGCGTCCGCGCGCTTCCGGTCAGCCGGTCATAGGCGGTAACGATCGACTGCGCGCGCGACCAGGAGTTGAACATCGTCTCCTCGGTGGTGCGAGCGTTGTAGAGATAAACGCCCGACTGGGAGTCGATCGGCACAAGCGCCTCGATCCGCTCGGGGCTGCCTATGACCACCGCAAGCTCGCCGCGATCGAGCCGGGGTAGCGCGGCGCGGCTGAAGGCCAGCGGGCTGTTGTCCCGGGAAAGGTTCAGCGCGACCGCGGTGCGAAACGAGCCGTCCGGCATCCTCTGAAGCACCGCGCTCTCGGAAATCTCGCGTGCCTGGGCCTGATAGGCATAGAAGTCGGGAAAGTCGGGGTCGGTGATCGGCACCCGCGACAGGATGTCGCGCATGTCGGTGGCCATGGTGATGGTGTTCTGTTCGACCCCGCGCTGGTTCGCGTCATAGTAGTTCTTGGCCAGCGCATTCGCGTTCTCCATCAGCCCGCGCGACTGGTCGGAGAACCAGAAATCGACCCCGAACTGGAACAGGAATGCGGCAAAGCCGGCGACCAGCAACGTCGGGACCGCTGCGACCATCGAGAAAAAGAATACGAGCCGGACGTGCAGACGGGCTGTGCTTCCCGCTGCGCGGCGCAGGGCAAGGCGGCGTCCGATCAGCACCAGCAGCATCATCGCCGGCACCAGTGTGGCCATCAGCAAGGCCGATACCTGAATCGTCGGCAACAGATCGTCGGGTGCCGCCGAACGCCCATAGGCGGACCAGGTCGCAACCACCGCAGCCAGCAGGGCCGTCACGGCGATACCTTCCAGCCACATGAAGATGTTGGCTCGCCGCGCCGCGATCATGAAGCGTCGCCACCAGCGCGGCGACTGGCGCTGGAAGAGAGGAAAGGCAGGCGGCCGGGATTGCTCCATCGTTGCCACTTTACAACAATGGTGTGGCAGATTTGCAAGCGCAATCTGACGAAAGGCTGCCCCGCAGCGACGTCAGGTTGTCGAAAAGCGGTCGGGATCCAGTCCCAGCTCCCCAATCCGCTTGCGCAGCGTGTTGCGATTGATGCCGAGGAGCTGCGCGGCGCGGAGCTGGTTGCCGCCCGTGCGACCCAGCGCATATTCGATCAGCGGCTTCTCGAAGGCTGCCAGCGCCCGGTGGTAGACGGCGCCGGAAGGCGGAGATTCGGCGGCCAGCCAGCCCGCCAGAGCTGCACCGAAGCCCCCCTGCCCTTCCCCTGCACCATGGTTCGGCGGCATGATTTCCGGGCCGATGATGTCATTGACCGCATCGGCGTCGATCCGCTCTTCGCGTGCCATCAGCGCAAGGCGATAGACAACATTGCGCAGCTCGCGGACATTGCCGCGCCAGCTGCGCTGCTCGAGCTGCTCGATCGCATCGGCGGCGATCACGCGCCGTGGCAAGCCGTCCTCGGCCGCGAGCATCAGGAAATGTTGCGCCAGCGCGGCGATATCCTCGCGCCGCTCGCGCAAGGGCGGCAACAGGATCGGCACCACATTGAGCCGGTAGAACAGGTCCTCGCGGAAAGTGCCTGACGCGATCATGGGAGTGAGATCGCGGTTGGTCGCGGCGATGATGCGAACATTGACCGCGATCTCCTGCCGCCCGCCGACGCGCCGGATGCGACCCGATTGCAAGGCGCGCAGCAGCCGGGTCTGGGCCTCGGCCGGCATGTCACCGATCTCATCGAGGAAGAGAGTGCCACCGTTTGCCTGCTCGAACTTGCCGATTGCCTGAGCGATGGCACCGGTGAAGGCGCCTTTCTCGTGCCCGAACAGCTCGCTTTCGACCAGATCTGCCGGGATCGCCGCGGTATTGACGGCCACGAACGGGCCCGTACGGCGGTTGCCGAGTTCATGGATCGCCTCGGCGACCAGTTCCTTGCCGGTCCCGCTTTCACCGGTGACGAGCACGGTGAGATCATTGCGCAGCACGCGCGTGATCATCCGGTAGACGCCCTGCATGGCCGGGCTACGGCCGACCAACGGCATCTTTTCGCTTTCACCCCCGGGCAGAGAGGCGCCACTCTCGTCGTCCAGCGGTGCGCGGGCGCCGGCCGCCTGGCGCACGGCGTGGACCAGCTCGTCAAGATCGAAGGGCTTGGGGAAATACTCGAAGGCTTCGCTCTCGCTCGCCCTGACTGCCGTATCGAGTGTGTTCTGCGCCGACAGCACGATCACCGGCATGTCGGGCGCGCGCTCGCGGACCGCGGCAAGGCTGGCGAGGCCATCCCCGTCCTCGAGGATCACATCGGTGAGCATGACGGCAAAGCGGCGCGCAGCAAGCTGCCGGTCGCGTGCCGCGATGCTGGTGCAATGGGCGATGGCAAAGCCCTCGTCCTCGAGCGCGGCGACGATCACCGTCGCGATTGCGGCATCATCCTCGACAAGCAGGATCGGATCGGTCGCTGGTGCAGGCATGGTGTCAGCTCTGATCGGGCGCCTGCGGGAGATGCAGGCGGAAGTTGGTGAGCCCGCTGCGCTGGTCGCGGTCGTGGCTGACATTTCCGTTCATGTCGCGCACCAGTTTGCGAACCAGCGGCAAGCCCAGGCCCTGACCCGATGGCTTCGAGGAAACGAAGGGCTCGAACACGTGATCGCGCAGAGCCGCATCGACCCCCGCGCCGTTATCCGAGACGGTGATCTCGATCGGCAATGGCACCGCACGGCCATTGCGGATCGCGCTGAAGGCAAGGCCGCTGACAAAGCGGGTCTGGACGATGATCAGGCCCTCCCGCCTCGGCCCGCCGCTGTGCGTGCCGCCCTGCAAGATCGCTGCATCGCGGGCGTTGGAGATGAGGTTGATCAGCACCTGCTCGAGCGCATCGCGATTGGCGAGAACCGGCGGGAGCGAGGGATCGAACTCCTCGCGGATCTCGATCGGGCTGGCCTCGTCGCAGCCCGCCCGCACCGTGGCGACAGCCGCACGGATGGCCTCATGCGGGTTGCAAGAGTCGACCGGCCCCGGGCGGGTGCTGCCGAGCTGCTGCATCCGGTCAATAAGACGTGCAATTCGATCGACCTCGTCGGTGATCATCCGGGCGAGTTTCTTGTCGGCGTGGGGCAGCTTGCGGGCGGCGAGCTGGCCTGCCCCGCGGATCGCGGCGAGCGGGTTCTTGATCTCGTGGGCCAGAACCGCCGGAGCGCCCAGCATCGCCTCGCCTGCCGCCGGCCCGCCCTCGTCATGGCCGATCTGCGACAGGGTAACCACCTGCCAGCCCGGGAACCCTCCCAGCGGCGAAGCCGTCAGATTAACGCGTGCCTCGCGTCGCCCCACCCTGATGGCAAGATCACGTGCAACCAGTGCCTCGTCGCTGACTCCGAGTCGCGCTTCAACGCGCGGATCGATCGGCCCGATGCGGTCGATCAACCGCGTGCCGACGAGCCGGCTGGCGCTGGTACCGAGCAGATCCTCGGCCGCATGGTTGACCTCGGCGATGCGCCCCTCGGGATCGATCAGCACGAGCGCGAAAATGAGGCCGGCCAGCTGAGCACGGGCATCGGGGCGCCCTTCGTCGCGCTCGCTCGGCAAGCTCGCCACGCCTCAGGCCGCCTGCTGCATCAGGAAGGGGGCATAAAAGCGCTCGATCTCGCCAAGCACCTGGCGCGCATCATCGATGAAATTGACCTGGTTGCGGAACTCGGCCGAGCCGTGGAGCCCCTTGGTGTACCACCCCAGGTGCTTCCTCGCCATCTTCACGCCCGTGTCGCGCCCGTAGTGTTCGAGCATCCGGTTGTAGTGCTCGACGACGAGCCCGTATTGCTCGTCGATGCCCGGCGTCGCCCGGGCCTCACCGGTGCGCCACCAGTGCATGACCTGGCCCAGCAGCCACGGCTTGCCATAGGCCCCCCGCCCGATCATCAGCCCGTCCGCGCCCGATTGCTCAAGCGCCTTCGCCGCATCCTCGATGGTGCAGATGTCGCCGTTGACGATGACCGGTATGCTGACCGCCTCCTTCACCTTGCGGACGAAGGCCCAGTCTGCGCTGCCCTTGTACATCTGGTTGCGGGTGCGGCCATGGACGGTGATCATCTGCACGCCGAGGTCTTCGGCCATGCGGGCAAGCTCGGGGGCATTGAGGCTGTTGTGATCCCAGCCCATCCGCATCTTGACCGTGACCGGCACCTTCACCGCCTTGACGGTCGCTTCCATCAACCGCACCGCGAGCGGCACCTCGCGCATCAGCGCCGAACCAGCGAACTGGCCGACCACCTTGCGTACCGGGCAACCGAAATTGATGTCGATGATCGCGGCGCCGTTGCCCTCCTGGAGCTTGGCGGCCTCGGCCATGCTCGAAGGATCGCAGCCGACGAGCTGCATCGAGACCGGCTCCTCGATCCGGTCCCATGCGGTCTTCTGCACCGATTGGCGGGTCTCGCGGATTGCCGCCTCGCTCGCCACCATCTCGGTGACATTGAGCCCCGAGCCATAGCGGCGCACCAGCGTGCGGAACGGCATGTCGGTGACGCCGGTCATCGGCGCAAGCACCACCGGCTCGGCCACCACAACAGGACCAATGGCAATCGGCTTCAGCGCCGGCGGAGAGGGGAGCATGGTCATGTCGGGGGCAATGCCTAAAATATGGGCAGGCGCATAGTGGATTGCCGAAAGCCCGTCCAGACCCTAAGCGAAACCGCGATGTCCGCCGAACCTGCCCTCCCCCCGTTTGCTGCCATCGTGGTGGCGGCCGGAAAGGGTCTGCGCGTGGGCGGGGACACCCCCAAGCAATTCCGCAACTGGCGCGGCAAGCCGCTGATCCGGCATTCGATCGAGGCCCTGCTTGCTGCGGGCGCGGAGCCGTTGGTGGTGGTGATCGCCGCTGATGCGCGCGGCCACGCGGAACAGGCCCTTGCCGGCCTTGAGGGCCTTCGCTTCGTCACCGGAGGCGCTACCCGGCAGGACTCGGTGCGCGCCGGACTGGAGGCACTGGCACCGCAAGCACCCGGTCAGGTGCTGATCCACGATGCCGCCCGCCCCGATCTGCCCCGCGGCGTGATGGCTCGCCTGCTGGCGGCACTCGAGCAGGCACCGGGTGCCATTCCGGTGCTGCCGGTGGTGGACAGCATCGCGCTTGCCGACGCCGCAGGCTTCATGGCGGGCAAGGCCGACCGCGATGCCTTGCGCCGGGTCCAGACCCCGCAAGCCTTCCGCTTTGCCGAAATCATCGCCGCGCAGGCGGCCTGGCAAGGCGTCACCGATGCGGGGGATGACGCCCAGGTGCTGATCGCCAACGCGGGCGCTGTTGCGCTCGTCGCAGGCGACGAGCGGCTGAAGAAGATCACCTTTGCAGAGGATTTTGGCGACATGGCCGCAGCACCCGCCTTCCGTATCGGACAGGGCTTCGACGTCCACCGCCTCGTGCCAGGCGAGGAACTCTGGCTCGGCGGCGTCCTGATCCCGCATGACAAGGGCCTTGCCGGCCATTCCGACGCGGATGTCGCGCTCCACGCGATTACCGACGCGGTGCTCGGCGCGGTCGGAGAGGGCGACATCGGCACCCACTTCCCGCCGAGCGATCCGCAATGGCGCGGTGCGCGTTCGGGACAGTTCCTCGAACACGCGGTGGGTCTCGCCCGGGCCGCGGGCTACGCCATCGCCAATGTCGATCTCACCCTGATCTGCGAGGCCCCCAAGATCGGACCGCACCGGCCCGCGATGCGCGCCGAAGTGGCCCGCCTGATGGGCCTGGGCGAGGAAGCGGTCAGCATCAAGGCCACCACCACCGAGCAACTCGGCTTTACCGGCCGCGGCGAAGGGATCGCCGCACAGGCCATCGTGCTCGTCACTCTCGCCGCCTGAGGAACAGACCTATGATCAAGACAGTGATCGCTCCCGTCATCGCTCTGGCCGGGCTTGCCACGGCCCAGACCGCGCAGGCGCAGCAACAGGCCTGTCTCGGTCCCGCCGACATCACCGATGCCGTCCTCTATGCCATGCCGATCGCTTTCGATGCGGCACGGACCGCCTGCACCAACCGCTTGGCCAGAAGCGGCTTCATGGCGACCAAGGGAAATGCCTTCATCGCCCCGTTCCGGACGGGACAGGACAAGGCCTGGTCCGGCGCCCTGCGGTTGTTCAAGATCGTGGCTGCAAAGAAGGCCGATGGAGAGGACCCGGGCGCCGCCAATATCGGAGCGATAATCGCCACCATGCCCGACGGCGCGCTGCGGCCCTTCGTCGATGCCTTCCTCGGCCAGACGATCGCCGAGGAGATCAGGCCGGCCGACTGCACCAAGATCGAACGCGGCCTCGAGCTCATCAGCCCGCTTCCGCGCGAAAATGTCGGCGGGCTGATCGCCTTCGTGGTCGATATCGCGGAGAAACAGGCCCTGCCGACCTGCACGGCCGCACAGACCTCGGCCAAGCGGTAACCGGCCCCATGTCGCTCTCGCTTCTGCCCGACGATATCGCCGCGCTTGCGGCCCGTGTGGTCGCTGACAACGCGGCGATCGGACGCAAGCTCGCCACCGCCGAAAGCTGCACCGGGGGCCTGGTCGCGGGAGCCATCACCGAGATCGCTGGCTCCTCGGCGGTGCTTGACCGTGGCTTTGTGACCTATTCGAACGAAGCGAAGATGGAGATGCTCGGCGTCTCGCGCGATATCATCGAGACCTTCGGCGCGGTATCGATCGCTTGCGTCTGGGCCATGGCCAAGGGGGCGCTCGACCGTTCGAGGGCAGACGTCGCGGTCGCCATCAGCGGAGTGGCCGGACCCGGCGGCGGAACGCCCGGCAAGCCCGTCGGCACGGTGGTCTTCGCACGCGTCGTGCGCGGCGAAAGCGGCGAGCCTGAAGGCGAGCTCAGGTTTTTCGATGGCGGCGACGGCCCCGACGGCCGCGCCGAAATCCGCCGTCAGGCGACGCTCTGCGCGCTCGGCTTGCTGTTGCGGTAAAGCTGCGCCGCGCGGGCCTCGAAGGCCTCGACCATCTTGCGGAAGGCCTTGTCGAAATACTGCCCGGCGATCTTCTCGAACAGGCGGTTCTTGAAAGTGAAGTCGACGAGAAAGTCGATCTCGCAACTATGCGCATCAACGGCTCGGAAGGTCCAGACGTTGTCGAGGTCGGAGAGCGGTCCGTCGATATAGTGCACGTCGATCTCGTGCGGCCGGGTCTTCCTGACCCGCGAGGTGAAGCTCTCGCGGATCGCCTTGAAACCGACCACCATGTCCGCGACCATCTCGGTCTCGCTGTTGGATCGCACACGGATGGCGATCACCCAAGGCAGGAACTCGCCGTAACGGGCGACGTCCGCCACCAGATCGAACATCTGCTCGGCGCTGTAAGGCAGGCGGCGGGTTTCGCGGATGCCGGGCACGGCCTTACGCCTTGGCCCCCGAACGCGCCGCTGCGCGCGCCAGCTTCTCCTCGCGCGCCGCGCGCATTTTCGCAAAGTCGTCACCCGCGTGGTAGCTTGAACGGGTCAGCGGGCTCGATGCGACCTGAAGGAAGCCCTTGGCCCGCGCAATCGCGCCATAGGCGGCGAAGGCCTTGGGCGTGACGAACTCCTCGACCTTGGCGTGCTTCGGAGTCGGCTGGAGATATTGCCCCATGGTGATGAAATCGACCTCGGCCGAACGCATGTCGTCCATCACCTGGTGCACCTCGAGCCGCTGCTCGCCAAGGCCGAGCATGATGCCCGACTTGGTGAAGATGAGCGGATTATGCGCCTTCACCTCCTCGAGCAGGCGCAGCGAGGCATAGTAGCGCGCGCCGGGGCGGATCGTCGGGTAGAGCCGGGGAACGGTTTCGAGATTGTGGTTGTAGACGTCAGGTCCCGCCTCGCAGATCATCTCGACCGCGCGGCGCATCTTGCCGCGGAAATCGGGGGTGAGGATCTCGATCGTGGTGTTCGGCGTAGTCCGGCGCAGCGCCTCGATCACCTTGACGAACTGCGACGCGCCGCCGTCGGGCAGATCGTCGCGGTCGACCGAGGTGATGACGATATGCTCAAGCCCCATCTTGGCCGCGGCAATCGCGGTGTTCTCGGGCTCGAAGGGATCGACTGCCTTGGGCATCCCCGTCTTGACGTTGCAGAAGGCACAGGCGCGCGTGCAGACGTCGCCGAGGATCATCACCGTCGCATGCTTCTTGGTCCAGCACTCGCCGATGTTCGGGCAGGCGGCTTCCTCGCACACGGTGTGAAGGTTCAATTCGCGCATCAGCCTGCGCGTTCCGTTATAGCCCTCGCTGACCGGCGCGCGCACCCGGATCCAGTCGGGCTTGCGCTGACGGGCGGGTCGCTCTTCGGAGGCAGGCGGCTGCGGCGTGCTGGCGAGGTCGTTCATGGGGGGCATTTAGGCGCACAGCGCGGCTGCCGCAAGCGCGCTGCCGGTTGCAAAGGCCTCACCAGTCCTCTCAAAAAAGGAGCGCCGGATCAGGAGACCCGGCGCTCGCTTGAACGGATCGTATGGACCTAGCTGAGTGCCGCAGGCGTGGTGGCCGCTGCCGAAGCACTCGCCTGCTGGCGCGCAAAGGCGCTCCAGAGGCGGGCGACAGGCATGCGCGCGCCGGTCACCTTCCCGAACGTCTCGCGCGCCGCATCGTAATTCTTGAGCCCGATCTGCGCGATGCCGAGACGGGTCAGGACGAGGTCTCGATCAGCGCCCGGCATTGCCAGGGCCTTCTCGTAGAAGCCGGCAGCCTTGGCGAACTCGTTGTAGCTGAGCGTGGCATCGGCCGCCGCGATCACGGTGCGCAGCTGCGCGGTCGGCGCGGCAGCATCGCGCTCGAGACCCGGAAGGGCCGATTTGTCCTGGGCAATGAGGCCGTTGGCCAGCTTGTACTGCTCCTCGACCCAACTATCGCTGCCCTTGGGGATCACACCCCTCTGGTAAGCCTCGTCGATCACGCGCTTCACCTCTGCCGGAAGCCGCCGCGAGTCGGCGGATTCGATGTAGAAAATGTAGTCGTTCTTGACGTTGAGCGATCCGACACGGTCTCCCAGACGGAACAGATCAAGCATGATCGGTGCCGGGAAATCGTTGAGATTGCGCGTCAGGTTGATCGCATCGCGCCAATTGGCCTCCGTGCCGTAATCCGACACCCAGCCCTCGACGAATTCGTAGACCTGCGGGACGATTTCACCCTCGTACGCCACCGACACGCCGCGACGATACCAGCGTTCGTCCACCTTGCCGGCCTGCGCCTTGCGCGCGGCAATGGCATCAGCAAGGTATTTGAGGCCTTCCTGGTTGCGATCTTCCGAGAAATAGAGTTCCGCCATGCTCAATTGCAGATCCGACGGCGTAACCCCCTGACCGGAGTAATTGAGGTCGATGGCCTTCTGCAGGAAGCCCCGGGCGGCGTCATACTGCTTGAGCGAACTGGCAAGCTGCGATGCGACCACGTTGTAGCGGCCCGCTTCCTCGGGATTGGCTTTCCCGCTGGCGAGCATGAGCTGCACGCCTTCGTACTGCACGGCAGGATCCTTGCTCATGATGCCGGCGTTGAACATCATGCCCCCGAGGGCAAGCTTTTCGTCCGGCGAAACGGCGAGCGGCTGGAGCGCGACGATCTGCGGCTTGAGCGCGGCAAGATCGGCGCCCGGTGCCTTCAGCGCAACGTCGAGCGCCTGGTAGGCCTTGACGAAGGCAGGGCTGTAAACCGGCTTGGCGGCTTCCTGCTTGTCATCCTTCTTTTTCTTCTGGGCATGGGCGGCATCGGTCAAACCCGGAACCGCGAGCAGAGCCGTTCCGCTGGCAAGAGCAAGGGCAAGGCCGAACTGGCGGGCAAGGCCCATCGGACGGGGCGACAACAGATTGGTCAAGGCTTCCTCCACATCAAGCGCAGCCGGGTGCCCTCTTAGGTGAGCCCTTGCTGCCCAGTTTCCGCCTGCGCCTTTGAACGGCTCCAGAAGGATTTGCAATTGCCAGCTAGCCACGCCGTGCTGAACGGACTTTGAATACCCGGCTCACCGGCCTCTTGGCCCGCACAGCCGCCGGTCGCGGGAAGTGTGGAAAAAGACGCGCCGTTCCCCCTGTGTTCGCGGCGCAAGGTGGCGAAACCTGCGGCTTGTGCCTAAATGGACCCCACTTGCCGGCCCTGCCAAGGCCCGGCCCGCCGCGTGTGGCGCAAAACATCAACAGAAACGGCCCAGACCTTGAGCGACGACAGCGACATCCTCGATCCTCCTGCCGCAACCCCGATGGGCGGCTTCGACCGCATCGACATCGTCGACGAGATGAAGTCGAGCTATCTCGACTATGCGATGAGCGTGATCGTGGCCCGCGCGCTGCCCGACGTGCGCGACGGGCTGAAGCCGGTGCATCGCCGCATTCTCTTCGCCAGCCAGGAAGGCGGCTTCGTCGCCGGCCGGCCCTACCGCAAGAGCGCCAAGATCGTGGGCGACGTGATGGGTAACTACCACCCTCACGGCGACTCTGCGATCTACGATGCCCTCGCCCGCATGACGCAGCCCTGGTCGATGCGCGTTCCGCTGATCGATGGTCAGGGCAATTTCGGCTCGATGGACCCCGATCCCCCGGCCTCGATGCGCTACACCGAGGCGCGGCTGGCGCGGGTCGCCAACAGCCTGCTTGACGATCTCGACAAGGACACCGTCGATTTCACCGACAACTACGACGGCTCGCGCAAGGAGCCGACGGTGCTGCCGGCGCGCTTCCCCAACCTGCTGGTCAACGGCGCGGGCGGGATCGCGGTCGGCATGGCGACCAATGTCCCGCCGCACAATCTGGGCGAAGTGATCGACGCTTGCTTTGCCTACATGGACAACCCGGCGATCACCTCGGAAGAGCTGATCGAATACATCCCGGGGCCTGACTTCCCGACCGCGCCGCTGATCCTTGGCACCCACGGCGCACGCCAGGCTTACACCACAGGGCGCGGGTCGATCCTGATGCGCTGCCGGCACGAGATCGAGAGCACCCGCGGCGCCAAGAGCGAGGGCCGCGAGAGCATCGTCTTCACCTCGATCCCCTATCAGGTCGGCAAGTCCGCGCTGGTCGAGAAGATCGCCGAAGCCGCCAAGGACAAGCGCATCGAGGGCATCGCCGACATCCGTGACGAAAGCTCGCGCGAGGGCGTGCGCGTGGTCATTGATCTCAAGCGCGATGCCACGGCCGAGGTGGTGCTCAACCAGATCTGGCGCCACACCCCTGCCCAGTCCTCCTTCCCTGCGAACATGCTGGCGATCCGCGGCGGGCGCCCCGAAACGCTGCACCTGCGCGACTTCATCCAGTCCTTCATCGCCTTCCGCGAGGAAGTGATCACCCGCCGGACCAAGTTCGAACTCGCCAAGGCGCGCGAGCGGGCGCACATCTTGCTGGGTCTGGTTGTCGCGGTCTCCAACCTCGACGAGGTGGTGGCGATGATCCGCTCGGCCCGCAACCCGGCCGAAGCGCGCGCCAAGCTGCTCGCCAAGGAATGGCCGATTGGCGACATCGCGCAATATATCCGCCTGGTGGAGGCGATCGAGCCTTCCGCCGACGAAAGCGGCGGCACCTACCGCCTGTCGGAACGGCAGGTGAAGGCGATCCTCGAACTGCGCCTCCACCGCCTGACCGCGCTGGGCCGCGACGAGATCGGCGACGAGTTGAAACAGCTTGCCGCCGCGATCGAGGAATATCTCGCGATCCTCGCCGACCGGGTGAAGCTCTATGCGGTGATGCGCGCCGAGCTTGAGGAGATCCGCGCGACCTACGCCACGCCGCGCCTTTCCGAGATCGCCCCCGCCTGGGACGGGCTCGACGACGAGGACCTGCTCGAGCGCGAGGAGATGGTCGTCACCGTTACCCACGGCGGCTACATCAAGCGCACCGCGCTCGGCACCTTCCGCGCCCAGGGCCGCGGCGGCAAGGGGCGCTCGGGCATGGCGACCAAGGACGAGGACGCCGTGGTCGAACTGTTCGTCACCTCGACGCACAATCCGGTCCTGTTCTTCACCAACACCGGCCGCGTCTACCGCATGAAGGTGTGGAAGCTGCCCGAAGGCGGCCCGCAGACCAAGGGCCGTCCGATGGTCAACCTCCTGCCCCTGGGCGAGGACGAGCGGGTGACCAACGTGCTGCCCCTGCCCGAGGACGAGGCGAGCTGGGCCAGCCTGAACATCGTCTTCGCCACCGAGCAGGGCATGGTCCGCCGCAACGCGATGGACGCCTTCACCAACATCCCCACCGCAGGCAAGTACGCAATGGGCTTCGTCGAAGGCTCGGGCGATCGCCTGATCGGGGTGCAGTTGCTCACCGAGGATCAGGAGATCTTCCTCGCCAGCGACAGTGGCAAGGCGATCCGCTTCGCCGCCACCGACGCGCGCGAGACCAAGAGCCGCACCGGTATCGGCGTGCGCGGCATGAGCCTCAAGAAGGGCGGCAAGGTCGTCAGCATGGCGGTGCTCGGATCGCTTGCCGCCGACATGGAAACCCGCGAAGCCTATCTGCGCGCAGCGGCGTGGAAGAACAACGACGCAGTCCCGACCCTTCCGGCCGAGCAGGTCGCAGCCATGGCGGAAGGCGAGGAATTCATCCTCACCATCACCGCCAACGGCTATGGCAAGATCTCCTCAGCCTATGAATACCGCAAGACGGCGCGCGGCGGCCAGGGGATCACCAATATCGGTGCGCCCGAGAGCAATCCCGAGCGCAACGGGCCGGTGGTCGCCAGCTTCCCGGTCAAGCACGGTTCGCAGCTTATGCTGGTGACCGATCAGGCCAAGCTGATCCGCCTCGGCATCGATTTCCGTCACCTGATCGAAGGCGGGTTCGAGAGCCTCAAGGGCTTTTCCATCTCCGGGCGCGGCTCATCGGGCATCCGCATCTTCGATGTCGCCAAGGACGAGCACATCGTCGGCGCGGCGCTGATCGACGAGACCACCGATCCCGAAAACGAGGCGGAAGAAGCGATCGCCGCCGAACTTGAAGGCGATGCCGGAGAACAGCCCGTCACCTGACGGGTTGTTCGCCTCTCAGACATTGCACGATGCCCGTGGCGATCATCACCTGTCCGGCGAAATAGAGCGGCCAGATCAGAAGGTCGGGCAGAGGCGCGAGATCGAGCGGCCCCATGCGCGAGAAGATCAGCCAGTCGCTCACCACGAACAGCACCGCGCCGGTGCCCACGCGGTAACGCGGATAGTGGCTCATCCATGCCGCCGAGGCCATCGCGCCAAGGAAGACGGCATAGGCCGCGACCTCGGCCTGTCCGCTCAGGCAATAGCTCGTCAGCGGCGTGCCGATCAGCAGGGCCAGCGCGGCCAGCTTCTGGGTCGGCGACGGGCGCTTGTGGCGGTTCCTCAGGTAAAGCGCCACAGCCACCACGTGTGCGGCAGCAAAGAAAGCGCCGCCGGCGAGGAAATCGAGTTCGATCGCCATATCGCCCGCCGCGGCCAGTGCGAGGGCACCGACCAGCAGGAACCCGTCACCCCGGTGCTTGCCCTGCGGTACCCGCAGCAGCGCGTAAAACGCTAGCAGCGCCACCCCGGCGCCCTTCACCGCGATGCCCCACACGCCCTCGCCCACCGGGTTATCGCGCAGAAAGTAATAGGCGGTCGCCGCAGCGATGCTCGCCAGCAACCACGGCCGTTGTTCGATCAGTGCTTGCCTTGCCATTCCGTCCCGTCCCTGTCGCAACCCCTTTGGGCTTGCCGGGGGGCTAACACGCAATTACCTGCCCCGCCATGACCGGACCTGCGACTTCCCACGATGTGCACATAATCGGCGGTGGCCTCGCCGGGAGCGAGGCAGCCTGGCAGCTCGCCCGGCGCGGGGTGCGGGTGCGCCTGTCAGAGATGCGCGGAAGCGGCTACATGACCCCGGCGCACCAGACCGATGGCCTCGCCGAGCTGGTCTGCTCCAATTCCTTCCGCTCGGACGACGACACGAAGAACGCGGTCGGCCTGCTGCACCACGAGATGCGGATGCTTGACAGCCTCGTGATGCGCGCCGGCGAGGTCGCGCGCGTGCCCGCAGGGAGCGCCATGGCGGTGGACCGCGATGTCTTCTCGGCCGAGGTCGAGAAGGCATTGGGCGAGCACCCCAACATCACCATTGTGCGCGAGCGGATCGATACCCTCCCCGACGCCGGCCTCACCATCGTCGCCACGGGGCCGCTCACCGCCGAGGCGCTTGCCGGCAGTATCGTGCGCGCTACGGGCTCCGAGCGCCTCGCCTTTTTCGATGCCATCGCACCGATCGTCCACCGCGATTCCATCGACATGACCAAGGTCTGGATCCAGTCGCGCTGGAACAAGCGGACCGAAGCGTCGAACGAGGGCGGCGACTACATCAACTGCCCGATGACGCAGGAGCAGTATCTCGCCTTTCACAAGGGGCTGATCGAGGGCGAGAAGACCGAGTTCAAGCAGTGGGAAAAGGACACCCCCTATTTCGACGGCTGCATGCCGATCGAGGTGATGGCGGAGCGCGGGGTGGAGACGCTGCGCTATGGCCCGATGAAGGGCGTGGGGCTCGACAATCCCTTCGACGTGACGCCCGAATTCCCCCAAGGCCGCTGGCCCTATGCGGTGGTGCAGCTTCGCCAGGACAACAAGCTCGGCACGCTGTGGAACATGGTGGGCTTCCAGACCAAGCTCAAATACTCCGCGCAGATCGAGCTGTTCCGCACCATTCCCGGGCTCGAGAATGCCGAATTCGCGCGATTGGGCGGCCTTCACCGCAACACCTTCCTCAATTCGCCCGAGGTTCTCGATCGCCAGCTGCGGCTGAAGGCCGCACCGCATATCCGCTTTGCGGGGCAAGTGACGGGCTGCGAGGGCTATGTCGAAAGCGCAGCCATCGGCCTCGTCGCCGGGCTGATGACCGCAAGCGAGCTGGCAGGCCGGACATGGCAGCCGCTCCCGCCGACGACTGCGCTCGGCGCGCTTCTCAGCCACATCACCGGCGATGCCGAGGCCGAAACCTTCCAGCCCATGAACGTCAATTTCGGGCTGTTCCCGCCGCTCCACGAGGTCGGCAAGAAGGTCCGCAAGGAAGCCTATACCTCGCGCGCCAAGGCGGATCTTGCCCAGTGGATCGCCGCGCGCCGCGAGCTCGTGCCCGCCTGATCCTTCAGCATTTGCAGGCAGGCTTGCGCACCACCGGCGGAGGCGCGGTGGTGGCGAATTCGGCGCGCGTGAGCCGATCGTCCCCGTCCTTGTCGGCCCGCTCGAAGCGATCAACGGTGGTCACCGCCCATTCCTCGAAGGTCAGAAGGTTGTTGCCGTCCTTGTCGAGCTTGCGGAACGCCTCGGTGCGGGTGGACAGCATCTCGTTGCGCGAGATGAAGCCGTCGCGGTTGCGTTCAAGGCGGTCGAAGCGCTGCTGCTCGCGGTTGCGTTCGGTCAGTTCGGGCGGCAGCGGACCCTTGAGGTTGCCGGGATCGGCAAGGGGAAGCTTTTGGGGATCGATGGCTGGCCTTCGCGCGGCTGGCGGCGGCGCAGCGCTCTCGATCGCGGCGCGGCCCTGCCACCAGAATACACCGATACCCGAAAGGGCGAGCCCGCCCAGCACTCCCCAAACTGCCTGTCGCACCGGTCTGTCCCCGATTTTCGAGATTTGCCCGTGGGATAGCGCAAATCAGCCCCCGAAGATAGCGGCCCGCATCACCGCGATCGCGGCACCCCGGCCCTCCATCAGAGGCCGCCCATCACGGCGCAGCGCGCGTTCGCCCAGCGAACCGAGCACGGCCAATCCGCGCTCGCTGCGCGGCAGGCGCCTGTCAGGTCCGGAGCGTGCAAGCCCGAGCTTCGCCAGCATCGCCCGTTCGCCGGGGTCGCTGACCCGAGCCGCGAAATCGCCCAAGCTCCAGCACCACGCAGCTCGGCGGGAGGCAGCGCCAGGCCGGTCACTCCGCGGATCGCCACCATAGACACCAAGCAGCGCCGCACTGCGTCCCTCAGCGAACCGGCCCGCAGCATCTTCGGAGAGCGGCTTTTCGTGCAGGACCTGCTCCCAGCCATCGACCAGCGCAATCAGCTCGGCCTCCCGCCCCTCCCAGAACGTCCCGAGTGCCTCCAGCACAACATCCCCTCGCGGCCGCGCAGCGACCCGAAGGCCGAGGGTGTCGCGCCACCATGCAAGCCGCATTTGCCCCAGCATCGGCTCGCGGGTGCGCGTGACGATGCGCGCAAGGCGCCCGTCGAAGGCCAGCATGCTCGCCAGACGGTCGCGCGCCTCCGCTCTCGACCAGGTGATCGCAAGGCGCTGTTCGGGGGGAAGCGTCTCGAGCGCCTCGAGCGGGGGAGGCATGGCGTTGCTTACCTTTTGATTGGCGGGCCGGTGGCCGGGCCAGCTTGCCGGACATTTTAACAGGTAAATATGACTTACCTACGTCCCTCAAGACAATGATCAGCCAATAGCCCTAGCCCAGCTCTCGCCAAGGGCGCGGATAATTCTGGATCGATGTATGAAAATGCCGTTGCTTGCGCAACTCCTCGAAAAGCTGCGTCGCTGCACGAGCGGCCATGACCTGATCCTTTTCGCGGGCGGATTGCCTGCTCTGATCGGTGGCGTCGGCTTCGGCACCGACCTGGCCCAATGGTACATGTGGAAGCGCGAGCTGCAATTCGCGGTCGACTAGGCCGCGCTTGCCGGAGCCTGGGCACGTACCTCGACGTCGACCCAGCCCGTCTATGCCGACCGCGCACTCCTGGAATTTAACGCCAACCTCGATGTGACCAGGGCCTACGTCTCATCGCCCTCGGTTACCCTCGCCGACTATGCGCGCTCGATCACCACGCGTGCGCCCTACAGCCTCGATGGCGGGCGCCTCAACACGCAGATCGAGACGCCGGAGTCCCCGCGGGTCGAAGGCGCCACCGAAAAGACCATCATCCTCACCTATCGGGTGCCCACGGTGCTCACGATCATCGGCACCCCCGAGGTGCCGATCAGCTACAGCCGACCGGGCTTCCTGCGGCTCTGACCGGATAGCCCCGGCGATCCCGGACGGGGAGCGGATGAACCGCAATCCCGCGCGGCCTGCCCGGGCTCAGCGGTAGCACACCTTGCGCGCCGCCCCGGCGATCCGCGCAGCATCGACCAGCGCGAGCTTTTCGAGATTGGCCGCATAGGGCAGCGGCACATCCTCGTTGCACACCCGCAGCACCGGCGCATCGAGGTGGTCGAAGCCCTCCTCCATGCAGATGGTGATGATTTCCGAGGCGATCGAGCAGGTTGGCCAGCCCTCCTCTGCCACCACCAGGCGGTTGGTCTTGGCGAGGCTCTTCAGCACCGTCTCCTTGTCGAGCGGGCGCAGGGTGCGCAGGTCAATCACCTCGGCATCGATCCCCTCGCCCGCCAGCGTGTTCGCCGCCTCGAGCGCGAGCCCGACCCCGATCGAATAGCTGACGATGGTGACGTCCTTGCCCTCGCGCACGATCCGCGCCTTGCCGATCGGGAGCACATAGTCGTCCACCTGCGGCACATCGAAGCTGCGGCCGTAGACGAGCTCGTTCTCGAGGAAGACCACCGGATCTTCCGAGCGGATCGCAGCCTTCATCAGGCCCTTGGCGTCGGCCGCGTCATAGGGCGCAATCACGATCAGCCCCGGCACGCTCGCATACCACGGTCCGTAGTTCTGCGAATGCTGCGCGCCGACGCGGCTCGCCGCGCCGTTGGGCCCGCGGAACACGATCGGGCAGCGCATCTGGCCGCCGCTCATGTAGTTGGTCTTGGCGGCCGAGTTGATGATGTGGTCGATAGCCTGCATCGCGAAGTTGAAGGTCATGAACTCAACGATGGGACGAAGGCCCCCCATCGCCGCGCCCGTGCCGATCCCGGCAAAGCCATATTCGGTGATCGGAGTGTCGATCACGCGCTTGGGGCCGAATTCGGCGAGCAGGCCCTGCGTGACCTTGTAGGCGCCCTGATATTCGGCGACTTCCTCGCCCATCACGAAAACGCGCGGATCGCGGCGCATTTCCTCGGCCATCGCATCGCGCAGCGCCTCGCGCACGGTGGTGCTGACGAGCGCCGTTCCGGCGGGAATGGCGGGATCGGCGGCGGGGGCCGAAACGGCAGCGGGCTTTTCAGCCTTGGGAGCCGGAGCCGGAGCAGGCGTGGGAGCGGGTGCAGGCGCAGCGGCAGGCGCAGGCGCAGCGGCCTCCCCTTCCCCCGCGATCAGCGCGATCACCGCGCCCACAGCCACATCTTCCGTCCCAGCGGGCACGAGGATCTTCTCGAGCACGCCTTCATCGATGGCTTCGAATTCCATCGTCGCCTTGTCGGTCTCGATCTCGGCGATGATGTCGCCCGGCTCGATCCGGTCACCTTCGGCCTTGAGCCACTTGGCGAGCGTGCCCTGCTCCATCGTCGGCGAGAGCGCCGGCATCTTCAACTCGATCCCCATGGCTCAGTACTCCCCCACCAGCACATCGGTGTAGAGTTCGCCCGCCGCAGGCTCGGGCGAGGTCTCGGCAAAGTCGGCGGCTTCGGCCACCTCGGCGCGGATCGCCTTGTCGATCGCCTTCAATTCGTCCTCGGTTTTGCCGGCTGCGATCAGCGCCTTCTTGAGGCCTTCGATCGGGTCGTGGTGGTCGCGCTGTTCCTGCACTTCCTCGCGGGTGCGGTACTTGGCCGGGTCGGACATGGAATGACCGCGATAGCGATAGGTGTTGCACTCCATCAGCACCGGCCCCTTGCCCGCGCGGACATGGGCAAAGGCGACTTCGGCAGCGGCACGCACTTCGAGCACATCCATGCCGTTCACTTCCATGCCCGGAATGCGGAAGGCCGTGCCGCGCCGGTAGAAGCGCGTCTCGGCGGAACTGCGCTTGGTCGCGGTACCCATCGCATACTGGTTGTCCTCGACCACGAAGACGATCGGCAGGTTCCACAAGGCCGCCATGTTGAAGGTCTCGTAGACCTGACCCTGGTTCGCCGCACCGTCGCCGAAATAGGCAAGGCACAGGCCGCCATCATTATTGTACTGGTGCGCCAGCGCCAGGCCCCCGCCCAGCGCCACCTGCGCGCCGACGATGCCATGGCCGCCGTAGAACTTGTGCTCGGTCGAGAACATGTGCATCGACCCGCCCTTGCCGCGCGAAATGCCGGACTCGCGCCCGGTCAGCTCGGCCATGATGACCTTGGGATCGATCCCGTAGGCGAGCATGTGGCCGTGATCGCGGTAGCCGGTGATCACGGAATCGCGATCATTGTCGAGTGCGCTCTGTAGCCCGATCGCAACCGCTTCCTGACCGATATAGAGGTGGCAGAAGCCGCCGATGAGGCCGAGGCCGTAAAGCTGGCCGGCCTTCTCCTCGAAGCGGCGGATGAGCAGCATCTGGCGGTAGAATTCGAGCATCTCGGCTTCGGAGGCGGCGTAGCGCTTTCTGGCTTCGAAGGCTTCCTGCAGCGAATGCAGGATGAAATCACTATCGTCGCTGGCAAGCGCGGACGATGTCGCCTTTGCAGGCGCTTTGGCAGGCTGTCGGGCCAAGTCGAGTATCCCTCTCATTTGGCGCCTTCACGGGGAGGAGAAGCGCCGTCCAAGTCCTGTCTCTATAGTCAGGCGCGGCGGGTTTACGCAACGGCAAGGCATTGCAGAAAACGAAACGCGCATACGAAATCAGGGCGTGGCGGGAACCTCGTTGCCGTTCTCGTCGAGGGTGATGACGACTTCGTCCTCGCGCATGACACCCAGGTGCTCGCGCACCAGTTCGCTGGCCAGATCGGGGTCAGCCGCCTCGGGATCGAGCAGCTTGACGCGGTTCCTGAGAGCATCGCGCTCGGCCGCCAGCTTGGCGATCTTGGCCTGCCGTGCCTCGAGCGCTGCGGCATTTTCGCCCCATGCCCAGAGCCCCGTGGGTCCGGCAACGGCTAGGACGCCGAGCACAAGCAGCGCGGCAAATGCCGCAAACCGCCTGCGTCTGCTGTCAGTCCCGCCCGTGCCCATCTTTGCAATCACCCCTGCTTCGAGACTTTCACAGAATCATATAAGTTCGCCCGCCGCAAGTGCCTTGCGGCGCAATGTCCGCAAAACCGCCCCTTTCTGGCGGTTTGGCGATCAATAGGAGCGCGGCAAGCCGAGCACATGCTCGGCAAGGTAGGAGAGGATGAGGTTGGTCGAGATCGGGGCCACGGTGTAAAGCCGCGCTTCGCGGAACTTACGCTCGACATCATATTCCTCGGCAAAGCCGAAGCCGCCGAAGGTCTGGACACACATGTCGGCCGCCGCCCAGCTCGCCTCGGAGGCGAGAAGCTTGGCCATGTTGGCCTCCTCGCCCGGATTACCCCCTTCGTCATAGACCCGCGCCGCATGGTGGACCATCAGTTCGGCGGCGCGCATCTGGGCGTAGGCGCGCGCGATCGGGAACTGCACGCCTTGGTTCTGGCCGATGGGCCGGGCGAAGACATTGCGGTCTTTCGCATATCCGCAAGCCTTTTCGATGAACCACTTGGCATCGCCGATGCATTCGGCGGCGATCAGGATGCGCTCGGCATTCATGCCCGAGAGGATGTAGCGGAAGCCCTTGCCCTCCTCGCCCACGAGGCTGCTGGCCGGGATGCGCAGATCATCGAAGAACACCTCGCAGGAGGAGTGGTTCATCATCGTGCGGATCGGCTTCACCGTCATGCCGTTCTTCAGAGCCTCGCGCATATCCACGAGGAAGATCGAGAGGCCCTCGGTCTTGCTCGCCGCTTCCTCGCGGGGCGTGGTGCGGGCGAGCAGCAGCATGAGGTCGGAATGTTCGGCGCGGCTGGTCCATATCTTCTGGCCGGAGATGATGTATTCGTCGCCATCCCGCACGGCGCGGGTCTTGAGCGAGAGCGTGTCGGTGCCGCTGGTCGGTTCGGAGACGCCAAAGGCCTGAAGCCGCAGCTCCCCGCTGGCGATGCGCGGAAGGTAGGCCGCCTTCTGCTCCGCCGAGCCGTAACGCAGCAGCGTGTTCATGATGTACATTTGCGCGTGGGCCGAGGAGCCGTTGCACCCGCTCGCCTGGATTTCCTCCATGATCACGCAGGCCGCCTCGAGGCTGAGGCCGCTGCCGCCGTGCTCGACCGGAATCAGCGCGGCAAGAAAGCCGGCCTGCGTGAGCGCATCGACGAACTCGGCCGGGTATTCGCGTGACCCATCCTTGGCGCGCCAGTATTCCCCCGGAAAGCCGTCGCACAGCCCGCGTACGGCACGGCGGATTTCGGCGATCTCCTCGGGCTCCTGACGCGACATCGACACGGATGATCCTCCTGTTGGCGGCGGAGGCTTGCCCGCTCGGGGCCGGCAAGTCCACCTGATCAATTTGCCTGCTTTTCGACAAGACGCGGGGAATGGCAATCCGGTTTCGATCTGCTACCGACAGCCAGAATGGACCAGACCCCCGCCCCGCCTGCCCTTGCCTACCTGACCCGCACGCAGGAACGCGCGCTCGCGCTCACCATCGCGGTGGTGACGGCCAATGCCTATTACATCCACCCGATGATCGGTGATGTCGCGCGCGGCTTCGGCGTGGGCGAGGCGCAGATCGGCCTGGTGCCGGCGCTGAACCAGCTCGCGCTCGCGCTCGGCATCCTGCTGCTGCTTCCGCTCGGCGACTTCATCTCGAACCGCAAGCTGTGCCTGATCTTCGTCGCCGGGCAGACCCTGTGCCTTGGCGGCATGGTGCTCGCACCCGGCTTCGCGCTGTTCACCGCGGCCTCGACCATGCTCGGCTTCTTCACCATAGCGCCCTATCTGATCCCCGCCTTCGCCTCGAAGCGGGTCGCACCCGAACGACTGGGGCAGGTCACAGCGCAGCTCACCGCGGCCGTCATCTTCGGCATCCTCGTCGCCCGGGTCGGCGCGGGGATCATCGCCGCGCGGGCCGACTGGCACACGGTCTATGTCTGCGCCTTCGTGCTGATGGTCGCGGTGAGCGCCTTCCTGCCCTTCGCGATGCGGACCGAGGCAAGCCCACCCAAGCAACCGCAAGCAGGCTATGGCGGGCTGATCGCCTCGGTCTTCAGCCTGGCCGCAAGGCACCCCGACATGCGCCTTTCGTCAGCAATGCAGGGATTGAACTTCGCAATCTTCACCGCAAGCTGGCTGGCGCTGTCGCTGCATCTGACCGGCGCGCCAATGGGCTATGGCACCGATGATGTCGGATACCTCGCCGGAATCGCCGCAATCAGTGTCGTCACCACGCCGAGGATCGGACGCTGGGCCGACCGCGTCGGGCCGCGCCGTGCGCGCATCGCGGCTGCGGTGGTGCAATTTGCCGGCATTGCCCTGTTCTACCCCCTCGGTTTCAGCATCTGGACCGTTCTCGTGCCGCTGTTCATCGTCAACCTTGTCGGACCGAGCATCGATGTGACAGGCCGCATGACGCTCTTCACCCTCGCGCCCGATATTCGCACGCGGCTCACCACCAGCTATGTCGTGACCATGTTCGTGGGCGGCGCGATCGGCAGCGCGGCAGGCACGGCGGTGTTCGCATGGGGCGGCTGGGGTGCGACCTGCGTGCTGCTGGCCGCCATGTCGGGCTGCGTTCTGGCGCTCGCCATCCACGCGGAACGGCGCTGGCGGATCACACAGCCAGGCTGATGGTGGAGACAGGGGCCCGGTGATGACCGGACGCCGGGGCTGCCGCCACCGACCGGCGCGCGTTCACGCTGCCCCCCATCAGACAGTCGGCGCGTGACCTCATCGTAATCCGGGGCAGCGCCCATCCCGCCCGGCGGCGATCATCATCCCCCTAGCGCACTGGTCCGCGCGACATTTGCCTGCGCCATGCATTGCAGCTTGACGATCTCGCTTTCGGTGGCGTCGCCGGAGTATTCCTTCCCCAGAAGGTCGCATCGTGCATCGCGCGAACGCAGCCACTGGCGCTGCTGGGGAGCCAGAGACTTCCGCTGGCTCTCCGCAAGGTCTCGCCAAGCCGCATTCAATGCCGCATCGGATTGTGCGTAGGCGAGGCGCGCCTCGGACAAGGTGAGCTCAATGACGCGGCTTTTCGCCGCGGCGAGTTCGCGTTCCCGTGCGTCCTCGGCCTTCCGCATCGCCTCGAAAGGTCTGAGGAACACCGGCGCGACCTGCACGAGATAGCCAAGCTTTCCAACCGGCATGGCATCGGCCGACGCGAGGTCGGATTCGATGACAGAGGGGCGAGACCCTCCCTGAACAGTGTAGAACAGTTCGATCGACACGCTCTCGGCCAGGCTGCCCGGGTCCCAACTGTAACTGCCGGCAAGCAGTTGCGACATATCGGCTACGGGCATGACCGCAGTCGCCGGCAAATCGGCTTGCACCCGCGCCCAGCACAGGCTCTCGCCTGTCTCCGATGGCCCCCGCTCGACGACGTCCGAAACGTTCAGCGCGACCAGCTCGGTCGTGGGGTCTACGGACCGGGAAACCTGCTGCAGTTCCACCAGCGCGCTCTGGAAGCTGCTGCGGAAGTCTTCCGGGCCGTTCTCGGCCTGATACCTCAGGATGTTACCCAGGTCACCGACGATCCCCGCTCGGCTGTCGCTGGTCATGGCCGCCTGCAACACATGACGCTTCAGGGCCGCAATCGCGCCCGAGGATTTGCAGGCAACCTCTTTCTTGTCCGCCGCTTTCTCGAGGTCACCGCAAGCCCCGAGGGAGGTCACGAGCAGGGCCAGGGCCAAAACCCTCGCGCCTGGCTGTCGCCATTGTCTCAAACCTTGCGCCCTCCCCCGGCTGCTTACGTCACGACCAGCCTGCTCAATAGGCTGCGTCGTCATAGGCGGGATCGTAATCCATCGGTGCCGCCTCGACTGCCGGGTCCACAGGAACATAGGGAGCCGGAGCCGCTGCCGCAGCGGCGGCATCGACGGATGCCTCGTTCGATGTGGACCAGGTCACGTCCAGCGCATTGATGCGCTTGAAGATGCTGGGCGGCATATCCGGCAGAATGCCGACGTATTCGAGCATGATTTCCCGCTTGCCCTTCACGAGCCGTTCACCCTCCATGCGGGTATAGCTGCGCGGATCGACGTAGATGGCGTTGATAGGCATCGTGACCTCGCGCCCATCGACCTCGTTCACGAAGCTCAAACGGAACAAGAGGCTGCTCGTCTTGTCCACCGCGGACTCCACGGCAGACGGGTCTGCGTGCAGGAGGTTGCCCTCCTTGTCCCGCCGTATGGACGACAGGATCTTATAATAGACCGACCCATTCCTGTAGTAGAGCGCAGCGTCGAAGTAGAGGTTGTCGGCACTTGCCGTGAAGAGTTTCTGTGCGGCGGATTGCGAGAGATCGTCAGAGATCGGAATTTTCACGTATTCTTCATTGCCGACGAGGCGATAGACATCGAGATCGCGGATGAGCACGTTTGGTGCTGCGTCGGCATTGGCGAAGCGATTGTCCGCGCCATCACCGCCGCCCCCGCACGCGGCGAGCAATCCGGCCAAGAGAACGATGGAAATGCGCGCAGAATACCCACTGTTTCGCATAGAGTGATCTTCCCCCATTAATCCGCTTCCGGTCGAAGCGATGCATTATTTTCATTTGTAACATTAATAAGGGAGTTCGGTCAAATTTGATACTATACACCCATTAGAGTGATCTCGAAGGATAACTTCACCGGGGATCGTTTGTATTGTCGGATTAGCGCAGCTCTATACCCCTGCCGTCGTCTCTCATCGGTATGATTTGCAGTTTGGATGGCGATTTGCTGCATGACCCCCCACGCGTGCGACCACACAGGGCCGCCCCCGACCGGGCACCCGTTTTGATCACCGCAAAAACGAAAAGATGGTGACCCCGACAGGATTCGAACCTGTGGCCCCCAGATTAGGAATCTGGTGCTCTATCCTGCTGAGCTACGGGGTCCCGCCGCCTCCAATAGCAGCGTCAGCGACCGGCGCAACATCGGGGGTCACCAGGCCGACCGCCGCCCCCAATCAATTCAGCTTTTCCGTTGGAGCAACGGGGAACGGCAGCGGGGCGACCGGCACACCCTCCTCGATCAGCGCCTTGGCCTCGGCGAGGCTCGCCTGCCCGTGGATCGGGGCCTCGTCACGCTCGCCATAGTGCATCTTGCGGGTTTCCTCGACAAATCTGTCGCCAACCCATGTCGAGTGCTTGAGCGCCTCGGCCTGCACCTTGGCAAGCGCGGCCAGCGCCTGCTGCACCTCGGGCGGAAGCGGCGTGTTCGCCATCGGCCGCGTTGCGGGCGCTAGCACCTCCTGCCGCTGGTTGCCCTTGGCGGGCACCGCGGGGGCCATCGGAGCCTTGGCAACCTCAGCCGCGCCACAGGTCGGGCAGATCAGCAGCCCGCGCGCGCGCTGGTCCTCGTAATCACCCGAGGAGCCGAACCAGCCCTCGAAACGGTGGCCTTCGATGCAGGCAAGGTCGTAGACGATCATCGCGGGTCACGATTTGGCGATTTCGCGCCGATTGGCAAGTGCGGGAACCTGCGCGCGCACCTCGGCGACGCGGCCAAGGTCGATGTCGCAAAAGGCAAGGCCCGGCCCATCCCCGCCCATGTCGAGCAGCACCTGGCCCCATGGGTCGACGACGAGGCTGTGGCCATAGGTCTCGCGGCCATCATCATGCTTTCCGACCTGCGCGGCAGCGATGACGAAGGCCTGCGCCTCGATGGCGCGGGCGCGCAACATGACGTGCCAATGGGCAGCGCCGGTGGGCCGCGTGAAGGCGGCGGGGACGGCGATGGTGTCGCAGCGCCGGTCGCCAAACGCGCCGAACAGCGCGGGGAAGCGCAGGTCATAGCACACGGCAAGCCCCAGCCTGCCGACGGGCGTATCCTCGACCGTCACCACCGCGCGCCCCGGCTCATAGGCATTGCTCTCCCGCCAGCTCTCGCCGGAGGCGAGGTCGACGTCGAACATGTGGATCTTGTCGTAGGTCGTCGGACGCTCGCCGCCGGGCGGGAAGAGCATCGAACGGTTCGCGCTGCGGCCGCCCGGCACCGCCACCGCCATCGATCCCAGCGCTATCGTGAGCCCGCACTCCTGCGCGACCTTGCCCAGCATGGCGGCATAGGGGGACTCGCCCTGCGGCACGATATGCGGCGCCGCCCGCGTCCGGTCGCGGTCGAGCAGCAGGCTCATCTCGGGCGTGAACAGCATCTCGGCCCCGCCCTCGCGCGCGGCGAAAGCGGCGTCCCGGATCCTATCGAAATTGCGCCCGGGGTCGATCCCCGAGCACATCTGCAACACCGCGATCCTCGGCATCAGCCCGCGAGCCCTATCCGGCCAGCAGCGCGTCGAGCTTGCCGGCGCGCTCGAGCGCGGCGAGATCGTCGCTCCCGCCCACGTGGGTCTCGCCGATGAAGATCTGCGGCACGGTCATCGCATTCGGTGCGCGGGCGAGCATCTCTTCCCGCTTGGGCCCGCCCATGGTGATGTCATATTCGGTGAACACCGCGCCCTTCTCGGTCAGCAGGCGCTTGGCGCGCACGCAGAACGGACAGGCGAACTTGGTGTAGATATCGATCTTGGGGGCGGCCATGCTTGTCCCTCTTGAAAGCGGTGTTCGGCAAACCAGATAAGCCGGGTCGCCGCGTTTCGCCAGTCCCCGGGGAACGCACAAGGCGGCAAGGTGGGTGCTGCATCCGGCAGGCCCGCGTCAGACAAAATCGCTCAGCAAGAGGATTTGCCCATGTCGCGTTTCGATTTCACCCCCTACCGCCGCTCCACCGTCGGCTTTGATCGCCTGTTCGACCTGCTGGAGAACCAGGCGCGCCTCAATGCGGGCGACAATTACCCCCCCTTCAACATCTCGCGCCGCGGCGAGGACAATTACCGCATCACCGTTGCGGTGGCCGGCTTCCGCTCGCAGGACATCGACATCACCGCGCAGCAGAACCTGCTGGTCGTGCAGGGCAAGAAGCGCGAGGAGATCGAGGACGGCTCGGAACTGCTCCACGTCGGGATCGCCAATCGCGGCTTCGAGCGCCGTTTCGAGCTCGCCGATTTCGTGCGGGTCGAGCGCGCCGACCTTGCCGATGGCCTCCTCATCATCGACCTCGTGCGCGAAATTCCCGATGCGATGAAGCCGCGCAAGATCGCGATCGGCGGCAGCGCGACGCTCACCGCCGTCCCGAGCGGCGACAGCGAAGACGCCGCCAGCGCCGCCTGATCGGACCAGCTTTACCAATGGCCAAATGAAAGGGGGCGGACCTTGCGGTCCGCCCCCAGCGGCTTTCGCCGCCTCGCATGATCCTGTACATCCGGGTCGCAGAAGACGGACAAGATCTGCAAGCTCGTTCGCGGGTTCGCCCACCACGCCGGATGCGCTGCAAGCCCTTGGAATCCGCAAATCAGAATTGTCGTCTAATGCCTAATCGCGAGATCGCGCAAGGGCTATCTGCAAGTCCCGCAAGAAATGGCGGTCAAATATAGGCAAGGCAAATCAAAGCTTTGAAAATTAAACCAGATAATTAAGCCAAATGCCGTCCCCACCCGATCCGACCGGCCCATTTATGCACTGAAAAGTGATAGGCCGGCTCAGACGAGCCGCGATTGCTCCACTGCAGCGGCGATGAAACCGGCGAAGAGCGGGTGCGGATCAAAGGGGCGGGACTTCAGCTCGGGATGGAACTGCACGCCCACGAACCACGGGTGATCGGGCCGCTCGACAATCTCGGGCAGCAGACCGTCGGGGCTCATGCCCGAAAAGATCAGGCCCTGCTGCTCGAGCGGCGCGATGAAGGCGCTGTTGACCTCGTAGCGGTGGCGGTGGCGCTCGGAGATCGTCTCCGCGCCGCCATAAATACGCGAGGTGTGGCTGTTGGGGCTGAGCTTGGCGGGATAGGCGCCGAGCCGCATCGTCCCCCCCAGATCGCCGCCCTCGGCGCGGCTCTGGAGGCCTTCCTTGCTCATCCATTCGGTGATGATGCCCACCACAGGCGTGTCGGTCGGGCCGAACTCGGTCGAGGACGCCTTGTCGAAGCCCGCCGCGCGGGCGCTTTCGATGCAGGCCATCTGCATCCCGAGGCAGATGCCGAAGAAGGGCACGCCGCGCTCGCGGGCGAAGCGCACGCTCGCGATCTTGCCCTCGCTGCCGCGCTCACCGAAGCCGCCGGGGACAAGAATGCCGTGCATCGGTTCGAGAGCGGCGATGATCTGGCTGTCGTCGTCGCCCTCGAAGATCTCGGCGTCGATCCAGCGGATATTGACCTTGACCCGGTTGGCGAGACCGCCGTGCACGAGCGCCTCGTTGAGGCTCTTGTAGGCGTCCTGCAGGCCGACATATTTGCCGACCACCGCGATCGTGACCTCGCCCTCGGGATTGAAGTGGCGGTCGGTGACATCCTCCCAGGCCGAAAGGTCGGGCGCGGGCGCATCGGTGATGCCGAAGGCGCGCAGCACCTCGCGGTCGAGCCCTTCGGCGTGATATTGCTGCGGGACCGCATAGATCGAGGGGGCATCGAGTGCCTGGATCACCGCCTCGGCGCGCACGTTGCAGAACTGCGCGATCTTGCGGCGGTCGCTTTCCGGGATCGGATGCTCGGCGCGGCACAGCAGGATGTCGGGCTTGATGCCCAGCGCTGCCAGCTCGCGCACCGAGTGCTGGGTCGGCTTGGTCTTCAGCTCGCCTGCGGCCTTGATGTAAGGCACCAGCGTGACATGGACGCTGACCGTCTGGAACGGTTCGAGCTCGTTTCGAAGCTGGCGGATCGCCTCCATGAAGGGCAGGCTTTCGATATCGCCCACCGTTCCGCCAATCTCGCACAGGATGAAATCGTGATCGCCCTGATCGGCGAGCGCGAATTCCTTGATCGCGTCGGTGACGTGCGGGATCACCTGCACCGTCGCGCCCAGATAGTCGCCGCGCCGTTCGCGGGCGATGATGTCGCGGTAAATGCGGCCCGAGGTGATATTGTCGCTCTGGCGCGAGGAGACCCCGGTGAAGCGTTCATAATGCCCGAGATCGAGGTCGGTCTCGGCCCCGTCGTCGGTCACATAGACCTCGCCGTGCTGGTAGGGGCTCATCGTGCCCGGATCGACGTTGAGGTAGGGGTCGAACTTGCGGATGCGGACCTTGTAGCCGCGCGCCTGGAGGAGCGCTGCCAGGGAGGCAGCCATGAGACCTTTGCCGAGCGAGGAGACCACGCCGCCGGTGATGAAAATGAACCGCGCCATGGGATTCGGGCCTTAAGCAACAGGAGGGATTCGGCGCAAGCGAATTGCAGGCGTCAGGCGCCTGCCATCCACAGGGCTGTTGGAATGGATGCCCGCGAGCGGGCTGTCAGAGGGCGGTCACCCGGCCCCGGGCACAGGGTTTACTGTGCCGGCAGCGCCGGAGCGGGCGCTGGCGCGCCGCTGCCTTCGGAGGGCGCTTCGGCCGGAACCCCGGCAGGAGCCGGTGCCGCCGGAACGGGCTCTGCCAGCGGATCGAGCGGCTTGGGCGCGGTGCGCTCAAGCGTGCTCGTCACCCCGCCAACGCGGCTCTCGCGCACAGCCAAACCGGCAAGCGCGATCGCCAGCACCACGAAGGTGATCGCCAGCCACTTGGTCGAGCGGGTCAGGAAATCCGCCGCACCGCGCGCCCCGAAAGCACCGCCCGGACTCGACCCGATACCCAGACCGCCCCCTTCGGAGCGCTGCATGAGCACAACGCCGACCAGCGCGGCGGCGACGAGAGCCTGGATCACGGTGAGGAACAGGAATACGGACATGGAGGAAATCTCGTGGCTGGACGCGGGGCGCGTCCGGTGGTTGCTGCGCGCCATGTAGGGCCGCAAACCCCGTCCGGCAAGCCCGGGCGGGGCGCCCCTCCCCGCCTCGAGGACATGGCGATCAGCTGACGAAAGGCTCGGTCGCGGCGAGGGCGATGCCCATGAAACTGTCGGCCGTGAGGCTCGCGCCGCCCACCAGCGCTCCGCCGACCTCGGGCACGGCGAAGATCGCGGCGGCGTTCTCGGGCTTGACCGAACCGCCGTAGAGGATGCGTACCTCGGGGCCATGTTCCTCGCCCAGAAGTTCGACCAGCAAGGCGCGGATTGCGCGGTGCATCTCGGCGATGTCCCCGGTGGTCGCGGCCGTGCCGGTGCCGATCGCCCAGATCGGCTCGTAGGCGACACACAGGCGCTCGGCGATCTCGGCGGGCAGCTCGCCGACGGGCGGCAGCGAGGCGGCGAGCTGGCCGCGCACGAAGGCCACCGCCTCGCCCGATTCGCGGGTCGCCGCAGTCTCGCCGCAGCACATGATGACGCGCAGACCCGCAGCGAAAGCCGCTCCGGCCTTGGCGCGCACCAGCGCGTCGCTTTCGCCATGGCCCTGACGGCGCTCCGAATGGCCGAGGATCACGAAAGTCGCACCCGCATCGGCCACCATCGCTGCCGAGATGTCACCGGTATGCGCCCCGCCCTCGGCCTCGTGGCAATCCTGTGCGCCGACGGCGATCTGCTCGGCCTCGCGATGGATCGGGTGGATCAGCGTGTAGGGGGGCGCGATCGCCACCTCGACCTTGGGGTGACGCTGCGCCGCACGGTCGATCGCGCGCGCTTCAGAGAGCATCGCGCGGGTGCCATGCATCTTCCAGTTTCCGACGATATAAGGCCGGCGGGTCATGTGTGTCGTCGCACTTCTTGGTTGTTGAGAGGGAACGGCCGGGGTCCTGCGATTCTGTTTTGGCTGTAGTGGCCCGGGGCCGCGTCCGCTAGCGGTGCACGACGCGACTGTCAAAACCCGCGCTGACCTGTTGCCGCGCGGTCGCATGGCCTATAAAGCGCACCGCGCGCAGCGACCGTCACGGCCGCCCGCACGGGGCCGCGCGTCTCGCCGTCAGCCAGCCTGGGATCGGGTTAATACGCACATGATTTCGTTCTTCCGCCGCTTTTTCGCCTCGAAGATCGGCCTGCCGATTGTCCTTGCCTTCCTTGCGTTGATGGCGCTCGCCTTCGCCGCCTCGGACATCTCCGGCAGCACCTTCGGCGGCATTTCCAACACCGACCGCATGGCGGTGGTGGGCGGCAAGGCGATCCCGATCAGCGATCTCAACACCAGCGCGGCCAATGCGCTCGATCAGGTGCGCCAGCAGAATCCGACCCTGACCATGCCCGAATTCATCGCGGAAGGCGGGCTCGAGGAGGTCGAGCGCCAGCTCATCGACCGCTTCGCTATCGGCGAATATGCCCGCCGCTACGGCCTGCGCGCAGGCACCAATCTCGTCAACAGCGAGATCCTCAAGATTCCGGCCTTCCAGGGCCTCACCGGCGGCTTCGACGAGAACACCTACAAGGCCGCCCTCGCCCAGCGCGGGCTCAACGACAAGCTGTTCCGCCGCGATCTGGAATCCGGCCTGCTCGAACAGCAATTGCTCGGCTCGGCGGTTGCCGCGCCCCGGATGCCGGAGAAGATGGCGCGCCAGTATGCCGCCCTCGTGCTCGAGAAGCGCAAGGGCGAGATCGCGCTGATCCCCTCGGCGGCCTTCGCTCCGGCGGGCGAGCCGACCGAGGCACAGCTTGCCGCGTGGTACAATGACAACCGCACCCGGTTCATCCGTCCCGAACGCCGCACCCTGCGTTTTGCCGTCTTCTCCGCCGACAGTCTCAAGGTCAATGCCGCGCCCACCGCCGCCGAGATCGCGGCGCGCTACCAGAAGGATGCCGCCCGGTATCAGGCGAGCGAGAAGCGGGCCGTGACCAGCTTCGTCGTGCCGACCCAGGACGCGGCGAAGGCGCTGGCTGCCCGCATCCGCGGCGGCGCCGCGCTCGAGTCCGTGGCGCGCGAGGCCGGCTTCACGACCTCGAAGATCGAGCCGCGCGAACAGCAGGCGCTTGCCACCGCGACCAGCGCGGGCCTTGCCGCCAATGTCTTCAAGGCCGCCCAGGGCACCCTCGCCGATCCCGCGCAGGGCGCGCTCGGCTGGTATGTCGCACGGGTCGACAGCATCCAGCGCACCCCTGCGCGCACGCTGGCCCAGGCGACCGCGGAAATCACCCAGACGCTCACCGCCGAAAAGCGCACGGCCGCCATCTCGGACCTCATCGCCGAGATCGAAGGCGAGGTCGATGGCGGAACCGCGCTTGCCGAAGTCGCCAAGGCCTATAGCCTCACCCTCGAGACCACACCGGCGCTGCTTGCCGACGGGACCGTGTTCGGCGAGCCCCGGGCGACCATCGTGCCGCAGCTTGCCCCGGTGCTTCAGACCGCCTTCCAGATGGAGGAAAGCGAGCCGCAGCTGGCCGAGGTGGTGCCGGGCCGGGATTTTGTGATCTTCGAGGTCGCACGGGTCGATGAAGCCGCCGCGCCCCCGCTTGCCGACGTGCGCGCCGGGGTTGTCGCCGGCTGGAAGCGCGCCCAGGGCACGCTGCTCGCCAGGCAGGCTGCCGACCGCGTGCTTGCCAAGGTGCGCGGCGGAACCCCGCTTGCCGCCGCGCTGGCCGCCGAAGGCAAGCCAGGCATCGAGCGCGAGCCGATCGATCTCGAGCGCCGCCAGCTTCTCGCCCAGCAGCGCCAACGCATCGCGCCGCCGCTGGTGCTGCTGTTCAGCATGGCCGAGGGCACGGCCAAGACCCTCGAGGCGGCGAATGACCTCGGCTGGTATGTGGTTGCTTTGGAGGACGTCAGCACCCTTCCGCTCGACAAGGAGCCCCAGCTCATCGCCCAGACCCGCCTCGAGCTGGGCGGGGCGCTGTCGACCGAGTATCGCCGGCAGGCCGTGTCCGCGATGCGCAAGGAGCTGGGCGTGACCCGCAACAAGGAAAGCATCGCCGAACTGCGCAAGCGGCTGGTCGGCGAGCAGTAGGCGCCCGCGCGTGATCGCCTCGTGACCCCCGACGCTGCCAGCCTGCCCGAAAACGCCGCGGCTGCCGCCGCGCTGCTTGCCGAAGGCAAGCCCGCGCTGGTGTGGCGCCGGATCATCGCCGACAGCGACACGCCGGTGGGCGCAGCGCGACGGCTGATCGTGCCGGGGCGCGGCGACTTCCTGCTGGAAAGCGTCGAGGGCGGCGAGGTGCGCGGCCGCTACAGCCTGCTCGGCCTCGATCCCGACCTCGTGTTCCGCGCCGAGGGCAATGCCGCGCACGTGAACCGCGCATGGCGTAGCGACCGCGAGGCCTTCGTTCCGCTGGCCGGAGACGCGCTCGGGGAATTGCGGACGCTGGCGGCAAGCTGCCGGATCGACCCGATGCCCGCAGGCCTGCCGCCGGCGCTCGCCTGCCTCGTGGGCTATTTCGGATACGAGACCATCGGCCTCGTCGAGACCCTGCCGCGCGCGGCACCGAGCCCGCTCGATCTGCCCGACATGCTGTTCGTCCGCCCGACCGTCCTTCTGGTCTTCGACGGCCTGACCAATGCGCTGTTTGCGGTTGCGCCGATCTGGGAAGCGGCCGATCCTGCGGCCGCCGTCGCGCGCGCCGGGGAGCGGATCGATGCGACGCTGAGCCGGCTGGGCGCAGCGATGCCTTGCGAAAGCAGGGACGCCCTTCCCGCTGCCCTGCCCGATCTTGCTCCGGTGATCTCACCCGATGACTACATGGCGATGGCGCTGAAGGCCAAGGACTACATCGTCGCAGGCGATATCTTCCAGGTGGTGCTGGCCCAGCGCTTCACCTGCCCCTTCACCCTGCCCCCGCTCGCGCTCTACCGCGCGCTGCGCCGGGTGAACCCCTCGCCCTTTCTCTATTTCCTCGACCTGCCGGGCTTTGCGCTGGTCGGCTCCTCGCCGGAGATTCTGGTGCGTGTGCGCGAGGGCGAGGTCACGATCCGCCCCATCGCCGGAACGCGCCCGCGCGGCGCGTCGCGCGAGGACGACCTTGCCAACGAGGCGAGCCTGCTCGCCGATCCCAAGGAGCGCGCCGAGCATCTCATGCTGCTCGATCTGGGGCGCAACGATGTCGGCCGGGTCGCGGCGGCGGGGACGGTGGAGGTGACCGACAGCTTCACCATCGAGCGTTACAGCCACGTCATGCATATCGTCAGCAATGTGGTGGGCCGGCTCGACAGCTCCCGGGATGCGCTCGATGCCCTGTTCGCGGGCTTCCCGGCGGGCACGGTCTCGGGCGCGCCCAAGATCCGCGCCTGCCAGATCATCGCCGAACTCGAGCCCGAGACCCGCGGGGCCTATGCCGGGGGCGTGGGATACTTCGCGCCCGACGGCAGCCTTGATAGCTGCATCGTGCTGCGCACCGCCGTGGTGAAGGACGGGGTGATGCATGTCCAGGCAGGCGCGGGGATCGTCGCCGATAGCGAGCCCGATTACGAACTCGCCGAATGCCGCGCCAAGGCGGGCGCCCTGATCGCTGCCGCGCGCGAGGCGGTGCGGGTCGCGGGCGAGCCGGGATACGGCCAGTGACGCGCGCCGCGCTCGTCCTTGCCGCCGGCCTCGCGCTGGGCCTTGCCGCCTGCTCGGAAAGTCCCGAGGGCAAGCCGGTAACCCGCACCGTGCTCGACGGATCGGTCGCCGAGGCCACGCCCGAGGCTGCACCGACCGCCGAACAGGCGCTCGGGCCTTCCGCCTGCGCAAAGACCAGCTTCGAGGGCGTGGCGCTCACGCATTGCGTCGCCGATCCGGCACAGCACCGCATCGGGATGGCGAACCTTGGCCCGGACAAGCAGCCTTTCGCTAGCCTCGCGGCGTTTGCCGCCTCGGTCGATCCGGCCACCATCGCCTTTGCTGTCAATGGCGGGATGTATGGCGACGATCTCAGGGCTCTAGGCTACTATGTCGAGAAGGGCGCGCGCCTCAAGGAACTGGACCGAGCGGAAGGTTCCGGCAATTTCTACATGAAGCCCAACGGGGTGTTCTTCGGCACGGGCGGTTCCTGGCGCGTGATGGGGAGCAACGCCTTCTTCAACACCGTGGGCGAGAGGCCGGAGTTCGGCACCCAGTCGGGGCCGCTGCTGCTGGATAATGGCAAGATGCACCCCGAGGTGCTGGACGACAGCCCCTCCAAGGCGATCCGCAATGCCGTCGGCATCGATGCGGGCGGCAAGGCGCATTTCGTGATTGCGGACGCACCGGTGAGCTTCGGCCAGCTCGCGCGCTATTACCGCGATGTCCTGAAGGTGACCAACGCCCTCTACCTTGACGGGGCGATCTCGAGCCTGTGGGATCCGGCGGGCGGGCGGATGGACGGCGGGCGGGTGGGCCCGATCATCGTGGTGACGAAGCGCGAGGCCAGACCTGCGTCACCGACACCGGCAGAGCCGGCCGCAACGCCGGAGGCAGGGGCGCAATGATTCTCGTCATCGACAATTACGACAGCTTCACCTTCAATCTCGTCCATTACCTGATGGAGCTGGGCGCAGAGGTGCGCGTCGAGCGCAATGACGCGCTGACCGCAGCGGAGGCGGTCGCTACCCGTGCGGCGGGGTTCCTGATCTCGCCCGGCCCCTGCACCCCGAACGAGGCCGGGATCAGCCTCGATCTGGTCGCCGCCTGTGCCGATGCGCAGCTGCCGCTGATGGGCGTGTGCCTCGGGCATCAGGCGATCGGCCAGCACTTCGGCGGCACGGTGCAGCGCGGCGGGCTGATGCATGGCAAGACCTCGCCCGTTACCCATGACGGGACGGGCGTGTTCGCCGGGCTCCCCTCCCCCTTCATCGCCACCCGCTATCACAGCCTCGAGGTGGTGAATATGCCCGCAGAGCTGGTGGCGAACGCCCATGCCGAGACCCCTGGCACCGATCACCCGAGCGTGATGGGCTTCCGCCACGCCGCGCTCCCAATCCACTCGGTGCAGTTCCACCCCGAAAGCATCGCCACCGAGCATGGCCATGCGCTGCTCGCCAACTTCGTGCGGTTGTGCGGCATGGAGCCGGTGCTCCCGGCACGGCTCGCGCCATGAGCCTGCTGCCCGACATCGCCGCCCCCCTCTCCGAGGCCGAGGCAGAGGCCGCCTTCGGGGTGCTGCTCGACGGGGCGCCGTCAGAGGACGAGATCGCGCAGTTCCTCGTCGCCCTCTCGGCACGCGGGGAAACGGCCGAGGAAATTGCGGGGGCAGCGCGGGCCTTGCGCGCAAGGCTGATCCCCATCAACGCCCCCCGGGGCGCGATCGACGTCTGCGGGACGGGGGGCGACGGGCATCACACGCTGAACGTCTCGACCGCCGTTAGCCTCGTGGTGGCGGCCTGCGGCGTGCCGGTCGCCAAGCACGGTAACCGCGCCGCCTCATCCAAGGCGGGCGCGGCGGACACCTTGGAAGCCCTCGGCCTCGACATGGACGCCGCCGGACGCACGGCGGAGAAGACCCTCGCCGCCATCGGCATCTGCTTCCTCTTTGCCAAGAACCACCACCCGGCGATGGCGCGCATCCAGCCCATCCGGGTGCGCATCGGCCAGCGCACGATCTTCAACCTGATGGGGCCGCTCTCCAACCCCGCAGGGGTCGAGAGCCAGCTCATCGGGATCGCGCGGCCCGCCTATGTTCCCATCTATGCGGGCGCCATGGCGCGGCTCGGCACGGGCCGGTCGCTGATCGTCTCGGGCGACGAGGGGCTCGACGAGCTGAGCCTCGCGGGCGGCAACGAGGTCGCGGTCGTGACCGGCAACGCCTTCTCGATGGAGCGCATCGATGCGGGCGCGGCGGGCCTCCCCCACGCCCCGATCGAGGCGATCCGGGGGGACGATGCGAAGCACAACGCCGCCGCTTTGAAGGCACTGCTGATGGGCACCCCCGGTCCCTATCGCGATGCGGTGCTGTTCAATGCTGCCGGTGCCCTGACCGTGGCAGGACGCGGCACCAGCTGGCCCGAGCGCGCGGCCATGGCGGCCGAGGCGCTGGATTCGGGCGCGGCGCTGGCGCTGCTCGAAAAGTGGATCGCGCTGGCGAGGCAAGAGAAATGAACAAGCTCGAGGAAATCTGCGCCACCAAGCGCGAGGAAGTCGCCGCCCGCAAGGCTGCGACCACCACCGCCGCGCTCGAAGCCGCCGCCGCCGCGCAAACGCCGCTGCGGGGCTTCGAGGCCGCCCTGCGCGCACGGGCCGCGACAGGCTTTGCCCTCATCGCCGAGGTCAAGAAGGCGAGCCCCTCCAAGGGCCTGATCCGCGCCGACTTCCACCCCGCCGATCATGCCGCCGCCTATGAAGCGGGGGGCGCCGCCTGCCTCTCGGTGCTCACCGATGCGCCCTATTTTCAGGGACACGAGGACTACCTCGTCGAAGCACGCGCCGCCTGCGCCCTGCCGGTGCTGCGCAAGGATTTCATGGTCGATCCCTGGCAATGCCTCGAAGCGCGCGCCATCGGGGCCGACGCGATCCTGATCATCGTCGCCGCGCTGGGCGATGCGCAGATGGCCGAGATCGAGGCCGCCGCCCGCGAACACGGCATGGACGTGCTGGTCGAGGTGCATGACGAAGCCGAGATGGCCCGCGCCGCAAAGCACCTGCGCTCGCGCCTCATCGGGGTCAACAACCGCGACCTCAAGACCTTCACCACCTCGCTCGCCACCACCGAGCGCCTCGTCCCGCTCGCGCCCGAAGGCACGCTGCTGGTCGGCGAGAGCGGGATCAACAGCCATGCCGATTGCCAGCGCCTCGCCGCCGCCGGGGTGCGCACCTTCCTCGTCGGCGAGAGCCTGATGCGGGCTGACGATATCGCCAGTGCCACCCGCGCTCTTCTCGGGACACAACCGGCGGCATGACCAAGCTCACCCACCTCGACGAAAGCGGCGCCGCCCGCATGGTCGATGTCGGCGCCAAGCCTGCGACCGCCCGCCGCGCCGTGGCATCGGGCCGGATCACCATGACCGCCGAAGCCCTCGCCGCGATCCGCGAAGGCAATGCCCCCAAGGGCGATGTGCTGGGCACGGCGCGCATCGCCGGGATCATGGCCGCCAAGCGCACCGGCGAGCTGATCCCGCTGTGCCACCCGCTCGGGCTCGAAGCGGTGACCATCGACTTCGCCTTCGAAGAGGGCGCGATCCGCGCCACCGCCACCGCCGCGCTGACCGGCAAGACCGGCGTGGAAATGGAAGCGATGACAGCCACTTCCATCGCCCTCCTCACAATCTATGACATGGCCAAGGCGATCGACAAGGGCATGGTGATTGGCGAGGTGCGCCTCATCGCCAAGTCCGGCGGCAAATCCGGCGAGTGGAAGGCCGACACGTGAACCCGCCGCTCGGTCTCGAGGAGGCGCAGGCCCGCCTGCTGGCACTCGCCCCGCAGCTCCCGGCCGAAACCATCGCCACCCACGCCGCGCTCGGGCGCGTGCTGGCCGGGGATCTGCTGGCGCAGCGCACCCAGCCCCCGGCCGATCTCTCGGCGATGGATGGCTACGCGCTCGGCCAGGGAAAGGGCCCGTGGCGGCTGGTGGGGGAGAGCCGCGCCGGCGCGCCCTACCGCGATGTTCTCGCGCCCGGAGAATGCGCGCGCATCTCGACCGGAGCCATGGTGCCTCCGGGGGGCGACCGCGTCCTGCTCCAGGAAGACGCGGTGGACAGCGGTGGCAGCATCGCCGCCAGCGAGATGCCCCCGCCCGGCCGCCATATCCGGGCGCGCGGGTTCGATTTCCACGCCGGTGACCTGCTGCTTGGCAAGGGCAGCCGCATCACTGCGGCACGCCTCGCACTGGCGCTTGCCGGAGGCCATGCCAGCCTTGTCGTCACCCGGCAGGTGCGTGTCGCGGTGATGGACAGCGGCGACGAATTGCGCGCGGACCCGGGCGATTGCCTGCCGCACCAGATCCCCGCCAGCAACGCCGCCATGATCGCCGCGATGCTCGCGCCGCTCGGCTGCGAGGTGACCCGCATCGGCCCGGTTCCCGACACGCGCGAGGCGCTGGCCCGGGCGCTGGCGCAGGCGGACGGCGCCGACATCATCATCACCTCGGGCGGAGCCTCGGTGGGCGATCATGATCTCGTCAAGCCCGCGCTGGCCGACTGGGGTGCCGAGACCGCCTTCTGGCGGGTGGCGATCAAGCCCGGCAAGCCGCTGCTGGTCGCCACCAGAGGCAGGCAGGTGATCCTAGGCCTGCCCGGCAATCCGGTGTCGAGCTTTGTCACCGCCTTTCTCTTTGCCTTGCCGCTCGTGCGCGCGGCGCAGGGCGACCCGGACCCGCTGCCCGGGGCGGAAATGCTGGTCGCGGGAGAGGACTTTCCCGCCATCGGCCCGCGCCGCGAATTCCTGCGGGCCGTGCGCGAGGGGGGCGCGGTGCGGCTGGCGGGATCGCAGGATTCCTCGGCGCTCTCGGCGCTGGCGGCGGCCGACTGTCTGATCGACCGGCCCGCCCGCGCGCCGGCGCTGGCTGCCGGGGAAGCGGTGCAGGCCTATATGCTCCGGAATGGCTGAAAACCGGCGTTTGCCTGTGCGAGGCGGTTGACAGCCTTGCCGTAGTTGCCTAATTGTTCCGTGTTCGTTCACCTTAAGAACGGGCCTCTGCCCTGGGGCAGGGAGTGCCGGCAAAGCACCGCAGCCGCATTTAGGCAGGGTGCCTCTTGGCGCACGCAAGGGATTGGCACGGGGCATTCCTCGGAATGCTTCGTGGGTGCGACCACAGGAGTCTTGACCAATGCTGACAGCCAAACAGCGCGAACTCATCGTCTTCATCCAGCAGCGGCTGGAGGAAACCGGCATTTCGCCCAGTTTCGAGGAGATGAAGGAGGCGCTCGATCTCAAGAGCAAGTCGGGCGTGCACCGGCTGATTTCCGCACTCGAGGAACGCGGCTTCCTGCGCCGCCTGCCCAACCGGGCGCGCGCGCTCGAGGTGATCCGCGAGCCGGGCGACACGACGCCCGCCCGCAGCGCCCCTGCCGGCGATAATGTGGTGCAGATGCCCGCACCCCGCGCCCCGCAGGTCGAGGCGGCCAATGACGTGATCGAGCTGCCGCTCCACGGCCGCATTGCCGCGGGCGCCCCGATCGAGGCTCTGGAGGGCCAGTCGACGCTTCCCGTCCCTGCCGCCCTGCTCGGCCCCGGAGAGCACTATGCGCTCGAGGTTTCGGGGGACTCGATGGTCGAGGCCGGGATCTTTGATGGCGATTTCGCGCTCGTGCGCCGCACCAATACCGCGCGCGATGGCGAGATCGTGGTCGCGCTGGTGCGCGGCGAGGAAGCGACGCTCAAATATCTGCGGCGCGAGGGGGCCCAGGTGCGGCTCGATCCGGCCAATGCCGCCTATGACCCGCAATACTACCGCCTGGACGAGGTCGAGGTGCAGGGCAAGCTTGCCGGACTGCTGCGCCGCTACCACTGAGGCGTGCCTCACCGGACGCCGCAGTCCGGCGCGGCCGTGAAACAGCGGCGCGCAAGGTCAAGTGACTGATCAGGCACGATGTTGGATGGAAAGGGGGCCTCTCGCAGCCCCCTTTTTTGTGGTTCCAGGGGCCATGCAGACCCGTTCCAGACCCCCTTTAGACCCCTGCCAGGCGCGGTCAGACCTGTGCCATCGCGGCTTTGCGATCCGCGCCGCTATTTCCCAACGCGGCGCGGCGCGGGCTCGCGCCACCAGCCATGCTCGCCCTGGCCATCGGCGACAGCGGTGATCCGCCGGTCGGCAAGGTCGATCGCAAGGCCGCCTGATCTTTCGAGATAGCGCCGGTCGGCCTTGAGCCAGCGCGGGCGGCACGAACGCGGCAAATAGCGCTCGGAAATGACGATGTCCGCCTCGCGGCAGGCCGCGGCAAGGGGGGCCAGATCGCCCCGGTCCCGCCCCCTCCCGATCAGCAGCACCCAGTCTCTTGCCCCCCGCCCGAGCACAAGTGTGCAGAAGGCCGACGAACAGCGCGCCCCGTCCCAATCGGCAAGCGGAACGGATTCGGCCGCAACGCCCGCCAGTTCCATGAGATTGTCCCTCGTGTAGGCGGAACGGCTCTCGCGCAGCGAAAGGAGCCGGGGCTCTCCATCAGGCCCGGTCACTGTGATGCCAACCTGCTGGCCATCACCGGAGACCAGAATGTCGGGGATCGGGGTCGCCGCCACCATCGCGCTCGCCGCCGCCACCGGCACGAACCCCGCAAGCCGCACACGCCCCCGCCACAGGCCGAGCCACAGCCCGCCCAGGGCGAAGAGCATCATCGCCAGTCCCGAGATCTGCGGCATCAGCCGCACCGCGCCGGCCTGCCCGGCGGTGACATGCGCGATCTCCAGAAGCAGCGCCAGGGCGCGCTCGACCACCCACCACATCAGCCCGCCCATCCCCAGCAGATCGGCCAGAAATCCCATTGCAATCATCGGCATGGCAACAAACGTCACAAGCGGAATGGCCAGCACATTGGCCAGCGCGCCATAGATTCCGGCGCGGTGGAAATGGAACATCACGACCGGCATCAGCGCCAGTTCGATAACCACGCCGGTCAGGAACAGCATCACGGTCTGCCGTCCGATCCGCGCCAGCCACGGCTCCGCGCGCGGGGCAAGGAAAGCCCTGACCGGGGCGGCCTGGGACAAAGCGATGAGCGAGAGGACGGCGGCAAAGCTCATCTGGAAACTGGGTCCGATCGCGCTCTCGGGCCACAGCAGCAGGACGAAACCGGCGGCGAGCGCCAGCATCCGCATCGAGAGCGCCTCCCGCCCCAGCACGAGCGCGCCGAGGACCAGCAGGGCGGCGACACAGCTCCTGACGGTCGGCACCTGCGCGCCGGTCAGCAAGGTGTAGCCGATCCCGGCAAGCGCCCCGCTGGCGGCGGCCACCACCGGCAACCGCACCCGCAAGGCGAGCGCCGGCCACAGCGCCAGCACCCGCAGCACCGCGACATAGGCCGCAGCGACCACAGCGCTCACGTGCAGCCCGCTGATCGAGAGCAGGTGGGTCAGCCCGGCATCGCGCATCGCGGCCGCATCGACCTCGGCAATGCCCCCGCGATCGCCGCTGGCAAAGGCAGCCGCGATCGCGCCCGGCGAACCCGGCACCCGGGCGCGGACATGTTCGGAGAGCGAGCGTTGCAGCACGGCAAGCCCGCCGCTGCCCTCCGCCGGGCGGATCACCTCGAGCTTGCCCACCATCGTGCCGGTGGCGGACAGGCCGCTGAACCACGCCGCACGGGCAAAGTCGTAACTGCCCGGCAGCATCGGGTGCGCCGGCGGCATCAGCCTTGCGCGCAGGCGCACCACCGCGCCCTCGCTGAGGCCGGCGGGAACCCCGCCCTCGCCCAGCGCCCTGATCGGGAAATTGACCCTGACCTTGCGCGCCGCAGCGCTCGGCGCCCCCTCCCCCGGGAGCCGGGCCGCCAGCGTCAGGCGCAGCCGCCCCTCGGCGGGCTGGTCCTCGCGGGCCAGCACCTTGCCGTGAACGAGCGCCACCATCGGCCGCGCGATCGGCTCGGCACCGACCACTGCCGAGCGGGCCCAGACCAGCGCGACGCCGAAGGCGAAGACCAGCCCGCAAGTGACAATCGCGAGGCGCAGGTTCGCCCGGCGCTGGTCGATAGCGCTTCCCGTAGGCCAGAGCGCCAGCGCAGCCAGCCCCGTTCCCGCGCCGCCGGCAATCGCCGCGCCCCATAGCCAGGGCCCGGGCAGCACGAACCACGTGACGATCCCGAGGGCCAGCACGACGGCGATCCAGGGTGTCCGGTCAAAGCCCGCTTCCCCGAGGAAATGCTCGGCCTCGTCGAGCCACGACTCGCGCCCCGCCCCGCCGCCGGTGCTGGACAAGCGGCGCGCGGTTTGCCAAGGGCGCGGCGCCGGTTCTCCGGTGGATTTGCCGCCATCGGGCTCCTGCCCCATCGGAACAATCGGTACATCGCGCATCGGCTTGTCCCCCCGACCGGCCTGCCCAAGCCCGGGCACGCGTCCAAGCCTTTCAAAGTGAACAGGAAAGCACAGTCCATGGCAAGCGAAAGCAGCATTTCCGACCTCGGCCCGGCCGGCCAAGTCGTGACCCGCTTCGCGCCCTCGCCCACGGGCTTTCTGCATATCGGCGGGGCGCGCACGGCTTTGTTCAACTGGCTCTATGCCCGCCACCACGGCGGCCGCACCCTGCTGCGGATCGAGGATACCGACCGCAAGCGGTCCACCCAGGAGGCGATCGATGCGATCATCGAGGGGCTCGACTGGCTCGGCCTCGACTATGATGCCCCGCCCCTGTTCCAGTCCGACCGCGCCGAGCGCCATGCCGAGGTCGCCTGGCAACTGCTCAAGGCCGGGCACGCCTATAAGTGCTTCGCCACGCCCGAGGAGCTCGAAGCGATGCGCGAGGAGCAGCGCGCGCAAAAGAAGCCGCTGCGCTACGACGGCCGCTGGCGCGACCGCGACCCTGCCGAGGCCCCCGAGGGCACGCCCTTCGTCATTCGCCTCAAGACACCCAACGACGGCGACGTCACGATCCATGACCGCGTCCAGGGCGCGGTGACGGTGAAGAACGAGGAAATCGACGACTACATCATCCTGCGCGCCGACGGCACGCCGACCTATATGCTCGCGGTCGTGGTCGACGATCACGACATGGGCGTGACCCACGTGATCCGCGGCGACGATCACCTCAACAACGCCTTCCGCCAGCTGCCGATCATCCGCGCGATGAACGAAATCGAGGGCAATTGGCCCGATCCGGTCTATGCCCATATCCCGCTGATCCACGGCAGCGACGGGGCTAAGCTCTCCAAGCGTCACGGCGCGCTCGGGGTCGAGGCTTATCGCGACGAGTTCGGCATCCTGCCCGAGGCGCTGTTCAATTATCTGCTGCGCCTCGGTTGGGGCTACGGCGACCGCGAGGAGATCACACGGGAGGAGGCTGTCGCGCTGTTCGATCTCGACGGGGTGGGCAAAAGCCCCTCGCGGTTCGACATCAAGAAGCTCGAGCACCTCAATGGCCACTATCTGCGCGAGGCGGATGATGCGCGCCTTGCCGGGCTGGTCGCGGCGCGCATCGGCGAGGGCGCGAACGAGGCCCTGCTGACACGGGCCATGCCCGTGCTCAAAGTGCGCGCAAAGAACCTCAACGAAGTGGTTGAAGGGGCTGCCTTCCTCTTCGCAAAGCGCCCGCTGGCCATGACCGAGAAGGCCGCGCAGCTGCTGGAAGGCGATGCACGGGCGGTTCTTCGCCAGATTCACGCGGCTCTTGCGGGCGAAAACGACTGGACAAGCGAAGCGCTCGAAGCCACTACCAAAGCGCTTGCGGAGGAGCTTGGATTGGGTCTCGGCAAGCTGGCGCAGCCGATGCGCGCGGCGCTGACCGGGACGACGACATCACCGGGCATTTTCGATGTGCTGGCCCTGCTCGGACGGGACGAGGCGCTGGCCCGGCTCGACGAACAGGCCGCCTGAAGCAGTGTGAACTGACTTGGGCAAACCGGCTTAGGGGCCGGAACAGGGATTTTGGACAGGAGACAGATCTTGGCAGACAAGACGGCTAAACTGGAAATCGGCGGCAACACCTACGAGTACCCCGTGCTCGAAGGCAGCACCGGCCCCGACGTCATCGACATTCGCAAGCTCTACGCGCAGACGGGTGCCTTCACCTTCGATCCCGGCTTCACCTCGACCGCAGCCTGCGAAAGCGCGCTGACCTATATCGACGGCGACGAGGGCGTGCTGCTGCACCGCGGCTATCCGATCGGGCAGCTGGCCGAGGATTCCAGCTTCATGGAAGTGAGCTACCTGCTCCTCAACGGCGAACTGCCGAGCAAGGCGGAGCTGGACGATTTCAGCTACACCATCACCCGCCACACCATGCTGCACGAGCAGCTGATGACCTTCTACCGCGGTTTCCGCCGCGATGCGCACCCGATGGCGATCATGTGCGGCGTGGTTGGCGCGCTCTCGGCGTTTTACCACGATTCGACCGACATCTCCGATCCGCAGCAGCGCATGATCGCCTCGCACCGGCTGATCGCCAAGATGCCGACGATCGCGGCGATGGCCTACAAGTATTCGATCGGCCAGCCCTTCATCTACCCGGACAATTCGCTGAGCTACACCGGCAACTTCCTGCGCATGACCTTCGGCGTGCCGGCCGAGCCCTACGAGGTGATCCCGGCGGTCGAGCGGGCGATGGATCGCATCTTCATCCTCCACGCCGACCACGAACAGAACGCTTCGACCTCGACCGTGCGTCTTGCCGGTTCCTCGGGCGCGAACCCCTTTGCCTGCATCGCGGCGGGCATCGCCTGCCTGTGGGGCCCGGCGCATGGCGGCGCGAACGAGGCGGCGCTCAACATGCTCAAGGAGATCGGCACGCCAGATCGCATCCCCCACTATATTGAGCGCGCCAAGGACAAGAACGATCCGTTCCGCCTGATGGGCTTTGGTCACCGCGTCTACAAGAACTACGATCCGCGCGCGACGGTCATGCAGAAGACCGTGCGCGAGGTGTTCGATGCGCTCAAGGTCAATGATCCGCTGTTCGAGACCGCGCTGCGCCTCGAAGAGATCGCGCTCAACGATCCCTATTTCATCGAGAAGAAGCTGTTCCCGAATGTCGACTTCTACTCGGGGATCATCCTCTCGGCGATCGGCTTCCCAACCACGATGTTCACCGCGCTGTTTGCGCTGGCGCGCACCGTCGGCTGGGTGGCGCAGTGGAACGAGATGATCTCGGACCCCGGCCAGAAGATCGGTCGTCCGCGCCAGCTCTACACCGGTCCGACTCAGCGCGATTACGTCCCGCTCTCCAAGCGCTGACAGAACGTTCGGACGCCTCGCGTTCAAAGGCCGTCGGCTCCTTCGCGGGAGCCGGCGGCTTTCGCGTCTAGGCTGCGGGAAGCTCGAGAGTGAACAGCGCACCGCCGCCGGGGGCTTCGCCCACGGTCAGCCTGCCCTCCATCGCCTCCGCGAGACGGCGCGAGATGTAGAGCCCGAGGCCCGAGCCCTTGTCTCGCCCACCGTCGCTATCGCGGCCGAGCCGCTCGAACTTGTCGAAGATCCGCTCGGCCTGCTCGGGTGTGACCCCCGGCCCCTCGTCGGCGACCATGACCGCCACCCGGCCATCGCCAGCCTCGCAGGCCGTGATCGTCACCGTGCTCGCCGCCGGCGCATAGGCGATCGCATTGCCGATCAGGTTGATGAGGATCTGGAGCACCCGCCGGAATTCGGCCAATGCAACCGCCTCGCCATGCTCCCCCTCGACAACCAGCCGCGTCTCGCGGTTCTGTGCGCGCACGCCGAGGATGCCGGCCGCGCGCACTGCGGCGTCGGCAAGATCGACCGGCTCGACAATGGTCGAGAAACCCGGGGTCTCGACGACCTCGAGATCGGCAAGATCGTTCAGCATTGCGGCAAGGTGTTGGCCGGCGCTGGCGATGGTGCCGGCATATTCGCTGTACTCCTCGCGCAGGGGGCCCGCGAGGCGCGCGCGGATCGTTTCGGCATTGGCGATGATCCGCGCCACCGGCTGGCGCAGCACCGGCGTGAGTGCCGTGCCGACAAGCCGAGCGGGCGCTGCCTGGTCGGCGCGCTGGTCCGGAGACCCGAGACCATCGATGGAAGGCTCCTCCGCGATCAGCAAGAGTTCGAAACCCACCGGGCTCTGCGGGTCGGGACCAAGCGGGATCAGGCGCACCCTCCAGCTGCGCTGGGAGCCGGGGAACCTGCACATGGCCCCGTCCAGCAGGCGCCAGTGGAGCGGCTGGTGGTGGGAGATGCCGGTCAGTTCGACACATTCGGTCCAGACCCGCCCGGGCGAGGCGAGCGAGGCCTGCTGCAACGCCAGCGCGTCCGGCGCGCGGGCACTCAGGACTTGCAGGCACTGCCGGGCGTCAAGCCGCGCACTGACCTCGGCGGTTGCCCGGTCGATCGCATCCAGCCTCTCGGCCAGATCGCGCGGTGACGCGGGATTGACCGGACTGCGCTGCCAGTTCTCGACCAGAAGCTCGCAGCCGCCCCCTTCCGCCTCATCCAGCGGGTGGATGCGCGCAAAGCCCGAGACTTCCGCCTCCCCATCGAACGCGCTGAAGGCCCGCGCGAGCCGCAGCCCCATCCCCCGCGCCTGCCGTATCAGCGCGAGCAGCTCGGGGATGGCGAGCATCCCCGGCAAGTCGCCACCACAGCGCTCCTGAAGTTCGGCCAGCGGCTCATCGGCGCTGAGCAGCCGATCGCGCATGTCGGTGAGGCCATAGGTGCCCATCAGGGAGCCGGAGCGGTCCACGCTGTTCATCACCCCGGCCGGCCGTCCCGTGCGAGCATGCCGGCTCGTTCCGGGGAGAGTGCAGCCAGTCCGCGCGGCAGGCTGGCGCCACCCTCGACCAGCGCAAGCTGGCGTTCGATCGCCGCGGCTCCCAATCCTGCGGCGCGCAGCAGCACGGCAAGGCGAAGCCCCTGCCCCTCGTGACAGGCGATCACCGCCTCATGGCGAGGGATGCGAGAACCGGCTGCCGCGAGTGTGCTGGCAAAGAGCGCAAGGCCTGCATGGTCGAGCGACAGCCCCGCCAGCGCGCCGCGCCGCATGGCCGCGACCAATCGGGAAAGCAAGCCCAGACGGGTGGTCGCTTCATCATATCCGGCCCGGAGGCCAGCCAGTGCCGCTGCGCCGGAGATCAGCGGCCGCGCATGGGCCATCAGCGTCACGAACAGCTCGGCGGGCAATTCGCCCAGCGGCAACTCCATGCGCCGCTGGCCCTGAACGAAGCGCGATTGTGCTGCGAGCGTGCTCATGGCGAGGCTCGCCACTTCGGGATCCTCGGCGGCGATCAGTTCCTGGAGCAGCGGGCTCAATACGGGATCCACGGCATGACGCTGCTGGAGCCGCGCCGCGATCAGGCATTCGGCGGCAAGGGAATGGCAATGGGCAAGCAGAGCCTCGTCAGCCATCAGCGCCGCTGCCAGCGCGTCAAGCGCGGCGGTATCCTCGCCTGCCGCCGAGCGGATCGCAGGGTCGCGGCCCGCCGTCACAGCCAGCAGCTGGGACGCAAGATCGAGGATCATGCCACGCACCCGCGCCAGCATGGCATCGCTCACCAGTGCATCCGCGTCCGAACTCAGGAGGTGGCGCAAGACCGGCACGACAGCCGCGCGCGCGCGGGACTCCCGCGCGAGCTCGTCCCGCAGGATCGCCTCGACAGCACTGTCGGCGGCAAGGTCCATCGTCTCTTTGCCCATCGTTCACGCAACATAGTGTTCGTGTGGTTAAGATCGGGTTAGTTCATTACCGTTGGCCGCGCAGCAATAAAGCTGCAAGTAGCCCCAAGGCGGCACAGGACACAGCCTCGGGCAGCCTTTCCAGCATCGCCGCCGCGCCCAGCAGCACGAACAGGCCCGCCCGATCGGGCGCAATGCGGGCGAGAAAACCCGCCGGGGCTCGGGCAACAAGCCGGGCAAGCCCGATGACCACAGGGCCGAGCGCGGCAAGCGGCTGCCAGGAGGGCCAGGGCGAAAGCGCGAACCACAGCGTGAGACCGGCCAGACCATCCACCGCAAATGCGAGAAGGCCGCTGGCTCGCGGCTCGCCGGCCTCGCGCCGCAGCCTCCGGGCCATGCCGGTGAAACCCAGCGCCATCTGTGCTGCAAAGGCCCCTGCCGCAGCCAGAGCGAGAGCCGCCGGGGCCGGACCAAGAGCTGCGAGCAGGGATGCACCGAACAGCAGGACAAGTCCCGCCACGCCCGCCACCATCCCGCCCCGCGCCACGCCCCGCGGCGCCAGCATCCGGACCAGACCCAAAGCCAGCGCATGGCCCGGTGCGCGCCAGTCCGGCTTGGCGGCAGCGCGGGAGAGCAAGCCGGCCTCGTGGGCAACCAGCGCCGTGGTGCGGTCTGCCAGCAGCCAGCCTTCGGGCACCAGCCCGAGCGCGGCGGCGTCAAGGCAGGGGGTTCCCGCCTGCAAGGCCAGGCGCAACAGCAGGGATATCGCGTCGCCATCGGGCGGCATATCGGCAAGGTGCTGCACCGGCGCGCCGCGCATCGCCAGCACACCCGCCCAGCAGCGTGAGGCATCGATCCGCTCGAAATCATCAGGATGGGCCAGAGCCAGCGGGTGATCGTCAGGGAACGTTGCCACGATGCGGCGACCTGCCGGCTCACCGGCGAGCAGCTTGTGGACCACCTCCGGGTCAGGAACCAGGCCATCGGCAAGGATCACGAGATCGTCCTCGGCGCGCACGAGAGCGGGGAGCGCGCTGAAGCCCTTCAGCAAAGCGATGCCCGTTCCGGCGCGTTCGATTTCATCCTGCCAATGGGCGTCTTCGGCGCGCGCGGGGGCGGCCTCGACAAGGCACAGCACCCGCTCGGCCCCAAGCGAATGCAGGAGCGCCACCTGCCACGCCAGAACGCTGCGCCCCGCCAGCGGCAGCTGCGCGCGCAGGCCGCCATCCTCGCTGGTCCGCAGCGCGGCAATCAGGCCGATGCGCATCCCACTCCCCTCCCCTCAGCCGACGACACTCGCCGCCATGGTTGGCGCTTTCGGGGGGCAGGTTCAAGCCGGGACGCGCAGATTGCCCCCGCGCTTGAAGTCAGAGGCGGCGCTGGTCGGCCGGGCCGGCACGATCATACTGCGCGAGCACGGCTTCGACCTCGCGCACCGCCATCGGCTCGCCGGGCGCGGCGCGAAGGGCCGTCTCGGCGGCCTGAAGCAGGTCCTCGGCATGGAAGCTGGCCGCAAGCCCCTTCAACCGCATCGCCGCCACGTTCCAGTTGCCATCGCAGCGGGCGCGCCTGAGCAGATCGAGCTGGCGGGTCGCACTTTCGAGGAAAGCGGCCCGCAATTCGCCGCGCAAGACGGCATCAGTGCCCGCCGCAGCGGCAAGGGTCGCATCAAGGGCACCGTGGTTGAACGCCATGCCGCGAAAGATAGCGCCAATTGGGTTAATGCGGGGTTTATCCCGAATTGCGCTGTGGTATGAGCTGCTTCATGACAGGACGGCAGCAGATGCGCGCTCTCGGGCGGGATACCGGCGGAAACGGCGCGGAGGGATCGATCGATCCCGCCCCGCAAGGGCGCGAGGAGGCGGCGCCGGACTCCCCCGGACATGACAGTGGCTGGGCCGAGGAGACACCCGGCGTGCAAGGCGGCACCGGCCCCGGTTGGCTGGCGGGAGCGCTCGCCATGCTTGCGGTGGCTGGCTGGACGGGCTTCTTCGGCTGGGCCCATCTGGCAGAGATGCGCGCGGGCGCTGCGCCGCAGGAATGGGCCGCCTGGATCGTGCAATGGGCTGTTCCGGTTGCCCTGATCGGCGTCGTCTGGCTGCTGGCCATGCGCGCGTCCTATGCCGAAGCCCGCCGTTTTGCGGGGATTGCAGCCCGGATGAACCGCGAGAGCGCTGTGCTCGAGGCACGCCTCAAGGTCGTCAATCGCGAGCTCAGCCTTGCACGAGAGTTCCTTGCCGCCGAAGCCCGCGATCTCGACGCACTCGGCCGGATGGCGGCAGAGCGGCTCTCAGCCCATGCCGGCGAACTCCAGAACCTCATCACCAGCAATGGCGCCCAGGTCGAGGCGATCAGCGCCACCAGCGAAACGGCGCTTGGCAACATGAACCGGCTGCGCGACGATTTGCCGGTGATCGCCAACGCGGCGCGCGATGTTGCCAACCAGATCGGCAGCGCAGGCCGCGTCGCCGAGGGGCAGCTTGCCCGCCTGTCCGACGGCTTCGAGCGCCTCGCCGAAATCGGCAGCACCAGCGAGGTGCAGGTCACCCGGCTCGGGGCCGAGGTCGGCGCGACGCTGGACGAATTCGAGACCACCCTCGCCCGGATCGAAGCGATGGTGGCGGAACGTTTTGCGGCTCTGCAAGCCGGTGCCGAATCGCACAGGGAACAGCTTGGCACGATCGAGGCTGAAGCCCTGGCTGCCCTCGGCGCGCGGTCCGAAGCGGTGGCCGGCGAGATCAATGCCCTCGCCGCTCGCCTCGGCGAAGCGAACGAAGCGACAGAGGCGCGCTTTGGCGCGGCCATAGCTGCCCTTCACGATACCCTCGTCGAGAAGCTCCGGCTGGTCGAGGAGCTGGACCGGAACACCAGCAGCGCAGCGAGCGGGCGTATCGCCCAGTTGCGGGCCGAAGCGGATCGCGCCGACGATGAGTTCGCCGAGCGCAACCGCCGCTTCGCCGAAATGGTCGAGCAGCGCGAGGCCGTGTTCGAGACCCAGGCCGCACAGGCGAGCGAGCTGATCGCCCAGCGCTTCGCAGCGCTCGACGACGAGCTGTCGCGGCGGCGCGAGGCGCAGCTTGCCGAGATCGAGAAGCTTGTCGCCCAGGGCGATGCCATGGCCGAGCGCGTGGCGCAGCTCGGGAAGATCGTGGGCGAGGTCAACGACACCAGTACCGCCGCCCGCGAGAACCTGGGCGCCGGGCTCGGCACCCTTGCGCGCCAGCTCGCCGAAAAGCGCGCCGCCTTGGCGGAGACCGAGGCCCAGCTGGCCCAGCTCACCGACAGCAGCGTCCGGCTGCTCGAGATCGTCCAGGCGGGAACGCGCTCGTGCCGCGAGGATCTGGGAGAGGCGATTTTCGCTGCCGATGCTGCCATCGAAGGCGTCGAAGCGCGCGCGCGGGCCGTCGAGGGGCTGATGCTGACCAGCGCGCAGGCGGGCGGCAATCTTTCGGACAATGTACTCAGGACGCGCGCCGATATCGCGGCGGCCGATGCCGAGATCGCCGCCTTCACATCGCGCCTCGCCGCCGAAACCGAAGATACGCTCGCGCGGCTTGGGGGGCTGCGCGAGGGCTTTGCGCGGCTGGCCGGGGAAAGCGATGCGCTGGCAGGCGAGACCCGGGGGGCGCTGCGCGAGGCGCTGGCGGAACTGGAGAGCGCGATCCTGCGCACCTTCGCCACGCTCGAAGCGGGCGTGCGCGAAAGAGTGCCGGTGCTGGCCGCATCCCTGAGCAGCGAGGTCGTCGGGGCGCTCGAGCGAAGCTTGCGCAACGAGACTGCCGAGATGCTCGGCAAGATCGAACAGACGGCAGCCCATGCCTCGGGCGTGGGCCGCGAGGCGGCAATCCAGCTGCGCGACCAGCTGGTCAAGGTCAACGAACTGACCGGCAATCTCGAACAGCGCATCGCCCGTGCGCGGGAGCTGGCCGAGGAGCAGGTCAATAATGATTTCGCCAAGCGCATGGCGCTGATCACCGACAGCCTCAACTCGGCGGCGATCGACATTGCCGCAGCGCTCTCCACCGAAGTCTCGGACACGGCGTGGGACGCCTATCTCAAGGGGGATCGCGGGATTTTCACCCGCCGCGCGGTGAACCTCGTCGACAAGGGCGCGGCCAGGCAGATCGGCGCGCTCTACACCTCGGACGAAGCGTTCAAGGCCAATGTGAGCCGCTACATCCACGATTTTGAAGCGCTGCTGCGCCAGACACTCTCGACCCGCGATGGCCACGTGCTGAGCGTGACCATGCTCGGGTCCGACATGGGCAAGCTCTACGTCGCCCTCGCGCAGGCGATCGAACGCTTCCGCTAGCCCCGTTGCGCAGCGGGAGGCTTCGGCAGGATGTCGATGTCGGCCGCGGTGATCCAGCCATAGTGGTAATTGGCGACGAACAGCACTGTCGCCAGCGCGGCGATGATGGAGGCGCGGACGGCCACCTTGCGCGGCTGGAAATCGACCGGCGCGCTGTCCGCCTGCCCCGGCACCAGCGCCTCACCCGCTTCCGCTGCGGTGCGCACGCCGAAGGGGAGCATGATGAAGGCGCTCATGACGAAGAACAGGAAATAGATCGCCGCAATCGAGGTGATCTGCATCAGCTTGCCGCCCCAGGCATGACGACCCTGACCTGCGGACGCTTGCCGGACCAGCGTTGCGCCGCACGGCGCGCGGCAAGGCGCGCGGCTTCCCGGATGGTGGCCTCGTCCTTCGCGTCGCGCCCCTTGAGCTTGCCGATGGCCTTGAGCACGTCCTCGGCCGCTTCCTCGAGGAATTCGGGCAGGTCCTCGTCGAGCGGCAGACCGATGGCCTCGATAGCAGGGCGGCTGCCGCGCGCGAGCACGACCACCAGCACGCCCTCGCCCGCGATGCGGCGGCGCATGGTGATCGCCTCGCCATCAGCCGGTGCGATGATGTCACCATCGAGCACCAGACGCCCGGCGCGCACCTCGGCGATCTTGCCCGGCTTGCCCGGCGCGAGACGCACGAGATCGCCGTTCTTCTGCACCACCTGCGACGGGATGCCGCTGGCCTTCCCGACGCGGGCCTGTTCGGCCATGTGGCGGATCTCGCCATGCACCGGCACGAGGATTTCGGGCTTGAGCCAGCTGTAGAGCGCTTCCAGCTCAGGCCGCCCCGGGTGGCCCGAGACGTGGATCAGCGCCTGCCGGTCGGTCACCATCTGGATGCCGCGGGCGGCCAGCTGGTTCTGGATCTTACCGATGGCGATCTCGTTGCCGGGGATCTGGCGCGAGGAGAACAGCACCACGTCGCCGGCGGCAAGCGCGATGGGGTGGTTGTTTTCGGCCATCCGCCCGAGCGCGGCGCGCGGCTCGCCCTGTCCGCCGGTGGCAAGGATCAGCACCTCCCCGCGCGGCAGGCCCATCGCCGTGTCGAAATCAACCGGTGTCGGGAAGTCCGCAAGATAGCCGTTGTCCTGCGCGACTTCGATGATCCGATCGAGCGAGCGGCCCGCGACGCAGATCTGCCGCCCGGTCTCGCGCGCGACCTCGCCCAGCGTCTGGAGCCGGGCGACGTTGCTGGCAAAGGTGGTGACGACGACACGCTTGCCCTTGTGGCGCGCGACTTCCTCCATCAGCGCCTTGTGCACCGCGCCTTCGGACCCCGAAGGGTTGGGGTTGAAGACGTTGGTCGAATCGCACACCAGCGCGAGCACGCCTTCCTCGCCGATTTCGCGCAATTCCTCCGCGGTGGTGGGCTCGCCGATGATCGGGTCATCGTCGAGCTTCCAGTCGCCAGTGTGGAAGATGCGCCCGTGCGGCGTGTCGATCAGCAGCGCGTTGCCCTCGGCGATCGAGTGCGCCAGCGGCAGGTAGGTGATGGTGAAGGGCCCGAGCGCGAGCGTCCCGTGGTCTTCCTCTATGATATTGAGTTCGACCTGCCCCAGCAGCCCGGCTTCCTCGAGCTTTCTTGCCACCAGATCGGCAGTGAAAGGGGTCGCGTAGAGCGGCACGCCGAGATCGCCGGCGAAATAGGGCACAGCGCCGATGTGATCCTCATGCGCGTGGGTCAACACGATGCCGAGGAGGTCCTTGCGCCGTTCCTCGATGAAGTCGAGATCGGCAAAGACCAGATCGACCCCGGGATATTCATTGCCCGAGAAGGTCATGCCGAGATCGACCATGATCCACTTGCCTTGGCAACCATAGAGATTGACGTTCATGCCAATCTCCCCGGATCCGCCGAGGGCAAGGAACAGCAGTTCGTCTTCGGGGGTGTAATCGCTCTTCACAATGTCTCTTGCGTTGGCCGCGATCAGGCGCTTTCGGCCTGACGGGCGAGGATGGCGAGGCCATCAAGGGTGAGATCGGCATCGACGTGGTCGAAGATGTCGGTCGCGTCATCGAACAATATGGCGAGCCCGCCCGTAGCTACAACCTTTGCCGGTCGCCCGATCTCGGCCTTCATCTTGGCCACCATGCCCTCCATCATCGCGACATAGCCCCAGAAGACGCCGATCAGCATCTGGTCTTCGGTATTGCGGCCGATGACCGAGCGGTTGGAAGGTGCGCGGATGGCGATGCGCGGGAGCTTGGCGGTCTTGCCCACCAAGGCATCAAGGGAAAGATTGATCCCAGGGGCGATCGATCCGCCCTTGTAGGCGCCGGTGAAATCGACCGCCTCGAATTTGGTTGCCGTGCCGAAGTCGACGACGATCAGGTCGCCGCCGTATTTGTGATGGGCCGCAAGGATGTTGAGCGCGCGGTCTGCCCCCAGCGAGGAAGGCTGGTCGACATCGATCTCGAAGCGCCAGCGCGCCGCGCCCTGCCCGGCGAACAGCGGCGTGATGCCGAAATATTTCTGGCACAGCACGGTGAGGTTGTGATCGGCGCGCGGGACCACCGAGGCGACGATGATCCGGGTAATTTCCGACCGCTCCACTCCCTCGATGGCAAGAAGTTGCAGCAGCCACACGGCATATTCGTCACCGGTGCGGCGCGGATCGGTCGCGATCCGCCAGCGGGCGCGGATGCTGTGGGTTCCGTCCTCGGCGCAGGTGAACAGCGCGAAGACGACATTGGTGTTCCCGACATCGGCGGCGAGCAGCATGATGGGCAGTCCTTGTTTAGGAGATGTCGCCAGCGCGAATGACACGTTCGCGGCCATCCGCCAAGCGCAGCCGCAAGGCCCCGTCGCTTTCCTCGAGCCCGGCGAAGGTGCCCGAGAGCACGGACCCGTCGGTATCGTGGACGGTGAGGGGCGATCCTTGCGAATGGACCGCATGGCCCAGAAAGGCCTCGAGCGTCGCGCCAAGACCATAGGTTCGCCACGCCGCAAGCCGCCGGTCGAAGGCGGCGGCGAGGCTCGCGGCGAAATCTTCCGGTGGCGGCGGCGCTACGGCTTCGGCCAGCGCCGCCGTCTTGCGGCCCGGAAGGCTGGGGGCCTGCGCAAGGTTCACCCCGATCCCCACGACGATATGCCCGCCCACCATCTCGAGCAGAATGCCCGACAGCTTGCCGCCATCGAGCAGCACGTCATTGGGCCATTTGAGGCCGAGCGCAGACCCATCGCCAAGATGGCCGGCCGCTGCATCACGCACGGCCAGTGCAGCGACGAAACTGAGCGAGGCGGGCGGCGGATTGCCTTGCCCCACGACGACGCTGGTCGAGCCCATGAAATTGCCCGCCCCGTCGAACCATTCGCGCCCCTGCCGTCCGCGTCCGGCGCTCTGGCGGCGGGCGACCAGCCAGGCCCCTTCCGGCCAGCCCTCCCCGCCCCGGATCGCCGCGGCGAGATCGGCGTTGGTCGAGCCGGTCTGTTCGACGAACCGGATCAAGCCGCGAGGAACAGCGAGGCCGCAGCCTTGCCCGCAAGATCGGTCAGCGACGGGGTCAGAAGATAGCCCAGCGGCGAGACGATCAGCGCGGTGAGGCCAAGCAGCGCCCAGTGGCCTGCCCCGCTCTTGCCGGTGACCACCCCGGCGGGCTCATCGAAGAACATCACCTTGACGAACTTGATGTAGTAGAAGGCGCCGATCACGCTTGCGGCGATGGCGATCGCGCCGAAGGCCACTAGGCCAGCCTCGATGGTCGCCTGGAACACCACGAACTTGCTGTAGAAGCCAAGCAGCGGCGGAATGCCCGCAAGGCTGAACATGAACAGCAGCAGCGCCCAGGCGATCCCCGGCCGGGTCACGGAAAGCCCGCGAATGTCGGCGAAGGTTTCGTAGAGCGTCCCGTCCTCGCCGCGCAGCATCAGCAGCGCGACAAAGCTGCCAAGGCTCATGGCGACGTAGATGAACAGGTAGACCAGCATGGCGGCCGCCCCCTCGACCTTCGCCACCGCGAGGCCGAGCAGGATGAAGCCGATATTGTTGATCGAGGAATAGGCGAGCAGGCGCTTCAGGTTCTCCTGACCGATCGCGCCGAGCGCGCCGAAGATGATCGAGGCCAGCGCCATGAACATCACAATCTGCTGCCAGGCGGCGATCTGAGCACCGAACACCTCGAAGGCGACGCGGGCGGTGAGGCCGACGGCGGCGACCTTGGGCGCGGTCGAGAAGAAGGCGGTGACCGGGGTCGGCGCGCCCTCGTAGACGTCCGGGGTCCACATATGGAAGGGCACGGCGCTGATCTTGAAGGCAAGGCCGGAGAGCACGAAGATCACCCCGAACAGCGCGCCGGTGCCCATCTCGCCGGTGAGGCCGGCGCGCACGGCGGCAAAGCCGGTGCCGCCGGTGAAGCCGTAGAGCAAGCTCATGCCGTAGAGCAGAATGCCCGAGGCGAGCGCGCCCAGCACGAAATACTTGAGCCCCGCCTCGCCCGAACGCGTGTCGCGGCGCAGGATCGCGGCGAGCACGTAGGAGGTGAGGCTCGTCAGTTCGAGACCGAGGTAGAGGGTCATGAAGTCGTTGGCCGAAACCATCAGCCCCATGCCGACGCTCGAGAAGAGGATCAGCACCGGATATTCGGCGCGCATCCCGCGCTCGGTCCCGGCGGAAGGGCTGGCGAAGAAGGCGGGGGCAACAATCAGCGCGCCGATTGCGGCGAGGTAGATCAACGCCTTTGCGAACAAGGCGAAGCTGTCGACCTTGATCAACCCACCGAAGGCGAGCGTCGCCGGGCCGTCGGTGCCGGCATGGAGACCGGGGACGATCAGGATGCCGGCGACAAACAGCGCGGTGGCGGCGGCAATGGCGATCTTGCGCCCAGCCCCGTCGCCCCCCCAGGCGGCAAGCAGCAACAGCATCAACCCGGCAAAGCTCAGCACGAGCTCGGGCAGGATCAGGGCGAAGGAAGGCACAAAGTCCATCAGTGCGCGCCCTCCTTGGCGCTATTGGTTGAGCCGCTCTCGTGTTCCATACCCTCGTGATGCCCCAGCGCATTGGCGGCCTCGGCACGCGGGGTGCCGGGCGCAAGGCGTGCGTCACCGGCAGGCGCGGCGGCGGCAAGCCGCGCGTCGAGCGTGGCGATGTCCTTGCGCATCGGGGCAAGGAAGCTTTCGGGGTAGACGCCCATCCACAGCACCGCGGCAGCGATGGGTGCCATCATGATCCACTCGCGCGCCGAAATGTCGGACATGGCTGCGGCATCGGCATTGGCCTGGCCGCCGAAAGCCACGCGGCGGTAGAGGTAGAGCATATAGGCCGCTCCGAGAATGATGCCCGTGGTCGAGACCAGCGCGACGAGGCTCGAGGTCTGGTAGATGCCCGCCAGCGACAGGAACTCGCCAACGAAGCCGCTCGTCCCCGGCAGGCCGATCGAGGCCATGGTGAACAGCAGGAAGAACAGCGCGTAATAGGGCATGTTGATCGCCAGGCCGCCGTAGCGGGCGATCTCGCGGGTGTGGAGCCGGTCGTAGATCACCCCCACGCACAGGAACAGCGCGCCCGAGACGAGGCCGTGGCTGAGCATGACGATCATCGCCCCCTCAAGGCCCTGCACATTGAAGGCGAACAGGCCGACCGTGACGATCGCCATGTGCGCCACCGACGAATAGGCGATCAGCTTCTTCATGTCGGACTGCACCAGCGCGACCAGCGAGGTATAGACCACCGCCACCATCGACAGTGCGAAGACCAGCCACGCGAACTGGGCCGAAGCATCGGGGAACATCGGCAGGCTGAAGCGGATGAAGCCATAGCCACCGAGCTTCAGCAGCACGCCTGCAAGGATCACCGACCCTGCCGTCGGCGCCTGCACGTGGGCATCGGGCAGCCAGGTGTGGAGCGGCCACATCGGCACCTTGACCGCAAAGCTGGCGAAGAAGGCGAGCCACAGCCAGGTCTGCGCCTCTGCCGGGAAGCCGTATTGCATCAGCCTCGGGATGTCGGAGGTGCCGGCCTCGGCCACCATCCAGAACATCGCGATCAGCATCAGCACCGAGCCGAGCAGCGTGTAGAGAAAGAACTTGTAGCTCGCGTAGATGCGGTTGTCCCCGCCCCACACGCCGATGATCAGATACATCGGGATGAGGCCCGCCTCGAAGAAGACGTAGAACAGGAACAGGTCCTGCGCCGCGAAGGTGCCGATCATCAGCACTTCCATGAACAGGAAGGCCGCCATGTATTCGCCGACGCGCTTCTTGATAGCGTTCCAGCTGGCAAGGATGCAGATCGGCATGAGGAAGACGCTGAGCATGATGAGCAGCAGCGCGATCCCGTCGATCCCGAGCGCCCAGGAGAAACCCGCAAACAGGTTGGCACGCTCGCCGAACTGCCACTGCGGGCCGCCGATCTGGTAGTTCGACCACAGGACGATGCCGAGCATGAAGGTGACAAGCGTCGCCCCGAGCGCGATCCACCGCGCGGCATTGGCACCGGCGAACAGGCACGCCAGCGCGCCCGCCAGCGGCACGCACATCATCAACGACAGGATGGGAAGGCCTTCCATGACGAAGCGCGCTCCTAAAGCAGAACGAAAGTGACAGCGGCGACCAGCCCGAGGAGCATGATCAGCGCATAGGTGTAGACGTAGCCCGACTGGATCGCCTTGGCCGCGACCGACGAGCGTTCGACCACCCAGGCAATGCCGTTGGGGCCGAAGCGGTCGATCGTGCCGATATCGCCGAGCTTCCAGAACGCACGGCCGAGCGCGAAAGCGGGCTTCACGAAGATCGCGTCATAGAGCTCGTCGAAGTACCACTTGCGGAACACGAAGTTGTGCAGGGCGCCGAAGGTGCCGACGAACTTGCCCGGAATATCGGGCTTGGCGATGTAGGCGACATAGGCGCCCGCAAGGCCGATCAGCATCACGGCGGTCGCGGTCAGCTTCACCCACAGCGGCACGCCGTGCATCGCGTGGATCAGGCCTTCGTTGTAGAAGATCGACCCGTTCCAGAAGCTCGCACTGTCGATGAACTGGGTGTGGAACACGAAGCCCGCCAGCACCGCGCCGAGGCTCAGAATGCCGAGCGGCAGCAGCATCGAGACAGGACTTTCGTGCGGGTGGTAGCCTGCCGTGCCGTCGTCCGAGGCGTGGGCGTGGTGATGGTCGTCGTGGCCGTGAGCGTGATCGCCGTGCCCATGATCGTCGTGCACCGCGTGCTGGATATGCTCCGACTGGTCCCAGCGCGGCTTACCCCAGAAGGTGAGGAACATCAGACGCCACGAGTAGAAGCTGGTCAGCAGCGCGGCGATGGCACCCGCCCAGAAAGCGAACTGCCCTGCCCCGTTGTGGCGCGCATAGGCCGCCTCAAGGATCGCATCCTTCGAATAGAAGCCCGCAAAGCCGAACACGCCGAGGATGCCGACGCCGGTGATCGCCAGCGTGCCCGCCATCATCGCCCAGAAGGTGAGCGGGATGTGCTTACGCAGGCCGCCATAGTAACGCATGTCCTGCTCGTGGTGCATCGCGTGGATCACCGAGCCCGCGCCGAGGAACAGCAGCGCCTTGAAGAAGGCGTGGGTGAACAGGTGGAACATCGCCGCCCCGTAAGCGCCGACGCCAGCAGCGAAGAACATGTAGCCCAGCTGCGAGCAGGTCGAATAGGCGATCACCCGCTTGATGTCCCACTGCGTCGTGCCGATGGTGGCGGCGAAGAAGCAGGTCGCCGCGCCGATGATCGTGACGAGCATCAGCGCGGTCGGCGCGGTCTCGAACATCGGCGAGAGGCGGCACACCATGAACACGCCAGCGGTGACCATGGTCGCGGCGTGGATCAGCGCGGAGACCGGCGTCGGGCCTTCCATCGCGTCCGGGAGCCAGGTGTGCAGGCCCAGCTGGGCGCTCTTGCCCATCGCCCCGACGAACAGGAGGATGCACAGGATGTCCATCGTGTAGAGGCGCATGCCCACGAAGGTGATGGTCGACCCGCTCATGGCAGGCGCCGCTTCGAGGATCGCGGGGATCGAGGTCGTCTGGAAGACGAGATAAGTGCCGAAGATGCCGAGCATGAAGCCGAGGTCGCCGACGCGGTTGACCACGAAGGCCTTGATCGCCGCCGCGCCTGCCGAGGGCTTCCGGAACCAGAAGCCGATGAGGAGGTAGGAGGCAAGGCCCACCCCTTCCCATCCGAAGAACATCTGGACGAGGTTGTCGGCCGTCACCAGCATCAGCATGGCGAAGGTGAAGAGCGAGAGGTAGGCGAAGAAGCGCGGCTGATCCGGGTCTTCCTCCATGTACCCCCAGGAATAGAGGTGCACGAGCGCGGAGACCGAATTGATCACGACCAGCATGATCGCGGTCATGGTGTCGACCCGCAGCGCCCAGTCGAAGGTCAGAGTGCCCGATTGCACCCACTTGAGCACCGGCACAACTTCGGGCGTGGCGGTGCCCGAGAGGAAGCCGAGGAAGATCGGCCAGCTGAGGCCGGCGGCAAGGAACAGCCCGGCGGTCGTCACGCTCTTGGCGGCGACATTGCCGATCATCCGGTTGCCCAGCCCTGCGATCAGGGCAGCGACCAGCGGCGCGAAGACGATGATGAGGATTTGCGTGGACACGCGCGCTTACCCCTTCATCCGGTTGATGTCGTCGACCGCGATCGAGCCGCGGGTGCGGAAGTAGATCACGAGGATCGCGAGGCCGATGGCCGCCTCGGCGGCGGCGACAGTCAGCACCAGCATCGCGAAAATCTGGCCGGTGAGGTCCTGCAGAAAGGCGCTGAAGGCGACGAGGTTCAAGTTCACCGCAAGCAGGATCAGCTCGACCGCCATCAGGATGACGATCACGTTCTTGCGGTTGAGGAAGATCCCCAGCACGCCGAGCACGAAGAGGATCGCGCCGACGGTGAGATAATGTTCGATACCGATCACAGCTCGATCCCCTGCCCGATCTCCGGGTTTTTCATGACGGTGGCCTCTTCCGGACGGCGGCGGATCTGCTTGCCCACGTCCTGCCGCGCACGGGCACCGGGCTTGGGCGGCTGGAAGGTCAGCACGATCGCGCCGATCATCGCGACCAGCAGGATGATCCCGGCGATCTCGAAGAGGATGATGTAGCGGCCATAGAGCAGCGCGCCCAAGGCCTCGATGTTGGAGGTGTCGGCGGCCTGCACCGCATCGCCCGCCGCCTTGCCCAGCGTCAGCCCGCCCGCACTATAGGCGCCGACCGCCAGCAGCAGCTCGGCGAGCAGCACTGCGGCGATCAGCAGCCCCAGCGGCGCATTGCGGCTGAAGCCTGCGCGCATCGCGGCAAAGTCGATGTCGAGCATCATCACCACGAACAAGAACAGCACGGCCACGGCGCCGACATAGACGATCACCAGCAGCATCGCGATGAACTCCGCGCCGAGCAGCACCATCAGCCCCGCCGCGTTGAAGAAGGCGAGGATCAGCCACAGGACGGAATGCACGGGGTTGCGCGACCAGATCACCATGACGGCGCTGGCGACGACGATGGCCGCGAAGAAATAGAAGGCGATGGCCTGTATCAGCATGATGCGTCTCCGCCGATCCGATCTCCCGGCGTGAGGCCGGGCTTCAGAAAGCGGCAATTGATCCCTTAGTCCAAGTCTGGGGCCGCGGCAGAACGCCGTGACCCTTGAGCGATTGACCCCGTTTCCTCGTCGCCGCGCGCCCTAGCGATAGGGGGCGTCGGCTTCAAGGTTGGCCGCGATGGCCCTTTCCCATTTGTCACCATTGGCGAGCAGCTTGGCCTTGTCGTAAAGCAGCTCCTCGCGGGTTTCGGTCGAATATTCGAAGTTCGGCCCCTCGACGATCGCATCGACCGGGCAGGCTTCCTGGCAGAAGCCGCAGAAGATGCACTTGGTCATGTCGATGTCGTAACGCGTGGTGCGGCGGCTGCCGTCCTCGCGCGGCTCGCTCTCGATGGTGATCGCCTGCGCGGGGCACACGGCCTCGCACAGCTTGCACGCGATGCAGCGTTCCTCGCCATTGGGATAGCGCCGCAAGGCATGCTCGCCGCGGAAGCGGGGCGAGAGCGGAGCCTTCTCGAAGGGGTAGTTGATCGTCACCTTGGGCTTGAAGAAATACTTCAGCGTCAAGGCGTGCGCCTTGAGGAATTCCCAGAGGGTGAAGCTCTTGATGAGGTGGGCAACGGTGGTCATGACGTGGCTTTCACAGCAGTCGGCTGCGCGGAATTGGTCTGGACGATGGTGGTCGGCCCGGCGGCGGCACCTGCGGTGTCGACCCGGTCGAAATGCCCCGTCGCCATCAGGTAGCCGCTGGTAACCGCGACGAAGAGCAGGCTCATCGGCAGGAACACCTTCCACCCGAGGCGCATCAGCTGGTCATAGCGGTAACGCGGCACGGTCGCCCAGATCCAGCTGAACATGAAGAAGAACATGAAGGTCTTCAGCAGGAACCAGATGATCCCCGGCACCATGTAGAGCACCGGAATGTCGAGCGGCGGCAGCCACCCGCCCCAGAACAGGAGCGTGTTCAGCGAGCACATCAGCAGGATGTTGGCATACTCGCCGAGCCAGAACAGCGCGAAGCTCATCGAGGAATATTCGGTCTGGTAGCCCGCGACGAGCTCGCTCTCGGCCTCGGTGAGGTCGAAGGGCGCCCGCGCGGTTTCGGCGAGCGCCGAGATGAAGAACACCACCCACATCGGGAAGAGCAGCGGGTGGATCGCATAGGCGTTGATCAGCCCCAGCCCGAAGCCCTGCTGCGCATTGACGATGCCCGAAAGGTTGAAGGTGCCCGCGAACAGCACCACGCAGACCAGCACGAAACCGATCGAGACCTCGTAGGAGATCATCTGCGCCGAGGCGCGCATGGCCGAGAAGAACGGATATTTGGAGTTCGACGCCCACCCGCTCATCACCACGCCGTAAACCCCCATCGAGGAGATCGCGAGGATGTAGAGCAGGCCGACATTGATGTCCGAAATTACCACGCCCGCATCGAACGGGATCACCGCCCAGGCCGCGAGCGCGACCGTGAAGGTGATGATCGGCGCGATCAGGAAGATGCCCTTGTTTGCGGCCGAGGGGATGATCGTCTCTTGCAGGAAGACCTTGAGGCCATCGGCGAAAGACTGGAGCAAGCCGAACGGCCCGACCACGTTGGGCCCGCGCCGCATCATGATCGCGCCCAGCACCTTGCGGTCGACATAGATCACCATGGCGACGGCGAACATGACGAGCAGCGAGATCACGATGATCCCGGTCAGCGTCGCGACGGTCCAGGCCCATTCATAGGGAAGGCCGAGGGATTGGAAGAAGGCGGTCACTTACAATCCTCCCCGGCACGGGGAGGGGGACCACCCAGTGGTGGAGGGGCACCCCGCCCGGTTCATTTCGTCAGATGTCCGGAGCAGCCGCGCGGGCCCCTCCACCATGCTGCGCATGGTCCCCCTCCCCGTCCCGGGTAGGATCATTTGCCCGCTCATTCCGCAGCCTCCTTGACATCGGCCCCGTGGAGCAGTTCGTCCGAGCAACGCTGCATTACCTCGCTGGCGCGGGCGATGGGGTTGGTGAGGTAGAAGTCCTTGATCGGGTAGCCCGCAAGCTCGCCCTCGAACTTGGTGCCGCTGTCCGCCTTGGGCAGCGCGCCCCCAGAAAGACCCACAACGTCGGCGAGGCCCTCTTCGCCCAGCGCGGGGACGGCGGCGATCATCTTCGCCTGCAATTCGGCAAAGCTGTCGAAGCCGACGCTGACGCCGAGGCTATCTGCCAGCGCGCGCAGGATCGTCCAGTCCTCACGGGCGTCGCCGGGAGCGAAGACGGCCTTCTCGGCGAACTGCACGCGCCCTTCGGCGTTGACGTAAGTCCCGTCCTTTTCGGCATAGGAGGCACCCGGCAAGATGATGTCGGCGTGGTGCGCGCCCTTGTCGCCGTGGTGGCCGATATAGACCTTCAGCGACCCCGCGTAGGGCGCATAGTCCATCTCGTCCGCGCCGAGGCTGAGAAGCACCTTCGGTGCCGCCTGCGCGATGTCGCCCATGCCGCCGGGCAGCGTGAAGCCGAGCATCAGCGAAGCCATGCGTGCGGCAGAGATGTGCAGCACGTTGAAGCCGTTCCAATCTTCGCGCACGAGATCGAACCTCTCGACCAGCTTGAGCGCGGCGGGCAGCGCACCCTTGGCGAGCGCTGCCGCGCCGACGATCACTGCTGGGCGCTTGGCGTTCTTCATCGCATCGCCCAACTCCTTGGGGATGCGGTTGAGGAGCTTGAGGTCACTACCCAGGAAGGTCGCGGGGTAAGTCGGATCCCACTCGGGGCCAACGATATAGACCTTCGCCCCCGCCTTCACCGCCTTGCGCAGACGGACGTTGAGCAGCGCGGCTTCCCAGCGGACATTGCTGCCGACGATGAGGATAGCGTCGGCGGTCTCGATCCCGGCGAAGGTCGAGTTGAAGTTCACAGCCGCGAGGTTCGACACGTCATAGGTCATGCCGGTCTGGCGCGCTTCGGTGAGGTGCGAGCCGCAGGCATTGGCCAGCGCCTTGGCGGCGAACATCGTCTCGGCATCGAGCAGGTCGCCCGCCACCGCCGCGATGCTGGCCTTGTCGCCTTCGAGAGCGCCCGCGATCATGCCGAAAGCCTCGGTCCACTCGGCCGGCTGGAGCTTGCCGTCACGGCGCACCCAGACGCGGTCGAGGCGGCGCTTGGTCAGGCCGTCGACCTGGTAGCGGCCCTTGTCGGACAGCCATTCCTCGTTGACGTCGTCGTTGATCCGGGGGAGCGCGCGCATCACCTCACGGCCGCGCGACTGGAGCGTGATGTTCGCCCCCACCGCGTCCGAGACGTCGATGCTGAAAGTCTTCTTCAGCTCCCAGGGCCGCGCCTCGAAGGCGTAGGGCCGAGAGGTCAGCGCGCCGACCGGGCACAGGTCGATGACGTTGGCCGAAAGTTCGTGCGCCGCCGCCTTCTCGAGGTAGGTGGTGATCTGCATATCCTCGCCGCGATAGAGCGCGCCGATCTCGTCCACGCCCGCGATCTCTTCCGAGAAGCGCACGCAGCGGGTGCAGTGGATGCAGCGGGTCATGATCGTCTTGATCAGAGGGCCCATGTACTTCTCGGTCACCGCGCGCTTGTTCTCGTGATAGCGCGAGCCGCCGCGCCCATAGGCGACCGCCTGATCCTGGAGGTCGCACTCGCCGCCCTGGTCGCAGATCGGGCAATCGAGCGGGTGGTTGATGAGCAGGAACTCCATCACCCCTTCGCGGGCCTTCTTGACCATCGGGCTGTCGGTACGGATTTCCTGACCCTCGGCAGCCGGCAGCGCGCAAGAGGCCTGCGGTTTGGGCGGCCCCGGCTTCACCTCGACCAGACACATGCGGCAATTGCCCGCGATCGAAAGGCGCTCGTGATAGCAGAAGCGCGGAATTTCCTTCCCCGCCAGCTCGCACGCCTGAAGGACGGTAGCGCCCGCAGGGACCTCGATTTCCTGACCGTCTACGGTGACTTTAGGCACAGCATACTCCGTCATGCTGAACTTGTTTCAGCATCCATCGCGCCCCACGGACGGACGGTGCGAACCGAAAGATGGACCCTGAAACAAGTTCAGGGTGACGAGGGTGGAACGACATATTCACTCCGCCGCCTCCGCAAACTGTGCGTTGTGCTCGTTGATCCGCCGCTCCAGCTCAGGCCGGAAATGCCGGATCAACCCCTGGATCGGCCACGCCGCAGCGTCGCCCAGCGCGCAGATGGTGTGGCCTTCGACCTGCTTGGTGACTTCCTGCAGCATGTCGATTTCCTCGATCGCCGCGTCGCCGGTGCGCAAGCGCTCCATCATGCGCCACATCCAGCCCGTGCCTTCGCGGCAGGGGGTGCACTGGCCGCAGCTTTCGTGCTTGTAGAAATAGCTGAGGCGGCTGATCGCGCGGACGATGTCGGTCGACTTGTCCATGACGATCACAGCCGCCGTGCCGAGGCCCGAGCCCAGTTCCTTCAGCCCGTCAAAGTCCATCGGCGCGTTGCGGATCTGCGCGGCAGGCACCAGCGGCACCGAGGAGCCGCCCGGGATCACCGCCAGCAGATTGTCCCACCCGCCGCGAATGCCGCCGCAGTGCTT
>JAIXPX010000032.1 GCA_027486035.1 Erythrobacteraceae bacterium | reverse complement strand
TGCGAATAGAGCGCGTTCTCGACCTCGGCGGGGTAGACGTTCTCGCCGCCGGAGATGATCATGTCCTTCACCCGGTCGTGGATGTAGAGATAGCCGTCCTCGTCGAGATAGCCCGCGTCGCCGGTGCGCAGCCAACCCTCGGCGTCGATGGTCGAGGCAGTGGCTTCGGGGTTGTTCCAGTAGCCGCGCATGTTCTTCGAGGAACGCGTCGCGATCTCGCCGACAGTGCCGGTGGGCACGGGGGTGCCCGCCTCGTCGATGATCTTGATCTCGACGCCCGCGAGCGGCTTGCCGACCGAGCGCATCCGGGGCGAGCCCTCGGGCACGTGATCCTCGGGATCGAGCGCGACGATCGTGCCGCTGGTCTCGGTCATGCCGTACATCTGCACGAAGCCGCAGCCGATCACCCGCATCGCCTCGCGCATCAGCTCGAGCGGGATCGGCGAGGCACCGTAGGTGATGTATTTGAGCCGGCTGAAATCGACCGCGTTGACGCGCGGGTGATTGAGCAGGATCTGGATCGCCGCGGGCACGAGGAAAATCTTCGAGATGTTGAAGTTCTCGATCAGGTCCAGTGCCTTCGTCGGATCATATTCCGGCAGGACGATCGAGTTCGACCCTGCCACCATCGTGCCGATGCCGGTGCCGGTGCCCGAGATGTGGAAGCACGGCATCGCGAGCAGCGTGACATCGCCGGGGATCGGCTCCTGCCATGTGCGCATCTCGTCGGCAGCCTGCGTGGCATCGCGGCTGGAGAGAATCGAGCCATGGGTCATGACCGCGCCCTTGGGCTTGCCGGTGGTACCCGAGGTGTAGAGCTGGAGCGCGTCGTCCTCGGCCTTCACGCGATGGGCAGGCGGCGTCGCCGGGAAACCGTCGCGCCAGGTGCGGTAATCGGTGCCCTCGTGGTCGGGCGCGTCGATGCCGATCACGTGCTCGATGCGGGTCGCCTCGGCGCGCGCCCTGGCGAGAGGTTCGGCAAAGCCCTCGGCAACGAACACGACCCGCGCCTGGCAATTGTCGAGAATGTAGGCGACCTCGGGCGGGGCGAGGCGCCAGTTCACCGGGGTCATCACCGCGCCGATGCGGGCCGCGCCGAGGAAGGCCTCGAAGTAGAGCGGGTGGTTCTTGCCAAGGAAGGCGACGCGCTCGCCGGGCTTGACGCCCAGCGCGACGAGGCCGTTCGCAAACCGGTCCGCGCCGGCGGACAGCTCGGCAAAGCTTATCTGCTCGTCCCCGTAGGTGAAGGCGATGACGTCGCCCTGCGCAGTGGCGTGCTCGCGCACGACGTCGCAGAAGGACTGTGCGGCCAGTGCTGTGTTTTCTCCCATAGGCGAGGGGATAGTCCCTGCGCCCACGCGTGTCATTGGCACAATTCATAGCGGCGCGCGCGCGCGCGCGCGTTAGGGTGGGGCATGGCTGTTCCAGCAGGCTTCGAACCCGCCGGCTTCACCCCCGGCTTTCTCGATCACGGCGGGCCCTATTATCTGGGGCCTGCGGTCGAGGGCGTGCGTGTGGTCGGCTTGCTGATCTGCCCGCACCACATCAACTATCAGGATGCGGCGCATGGCGGGGTGATCTCGACCTTCGCCGATGTCGCGCTGAGCCATGCGGTGTTCGATGCCGAAAGGCCGCGCCTCGCGCCCTCGACGGTGACGCTGACCGTCAACTACCTCGCCAGCGCACGGCTCGGCGAGTGGCTCGAGGCGCGGGTGCGGATCGACCGGCTGGGCGGGCGCACAGCCTATACCTCGGGCGGGATCTGGCGCGGCGAGGAACAGGTCGCCACGATGTCGGGCGTGTTCGCCTTCAGGCGCAGCTAGCCGAGCCACTGCCGCACGGCAGCGGTCGAGGGGTCCCGCTCGTCGTGATAGCCTGCCGCGCCCTCCGGCGTGTTCGACAGGTCCACGCCCTCGACGACCCGGAACTCGCGCCAGTCGTAGAGGCCGGTGCGCCGGGCGATGCGCCACTCGGGTCCGTTCGGTCCGGCGCGCTTCTCGAAACGGTCGACATAGCGCCCCGCGACGATACCCGAATAGACCATCCCCTTGTCCGGGAAGGCGGCCGTCATCGGGTAGCCGGGCGGGATGGTGTGCATCGCGGTCATGTAGGTCTCGGTGTGGCAGACCTCGCCGCTCTCGAAGCCGAAGAGCGTCTGGCCGAGCTGGTGCTGGGTGGCAAGGCAGGGGTCGATGATCGCGCGGGCCTGCTCGACGAAGCCGCGCCAGTCCCCTGCGACGAGCCCGAAGGCGAAGGTCGCATCCGGGTGGAACAGGCGCTCCATCATCCCCCAGCGCCTCCGGTCGATGGCATGGGCATAGGCGGCGAGCACGTCGCGGATGGCTTCGCGGTCTTCGAGCGTTCCCGTCATGCATCAAGCTCCACGATAACCTTGCCGATGTTGCCGCCGGTGAACAGCTTCGCATAGGCGGCAAGCGTGTTTTCAAGGCCCTGCGTCACGTCATAGGGCATGACGAGCTGGCCCGCCTCGGTCCAGTCGCGCAGGCGGCGGGTGAGGGTCGGGCCTTCGTGCATGAAGTCGGGCGAGAAGAAGCCCTCGATCCGCAGGCGCCGCATCAGCACCTGATCGAACTCTTTGGGCGCGGTGCGGGTGCCGGCGGTATAATCCGCGAGGAGCCCGCACACCGCGATCCGGCCATAGTGGTTCATGCGGGTCAGCACCTGATCGAGCAGCGGCCCGCCGACATTGTCGAAATAGACATCGAAGCCGCCAGCCTTGTCCAGTTGCGCGGCCACGTCTCCCGCCTTGTAGTCGATGGCCCCGGCAATCCCGAGCCTGTCCTTCAGATAGGCGCATTTTGCCGCACCTCCGGCGATGCCCCAGGCCTCGCAGCCGAGCAGCCCGGCGATCTGCACTGCGAGGATCCCGGTCGCCCCCGCCGCTGCCGAGACCAGCACCCGCTCGCCCGGCTTGGCCGCGCCGGTCTGCTCGATGCCCCATAGCGCGGTCCACCCGTTCATGCCGAGCGGGCCGAACCAGGCGCGGCGGTCGGCGACCGAAGGGTCGAGCCTGATCGCGCCCGACATGACCGCATCGACCGAGCTGAAATCGGCCCATTGGCCAAAGGCGCGCACCAGATCGCCTATTGCATATCCTTCCGCTCGGGTCTCGATCACCTCGCCCGCCACCAGCCCCGTCATCGGCCCGCCCACCGGCAGGGGCGGCTGGTAGCCGTCCTCGCGGTCGGAGAGCCACATCCGCGTGCCCGCGTCCATCGACAGATGGGTGTTGCGGATACGGATCTCGCCTTCATTCAGCGGGGCGAGCGGGGCCTCCACCAGCTCCAGCGCGGCGGCGAAATCGGTCCCTCGGGGGCGGCGGGCGATGCGCCAGATGCGGTTGTCCATCACCCCACTGTCCGGCTGGCGCGCCGCCACGGCAACCCCGCCTTTTCGCTAGGCCCCCGGGGCCTTCGGCTATCACTTTGGCGCGGTGCAGGGGGGCAGGGGGCTTCCTAGTCTTGCGCCCACAAGAGCAAGAGGGAGAGAGACATTATGGCACTCATCACGGTGATCGGCGCCAGCGGAAGGCAAGGCCTTGCGCAGGTGCGTCAGGCATTGGCGGCAGGCTACGACGTCCGCGCAATCTCGCGTCGGCCCGATGCGCTGGAGGGCGCCCCGGTCGACGGCGCGGAAAAGGTCGAAGTGCGGCCGATGGACCTCTACGACACCTCGACCTTCGCCGCGGCGCTCGAAGGCTCGGACTACATCTTCTACACCCACCCCCTGCAAGCCCGCGCCGACCGCGCTTACCTCGTCGGCGAGGTCGGCAAGGTCGCCGCGCATCTGGGCGTCAAGCGGGTGGTCTGGAACACTTCGAGCTGGATCCCCGACAAGCCCGGCGATCCCTTCACCTATGGCGGCAACACCCAAGGCATCAACGCACTGTGGCGTAGCGGCGCGCCGGGGACCGTGTTCGGTTCGGTGCTGTTCATGGACAACCTGCTGACCGGCTGGGCGCGGCCCTTCATCGTCAATGAAGGCCGCTACGTCTATCCGCACAACCCCAATCTGGAAGCCAACTGGATCAGCCTCGACGATGTCGCCCGCTTCATGCTGGCGAGCCTCGAGCGGCCCGACATGGAAGGTGCCTGGCTCAACATCGGCGGGCCGGAGCGGCTGGTCGGCAAGCAGGTGACGCAGTGCCTTGCCGAGGCGCTGGGCAAGGACATCAAGTATGATCCCTGCACCCCCGAGGAATTCGGCCGCCTGCTGGTGAACGCGGCCGGGGATTCGATGCCTGCCGAGGCGCGCGACGAATTCGCCAAGGGCATCCAGGCCTTCTACGAATACAACAACACCGCGCCGACCAAGCCCTTCGCGGTCGACATGGACCATGTCTACGAACGCTTCCCCGAGCTTGAGGGCACGCTGGAGACGATGGGAAGCTGGACCAAGCGGCAGGACTGGGGCGAGAGCAACTATCGCCCGGCGTTCGGGTGAATCCATGAGCGATCTGCGCGCGGCCAATATCGCGGTTGCGACGGCGTTCTACGAAGCATTGGCGGCGGGCGATTTCGATGCGCTCGCCGCTCTGCATTCCGACGACATCGTGTTCAACCTCGTCGGCACCACGCCGGTTTCGGGCCGGTGGGAGGGCAAGGCGGTGTGCTTCGGCCCGATCGTCGCGGATGGCGTGATCGGCAAGCTCGTGCCCGAGACGATCCGCTTCTCGCGGCAGTGGCGGATCATGAGCGCGGACGAGAACTGCGTCGTCGGCCTGATGCGCGGCGGGGGCACGGCCACCAACGGCCACGACTACACCCAGACCTACTGCCAGATCATGACGATCAGGGACGGGCTGATCGTGGAGCTGCACGAATTTTTCGACACCGCGCTGGTGGAACTGGCACTCAACGACAATCCGACGGCCAAGGGGCCAAGCCTTCCGGCCCAGCCCTTCACGTTCTGACAGGCAAGGAGCCTACTCCGCCGCCTGCCGGTGCTCCTGTGCGAAGATCTGAACCAGATCATCGTCGCTCGCGGCGACCAGCTTTTCGACCCATTGGTGGAAGACCTGCCCGCCCTTCTCGTTGCGGCCGAACAGCACCTCCTTCATCAGCCCCGACTGCAGCGCCTGCTGCTGGCGCTTGCCGGTCTTGTAGTCCTCGTCGCGGACCACGATTTCGAGGAAGTTGAACTGGTCGTGCGCGGCCTGCACCTGCTCCGGGGTCTCGGGCTGGTTTTCCATGACGTAGAACTGGGTGGTGAAGCTCTCGCCCACCTTCTCGCCCGGGAAGAGCTGGCTGATCATCGCCCCGCGCTGGCCGCCGCCATAGAAGCTGGCGATCGAGATGTGCGGGAAGATCGTCCACACGCCCTGCACCAGCACTTCCTGCGGCAATTCATCATCGGACATGGCTTCCAGATCGAGCGGCTGATCGTCTTCGCCCGAAACCTTGATCGCGAACTTCGACGGGGTCGACAGCCGCTGGTGCGGGCCGAAGGCGAAGTAATTGGCGCGGTTGTAGAAATCCGCCCCGAAGGTGTCCTTGTGCAGCACCGGCAGGTGGTAGAAATCGAGATAGCCGTCATAGGCCGTCTTCCAGTTCGGACCCGGCAGTGTGCGCTGCGCAAACAGCGTCCAGCCTTCGAACTCGAACGCCTTCAAAAGCTCGTCATAACCGCACAGGTAATCGGCGATGGAGAGCTGCGATTGCGGGTCGAGCGTCACCCAGATCAGGCCCGCATTCTCGTAGACCGGGAACTTGGTGAGGCAGTGCTGGCTCTTGTCGATCTTGCCGAAGTCCTGCGGGGAGGCGACGCCGATCAGGTCGCCGTCGGCCTTGAAGGTCCAGCCGTGATAGCCGCAGGTGAAGCGGCTGGCATTGCCACAGCCCGCCGCGAGCGGGTTGCCGCGGTGGGTGCACATATTGAGGAAGGCGCCCATGCTCCCGTCCTTCTGGCGGCTGAGCAGCAGCGGCACGCCGCAGATGTCCATCGCCTTGAAGTCGCCGGGATTGGGCAGCTCGCAACTGGGCGCGACCATCAGCGGCAGGCGGCGGAAGATCTGGCGCTTCTCGCGCTCGAACAGCTCGGGATCGGTATAGGCCGAGGCGGGCACGCGGACGATGTCGTCAGCCAGCTCCATCGTGTCGGCCGCCCCGTGGGCGACGAGGTTGCGGGTCATTGCGACCAGCGTTTCGCGTGACATGGTGTTCCTCTCCCGGTTGTCGCCCGCGATCCTGCGCCCGGGTGCTGGAGGGGGCAATTGACATTTTTGTGCGATTCTGTGGGCCTGTTTCGGGGGGGCTCGATGCGAAGGGGCCAATGAAAAGGGGCGGGCCCTTGCGAGCCCGCCCCCTGTTCACGCCTGATCGGCAGATCAGAACTTGACGCTGGTCTGGATGAAGACCTGGCGACCGCGGTTCATCGACACCACGAGGTCGTCGCCCCGCGGGATGCCGAAGCCGCCCGCGCCGCCCGGCGGCAGGAACGGACGCCCGCCCGAGGTGACCACGAAGGTCTCGTCGGTGAGGTTGGTCGCGATCAGCGACAGCTTCCACTTGTCGTCCGGCGCGCCGATCGAGATGTTGGCGTCGAAGGTGACGTAGCTGTCCTGGATGTAGTCGTCGAAGTTCTGCTGGTCGGCAAAGTAGCTGCCCGAATAGAGCATGTTGCCGCCCACGAACAGATCGAGGCTGTCGTTGATCGGGGTGTCGTAATCGAAGGCGACATTGCCCGACCACTTCGGAGCGCGCGGTGCGGCGCGTCCGTTGATGTCGACACCGGCTGCGGTGCGGAAGGTGTCGGTGAACTTGGCATCGAGATAGCCGACATTCGCTGACAGGTCGAGGCCGTCGACCGGAGTCCGCCAGCGGGTTTCGATGTCCACGCCCTTCGAGGTGAGCTGGCCCGCGTTCAGCGTGATGAACTGGATGTTCACCGCGTCGAAGTTCTGCACCTGCAGGTCATCGACCACGTAGTAGTAGGCCGTGCCGTTGAGGGTGAAGTTGCGGTTGTCCATCTGCGAACGGAAGCCGATTTCGCCGCCGCGGGTGGTTTCCGAGCCGAAGATCAGCGAACCGAAGTTGCCCGACAGGGCCGCCTGGCTGAGGCTGTTCGAGGGCAGGGCCGAGTTGTCGATCCCGCCGCTCTTGAAGCCGGTGCGGAAGGCAGCGAACAGGTTGAGATCCGGGTTCACCTGGTACTTCAGGGTCACTTCGGGCGAGATGTTCTCGTCGGCGAAGCGGATCGGGCCCGAGTTGAAGCCCGGGCGCACGAAGCCGGGGCCCTGCAGGATGCCGTGCAGGTAGGGAACCGTGATCACCTGGGTCTTCGATTCGTCGGTGTAACGGGCACCGGCGACCAGTTCGAGCTGGTCGGTGAGGTTGAAGATCAACGAGCCGAACATCGAGTAGGCCGTCGTGGTGGTGGTGTGGTTCTTGTCCCAGTCATAGGTCGCGCCGGTCACCGGATCGGGCGCGATCAGCGAGATGTTGACGGCCTGCTGGGCGGTGTCGAACACGAAGGTGCGGTCTTCGTAGAAGGCACCGATCATGAAGTTCACCATCCCGTCGAAATCCGACGCGAGACGGAATTCCTGGGTGTATTGCTTGAGCTTGTTGTTCGGGTCCGAACAGCCCGTGCCCTGGGCGCGGCCCGGGGTGTTGGTGGCAGCCAGCGCCGGCGCGTTCGCGGCGAGGAAGCCAGGGTTGCGGAGGGCATTGCCGATGGGCGAGAAGGCCGGCCCGATACCGCCATAGGCATAGCAGTCGAAGTCGGTGGCATCCATGTTGAGGAAGCCGGTGGTCGAGGTCAGCCTGAGGTTGTCGGACAGGCCGTAGTTCATCAGCAGGCGCCCGAACCAGATCTCGGATTCGTTGAACGGCACGCCATTGCGGCCCTGGGCCTTGGAATTGCCCGGAACCCTGCCAGACAGCGCCGGGGCGCCATCGGGCATGAAGAACTTGTTGTCCTTGATATTGCAGTCATAGCCCGCCGGAATGGCGACCACGCCCTGGATCAGCCACACTGGATCGGCGATGCGGTTGGCGCCGCAGGAAACGTCCGAGTGCTGGACCGCGCCGTCACCCTCGTTGCGGGCATATTGCACCTTGAGGTTGGCGTCGAAGTTCGAGGTCGGCTCCCACGCGAGGGTGGTGCGCACGATCAGGCTTTCCTGGCCGCGGAAGCGCCCGTTGGCCGAGGTGAGGTTGGGTTGCATCTCGATGAAGCGGTTGATGTCGTTGTACTGCGCCGCGACGCGGACGCCGAGGTTCTCGGTCAGCGGGCCCGAGATATAGGCGCTGGCAAGGTAGCCCTGCTCCTCGAACTCGTAGTTGGCGGTGCCGCCGACTTCCCAGTTCTTGGTCGGATCGGCGGTCTGGAGCGCGAACACGCCCGCGGTGGCCGACTTGCCGAAGTAGAGCGACTGCGGGCCCTTGAGCACGTCGACCTGCTTCATGTCGAAGAAGCCCGACTGCACGAGGCGCATGGTCGAAAGCTGGACGCCGTCGAAGTCGAAGGCCACGGCGCTGTCGAAGGCGGCCGAGATGTTCGACGAACCGACGCCGCGCAGGGTGAGCTGGCCGCCCGAACCCGAACCGCCGACCTGCACCGTCAGCGAGGGCACGCGGGCGACGAGGGCCGCCACGTTGTTGGTGACGTAATTGTCGAGGGTCTCGCCGCTCACCGAGGTGATGGTGACGGGGACTTCCTGGAGGGTTTCGTTCTGGCGGCGGGCCTGCACGATGATGACGTTGTCGTCATCCTGCGTCGCGGCGGCCGTGTCGGCGGTGTCCTGCGCGAAGGCGGTGCCGGGCATCGCGGCGATGCCGGTCAGCGCTGCGCCGCAAAGCAAGGCACGCCGGAAGCCGCTGCGGCTTTCGGGCGCAATTCGGGCACGAAGTATGTTCATGGTCCTCTCTCCCCTTTGGGCCGCAGCTCTCCCGCGTACCCGGTTTTCCCCAACCCGTCGGCGCTTCTCCATCGCGCCTTTCGGTATGGGTTGAAGGTGTATGGTGCAGCCGGAAGCGCGCCATCAGCAAAAGCGATAGTGACCCCTGCAAACTGCGACAAATGCGCCACACGGATCGACGAAAGCACGATGCCGTAACGTCACTCGGCTGCCTCGCGGCTGGCGGAGGCCTCCCGCTGCATCTGCGCCACGCGCGGATCATTGGGCCACACCCACTCCGGCCCGAGCACCGGATCGACCCGCAGGGGAGCGGGGATGTGGTCGATCCCGATCATGCGGTCGAGGCTCTGGTGGAAGGAATAGATGCGCGCTTCCTGATAGGACAGCGGCACCGATCGGAAGGCGCTGCCCTCGACCGAATGCTGGATCGCCTCGCCGAATTGCGTGTCCTCGAGGATGATCGGGCTCATCTGCCGTCCGCCCGGCTGCGCGGCATCGGGGACCGTCCACAGGTCGGGCGCGGGGGCGTCCCCCCAGTCCAGCGCCATCGTCACCAGCTCCAGCCGGGTGGTGTTCAGCGAGGTCGGCCAGAACAGCAGCGGCGGCACGAAGTAGTTCGACAGGGGCGAGACCCAGTTGGGGAACAGGGTGTAGCTCTGGGTGCAGGTGCGCCCGAGTTCGCCCACACTCTCGATCTGCCGCCAGCCGGGCGGGCTGTCGATCGCGCGGACGTGCTCGCGGTCGGTCTGGCGCGGCGGGGGCGCAAGCATCCGCGCGTGGCCATTGGGATAGATCGTGTTGAGATTGCGCGATGAGTCCACCAGCGGGGCGACCGTATTCGGGTGGATGAAGGGCACATGGTAGACCTCCATGTTGGCCTCCATCGCGATCTTCCAGTTGCACTTCAGATCGAAGGAATGCCGCGCCGCCAGCCTGATGCGGTCGAAGGCGAACTCCTCCCACTCGCGCGCGAGCGGCCCGAGCCAGTCGAGGAGCGGCATCGCGTTCTCGTCGAAATTGACGAAGATCACCTTGCCGAACATCTCGCAGCGCACCGGCAGCAGGCCCCGGCAAGAAAGGTCGAAATCGGCCGGAAAGTCGCGCCGCTCCGGCACGCCCACCAGGCTCCCGTCGGTCTTGTAGGTCCAGTTGTGATAGCCGCACATCAACCGCGAGGACTTGCCGCGGTCCTCGGTCACGACCGGCGCGCCGCGGTGGCGGCAGGTGTTGTGAAAGGCGCGCACCTTCCCGTCCATGCCGTGGACGATGAAGATCGGATCGCCGGCATTGTGCCAGCGCATGTAGCAGCCGGGCTCCGGAATCTCGTCGAGGTGCCCGGCAAACAGCCAGGACTTGCGGAACACGTGCTCCATCTCGAGTGCGAAGTATTCCGGCGAGGTATAGCGCCCGGCGGGCATGTCCGGGAGCGCAGGGAAGCCTTCCGGCGGCGCGGTGCGACGGCCCTCCCACTCCATCAGCGCCTTCAGTTGCGCGACTTCGGCCTCACCCATCATGGCGCCTCTCCCTCGGGGCGCGAGAATACATGCAGTGCCGTGCGCGGCTGCCTCGCGCTTTCGACAGTGGCCTGAGGGCGTCCGCCCGATAGGCTGCCTCCAAAGAAAAACGCTTGTGGGAGAGAGCAGATGGCGGGACGGGTAGCGGGCAAGGTTGCGCTCGTGACAGGCGGGGCAATGGGGCTCGGCAAGGCGGATTGCGAGGTCCTGGCGCGCGAGGGTGCCAAGGTGATCGTCACCGACCGCGACGCCGAGCTTGCGCATCAGGTGGCGGATTCCATCGGCGGCGACGCCATGGCACTCGACGTCACCGACGAGGACCAGTGGGCGCAGGTGATCCAGGCGGTCAACGAGCGCCACGGCGGGCTCGACATCCTCGTGAACAATGCCGGCAACGTCATCTTCGAGAGCATCGAGGACTGCTCGACCGCCCATTTCCGCCTGCACCTCGATATCCATGTGATGGGCACCTTCTTCGGCTGCAAGCACGCGCTGCCGCTGATGAAGAACCGCCACAAGGTCGTGGGCGGGGGGGGCTCGTCGATCATCAACATGGCCTCGACCGCGGCGCTGATGGGCTATGGCAACATCCCGGCCTATGCCGCCGCCAAGTCGGCCATCGCGGGCATGACCCGCGCGCTGGCGGTCGATTTCCAGGACAAGGGCTATGGCGTGCGCGTCAACGCGCTTGCGCCGGGCGGGATCGAGACTCCGATGGTGATGGGCATTTCGGGCCGCGGCGGCACCACGCCGATGGAGATCCCCGAAGGCCCGCTCGACGCCAATGCGCTCGGGCATCCGAAGGACGTGGCGGGCTGCGTGCTGTTCCTCGCCTCGGACGAGGCGCGCTTCCTCAACGGCCTGACGATCCCGGTGGACAATGGCCTCTACGCCCGCCCCCACCACTGAGAGCGATCAGTCGGGCGCGTACCGGTGGTACGTGCTCGGGCTGCTGACGCTGACGAGTGCGTTCAGTGTCGCTGACCGGCTGGTGTTCGGCATCCTGGTGCAGGACATCAAGGCCGCGTTCGCTCTGTCGGACTTCGAGCTCGGCCTCTTGGGCGGCCTTGCCTTCTCGCTGATCTACGTGCTGGCGGGATTTCCGGCCGCGCGCCTCGCCGACCGCTCGACCCGCAAGACCATTGTCGCGGCGGCCATCGCCTTCTGGAGCCTGATGACGGCGGCCTGCGGCATGGCGGCAGGGTTCTGGACGCTGTTCCTCGCGCGCACCGGCGTGGGCGTGGGCGAGGGCTGTTCCGGCCCGTCATCGCAGAGCATCGTCGCCGACTATTTCCCCCGGAGCGAACTCGCCAAGGCGATGGGCTACCTCACCATCGGCGCGAGCATGGGGACGGCGGGCGGTCTCATCATCGGCGGGCAGCTTGCCGAGATCTTCGACTGGCGCTGGGCCTTCATCCTGATGGGCCTGCCGGGGCTGCTGCTGGGCGGGATCATCTACCTCACCGTGCGCGAGCCCTTGCGGGGGCGCTATGCCCCGGCAGGCACCGACATGACGCAGTTGCCGCTGGGGGCCACGATCCGCAGCCTCCTGACCAACCGCGTGTTCATGGGGCTGGCGCTGGGCTGGGCGGTGCAGATCATGATCGGCTACGGCCTTGCCTTCTGGATGGCGGCGGTGATGCTGCGGATGTTCCCGATCTCGACCGGCGATGTCGGGCTGTACCTCGGCTTCACCTTTTTCCTTGGCGGCATCCCGGGGCCGATCCTCGGCGGCTACGCGACCCAGTGGCTGACCGGCCGCGACGAACGCTGGCGGGCATGGCTGCCGGGCGTGGTGAGCCTCGGCTGCGTCGCCCCGCTGGCGCTCAGTCTCACCTCCACCGGGTTCACTGCCTTCCTCGTGTGGTTCGGCATCGCCTATGCGATCTATGTGGCGAGCCAGGCCGGCATCCTGTCGGGCGTGCAGGCGGCGGTCGAACCGGCCAGCCGCGGCTTTGCGGTGGCGATCGCGCTGTTCTTCAACAACATCATCGGCCAGACGCTCGGCCTCGGCGTGATCGGCGCGCTCAGCGACAATCTCGGCGCGCGTTTCGGCGACAGCGCGCTGGCGGTGGCGGTGTTCGGTGTGAGCCTTGCCGCCGGGATCGCCGCGATGGCGATCTTTGCCTGGACGGCAGCGCAGATGGGCCCGAGCGGCTATCTGGACAAGATGCGCGGGGGTTGATCCGCAGGTCAGAACCCCGGATGGATCGACATCGCCGCGCCGTCCACCAGCATTTCCGCGCCGGTCATGAAGGGGCACTCGTCCGAAGCGAGGAAGGCGATGGCGGCTGCCGTCTCGGCAGGATCGGCAAGGCGGTTGAGGGGCGAGGTCCGGGCAACGGCTGCCATCAGCCCGGGCATGGTGACCTCGGCCGCATCGAGGATGCCGGTGTGGGTCGCGCCCGGGATCACGGTGTTGCAGCGGATCGCAAGGCCCGCCTTGGCGCACCATGTGGCGACCGATTTGGAGAGGATCCGCACGCCCGCCTTGCTCGCCGAATAGCCGACATCGGTCGGCAGCGGGGCGATGGCGGTGGTCGAGGCGATGTTGACGATCGCGCCTTTGGCGCCGCCGGGGTTCTCGCGCATGGCGGCAATCGCCGCGCGGCAGCCCGCCATGGTGCCGGTGAGGTTGACCGCCAGCACTGTGTCCCACGCGGCGAACATCGCCTCGTCATCGAGGTCGCCGATCCCGGCATGGCTCACCATCCCGGCATTGTTGACGAGGATGTCGAGCCGCCCGAAAGCCTCCACCGCCGTGGCGACGATCTGCGGCCAGCGCGCGCGGTCAGCCACGTCCTGCTGCACGAAGAGCGCGCCGGTCTCGCCGCACAGGGCCTGCCCGCGCACCGGATCGAGGTCTGTGCCGAGCACCCTAGCCCCGTCGGCAACGAGGCGCCGCACGGTCGCCGCCCCGATCCCGCTCGCGCAGCCGGTGACGATGGCGACCTTCCCCGAAAGGTCGGGCATTACTCGCTGTCCTTCCAGATCGCCGCACACGGGCGCTGGTTGTGCGTGGCGACGAAGCGCGCGAGGTTCTCGGTGCCCTCGGGCAGCTTCCAGCCCACGGTGAAGCCGAAATTGGCGAAGGCGAAGATCAGCAAGTCGGCGAAGGTGAATCGGCCCAGCGCGATGTGGTCCTTGTCGCCGAGGAAGGCGTCGAACATCCGCCACTTCTCGTCCGCCATGGCGAAGATTTCCGCGCCCGCACCTTCGGAGAGCACGCTCATGCGCGGGGCGAACATCGGGCGGCCGGTGGTGGCGCGGAAACCCATGGTCATCGGCACCACGACCTCCTGGTCGAACAGCCGCGCCCATTTGCGCACCGTGGCGCGCTCGACGGGCGTGGTGCCGAACAGGTTGGGCGCGGGGTGCAGTTCCTCGACATATTCGCAGATCGGCCAGCTCTCGGTAAGGCAGGTGCCGTCGTCCAGCTCCAGCGTCGGGGTGGTGCCCATCGGGTTGCGCGCGATGTATCCCTGATCCTGCCGGTTCTGGCCGGAGATGATGTCGTAGTGCACGCGGGTGAAGTCGCGGCCCTCGACGAGGCCCTTCTCGACCATGAACATCCGCACGAGGCGGGGATTGGGGCCGAGGCTCGAATGCAGGGTGGTCATGATCGTCTCTCCCGATTGATTTGCCGCCGGTTCTAGGGGTGTGAGGGGCCGCCGTCGCCCTCATATTTGCGCTAGGGCTTGCGCAGACCGGCTGTATTGCGCAACTAAAGCACCATGGATCACGCCCCAGCCCTTCCCCTCGCCGCAGACCCGCTCGACGATCAGGGAGAGCTGACGCGGCTGCATCCGCATTACGCCCATGCCCTCAGGGTGCAGACAACCTTGATGGCGCTGCCCGCCCTCGCCGGGGCACTGGTGCTGGAGAGCGCGTTTCTGGGCGCGGCCGGTTTCCCGAGCGGGATCATCGCCGGACCGGTGCTGCTGATCGCGCTGGCGCTGATCATCCGCATCCCCTCGCGCCGCTATGGTGCGCGCGGCTACCACATGGGCGGCGATCGGCTGCGGGTGGTGCGCGGCCTGCTGTTCCGTTCCGACACGGTGGTGCCCTTCGGCCGGGTCCAGCATATCGATGTCAACCAGGGGCCGCTCGAGCGGTTTTTCGGCATCGCCACGCTGACGCTCCATACCGCGGGCAACCACAATGCCAGCGTCTCGCTCCCGGGTCTGGGCGAGGATCTGGCGCGCGAGATGCGCGAGACGATCCGCGCCCATATCCGCCGCGAGACGGTGTGAGGTGCAGGCGGTGAGCCACCCGCAGCGTACAGCGCCGCTCAGCGTCGTGCTCGGCGCGATCACTTCGGCACGCGGGGCGTTCATCGGCGCGGCGGCAATCGCCTTCTCGGGGGTCGGCGGGGGCGGGCGCCTGTGGCTCGCGCTCGGGATCTTCGCGGCCGCAGTGGTGATCGGCACCGGGGTCGCCTTCGCCAAGTGGCGGCGGCTCACCTACACAATCGGCGAGAGCGACATCCGGGTCGAAAGCGGCGTCCTCAGCCGCGCCGCGCGCTCGGTGCCCTACGAGCGCATCCAGGACGTGAGCCTCGAGGCCAAGCTCCTGCCGCGCATCTTCGGCCTTGTCGCGGTGAAGTTCGAGACCGGGGCGGGGGCGGGCGAGGACATCGCGCTCGAATATCTCACGCAAAGCCAGGGCGAGGCGCTGCGCCGGCTGGTGCGTGAGCGCCGCGACGAAGATCGGGCCTTGGCCGCGCAAGGCGATGCCCCTGCCGCCGCAGCGCCGCCAGAGGACGAGGACGAGGGCGATGTGCTCTACGCGCTCACCCCGCGGCGGCTGGTCACCTTCGGCCTGTTCGAATTCAGCCTCGCGGTCTTCGCGGTGCTTGGCGGCGCGCTGCAATATGTCGACAACGTGGCCTCGATCAACGTGTGGGATGTCAACCTGTGGTATGGCTGGCTCAAGGAACAGGGCAGCACGGTGGCGACGCTCGGCCCCTATGCGCAGGCGCTGGGAGCGGCGGCCGGGCTCGTCGGCCTGCTGGTCATCGGTTCGGTCACGGGGGTGGTGCGCACGGCCTTGCGCGACTGGGGCTTCACCCTGACCCGCTCCTCACGCGGCTTTCGCCGCCAGCGCGGCCTCTTCACCCGCACCGATGTGGTGATGCCCGCGCACCGGGTGCAGGGGCTGGTGATCGGCACCGGCCTTCTGCGCTACCGCTTCGGCTGGCATGGCCTGAGCTTCGTGAGCCTGGCGCAGGATGCCGAGGAGGAGAGCCACGTCGTCGCGCCCTTCGCGGCGATGGAGGAGATCGACCGGATCGCCTCCGCCGCCGGGTTCCGGCTGCCCGACGGGGCGACGCGCTGGCACCGCGCAAGCCCCCGCCACCGCACCGACATGGCGATCCGCGATGCCGCGATCTTCTGCGTGCTCGCCATCGCTGCGGGGATCGCCGCGCCGTCCAGCCTGTTCCTCATCCCGCTGGCCGCTGCACTCGTGGCGGTGGGGCTCAATCACCATGCATGGCGGTTCCGCCGTCATGCCTTCGACGAGACGCAGGTCTATGCCAGCCACGGCTTCCTCTCGCCGCAGCAGGAGATCGCCACGCGGCGGAAGCTGCACTCGGTCGAGATCGCACAGGGACCGCTGGCACGCTGGCGGGGCTATGCGACCGTCCACCTCGGGCTAGCGGGCGGGCAATTCGCGATGCGCGGCGTTCCGCTTGCCGAGGCCCGTGCCTTGCGCGCGGCGGTGCTGGCGACGATCACAGCGACCGACTATTCGCGCCTTGATGCGCCGGAAATTCAGGCCCTGAAGGGCGCCCAGTCGGGGTTCTCGGCGAACCGTCTGGCGACATAGGAGCAATCGGGGCGGACCAGGAAGCCCTGGCGCCCGGCATCCTCGACCAGCCGTTCCACCAGCGCGCCGGCGACACCGCGCCCGCCGATCGCACGCGGGACGATGGTGTGCGCGGCGATGCGCACGTCCCGGCCGTTCTGCTCGCCGCCCGCCTCCCATTCGAGATAGCCCTGCTCGGCCGCGCCTTCGACCGCCGCGACATAGCGCCCGCCGGTTCCCTGAACGTGGTGCGTGATGGTCACCTTTGCGCGTTCGTCGCCCATGATCGTCTGCTCCCGCTTGTCACGCCGGATTGTGCGGCTAGAGGCGAATGCCCATGACCGTGATGAAGCCCTTCCTGTCGGACAACGCCGCTGCCGTCCACCCCAAGCTGTGGGAGGCGATGCGCGCTGCCGACGAGCCGGACAACCCATACGACGGAGACCGCCTCTCGGCCGAGCTCGACGCGCGTTTCACCGGGCTGTTCGGGCGGGAGTGCGCCGCGCTGTGGGTGGCGACGGGGACGGCGGCGAACTGCCTCGCGCTTGGCACGATGGTGCAGCCCCACGGCGGGGTGGTGTGCCACCGCGAGGCGCATATCGAGGTCGACGAGGGCGGCGCGCCCGGCTTCTTCCTCCACGGCGCGAAGCTGATGCTGGCGGAAGGCGAGGGCGCGAAGCTCAGCCCTGAGGGCATCGCCGCCTTGATCGACCCGATCCGCAACGACGTGCACCAGGTGCAGCCCCACGCCATCGCGATCACCCAGGCTTCGGAATATGGGCGCACCTACGGTCCCGATGAACTCGCGGCGGTCGGCAGTTTCGCCCAGAGCCGCAAGCTCGGGCTCCACATGGACGGGGCGCGCTTCGCCAATGCGGCGGCCTTCCTCGGCGGATCGGCGGCAGAGGCGGCGCGGGCGGCGAGCGGCCCGGTCGACAGCCTCGCTTTCGGCTTCATCAAGAACGGCGGGATGGGGGCGGAGGCGGTGGTCCTGTTCGACCCCGGGGCGGTGGCGCAGGTCCGCTATCGCCGCAAGCGCGCCGGGCACCTGCAATGCAAGGGCCGTTATCTCGCCGCGCAGATCCTCGCGATGCTGGATGGTGACCTGTGGCTTGCCAATGCGCAGGCCGCCAATGCCGCGGCGCAGGAAGTCGCGGCAGGCTGCGCCGGTCGCCTGCTCCACGCGGTCGAGGCCAATGAGCTGTTCGTGCACCTCACGCCCGCCGAGCGCGAGGCGCTGCGGGCGCAGGGCTTCGCCTTCTATGACTGGGGCGCGGATTCGGCGCGCTTCGTCACCGCCTGGAACACCCGCGCCGAGGACGCGGCGGCGCTCGGCAAGGCAATCGCCGCGCTGTGAGCACGCCCGCCGCACCGTCGATGCTCGCACCCCGGGTGCTGATCCCCTTCATGCTGACGGGCACGATCTGGGGATCGACCTGGTTCGTCATCACCGGGCAAATCGCGGACGTCCCCGCCGCCTGGGGCGTGTTCTACCGCTTCATGCTGGCGACCCCGGCATTGTTCGCGCTGGCGCTGGCGATGGGCAACCGGCTGAAGCTGACCCGGCCCGAACACAGCCTCGCGCTGGGTGTCGGGATTGCGCAGTTCTCGGGCAATTTCCTGTTCGTCTACCATGCCGAGCACCACATCACCTCCGGGATCGTCGCGGTGATGTTCGCGCTGCTGATGGTGCCCAATGCGATTCTGGCGCGGGTGTTCATCGGCGAGCGCGCAGGCAGCGGCTTCATCGGCGGGAGCCTTGTCGCCATCGCGGGCGTGGCGCTGCTGCTGGTGCATGAATGGAACGCCGCGCCGCTTGGCGGCGACGTGGCGCTCGGGATCGTGCTGGCGGTGGGCGGGATGCTCGCCGCCTCGATCGCCAATGTGGTGCAGGCCAACCCCACCGGGCGCGGGGTGCCGATGGTGAGCCTGCTCGCCTGGGCGATGCTTTATGGGACGGCCTTCGACTTCGTCTATGCCTTCGTGACGCTCGGCCCCCCCACCATCCCGACCGGATGGCACTTCTGGGCAGGGACGGCCTACCTTGCGATGATCGGATCGGTGGTGACTTTCCCGCTGCATTACAATCTGGTGCGCGAGATCGGCGCGGGGCGCACGGCCTATAACGGGATCGTCACCGTATGCGTCGCGATGCTGCTCTCGACCCTGTTCGAAGGATTTGCGTGGAACGTGCTTTCGGCGGCGGGCATGGCGCTGGCGCTACTGGGAATGGGGCTAGCGCTCAGGTCAAAGCAGCGCCGCTAGACCCTCGATATAGGTTGGGAACTTCGGCGACCACCCCAGCACCCGTTTCGCCTTGCCGTTGGCGACGCGGCGGTTCTCCATGTAGAAACCCCGCGCCATTTCGGAGAGGTTTGCCTCCTCCAGCGACTCCAGCGGCGGGAGCGGCAGGCCGAGCAACCGGCAGGCGTGTTCGGCGACTGCGTTGCCGCTGCACGGCAGGTCGTCGCCGAGGTTGTAAGCCCCGGCGGGCGCATCCTGCATCAGTGCCGCGACCACGCCGCTGGCGATGTCGTCGACATGGACGCGGCTGAACACCTGGCCGGGCAAGTCGATGCGCCGTGCCTTGCCCTCCTTCACCCGGTCGAGCGCAGAGCGGCCCGGCCCGTAGATCCCGGGCAGGCGGAACACCCGCGCGCCAAGCCCGAGCCATGCAAGGTCGGCCTCGGCGCGTGCGTTCCTCCGGCCCTCGCCCGATTGCGCGATGGTCGGCGTCGCCTCGTCCACCCATGCGCCGTGCCGGTCGCCGTAGACGCCGGTCGAGGAGAGGTAGAACAGCGGCTTGTCCCCGAGCGCCTCGCCATAGGTCTCCAGCACCGGATCGCCCCCCGCACGCCCGGGCGGCACCGAGGAGAGGATATGCGTCGCTTCGCTCACGGCGGCCAGCACAGCTGCGCGGTCGGCGAAAGCCATGTCGCCCGCGCTGCCCGTCGCGCGCACCTGCCAGCCGCGGGCGCGCATCCCCTCGGCGATGCGCGTGGCGGTGTAGCCCAGCCCGAAGATCAGCAGACGTGCCATTGCTCCCTTACTGCCGTTCGCTTCGAGCGAAGTCGAGAGGCCCCTGCGTCAAGCGGCGTGCATCGTGTCTCGACTTCGCTCGACCCGAACGGGTAGAGGGTGACCTATGGATATCGCCACCACCCCCACCACCCCCGAAGGCAACCCCGAGCTTGCGGATGCCGCGCCCACCCCGCACGAGCCGCCGGTGATCCGGCGCGAGGACTATCGTCCCTTCGCGTGGCTGGTGCCGTCCACGAGGCTGGACTTCCGCCTCGCGCTCGATGCGACCCGCGTCACCGCCACGCTGACAGTGGAGCGCAACCCCGCCGCCGATGCCTCGCCAGAACTGCGCCTCAACGGCGATAGCCTCACCGCGCAGAGCGTGATGGTGGACGGAGCGCCGGCCGAGTGGCGGATGGAGGGGCCCGATCTGGTCGTCACCCTTCCGGGCGACCGCCACGTGGTCGAGGTCGTCACCACCATCGACCCCAGCGCCAACACCCAGCTGATGGGCCTTTATGCCTCGAACGGGATGCTCTGCACCCAGTGCGAGAGCGAGGGTTTCCGCCGGATTACCTTCTTCCCCGACCGGCCCGACGTGCTCTCGACCTATGCGGTCAGGATGGAGGGCGAGCGCGACGCCTTCCCGATCCTGCTGTGCAACGGCAACCGCGTGGCCGAGGGCGAGGGCGAGAACGGCACCCATTGGGCCGAGTGGCACGATCCCTGGCCCAAGCCCTCCTACCTCTTCGCGCTGGTGGCAGGCGATCTGGTGGCGAACTCCAAGCCCTTCACCACGGCCACGGGCCGGGTGGTCGAATGCAATGTCTGGGTGCGCAAGGAGGACCTCGAACGCACCGATCACGCGCTGGAATCGCTCCACCGCTCGATGGCATGGGACGAGGAGGTGTTCGGGCGCGAATATGATCTCGATCTCTACAACATCGTCGCCGTATCCGATTTCAACATGGGGGCGATGGAGAACAAGGGGCTCAACGTCTTCAACACGAAATACGTTCTCGCCGATCCCGACACCGCGACCGATGCCGATTTCGATGCGGTCGAAGGCGTGATCGCGCACGAATACTTCCACAACTGGTCGGGCAACCGCGTGACCTGCCGCGACTGGTTTCAGCTCTCGCTGAAGGAGGGCTTTACCGTGCTGCGCGACCAGCTGTTCAGTCAGGACATGCGCGGCGAGGCGGTCAAGCGGATCGAGGACGTGCGCATCCTGCGCGCCGCCCAGTTCCCCGAGGATGCCGGGCCGCTCGCGCACCCGATCCGGCCCGATTCCTACCGCGAGATCAGCAATTTCTACACGGCGACCGTCTACAACAAGGGCGCCGAGGTGATCCGCATGATGCGGAGCATGGTGGGCGAGGCGCGGTTCCGGGCGGGCTGCGATCTCTATTTCGACCGCCACGACGGCGAGGCAGCGACCTGCGAGGACTTCGTCAAGGCGATCGAGGACGGGGCGGAGATCGACCTCACCCGCTTCCGCCGCTGGTATGCGCAGGCTGGCACGCCCCGTGTGACGATGCGCCAAGCGGTGGAGGGTGACACCCTGCGCCTGACCCTCGGGCAGAGCGTGCCCGTCACCCCTGGCCAGCCCGACAAGCTCCCCATGCCGATCCCGCTCAAGATCGCTGTCCACTCCCGCTCCGGCGCGCTCGGGGCGGAGCGGCTCGTGGTGCTGGAGGACGAGGAACAGACCTTCGACCTCTCGATCGCCGGTCCCGATCCGGTGGTCTCGGTCAATCGCGGCTTCACCGCCCCGGTGGTGATCGAACGCGACCTTCAGCGCGAGGATCTCGTGTTCCTTGCCGCACATGACGATGATCCCTTCGCCCGCTCGGAAGCCTTGCAGGAGCTGGCGGTCGGCCATCTGGTGGGCGCGGCGAGCGGCGCCCTGTCGGCGGACGACAGGCAAGCGGGCGAGGCGGCGATCATCGGCGCCTTCCGCTCCAGCCTCGCCGACAACGCGCTCGACGATGCGATGCGCGGCGAATTGCTGGTGCTCCCCTCCGAGACCTATCTGTTCGAAGCGATGGCGGGTTCGGGGGCGGCCGGAGAGCGCAAGGCCGATCCGGGCGCGATCCACGCCGCGCGCGAGGGGCTGAAGGCCGCCATCGGCACGGCGCTGGCGCGCGAACTGGCGGCGCTCCATGCCCGCGCCTGCGCTGTCGCGCTCGACCACCCGGAAGGACGCGGGGCGCGCAAGGTCAAGACCATCGCATTGGGCCTTGTCGCTGCCGCCGACCCTGCAAAGGCGGCGCAGCTGGCCGCGGCGCAGTATGATGCCGCCGACAATATGACCGACCGCCAGGGTGCGCTGATGGTGCTGTGCGGGCTCGACACGCCGCATCGCGAGACGCGGCTGGCAGTGTTCTACGAGCGTTACCGGGACAATGCGCTGGTGATCGACAAGTGGTTCACCCTGCAGGCGCTTTCGCTCCACCCGGACGTGATCGCCCATGTGCGCAAGCTGGCCGAGCACCCCGATTTCACTCTGAAGAACCCCAACCGCGTGCGATCCCTCCACATGGCCTTTGCCGGCAATCCCAAGGCGTTCCACAAGGCCGACGGGGAAGGCTACCGGATGGTCGCCGACGTGATCCTCGCCCTCGATCCGATCAACCCGCAGACCGCGGCGCGCTTCGTGCCCGCCCTGGGCCGCTGGCGCCGGATCGAGCCGGGCCGGGCGGCGCTGATGAAGGCCGAGCTGGAGCGCATTCTGGCGGCGGGCAACCTCTCGCGCGATACCTTCGAGCAGGTCAGCCGCTCGCTGGAAGGCTGACCGGTGCCGGCCTTCCAGATCGAGACCCACCCGCTGCTGGCAGGCGTGCCGCACGGCTTCTTCGGCAGCAATGGCGGCGCGCAGCAGTTCGGTTTCGGCGGACCGGGCGATGGCGAGGACGTTAGGGCGCTGCGGGCTGCGGCGGCTGATGCGATCCTCGCGGGAGGGGCGCTCGCCGCCCCGCATCAGGTGCATTCGCCCGATGTGGTGACGGTGGTCGAAGCCTGGACCGACGCGGCCGAGACCCGTCCTGTCGCCGATGCGGTGGTCACCGCGACGCCGGGCATCGTGCTCGGGATCGTCACGGCCGATTGTGGCCCGGTCCTCTTTGCCGACCGCGAGGCCGGGGTGGTCGGCGCGGCCCATGCCGGATGGCGCGGGGCGGTGGACGGGGTGCTCGAGAACACCATCGCTGCAATGGAAGGCATGGGCGCACGGCGCGAACGGATCGCGGCGGTGCTCGGGCCGACGATCGCGCAAGCCAGCTACGAGGTCGATGTGCCGTTCCGCGCCCGCTTTGCCGCGGACGCCGGGCGCTTCTTCGCGCCCGCACCGGAACGCGGCGGTGAGGCGCGCTGGCACTTCGACCTGCCCGGTTTCATTCTTGCGCGGCTCGGCGGGGCGGGCCTTTCGGAAATTGCGGATATGCGCCGGGATACATTCGCCGAGGTTGCGCGTTACCACTCGCATCGCCGCGCCACGCAGGCGGGCGAGGCGAATTACGGCCGCCAGATCAGCATGATCGCGCTGCCCTGAAACAGCCTTGCACGCGGGCGAACGCGGCTTGATTAAAACACGGTTGGATTTTCGCTGGATTGCCGTTAATTGCCCCCGCGAGTTTCGGGCTAGGCACGCCGCAAGGCGCCTGCCGAACCGGAGCGGGGATCAATCGACGGATCGGACCGGGGCTGCCGCCCCGCGACAGGAACACACGCCGCGCAGGCCATTTTCCGGCGCGGTAAAACGAGCAGGGTAAGACGAAATGGCTACTGAACCGGCCGCTACTACCGACCTCACCACGGGCGAAGGCGTACGCCGCCGCGACTGGATCCACATCGCCGCCATCAGCACTGCGGGCGTCGGCGGTGCATCGGTGTTGCTGCCGCTGATCAGCCAGATGTCGCCCTCGGCCGACGTGCTCGCCGCAAGCACCACCGAGGTCGACGTGAGCGCGATCCAGGCCGGCCAGTCGATCAAGGCGGTGTTCCGCAAGCAGCCGCTGTTCGTGAAGCGTCTGACCGCTGAGGAAATCGCCAAGGCCAAGGCCGACGACAGCGCCGACATGCGCGATCCCGCCACCTTCGCGGACCGCATCAAGGCCGGGCACGAGGACATCCTCGTCACCATGGGGGTGTGCACCCACCTTGGCTGCGTTCCGCTGGGTGCGGCCGAAGGCGAGAACAAGGGCGAGTTCGGCGGCTATTTCTGCCCCTGCCACGGCTCGCACTACGATGTCGCCGGCCGGATCCGCAAAGGCCCGGCACCCAAGAACCTTCACGTGCCGGAATACGAGTTCAAGTCCGACACCGTCATCCGCGTCGGCTGAGCCAGCGTAGCTACGCCGTAACGATCACCGACCGACCTTTTCCCATCGATCAAGCCGAGAGAACGCCATGAGTTTCGCCTGGGCCAAGCAATACGAACCGCAAACCGCTCTGACCAAGTGGCTTGACGAGAAGCTGCCGCTGCCGCGGCTCGTGTACAATGCCGTGGGTGCCGGTTACCCCGTGCCGCGCAATCTCAACTACATGTGGAATTTCGGCGTGCTCGCCGGCTTCTTCCTCGTGGTCCAGATCGTCACCGGCGTGGTGCTGGCGATGCACTATGCGGCAAACGGCCTCGTTGCCTTTGCCACGGTCGAGCACATCATGCGCGACGTGAACTACGGCTGGATGCTGCGCTACGCCCACGCCAACGGGGCGAGCTTCTTCTTCATCGTGATCTACCTGCACATCTTCCGCGGGTTCTTCTATTCGTCCTACAAGGCCCCGCGCGAGATGATCTGGCTGCTGGGCGTGGTGATCTTCCTGCTCATGATGGCGACCGCCTTCATGGGCTATGTGCTGCCGTGGGGCCAGATGAGCTTCTGGGGTGCGCAGGTCATCACCGGCCTGTTCAGCGCGATCCCGCTGGTGGGCGAGCCGCTGCAGGTGTGGCTGCTGGGCGGCTTTGCCCCTGACAACGCCGCGCTGAACCGCTTCTTCTCGCTGCACTTCCTGCTGCCCTTCGTGATCGCGGGCGTCGTGATCCTGCACATCTGGGCGCTGCACATCCCCGGCTCGTCGAACCCGACCGGCGTGGAAGTGAAGCAGGAATCGGACACCGTGCCGTTCCACCCCTATTACACCTCGAAGGATGGCTTCGGCCTCGGCGTTATTCTGATCCTGTTCACCACCATGGTGTTCTTCCTGCCCAATTACCTCGGGCACCCGGACAACTATATCGAGGCGAACCCGCTCTCGACCCCGGCGCACATCGTTCCTGAATGGTATTTCTGGCCGTTCTACGCGATCCTGCGCGCCTTCACCGGCGATCTCACCATCCCCTTCACCGGCGTCACCCTGATCCCGGCCAAGCTGCTCGGCGTGATCGCGATGTTCGGCTCGATCCTGCTGTGGTTCATCCTGCCCTGGCTCGACAAGAGCCCGGTGCGCTCGGGCCACTACCGTCCGCTGTTCCGCAAGTTCTTCTGGTTCGGCCTGATCCCGACCATGATCGCGCTGTTCATCTGCGGCGGCGCT
>JAIXPX010000006.1 GCA_027486035.1 Erythrobacteraceae bacterium | reverse complement strand
CATCCTGAAGCGTACACACGCCCGCGCTGTCATAGCCGCGGTATTCCATGCGCTTGAGCCCCTCGACCAGCCGGTCGGCGACGCCTGAATTGCCCACGATGCCGATGATGCCACACATAGGTGCTTTGTCTCTCTTTTGCCGTAGCTTCCCTCTAGCCGCATCGGATCGCACGACAACCCCCGGATTGGTGTCATGCTTCGGCGGGACGCTTGGTCGGCTGGGGGTTTAGGAAAAAGAAACCATTCCCTTCTAGTCCCTCATCGCGAGGCCGCACCTTGTGCATCAGACCGGCGGGCCGGAATGGTGGCCTGTTGAATAGTAAGAGCCTCGGGGACCGAGAATGAGCGCATTTGGCAAGAAGGGCAATGTCGGCGGACTGACGCCGGTCGCACGGCCCGCCTTCGGGGTCGCGCGGCCCATGAAGGGACCGCCGGGCGTGCCCGTGCGCGGCGGCGACCAGTTTCCTCCGCTTACCGGCGACGCTGCCGCGCCCCGCCCGGCCCCGGTCGGCGAGCAACCTTCGCATCGTCCTGCCACCACCTCAGAGGCCATCTACCGCCTCAACGAGCGCATGGCCGCGGTCACCGGCGGCACTTCCGAAGTCGGCGGGTTCGAGGCGAGCGTTCACAAGATCAAGGAACAGGTGCTCCCGCGCCTGCTCGAACGCGTCGATCCCGAAGCGGCGGCAACGCTGTCCAAGGAGGAACTCTCCGAGGAATTCCGCCCGATCATCCTTGAGGTGCTGGCCGAGCTGAAGGTCACGCTGAACCGGCGCGAGCAGTTCGCGCTGGAGAAGGTGCTGATCGACGAGCTGCTGGGCTTCGGCCCGCTCGAAGAGCTGCTGAACGATCCGGATGTGTCCGATATCATGGTCAACGGGCCGGACCAGACCTACATCGAAAAGAAGGGCAAGCTGCAACTCGCCCCGATCCGCTTCCGCGACGAGCAGCACCTGTTCCAGATCGCCCAGCGCATCGTGAACCAGGTCGGCCGCCGCGTCGACCAGACCACGCCGCTGGCTGACGCCCGCCTGAAGGACGGCAGCCGTGTCAACGTGATCGTCCCCCCGCTCTCCCTGCGCGGCACGGCGATCTCGATCCGTAAATTCTCCGAGAAGCCGATCACCGTCGACATGCTGCGCGACTTCGGCTCGATGTCGGACAAGATGGCGACGGCGCTGAAGATCGCGGGCGCGTGCCGGATGAACATCGTCATCTCGGGCGGTACGGGTTCGGGTAAGACGACCATGCTCAACGCCCTGTCGAAGATGATCGACCCGGGTGAGCGCGTGCTGACCATCGAGGACGCGGCGGAACTCCGCCTGCAACAGCCGCACTGGCTGCCGCTCGAAACCCGCCCGCCGAACCTCGAGGGCCAGGGCGCGATCACCATCGGCGACCTCGTCAAGAACGCCCTGCGTATGCGCCCGGACCGCATCATCCTCGGGGAAATTCGCGGCGCGGAATGTTTCGACCTTCTCGCCGCGATGAACACCGGTCACGACGGCTCGATGTGCACGCTCCACGCCAACAGCCCGCGCGAATGCCTTGGCCGTATGGAAAACATGATCCTGATGGGCGACATCAAGATCCCCAAGGAAGCCATCAGCCGCCAGATCGCCGAATCGGTGGACCTCATCGTGCAGGTCAAGCGCTTGCGCGACGGGTCGCGCCGCACCACCAACATCACCGAGGTCATCGGGATGGAAGGCGACGTGATCGTGACGCAGGAGCTGTTCAAGTTCGAATATCTCGACGAGACCGAGGAGGGGAAGATCCTCGGCGAGTTCCGCTCCTCGGGCCTGCGCCCCTACACCCTCGAAAAAGCCCGCCAGTTCGGCTTTGATCAGGCCTATTTGGAGGCCTGCCTCTAGGAGGCAGGCGCCCTCAGACGCCGGGCGGCGGACATCCGTCCGCCTTGGCTTGCCTCGCATGGGCTCGGGCGTACGTTCAGCTTTGGGACCCTGCGGGTCCGGTAGCCTGCGCGCAAATCGGATGCCCTAGCCCTTCAACGCAACCGGCAGGCCGAGCGCCAGCATGCCGCCGCCCGCGAGCGCGGCAAGCACGAACAGCGTCGTCCACGGCACCCAGCCCACACGCTCGAGCCGCGCGAGGTTACGCGTCTTGTGGCGACGGCGCTCCATCAGCGCGAAGAGGCCCGCCAGCACCCAGAATAGCCCGCCCACCACGGCAAGCTGCGCGGCGTCGGTGAGCAATTCGAATTGGGCGACCAGGTCCATGGCGCACGCATGTAGGGCCGGCCACGGCTTGCGCAATCCCTGGCGCTCGGCCAAGCCTTGCGGCAATGGATGGCACCATCGCCCGCCCCCGCCCGCTGCTCGCGCTCCTCGTGCGCCTTCTCGCCGCCTTCGCGCTGGCGACGATGGGAATGCTGGTAAAGCTCGCCGGAGAACGGGGCGCGCATCTCATCGAGCTGATCTTCTGGCGCCAGCTGCTCACCGTGGTGCTGCTCGGCGTGGGCCTGGCCCTGACGGGGCAGCTGGCGCTCCTGAAGACGCGCCGGATGGGAGCGCACGCGCGGCGCGCTTTCTCCGGATTGTTCGGCATGATCTTCACCTATGGTGCGGTGCTCCTCCTGCCGCTTGCGGAGGCGACGACGCTGGGCTTCACCGCCCCGATCTTCGCCGTGCTGATCGCCATGGTGGTGCTGCGCGAGCGGATCGGCCCCTATCGCTGGAGCGCGGTGGCCATGGGCTTTGCGGGCGTGCTCGTAGTGATGCAGCCCTTCGCCGGGCTTCACGCGGGCCTCACCCCGCTGGGCATCGCGGTCGGCCTGGTCGCGCCCTTCATGGTGGCGGTGATCAGCTACCAGCTCCAGGATCTGAACACGACCGAGAACCCGTGGAGCATCGTCTTCTGGTTCGCCGCGATCACGACTCCCGTCGCCGCGCTTGCCCTGCCCTTCGTGTGGACCACCCACGACCCGCTGACATGGGCGCTGATCCTCGGCATGGGCCTCGTCGGCGCGGCGGCGCAGATGCTGCTGACCACCTCCTTGCGCTTCGGCTCGGCGGCGGTGATCCTGCTGATGGACTACACCAGCCTCCTGTGGGCAAGCTATTACGGCTACGCGATCTTCGACCGTTCCGCGCCCGCCAGCCTGTGGGCAGGGGCGCCGCTGATCATCGGGGCAGGCCTTCTCATCGCGTGGCGCGAACGGCAACTCGCCCGATCCCGGGTGCACTCCGCCGAATAGGGGCCGAGGTGATGGACCTTCCCCCTCGCCGATCCGGTTCGCATGGCAGGGCCGAGACAGAAGGAGCACCCTCACATGACCACCCGCAAGCTCATCGCCGCGATCACTCTCGGCACGATCGCGCTCGCCGCCGCCGCCTGCAACACCGTCGAGGGCGCGGGCGAAGACCTCCAGTCGGCCTCGCGCGAGGTGAAGAAGGAAATCTGATCCCGGCAGCGAGGGTCGGCGGTGGGTGCCGCCCTCGTCAGCTAGGCGCGCCGATAGACGAGCATGATGTTGTTGGCCGGCAGCGCGTGACGCGCGCTGCGGGTCATGGCGTGCTGCACGCCGAGCGCGTCAAGCGCCTCGGCGTGCCGGAGGCCCCACAGCGGGTTGCGAGCCTTGAGACTGGCGTCGAAGTCGAGGTTCGAAGGCGCGCTCGAGATAGGGCCCGTAAAGGATCAGGGGAGCGCCTTCGCCCAGCAGCCGCCCGGCCCCCTCGAACAACCCCACCGTCGCAGCCCACGGGCTGATATGCACCATGTTGATGCACATGATCGCATCGGCCTTGTCCACCGGCCAGCGTTCCGGAGCAGAGGCATCGAGCCGCAGCGGTGCGGCCAGATTGTTGCCGGCATAATCCGCCCGGTAAGCAGCAATCGATGCCAGCGCCTCTTCCGAAGGATCGGTCGGCTGCCACGCCAGCTGGGGAAAGGCCTGCGCGAAGAACACCGCGTGCTCCCCGGTGCCGCTCGCGATCTCGAGAATCCTCGCGCCAGCCGGCAATTCACGCGCCAGCACCGCCGCGATCGGCTCGCGGTTGCGCAGGGTGGCAGGGGCGTGCTGCTTCATGTCGGGCGACCTGCCTCTAGCTGACCTGTCGTTCCTGCCCTTCCCAATAGGGCGCGCGCAGTTCACGGCGCAAGATCTTTCCGGAAGCATTTCTGGGCATTAGCGGAATGACATCGACGCTCTTGGGCGCCTTGAAGGCCGCGATCCGCGCGCGCGCCCAGGCGATCACGTCGGCCTCGTCGATCTCGTGGCCGGGCTTGGCGACGACGCAGGCCTTGACCTCCTCGCCCCATTTGGCGCTGGGCACGCCGATCACGGCCACTTCGGCGATCGCGGGGTGGCCGTAGATCGCGCTCTCCACCTCGGCCGGATAGACGTTCTCGCCCCCCGAGATGATCATGTCCTTGATCCGGTCCTGAATATAGACATAGCCATCCGCGTCCATGATCCCGGCATCGCCGGTGTGGAGCCAGCCGTCGGGATCGATGGTCTTGGCGGTCGCCTCGGGGAGCCGCCAGTAACCGGCCGTGTTCGAGGGCGAGCGGATGCACACCTCGCCGATGTCGCCGCGCGGCACTTCGACATTGTCGAGCCCGCGCACCTCGATCTCGACCCCCGGAGAGGCCTTGCCCGCCGAGCGCATCCGCTGGTTGCCTTCGAGGCTGTGATCCTCGGGCGGCAGAACCGAGATCGTGCCCGAGGTCTCGGTCATGCCATAGGCTTGCAGGAACTTCGTGGTCGGCATGGTCCGCACCGCTTCCTTGAGCAATTCGAGCGGCATGGGCGCGGCGCCGTACATCAGGTATTTGAGGTTGCCGAAATCGGTCGTCGCCGCGCGCGGGTGCTGGACAACCATCTGGAGCGCGGCCGGAACGATGAACATATGCGTCGCCCCTGCCTCGATCGCCTCGAGCACGCCCACGGGCGAGAACTCGGCCTGCACGAGGCTCCTCACCCCGGCCGCGATGGCGATGTTGACGAGGCCCGTCCCGCCGATATGCGCGCAGGGCATGGCGACCAGCATGCAGTCGCCGGGTTCGTAGAAGTGCCAGTCGGCGCCCGCCGCGACGCCCGGATTGCGCAGGCCCAGCAGGTTGGCGTTGGAGAGCATGGCCCCCTTGGGATTGCCGGTCGTCCCCGAGGTGTAGAGCTGGAGCACCGGCTCATCCTCGCTCGGCGGGGCATAGGTCGCCGGCTCGAAGCCTGCCGCAGCGGTGCGGGCGGCCTCCGCCTCGATCACCTCCGGGTTGGCCGGGACTTCGGCCGCCACCTTGTGCGCCGTATCGGCGAACTCGGCATCGGCGAAGATCAGCTTCGCCCCGGTATCGCCGAGGATATAGGCGATCTCGCGCGGGGCCAGCCGCCAGCCGATCGGCACCATCACCGCCCCCATCCGCGCAGCGGCGATATAGAGCAGGAAGTAGGTGTCGCGGTTCTTGCCGAGCCACGCCACCCGGTCGCCATGCGCGATGCCGCGAGCCTGAAACAGCGCGATCAGCTGGCGGGTCAGCCGGTCGGCCTCGGCATAGGACGTGATCCGCCCGTCCTGATCGAAGGCCGGGCTTTCGGGGCGTTCCCTCGCCCAGAAGTGGAGGATTTCATCGAAGGTCTGGAATGCGTGATAGGCATTTTGTGCCATGGCCGTGCTCTCTCCCAAAAGCGTTTGGGAGAGAGTTAAGCGCAAGCCGCCGCAGCGGTCCAGCAGGCTTTTAGCGGAACCGGCCCTGACGGCGCGCAGCCGGTTCGCGGATCAGCAGCCACAGGCCGAGCCCCAGCGGCCCCGCCATCAGCGTTGCAAACAGGATCGGGGCCTGGATGAAGCGCGAAATGCCCTTCGCATCGGCGTCGCGCGCGATCCACAGGCCGACGAAGAGGTCGAAGGCGAGGTAATGCGTCCAGCCGATGGTCACCCCGGCATCGCTGGCGAAGATCGCGCGCACGCCGGCAATGGTCGAGAAATCGGCACCGCCCCCTTGCGGATTGGGGATGAGTCCGCTGACGACGCCGACCAGCCCTGTCGCATAGACAAGACAGAGCAGGCCAACGCCGAGATAGAGCACGGCCGAAAGGAGCGCGGGCCAGCGCGGCAGGAGGATCAGCAGCACCCACCCCGCCAGGGCCAGCGTGTTGACCGCGCTGAAGGCGAAGGCCCATCCCGTCATTCGGCTTCTCCTGTCTCGGCCAGGCGTCGCCACTCGCGCGCGGCGCGGCGCATCGCCTCGTTGTCATGCGTGAAGCGTCCACCCGCGCGGCGCAGCGCGAGGCCGAGCGCGGCTTCGGCGACCAGCCCGGCGTCGATCGAGCGATAGGATTCCCACGAACCCGAGAGCAGCGGGTCGATCAGCGGCGCAGCGATCAACGCGGCGCGTTCGGCGAGGCGCAGCTCTCCCTCCCGCTCACCGCGCAGCAGACCCGGGCGGAGAATGTCGAGCCGCTTGAAGCCGACGCGGCTCAGCGCCGCCTCGGTCTCGCCCTTGACCCGCATGTATAAGCTCTTGGCGCGCGCGTCGGCGCCTGCGGCGCTGACCAGCACCATATTGGGCACGCCCGCGCGCCGGGCCGCTTCGGCCGTGGCAAGGACGAGATGCTGGTCGACCGCGCGGAAGGCCTCCTCGTCGCGCCCGGCCTTCTTCCATGTCGTGCCGAGCGCGCAGATCAGCGCGCGCGGGCGTACGGCGGCCAGCAGCTCGCCCCATTTGTCAGGTTCGGAGACAAACATCTCCATCCGCGCACCCGGCGGCAGCGGTGCCTCGCGCCGGGCAATGCCGAGGATGCGCACGTCGTCGCCGGCGCTGGCGATCTGGATGACACGGCGCCCGACGAGGCCCGTCGCCCCGACCAGTGCGACCCGTACGGGCCCCTGCCCGCGCGCATCATACATTGATGAGCCCCACCGGTTGCTCGCCATGGATCTGCCGCACGGCCTGCATCGCAAAGCGGTCGCTCATCCCGGCGATGAAATCGGCAATGGTGCGCGCGCGCTGCGGCTCGCCCGCGGGCAGACGCGCCTGCCACTCGGCGGGCATCAGGCGGGGATCGTCGTCATAGGCGGCGAACAGGCGGGCCACGACCTCGCGGGCGCGTTCGGCGGCGGCAACCTGTTCGGGGTGGTAGTAGAGGCGCTCGTACATGAAGGTCTTGAGCCGCCGCTCCTGCGCCGCCATCGCCGGCGAGAAACCGGCGAGCTGGCGTCCGGCACCGCGCACCTCGGCCACCGAGCCGAGGCCCTTCACCTGCGCGGCGGTATGCCCGAGCACGTCGTTCACCATCAGGCCGATCTGGTCGCGCACCAGTTCGCGCAGCAGCCGCTCGCGCGGGGCATGGGGGAAGCGGCTTTCGACCGCCCGCCACTGGTCGGCGAGAAAATCGAGGGTGAGGAGGTCATCGAGCTGGAGGAACCCGGCGCGCAGGCCGTCGTCGATGTCGTGGTTGTCATAGGCAATATCATCGGCCACTGCCGCGATCTGCGCTTCGAGCGAGGGCCAGGTCCCGAGGTCGAGCGGGAAAGCCGCATCAAGCTCGGCCAGCGCCCAGCCCGGCGCCGCCACCGGGCCATTATGCTTGGCGAGGCCTTCGAGCAGGTCCCAGGTGAGGTTCAGCCCGTCATGCGCCGGATAGGGGCATTCGATGCGCATCACCGTGCGCAGCGCCTGGGCATTGTGGCAAAAGCCGCCATGCGCCTCCATCGCCTCCGACAGGGCATCCTCGCCGGCATGGCCGAAGGGCGGATGGCCGAGATCATGGGCCAGGCACAGCGCCTCGGTGAGGTCCTCGTCGAGGCTCAGCGCGCGGGCGATCACCCGGCCGATCTGCGCGACCTCGAGGCTGTGGGTGAGGCGGGTGCGATAGTGATCGCCCTCGGGTGCGATGAAGACCTGCGTCTTGGATTTCAGCCGCCGGAAGCTCATCGAATGGACGATCCGGTCGCGGTCGCGCTGGAAGGGGCTGCGCGGACCGCGCCGCTCGCCGTCAGCAGGCCCGGCGAACTCGCGCGCGACAGGCGCGTCGGGATCGGCGGCATAGGGGGCGCGGGTCATCACGGGAGCAGCGATTAGGGGAGCACGGCGCGCGGCTCAACGGGAACAGGTGCGGAACGTCGCATCCTCGCACCGGAAATCGCTGCACAAAGGGAGATTATGGGACCGCCTTCCTGTGATTGGGGGGGGGAAGGCGGTCCCAAGGGCCTGTCGGTGCGACCAGAAGACCCGGAGCCTGTCTCGTGACAAGATCCTCCGGCGAGATAGGGAGATGATGACAGAGGTGCAATGGAACAAAAGCTTAAACGCGACGAACCGAATTTCAGGGTTCGACCGCCTGCCCCAGAATCCAGTCGGCGGCCGCCTCGCAGTGGATGCAGGTAGAGTCGAAGATCGGCAGCACATTGGCATCGACATCGACCACCATGTTGAGCTCGGTGCAGGCCAGCACCACGGCCTTGGCCCCTTCCTGCGCCGTGGCGGTGATGATCGTCTTCATCCGCCGCTCCGCCTCGCGGGTGACCTTGCCGATCATCAGCTCGTCATAGATGATCCGGTCGAGTATCTCGACATTGGCCATGTTCGGCGGCAGCAGGTCGATGCCATGGGCGACGAGCCGCTTGCGGTAGAAGCTTTCGGTCATAACATTGCGCGTGCCGAGCAGCGCAGCATTGGTGGTGCCGGCGCGCGCCATCGCCTGGCCGACATGGTCGGCGATATGGAGGATCGGGATGTTCACCGCCCCGGCGACCCCATCATAGAGGCGGTGCATCGAATTGGCGCCGATGATCAGGCCCTCGGCCCCCGCCGCCTCGAGCCGCCGCGCACTGGCAGCCAGCACGCCCGCGGCGCGCTCCCAGTCGCTTGCCTCGGTCAGGGCGTAGAGCTGGGAGAAATCGAGGCTCTCGATCAGCAGCGGCGCGCTCGCCATCCTCGCGGCGCGCTTCTGCACGAGCCGGTTGATGGTCTCGTAGTAGGTCGCGGTCGAGGCCCAGCTCATGCCGCCGATGATCCCGAGTTTGCGCAAGGCGGAACGCCCCCTTTGCCGGTGTTGCAATGTCCCGCGATGTAAGGCGCGGGCGCGCGGCGCGTCCAGTGCCCAACTGTCCCGCGCCGCCTCCTATCCCGGTTTGGACGCCGGAGCGTGACGGGCAAGCCACGGTTCGAGATCGCCCAGGGTCGCCTCCACCGCCTCCTCGTGCGGCAGGTGGCCGATCCCGGCATAGGAGACAAAGGTGCTGTCGGGCATGGTCTTCGCCAGCCATTGCCCCGCCGCGAGCGGGATCAGCCGGTCTTCCTCGCCCCACAGGATCAGGGTCGGCACCCTGACCCCGGCAATTTCCGCCTCGCTGAGCGGATCATAGGGCTGGCTGAAACGCAGCAGCGTCGCATGGCGGTTGCCAGGATAGCGCAGCAGCTCCCAGTAGCGATCGACCATGGGCTCGGTGACGATACCCTTCACCGAGACCGACTGCTCGAGGCTCTGCCGGATCAGCGATCGCGGAGTGATCTGCTCGACGAGGAGATTGATCCCAGGCATCCGCGCGATCCTGAAGCCGATATTGCCGCTGCGCTTGTTGCTGTCCTGCTCCGCCGCGGGCTTGAGCATCGGCCCGCCCGCGCCGTCCACCAGCACGAGACCGGTGAGGCGCCCGGGATGCTTGACCGCGAAGGCCAGCGCGTGCTTGCCGCCCATCGAATTGCCGCCGAGCACGAATTGCTTCAGCCCCAGCCTGTCGGCCACCGCGAGAATATCGGCGACGTAGTTGTCGCGGCTGTAATCATCCCGGGGATCGGGGCCGGTGAGGCCGTGGCCGACCTGGTCGAAGCGGATCACCCGGTACTGGTCCTTGAGTGCTGCCACCCACGGCTCCCACGTGTGCAGATCGGCATTGGAGCCATGCAGCAGCACGATTGCAGGCGCATCGCGCGGCCCCTCGTCGCGCAGATGCACCCTTACCCCGCCGCCGATATCGACGAATTGCGAGGGCGCAGCGCCATATTTCGCGCGAATCGCGTCAGCGTCGGTGTCGGGAGTGCGGAAAATCAGGAAGGCAGCGATCAGCACCACAAGGAGCGCGCCAAGGCTGCGCCAGAGCCATTTCATTTCACTTCATCTCCGCAATCCAGCGTCGCACCACCGCGACGCCCTCGTGGTCCACACTGCTACGCCCGAGTTCGGGCATGGCGATGCCGGGCTCGGTGCTGTCCATCCGGTAGAGCAGGATCGACTCTTCGGGGCGGCCCGGCAGCACGGAGAAATCCCTGTTGCCTGCCCCGCGTCCGGCAGCGACGGGCCGCTTCATGATGCCATAGGCATGGGGGTCGGCCTGTTCCCACCGCAGGTCGAGACCGGAGTTCGATGCCCCGCCACCCGGCTGGTGGCAATGGGCGCAGTTGACGTCGAGATAGGCGCGGGCGAGCGGCGCGGCGGCATCGGAGGCCCTCTGTGCCGTCCACAAGGGCAGCGTCCCGCCGCCCCGGGGCACCCGGTCGAGTGCGCCCTGCCTCACCATGGCACCCAGCCACTGTGCGGACAGGTTCCTTGCCTTGGGACCGATCGGGATCACCGCGCCATCCTTGGAGTGGCAGGACTTGCACTGGTTCTTGTTGGGGATCGCGTAGGAGATCGCCTCGCCCGCCGGGGTGGTCAGGTTCACGCGCCCGCCTGCAAGGGCGAGCCTTGCCTCGGTCTGCTCGGCATCCCAGCGGTAGGGGAGCGCGACCCAGCCATCGGCGCGGTGGAGCAGCACGCGGGTCTCGATCAGGCGGCGATCCGCGCCCTCGCCGGAAGCGAAGGTCTTGATGATGGCTGCGCCGACCGGGAAGCGCAGCAGGCCCTCGCCATCGGCGGTCAGGCGCGTGCCCTGGGGCAGGTAGATGAAGCGCAGCTTGTCGGCCCCGTCGGACCACAGCGGGGTGTTGAGAGCATAGGGGTGCACGCCCCTGCTGGGCATCTGCGCCCGGCCTTGCGTGAAGAAGGCGAAGTCGGAGAGCTTCGCCGGGAAGCCCTCGCCGAGGATCGCCGCGTCGCTCACGGGCGGCGGTCCGGTCACGTCGGCTCGGGCAAGGCCCATGCCGAGCGCCGCGCAGGCGAGCGCGAGGAGAGCGCCCGCAAGCCTCACTTCAGCCGCGCCTCCAGCGCCGCGGGCGCGCCGACGGCCGGGAACGTATAGAGTTCTGTCGGGGTCAGGGTCAGCGGCCCGGGCCGGGCTTCGGCAAGGCTCTGGCCGACCCGCGACAGGCCCAGCGACCAGCCCGTCACCCCCGGCACGATCTTGAGCGCGGTGTCCGGGCTTTCCGAAAGTCCGTCCCACAGCACCGGCGGCAGCGCCCCGCCGAAGGCCGCGAGCAGCATCTCCTTGCCGTCGATCTGCGGATCGTCCCCGCCGCGCCCGAAGGCGTTGCGTCCGACGATCACGTTCCTCGCATGGGGGTTGTAGCGCGCGTCGTCGAAGGGCTGGGTGTAGGCGACCACCATGACATGGGCGGTCGGGTTGTTCTCGAAGGCATTGGCCTCGATCAGCACGCCGTCATTGGCCATCACCAGAACGCCGGTGCCGCGCCGGACAGAGGCGACGATATTGCCCTTGGGGGCGAAGTTGGGGGTGTCGTTGTCCTTCACTACATTGTCGCGCAGGATCACGTTGCCGCCGCCCATCACCGGCAGGCCGGGCAGATCGAAGACGAGCAGGCCGCCGGTGTTGCGGTTGGCGATGTTGCTGGTGACGAGCGCGTTGCGGCTGTTCTCGATCTCGATCCCGGCGACATTGAAGGTGACGATGTTCTCGCGCACCGTGATGTCGCGGCTCTGGCCGACATAGATTCCGGCATCGGATGCGCCCGAGACCCTGGAATTGACGACCAGCACCCCGGTGCTTTCGACCGGGTAGATGCCGTAGGCACCGTTGGTCTCCTTCGGCCCGCCGGTCCATTCGACTCGGATGCCGGAATAGACGATCATGTCCGCGCCCTTGGACTTGATGCCGTCTCCTCGCGGGTTCTCGACCGCGAAATCGCGCAAGGTGACATTGTCCGAGGTGACGAGCAGCCCCTCGCCGGCGCCCTGCTGGCCGGTGAAGTCGAGCACGGTCCGGTCCATCCCCATGCCCCGCAGCGTGACGCCGTCGACATCGAGGCTGAGGCCGTCGGTGAGGGTGAAGCGCCCCTCGCCCATTTCGATGACGTCACCCGGCTTTGCGAGGATCAGCGCCTCCTGCAAGGCCGCCGCGCCTTGCGCCGCCTCGACGCGGTGTGTTTCGGCGGCGAGCGGCGCGGCGGCTGTGCCAAGCAGCGCGGCGGCAAGAGCCAGTCGGTTCATGATGTTCTCCCTCTCTGCTGGGCAGTGTGGCGCAAGGGGAGCGGGAAATGCAAGCCTCAGCCGATCCCCAGCGCGCAGAGCCCGGCGGAGGTCGTCAGCACCGCCACCACCTCGCCGTCACCGACCCGGCGCAGGCGCTTGATCAGCTCGCCGAGGCCGTAGCCTTCCTCGGGCTCGCCCTCCTGCGCGGCCATGCCCTGGCGCAGCGCCCACAACTGGCTGATGGTAAGGCGCTCGACCATCCGTTCGGCCATGCAGGCGGCGCGCTTCTCGCCGATGCCGGATTCGACCAGCGCGGATTTGACGCGGATCTCGACAAGCGGGTTGGCGAGGCCGCTGAACAGCGCCCCCGCCCCCAGAACCACGATCAGCAAAAGCCCGATCAGCAGCTTCTTCATTACAGGATCAGTCGAGCGACTTGACGATTTCCTCGACCATCTTCTTGGCGTCGGCGAGGAGCATGACGGTCTGGTTCATGTAGAACACGTCGTTGTCGACGCCGGCATAGCCCACCCCGCCCATCGAGCGCTTAATAAAGAACACCTGCTTGGCCTTGTCGACATCGAACACCGGCATCCCGTAGATCGGCGATGACTTGTCGGTCTTGGCCGCGGGGTTCACCACGTCGTTCGCGCCGATGATGAAGGCGACGTCGCACTGGGCAAACTCGGAGTTGATGTCCTCCAGCTCGAAGACCTCGTCATAGGGCACGCTGGCTTCGGCGAGGAGCACGTTCATGTGCCCCGGCATCCGGCCCGCGACGGGGTGGATGGCATACTTCACCTCCACGCCCTTTTCCTTGAGCTTGTCGCCCATCTCGCGCAGCGCGTGCTGGGCCTGGGCGACCGCCATCCCGTAGCCCGGGATGATGATGACCTTCTCGGCCTGTTCGAGCATGTAGGCGGCATCTTCCGCGCTGCCCTGCTTGTAGGGCCGCTGTTCGCGCGCGCCGCCCGCTCCGCTGCCCGCGCCCGCGTCGCCGCCGAAGCCGCCCGCGATCACGCTGATGAAGCTGCGGTTCATGGCGCGGCACATGATGTAGCTGAGGATCGCCCCCGAGGAGCCGACCAGCGCGCCGGTGATGATCATCGCCGAGTTGCCCAGCGTGAAGCCCATCGCCGCCGCCGCCCAGCCGGAGTAGCTGTTCAGCATCGAGACCACGACCGGCATATCCGCCCCGCCGATCGGGATGATCAGCAGGAAGCCGATGATGAAGGCCAGCACGGTGACCGCGATCACCATCCAGCCCTCGCCCGCCCCGCCGACCGGCGAGATGGTGTAGGCCGCGATCAGGCCAAGGATCGCGGCGAGTGTGCCGAGATTGATGACATGGCGGCCCGGCAGCATGATCGGCGAACCGCCCATCCGGCCCGAGAGCTTGAGGAAGGCGATGACCGAACCGGAGAAGGTGATCGCCCCGATGGCGATGCCGAGGCCGAGCTCGATGCGGCTTACCGCATTGATCTGGCCGGCAGCGTCGGTGATCCCGAAAGCCGCGGGGTTGAGCCACGCCGCCAGACCCACCACCACCGCGGCAAGGCCCACGAGGCTGTGGAAGCCAGCGACCAGCTCGGGCATCGCGGTCATGGCGATGCGCCGCGCGATGGTCACGCCGAGGATGGCGCCGATGGCGATGGCAATCCCGATCTCGACGAGGTTGGTGCCGTGCATGATCAGCGTCGTCACCACGGCAATCGCCATGCCGATCATGCCGTTGCGGTTGCCCGAACGCGAGGTCGCCGGGCTCGAAAGACCGCGCAGCGCGAGGATGAAAAACACGCCCGCGACAAGATAGGCGAGCATCGCCCAGGCGGGCGTCGCGCCCTCACCCGATGCGGCTGCGGAAAGAATGGAGAAGGTCATCTCTTACTTCTCCTTCTTCTTGTACATCGCGAGCATGCGCTCGGTCACGGCAAAGCCGCCGAAGATGTTGATGCTGGCCATCACCACGCCTGCGAGCGCGAGGTACTTGGCGACCGGATTTTCCGCCTCGGCCGCGGCGATCAGCGCGCCGACGATGATCACCGAGGAGATCGCGTTGGTCACCGCCATCAGCGGGGTGTGGAGCGCCGGGGTCACCGACCAGACGACGTAATAGCCCACAAAACAGGCCAGCACGAAGATCGAAAGGATCGAAATAAAGTCCATGTCAGCCCCTATTTTCCTGCCGAAAGGTGTTCGGTCAGCAAGGTGACCAGCCCGGGCACGTCGGCCCCGCGGCTGAGATTGAGTGCGATCGGCTCGCTGCCCGAAACCGTGATGTGCAGTTCGGTATCGAGATCGAAATGGCCAGCGCTTTCCAGCGCAAAGGTGGTGATCGCGCGGTAGGGGATCGAGAGATACCGCTTTTTCGAGCCGGACAGCCCCTGAATGTCGACCGTCATGATCCGGCGATCGGTAAAGATGATCGAATCGCGCACCAGTTTGAAAGCAAACCGCACCTTCTCGCCCTGCGCGAGCGCATGGGCGAGATCCTCGGCCGCGTCTGCGACGTCCCAGACGGTGGCGTTGATCAGGCCCATCGGCTTACCCAAGCAACCGCTCGTTGACGACCTTACCGCCCTGCGTCAGGCGGATCGCGTTGCCGATTTCCTCGTCGAGCACGGGCTTACCGGCTTCCTTGTCCCAGAAGGCGCTGAGGAAGTTGTAGTGGTTGCGCGCAAACAGCGCCGAAGCATCGGCGGGCAGATGCGCAGGCGTGTTCGAAAAGCCGATGATGATGACGCCGTGCTTGACCACGACTTCATCGGGCTTGGAGCCTTCGACATTGCCGCCCTGTGCGACCGCGAGATCGAAGATCACGCTGCCGGGCTTCATCGTCGCGATCTGTTCGTCGGTGATCAGGCGCGGGGCAGCGCGGCCCGGGATCAGCGCGGTAGTGATCACGATGTCCTGCTTGGCGATATGGCTGCTCACCAGTTCGGCCTGGGCCTTCTGGTATTCGGGGCTCATTTCGGTGGCATAGCCGCCCGAACCCTCGCCTTCGATGCCCGCGACATTCTCGACAAAGATCGGCTTGGCGCCCAGCGACTGGATCTGCTCCTTGGT
>JAIXPX010000042.1 GCA_027486035.1 Erythrobacteraceae bacterium | reverse complement strand
GACGCACTGGCTGTAGTCCGCGACCTTCGTCCGGACGAACCCGTCATCCTCAACCGCCCGCACGCCGCGCGGCGCGCCGCCCGTTTCTTCGTCGAGAAGTTTCCGGGCAAGGTGCTCTATGCGGTCAAGGCCAATCCCGCCCCCGACCTGATCCAGGTGCTGTGGGATTCGGGCGTGACCCATTATGACGTCGCCTCGATCACCGAGGTGCGGCTGGTGCGCGGCATCCTGCCGGATGCGGTGCTGTGCTTCATGCACCCCGTGAAGACCCCTGCGGCGATCCGCGAGGCCTATTTCGAGCACGGCGTGCGCACCTTCAGCCTCGATACTTTCGAGGAGCTGGAGAAGATCATCAGCGCCTGCACCGATGCGGCGACGGGCGAGGCCCCGCGCGATCTGCGCCTGTGCGTGCGTCTGCGCGTCTCGTCCGAGTATTCGGAGCTTTCGCTCGCCAGCAAGTTCGGCTGCGACCTGATCGAAGCCCCGCAGCTGCTCCAGCAGGCCCGCCAGCATTGCGACTGGCTGGGCGTGTGCTTCCATGTCGGCAGCCAGGCCATGACCCCCTTCGCCTTCGTGCAGGCGCTGGACCGCACCCGCGCGGCGATCGCCGAGGCATCGGTGGTGGTGGATATGATCGATGTTGGCGGGGGCTTCCCGAGCGCCTATCCGGGCCTCGAACCGCCGCCGATGGAAGATTACTTCGCGATCATCGCCAGGCACTTCGAGGCCCTGCCTGTGGCCTACAACGCCGAGCTGTGGTGCGAACCCGGCCGCGCGTTGTCGGCCGAGTATTCCTCGATGGTCGTGCAGGTGAACAAGCGCCGCGGGGAAGAACTCTACATCAATGACGGCGCTTACGGCGCACTTTATGATGCCGCGCACGTCGCATGGCGCTTCCCGGTGAAGGCGCTCGAGGACGACCTGATCGGGGAAGACGAGGATTTCGCCTTCTACGGCCCGACCTGCGACGATGCCGATTACATGAAGGGGCCCTTCAAGCTCCCCGCCGACATCCAGGCGGGCGACTATATCGAGATCGGGATGCTCGGCGCCTATGGTGCGGCGATGAAGACCGGCTTCAACGGCTATGGCAATGCGGTGGTGGTCACCGTGCAGGACGAGCCGATGATGAGCCTGTTCAACGGCACCCGCAAGCGCGAGGCGACCGACAACGTGGTGAGCTTGCGCTGATTTTTCCTGTCTGGCGTTCATCGTCACCCCAGCGGAATCGAAGATGGCCGAAAGGCCCACGCTGGGGCCTAGGGACAGATAGGGCAACGCTTGTAGCTCTAGGTCCCAGCTTTCGCTGGGATGACATCTAGAGGGCACAAACAAAAACGGCGCGGGAGTATCTCTCCCGCGCCGTTTCGCGTTTCAGATCAGGCCTTGAATCAGAACACCTCAAACAGCCCCGCCGCGCCCATGCCGCCGCCAACGCACATGGTGACGACGACATACTTGGCGCCGCGACGCTTGCCTTCGATCAGCGCGTGGCCGGTGCAGCGCGCCCCGGTCATGCCGTAGGGGTGGCCGATCGAGATCGAGCCGCCCGAAACGTTGAGGATGTCGTTATCGATGCCCAGCTTGTCGCGGCAGTAGAGCACCTGCACCGCGAAGGCCTCGTTCAGCTCCCACAATCCGATGTCCTCCATCTTGAGGCCGGTCTGCTTGAGGAGCTTCGGGATGGCGAAGACCGGGCCGATGCCCATCTCGTCAGGCTCGGTGCCCGCGACTGCCATGCCGACATAGCGGCCGAGCGGCTGGAGCCCGCGCTGCTCGGCGAGCCGGGCTTCCATCAGCACCGCGGCCGAGGAGCCGTCGGAAAGCTGCGAGGCGTTGCCTGCGGTGATGTTCATGCCCTGGCCCATCACCGGGTTGAGGCTCTGGAGGCCTTCGAGGGTGGTGTCGGGACGGTTGCCCTCGTCCTTGGTGACGGTGATTTCCTTCTGCGAGACTTCCTTCGTCTCCTTGTCGACCACGTTCATGGTGACGGTGACGGGGACGATCTCGGCATCGAGACGCCCCTCGGCCTGCGCCTGCGCGGTGCGCTGCTGCGACTGGTAGGCGTATTCGTCCTGCGCCTCGCGGCTGACGTTATAACGCTTGGCCACGGTCTCGGCCGTGCCGAGCATTGGCATGTAGACGTCCTTGTGCATCGCGATCAGCGAGCGATCGGGTGAGACGCGCATCTCGGGGGTCTGGACCATCGAGATCGAATCCTGACCGCCGCCGACAACGATATCCATGTTGTCGACGATGATCTGCTTGGCGGCGGTGGCGATCGCCATCAGGCCCGAGGAGCACTGGCGGTCGATGGTCTGGGCCGAGACGCCGACCGGGCACCCGGCACGCAGGGCAACCTGGCGGGCGATGTTGCCGGCCTGGGTGCCCTGGGTGAGGACGGTGCCCCACACCACATCGTCGATCTGGCCGGCCTCGATCCCGGCGCGTTCGATCGCCGGCGCGAGGCTCAGCGCGCCAAGGGTGGCGCCCGGCGTGGCGTTGAAGGCGCCCTTATAGGCGCGGCCGATGGGGGTGCGGGCGGTGGAGACGATAACGGCGTCACGTGCCATGGTGGGGGTATCCTTTGATTTTCAGCCGTCATCCCAGCGAAAGCTGGGACCTCAAGCGGCTGGGTGGGGCGCTTGCGGCCCTAGGCCCCAGCTTTTGCTGGGGTGACGATAGGGTTCGGGCTTACACGAAGTATTGCGTGATCCACTCGCAGATCAGCGCGGGCTTTTCCTCGCCCTCGATCTCGATGGTGATCTCGCAGGTCTGCTGCCACTGGCCGGGGCGCTTCTCGACCATTTCGAGCAGCTTCCAGTGGCCGCGGATGCGCTTGCCGGCACGGACCGGCGCGATGAAGCGGGTCTTGTTGCCGCCGTAGTTGACGCCCATCTTCACCCCGTCGACACGCGGCGCGCCGCCCTGGGCGCCGAGATAGGGGATCATCGACAAGGTCAGAAAGCCGTGGGCGATGGTCCCGCCGAACGGGGTCATCTTGGCCATTTCCTCGTTGACGTGGATGAACTGGTGATCACCGGTCGCCTCGGCGAACTGGTTGATGCGTTCCTGGCTCATTTCGGCCCATTCGCTGGTGCCGATATTCTCTCCGACCTTGGCGGCCAATTCCTGCGCGTTCATGGGGCTCCTCCTCTTTGAGCGGGCTGGCGGGATCCCTTGCCCGCCATGCGTGTCTGCGCCGGGCTTCATGGCGCAAGCATCACCGGAGCGCAACGCCCCCTGCCATGCCGCTACGGCACCGCGCCTGACGCGGGGCGCAGGCGGGGCGGGGCGCGGCGCGGGGAGGGCGAATCGCCGTCGGGTGAGGGGGCGAAGGATTATCGGTCCGTTTACCATCTCCTGATAAAGTCTCCCCGATGATGGCGGCCCGAGGCGGTCGATACTAGATCGGGGTGGTGCAGGGCATGAGGCCGCGGCGAAAGGAACGGGCATGGGTGGAGAGCTCCGGCAACGCGCGCCCGCGTCCCCGGCGCGGCGTGCGCGCGCTGGTCGCGAGCCGGGTCTTTGCCGGGGTAATGGGCCTGTGGGGTGCGCTGCTCGGCGCGCTGGTCGTGATGGTCGTGCCGCCCGCGCTGCTCCATTCACTCGCGCCCGCTCCGGCGATCACCGGCTTCGGTCTCGCGGTGCAGCCCACGCTGGCCGGCGCTGGCGCGCTGGGGTTGGGCATGGTGTGTTTCGCGCTGGCCGCTCGCCTCTCGATCATGGTGCGGAGGCGGCAGGACGCTCAGCCCGAGGCGTGGACAGGGGACAGCGAGCTGGAACTGATCGATCCGCTGCGCGATCTCGGGCTGGCGAGCCTCGGGAAGGCTGCCGAGCGTGAGCCTGTCGCGTCGATTGACTGGCAGGCCTGGCGGAAGGATGCCGCCGAGGCGGGCAGGGCGGGGGAAGACCCGCTGCCGGAAGAACCCCGGCCTGAGCCTGTGCAGATTGCGCCGCGCCGCGAGCCGCGATCCGTGCCTCCGGCGGCGGGCCATGGCACGGCTGCTGTCAGCTTGCTGCGCTCGGTGCCGACCAGCGAGCTCAGCATGCCCGAGATGGTCGAGCGCTTCGCTGCCGCGCTTCACGAGCATCGCTCGGGCGCGCCGGCAATCGCCCCCCTGAACGGCGAGATCGCTGCGCGTCAGGCGGCCCTTGCCGAGGCGCTCAAGGGGCTTGCGACGCTCAGCGATGGCGCTGCGCCGTCGCTGCAGGAGGCCCGGACCATGTCGGTGCGTGAGGCGCTTGATCGGCTCGGTGCGCGCCTCGGTGGGTGAGGACGCTGAAGGGAAGGCGCAAAAGCTGCAAGCAAGGCGGTGAACCGGTGCAGGGCGCGCAATACAACAAAAGTTTGATTAGGTTTGGGAGAAATAATACTTCGCGCAAGCCCATTGCCAAACCCGCTTCCTGTCGGCATGAGGGGCCCGAAATCGGGCAAGAGCCGGCCGGAGAGGCGGTCGGTGCGCGCCCGGGCGACCTGCCCTCAGGCGTGTTCCTTCGCATGAGCGATCATGCAGCAAGGTTCGCGCCTGTCGGCATCTGACAGATCGGATGGAATGCAATGGGTTACCCCTCCGCCCAGGGTCTCTACGACCCCGCCAACGAACACGACGCCTGCGGCGTCGGCATGGTTGCGCATATCAAGGGCGAGAAAAGCCATGCGATCATTTCGAACGCGCTCGAGATTCTCGAGAAGCTCGACCACCGCGGCGCGGTGGGTTCCGATCCGCTCCTGGGTGACGGGGCGGGGATTCTCATCCAGATTCCCGATCCGCTGATACGCAAGTGGGCCAAGGCCAGTGGCCACGATCTCCCCCAGCCCGGTGACTATGCCGTGGGCATGTGCTTCCTGCCGCAGGACGAGGCCGCGCGCGTGTTCGTCAAGGAGCGGATGGAGGCCTTCACCGCCAAGGAAGGCCAGCGCTTCATCGGCTGGCGCGACGTGCCGACCACCATGGACGGGCTTGGCGCGGCGGTGATCGCCTCGATGCCGGTGATCCAGATGGCGGTGATCGGGCGCGGAGCCAATTGCGCTGATCAGGACGCCTTCGAGCGCAAGCTGCTGACGATCCGCAAGCAGGTCCAGAACCCGCTCGCGGCTCTTGCCGAAAAGCATGGCCTGCCGGGCGTCACCGAAACCTATATCCCGAGCTTCTCGACCCGCACCGTGGTCTACAAGGGCCTGCTGCTGGCAACCCAGGTGGGCTCCTTCTACGACGATCTGCGCGATCCCGACTGCGTCTCGGCGCTGGGCCTCGTGCACCAGCGGTTCAGCACCAACACCTTCCCGAGCTGGCGCCTCGCCCACCCGTTCCGCTTCATCGCCCACAATGGCGAGATCAACACGGTGCGCGGCAACGTCAACTGGATGAACGCCCGCCGCCGCACCATGGAAAGCGAGCTGCTCGGCCCTGACCTCGACAAGATGTGGCCGATCATCCCGCATGGGCAATCGGACACGGCCTGTCTCGACAATGCGCTCGAACTGCTGATCGCGGGCGGCTATTCGCTTGCCCATGCGATGATGATCCTCATTCCCGAGGCCTGGGCCGGCAATCCGCTGATGACGCCCGAGCGCCGGGCCTTCTACGAATATCACGCCGCGCTGATGGAGCCGTGGGATGGCCCCGCCTCGGTGTGCTTCACCGACGGCCGCCAGATCGGCGCGACGCTGGACCGCAACGGGCTGCGCCCCGCGCGCTTCTGCGTCACCAAGGACGATATCGTCTGTCTCGCCTCGGAAAGCGGCGTGCTGCCCTTCGCGGAAGAGGACATCGTCCGGAAGTGGCGGCTCCAGCCCGGCAAGATGCTGCTGATCGATCTCGAGCAGGGCCGGATCATCGAGGATGACGAGCTCAAGGCCGACCTTGCCGGCGCGCAGCCCTATGCCGAGTGGCTGCATCAGGCGCAGTACAAGCTCGAGGACATCACCGACGTGGTGCCCGAACTTGCGGCGATCCCGGCGGAGGAGGGCACGCTGCTCCAGCGCCAGCAGGCCTTCGGCTACACGCAGGAGGACGTCTCGCGCTTCCTCGAGCCGATGGCGCTGGATGCCGACGATCCGATCGGGTCGATGGGCACCGACACGCCCATCGCCGTGCTCTCGGACCGCGCGCGCCTGCTCTATGACTATTTCAAGCAGAATTTCGCGCAGGTGACGAACCCGCCGATCGACCCGATCCGCGAGGAGCTCGTCATGAGCCTCACCTCGATGATCGGTCCGCGCCCGAACCTGCTGGGGCGCGACGCAGGCACGCACAAGCGGCTTGAGGTCGACCAGCCGATCCTCACCAACGAGGATCTCGCCAAGATCCGCTCGGTCGAGGAGGCATTGGACGGCGCTTTCCGCTGCGCCACGATCGACATCACATGGGATGCGAAGAGCGGCGCCGAAGGCCTTGAACTGGCGCTGAAGGAGATGTGCTGGGCCGCGACCGAGGCGGTGCTGCAGGATCACAACATCCTCGTCCTTTCCGACCGGGGCCAGTCCGAGAGCCGCGTGCCGATGCCCGCGCTTCTGGCGACGGCGGCGGTGCACCACCATCTCGTCCGGCAGGGCCTCAGGATGCAGACCGGCCTTGTGGTCGAAACCGGCGAGGCGCGCGAGGTGCATCACTTCTGCGTGCTCGCAGGCTACGGCGCGGAAGCGATCAATCCCTATCTCGCCTTCGAGACCATCGAAGCCCTGCGCGCCAAGCGTCACCCCGAGCTTCCGGCCACCAAGGTGCAGCAGAACTTCATCAAGGGCGTGGGCAAGGGCATCCGCAAGGTCATGTCCAAGATGGGCATCTCGACCTACCAGTCGTACTGCGGCGCGCAGATTTTCGACGCGGTCGGGCTGTCGAGTGCCTTCGTCGAGAAGTACTTCACCGGCACCGCTACCACCATCGAAGGCATCGGCCTTGCCGAAGTCGCCGAAGAGGCGCTGCGCCGCCACGGGCAGGCCTATGGCGACAACCCGCTTTATGACGGGATGCTCGATGTCGGCGGCATCTACCAATACCGCCTGCGCGGCGAGGAGCACGCCTGGACGCCGCAGAACGTCGCGCAATTGCAGCACGCGGTGCGCGGCAATGACCCCAAGAACTACGAGGAATTCGCCAAGTCGATCAACGAGCAGTCCGAAAGGCTGCTGACGATCCGCGGCCTGCTCGAGTTCAAGAAGGCCGACACGCCGATCCCGCTCGAGGAGGTCGAACCGGCTGCCGAGATCGTGAAGCGCTTCTCGACCGGGGCGATGAGCCTCGGCTCGATCAGCCACGAAGCGCATTCGACCATGGCGATCGCGATGAACCGCATCGGCGGGCGCTCGAACACGGGCGAGGGCGGGGAGGAGCCGTTCCGCTTCACACCGCTCGCCAACGGGGATTCGATGCGCAGCCGCATCAAGCAGGTCGCCTCGGGCCGCTTCGGCGTCACCACCGAATATCTCGTCAATTCGGACGATATCCAGATCAAGATGGCGCAGGGCGCCAAGCCCGGCGAGGGCGGGCAGCTGCCCGGGCACAAGGTCGACAAGCGCATCGGCGCGGTGCGGCACTCGACCCCGGGCGTGGGCCTGATCTCGCCCCCGCCGCACCACGACATCTATTCGATCGAGGATCTGGCGCAGCTCATTCACGACCTCAAGAACGTGAACCCTGTGGCCCGCATCTCGGTCAAGCTGGTGTCCGAAGTCGGCGTCGGCACGGTTGCAGCGGGCGTGTCCAAGGCGCGCGCGGACCATGTGACCATCGCAGGGTACGACGGGGGCACCGGCGCTTCGCCGCTGACCTCGCTGACCCACGCGGGCTCGCCATGGGAGATCGGTCTGGCCGAGACCCAGCAGACCCTGCTCCTCAACGACCTGCGTGAACGGATCGCGGTGCAGGTCGATGGCGGCCTTCGCACCGGCCGTGACGTCGCCATCGGCGCGCTGCTCGGCGCGGACGAGTTCGGCTTTGCCACCGCCCCGCTGATCGCAGCCGGGTGCATCATGATGAGGAAGTGCCACCTCAACACCTGCCCCGTCGGTGTCGCCACGCAAGACCCGGTGCTGCGCGCGCGCTTCACCGGCCAGCCCGAGCACGTGGTCAACTACATGTTCTTCGTCGCCGAAGAGCTGCGCCAGATCATGGCCGAGATGGGCATCCGCACCGTCGCCGAGATGGTTGGCCGGGTCGACCTGCTCGACACCCGCCGGATGGAGCGCCACTGGAAGGCGCGGGGCATCGACCTTAGCCGCATTCTCCATCAGGTCCCGCTCAAGGACGGGGCCTCGCTGCGCCAGATCGGGGTGCAGGATCACGGGCTGGAAGGCGCGCTGGACAACAAGCTGATCGCCGATTGCCGCACGGCGATCGACACCAAGGCGCCGGTGCAGCTCGCCTACGACGTGCGCAACGTCAACCGCACGGTCGGCGCGATGCTCTCGGGCGAGGGCGCCAAGGCCCATGGGCACGAGGGCCTGCCGACCGACACGATCCGCATCAACCTGACCGGCGTGGCCGGGCAGAGCTTCGGCGCGTGGCTCGCCCACGGGGTGACGCTCGATCTCGTCGGTGATGCCAATGACTATGTCGGCAAGGGACTTTCGGGCGGGCGCGTCATCGTGCGCCAGCCTCCGCAAGCCCCGCGTGCGGCACAGGACAACATCATCGTCGGCAACACCGTGCTCTACGGCGCGATCGCGGGCGAGGCTTTTTTCAACGGCGTCGCGGGCGAGCGTTTCGCGGTCAGGAACTCGGGTGCCATCGCGGTGGTCGAGGGCACCGGGGACCATGGCTGCGAATACATGACCGGCGGCGTCGTTGTGGTGCTCGGCAAGACCGGCCGCAACTTCGCGGCGGGCATGAGCGGCGGGGTCGCCTATGTCTATGATCCGGACGGCGCTTTCGAAAAGCTCGTCAACCACGCGCAGGTCGATCTCCTGCCGATTGCGGCCGCTCCGGATGCGGAGGAAGGTACGGGCCGCCCGTCGCAGCGGCCGCGCTCGGTGCATGATTTCGGCATGGGCGACATGCTGCGCCACGATGCCGAGCGGCTGCGCATCCTCGTCGAGCGGCACCAGCTCCACACCGGCAGCAAGCTTGCCGGAGACCTGCTGGCCGATTGGGACGCGGCGCTGGGCCGGTTCGTCAAGGTCATGCCGCGCGACTATGCGGCGGCGCTGAAGAAGCTCGAGGCCGAGCGTCACGAAGCCGCCAGCGTCGCTGCCGAATAGATTTCAGGAACGAGATGTAAGTATGGGCAAGGAAACCGGATTTCTCGAGCTGGACCGCCGCGAGCGGGACTATCTCGATCCCAAGGAGCGCCTGAAGAACTACCGCGAGTTCGTGGTCCAGCCGGACGATGCGACGCTGACGGGGCAGGCCTCGCGCTGCATGAATTGCGGCATCCCCTACTGCCACAACGGCTGTCCGGTGAACAACATGATCCCGGACTGGAACCACCTCGTCTACGAGGCGGACTGGAAGCG
>JAIXPX010000026.1 GCA_027486035.1 Erythrobacteraceae bacterium | reverse complement strand
TTTTTTCAATCATGGTTCGTCCTCTCAATGATCATGTTCGGCCTCGGCCTTGCCGAGTTCCGCTTTGAGGACGAAGGCATTGACGGTCGCGACGCGTTCGCCGACGCGCAGACCCGAGACGATCGGCACGGCGGAATCGCTGCCAGTGCCCACCGTCACCGGCCGAACGGCAAAGCCGCGCGGCGTGCGTACGAAAACAACACTGCGCCCCTCGACCTCCTGGATCGCGCTGCGCGGCACCACTGGCACCCGCTGGCCATCGCTCCCCGGCGTCGTGACCCGCGCGCTGACATTCTGTCCGACACGAAGGTCGCCATCGCGATTGTCGATGGTGGCGATCGCCTTGGCCGTGCCAGTGGCCGGATCGACAGCGGGAGAGAGGAAGCGGATGCGGCCCGTGTGCGGGTGATCGCTTCCCTGGACAGAAAGCATCATCGTCTGGCCGACCCGAACGCGCTGGATATCGCGCGCCGGGATCATCAATTCCGCCCAGACCGTGCGCGGATCGGCGACCTGAAAAAGCTCGCGCTCGGGCGGAACATACTCGCCGGGCGTTACGGTCACCGACGTGACTTCGCCGGCGACCGGCGAGCGCAGCGTCATCAGCCGGGTGGTGCCCCCTCCCGTCCCTGCACCTAGTGCTCGCAAGGCCTGCTCGGCCTGACTCGCCTCAATGCGCGCCGCGTCATAGGCGGCTTGTGCTGCTTCATAATCCTGACGCGCGGTGACCCGTTGCCGGAACAGGCTTTCCTCGCGGGCGAGAACAGTGCGTGCGGCTTCGGCTGCGCGCCGCGCCCGCGCCGCTGCCCCTTGCGCTTCGGCCACCTCGCGGCTGTCGATGACAGCGAGCGCATCGCCGACCGCAACCCGGTCGCCTAGCTGGCGAAGGATCCGCACGACAACGCCCGACGTGCGTGCGGTGACATGGCCAACCGACTGTGTCGGCGGCACGAGCACCCCCGCAGTCGTCACTTCGCCCCCGGCAAAGCCTTCGCCAACCGCCGCGACCACAATCCCGGCCGTGCGCAGCTGCGCTTCAGTGACCATGATGGTGCCCTCTGCGGGTGCCGTTTCGGCTTCTGCTGCATTGCCGGGCTCGTCGCCATGGGCGGCCCCCTCACTGTGCGCAGCTTCGCTGCGCAGCAAATAGCCCGCGCCGCCGCCAACGAGTGCGATGATCGCGGCCCCGCCAATCAGGGCCAGCATTTTTCGGTCAATCGTCATGATCAGTTCTCCTCGCGCGCATAGGCGCGATTGAGCGCGGCAATCGCGCGGGCCCGGTCGAGTCGGGCTTCAATGATGGAACGGCGCGCGGTGGTCAGCGCGCCCCGGGCGTCGAGCAATTCAAGCAGCGAGAAGCGCCCGGCATTGTAGCCGATCTGCGCCAGCCTCACCGCCTCCTCGGCCTGAGCAAGACCCGGCCCCTCAAGTGCGGCCAAGCGCGTCTCGGCAGCGTCGACCAGCATTTGAGCCTGCGCCCTGTCACGCCGCGCCTCGGCCCGCACCCGCTGCACCTGATATTCAGCTGCAGTCTCATCGGCGCGCGCTGCCTCGATCCCGCCGCGATTGCGGTCGCGGATCGGGATGGGCAGCGACACGCCGGCAACAAGAGCGGTGTCGCGCCCGTCATTGAACCGCCGCAGCCCACCGCTTACCGTCACATCGGGCGTTGCCGCCGTCCGGGCCAGCGTAACGCGTGCAGCCGCAACCTGACGCTCCGCCTCTGCGAGCCGTTCATCGATGCCGATCAAGGCATGATCATTTGTCCGCTCTCGCGGCTGCAGCGCGCCCGTTACGGCGGTCAGCTCCGGGTCGTCGGACCCAATGAGCACGGCAAGGTTGCGCCGTGCAGCGAGCATCAGGCTGAATGTCTCGGCCTCTGTCGCACGGGCTTCGGCAAGTGCCGCTTCGGCGCGCAATTGCCGGAGCGGCGGATCGCGGCCCTCTGCAACCAGAATCCGCGCAGTGTTGGCCAGCGATGCCGCTTGTGCAGCATTGTCGCGGGCCAGCACCGCATGATCCGTTGCGGCGCCAAGTTCGGCAAATGCCAGTTCAACGTCCCGGATCAGGTCGATGCGTTCGCGCAGCAATGCGAGGGCCGCCACGTCGCGTTCGCTCGCCGCGACCGCTCGGCGGGCACCGCGCTGACCGCCAATCTCGAGCTGCTGGCTCAGTGCGAGCGTGGTCTGCGTGCTGTCCAAGCCGCGGAACGGACCACTTCCGGCGAAATCCTCGACCTCGAGGCTGACCTGCGGATTGGGACCGACATTGGCCTGACGCGTGCGCGCTTCTGCAGCGTCGACACGCGCCGCAGCTGCAGCAAGCCGCGGTTGGCTAGCAATGGCACGCTCGATCGCAGACTCGAGCGTTATGGGTTCGGCCAAGGCCGGAAAGGCAGTGACCAGCGCCGCAGCCATAAGGGCGGCGCGCAAGAATATGGGCATGAAAGGCTCCTGAACTTGGCATGCGTTCAGCGCGCGAACCCACAGGTCCGTGCGCCGTTACGGTGCAAGTTCAGGCAGAAGGTGGCTGAAGCGGCGGAGCTTGCGCCAGAGAGCTCAGAATGGCGCTGTCTTGCGGCCGCATCGCGACACGGGCCAGCGACAGGCTTTCGACCATGACCAGCGCGCCGGCATCAAGCCCCACGCTGCAATGGTGATGAACCATCGCGTGGCAGGGTGCATTCTCATCGTCGGGAGCATGTTCGCGGTGCGCTGCATCGGCATGACCGCCTGCGTCGGCTGACGCAATCACAGCATTGTAAGGCAAGGCATCATGCGCCATCGACGGCGATTCGACGCCGCCAAATGCCAGTCCAACCGCCAGCCAAAACAGAAGAAACACGCGCGCCATCACCGCCGCACTACCCGCAAAGGGTTAATCAAGCAATTGGATAGGCGCGTCGTCACGAATTCATGTCCTGCTGGCGCAACGCGTCCGCCAGATCGGCAGGTATAGGCATCGGCGCAAAGGCGCTTACGTTCGACCGCCCGATATTGCCCACCGGCAACTGGCCCGTCAGCGCGCCAAGCGGGGCCAGGATGATCCTGACAATCTGACCCAGCACTTCGCCCCAATCGCGCTGCTTGATCGCGAACTGCAGCATCACGCCGTGACTGTTCAAATGCGGGCCGAGGAAGGGTTGAGAAACGATATGCACCCGCTCCAGATGGTGCCAGGCACGATCCTCGTCGCCTTCTTCCAATGCTGACCGGTATGCCGCCATTTCATCCGCGATCACCCGCCGCGCAGCAAAGCTGTTGGCAAGCCCCCGCCAGCGCCGCTGCCGGTGCCAATAGAAGATTTGCGCGAAGGCCCAGATGAACGGGGTCAGGGCTCCGGCCGAAACTTCGACCTCGTCGCTGTAATGCGTCCCGCCGTTTGGTTCCGGCATGACGGTGATCCAATGATCCCACCTGGAAATGAGGGCACTGTGCCCGTTGTCACGCAGTCGTTTTGGCCAGTCGGTGCCGTCAGCATCGTGCATGGACGTCACAATCCACTGTGTCCCGAACGGAATTATGCCAAAGAGGCGGAGCTTGACCTCGTAGCGCCCGCCCGGTCGAAAGCTTTCGAACGCCGCGTCGTCGACCGGGATGAAGCGCACCAGCGGCCAAGCAATATGCTGCAACAGGCCCGCAGTCTGCACCTCGGCCCAGACAGTTTCCGGCTTGAGCGCGATATGTATAGAACGCGAAACTTTCATGCCGCCACGCTCCCCAACTCACGTCGTGCCTGCCGGACAATCTGAACGCCGCCGCTGATCCCGAGCAGGGCCAGGATCGCAGCGACAATAAGATCGGGCCAGGCGGTGCCGGTGCCGAACACGCCGAGCGCGGCCGCCATAACGGCAATATTGCCGATCGCGTCATTGCGCGAGCATATCCAGACCGAGCGCATGTTCGCGTCACCCGTACGAAAGCGGTAGAGCATGATCGCAACGCCAGCATTGGCTGCGAGCGCGAGCGCGCCGATGATCCCCATCAGTTCAGGTTGGGGTGCAGCCCCGCCCAATGCCGCCAGAATGGCTGTGATCATCACCCAGCCACCCAGACCGATGAGGGTGAAACCCTTGGCCAGCGCGGCCCGGGCCCGCCATGCCAGCGCCATCCCGACGACTAGCAGGCTGATCGCATAATTGGCGGCATCGCCCAGAAAGTCGAGCGCATCAGCCTGCAATGCGCGGCTGTCAGCAGCGGCCCCTGCCGCCATTTCCAGCGCGAACATGCCGGCGTTGACGCCGAGCGCGATCCACAAGGCCCTGCGCCAGCGCGGGTCGTTCAGCGTTGCCGTCGTTCCGCACGCGGCCTTGCAGCAATCATCAGCCATCATCTTGCCTCCTCGACAATCTGCGAGTCGGCACTCTATCTACACCCTGTAGCAACTACAGGGTCAAGCCCGGAGGAGTGGCGATGAAAATTGGCGAGCTCGCGAGCGCCACGGCGACCAAGGTCGAGACGGTGCGCTATTATGAAAAGATCGGGCTGTTGCCGCCACCCGCACGGACAAGTGCCAATTACCGTGCCTATGGCCATGATCATCTGGCTCGCCTGTCGTTCATCCGCCGCGCCCGCGATCTCGGTTTCACGCTCGAAGCCGTGCGCGAGCTGCTCACGCTATCGGATGACAAGGCCCAATCCTGCGATGCAGTTGATGGTATCGCGCGCGTCCACCTCACCGAAATCGACCGCAAGGTTGCCGATCTGACAGCGCTGCGCGTCGAGCTTGATCGGATCATCGGTTCATGCCGTCACGGGACGGTGGCCGACTGCAAGATCATCGAGACCCTGGCCCCGCGCACTGTGCCCGCGAAGTGATGGACGATCGCTCCACCGACAACGCTGCTTCGGCCTCGCGTTCATGCATGCGGCAGGCGGCGTTGACGATACTGCGACACGAAGCGATGGTCTGGACAGGCCCGCGACCTCCACGGATCAATTCATGACCATGCCGACCCTGCAAACCGGACTAATTTATGCCTTCGCCGCACTGGCAGAAATCGCCGGTTGCTTCTCGTTTTGGGCATGGCTGCGGCTCGGCAAATCTCCCTGGTGGGTTGCGCCGGGCATGGTTTCGATTGCGATCTTCGCATGGCTGCTGACGCTGGTCGATACGCCCGCCGCAGGCCGCGCGTTTGCAGCCTATGGCGGCGTTTATATCGCAGCATCACTGATTTGGCTTTGGAGTGTCGAAGGCGCGCGACCCGACCGCTGGGATGTCATTGGCGCTGCAATTTGTCTCGCCGGAGCAGGGTTGATCCTGATGGGACCGGGACGATCAGCCTCATGAGGTTCATTCGCAAGTCGCCATTACGGCCTTAGCATATTGGACTAGAACTCAGTAATTCGGTGATTTTTTTGTCCCACAACTCCAATGCCTTCTGCTTCTCTGCGTCATATTTGTACCGGTTATAGATGCCAGCTACCCCTGCCCGCGTTCCGCTGATGTGATTGAGCACGGCTTCGGTTACCTCAATCGGAATGCCAAGTGCCTGAAGGTTGGTTGCTCCCGTCCTGCGGATATCATGGAAACGCCACTCGGGGATCACGATCGGGGTCATTTCCACATTCAGATGGCCAAAGCGCTCTGCGATGATGCGCAACATATGCTCGTCAAGGGTACGCTTGGCCTTGGAGAAGCCCGATACCGGGGTCTTGCCTGTGGTAGTGAAAACCAGGCCTGACCGCTTTGGGCTCATAGCCCGCAACTGGTCGACCGCGAGCGGCGATAGCGGCACAACATGGGCTTCGTCATTCTTGGTGCGCTCAGGCGGGAGGGTCCAGGTCTTGGCCTCGAGGTCGATCTCGCTCCAATCCATCTCGGCGACCTCCTGCCGACGCTGCATCGTCAGGATCAGCAGCCGCACATAGGGTCCCCATGGCCAACCGACATGCTCGCAGGCATTCCACAGGCAGACGATTTCTTCGTGGCCTAGGACCCGCCGCCGCGATGCAACAGCCTTGGGAGCCTTCATGCCTGCCAGCGGCGAGACCTCGATGTCCTCGCGGTCGACCGCCCAGTTGAACAGTTTGCGCAGCAACGAATGGACTGCCTTCCGCTGGCCAGGCCGGTCGGCATAGTCGTCCATCAGCTTGACCATGTCGCTCCGTTTCAGTGCCGACAGAGGCCGCTTACCCCACCGCGGCTTGGCAATGTTCTCCAAGATCCGCATGGCTTCTGGCCAGGTGTCGGGCCAGTTCGCTTGCAGGTACAGGTCGACGAACAGGTCACAGTAGGCCGAGAAGTTGAGCGCCTTCTCGCGGCGCTTCAATTCGCGTTGCTGTTCGACCGGGTCGATGCCCTGCCGGACCAGCATGAGCAGGCGCTCGGCCTCGCGCCGTGCCGTCTGCGTCGTCCACGGGCTGCCATGGATACCGATGGTCTTGCGCCGCGCTGAGCCACCCTCGATCCGGTACTGCAGCACATAGCTCTTGACGCCGCGCGGTGTGACCCGCAATCCAAAGCCTCTGAGGCCGGTGTCCCAAGTGTAAACATCGCCCGACGCGCTGGGCTTGGCAGCCTCGATTGTTCGCAAGGTGATCGACTGACTGGGCATGGTTTTCACGCTCCCACGTAATCGCCACGTAATCATTTGCGGGAAAGCCGTGGCGTAGGTTAAGGTAATCCACGGCAGAATTAATCCAACCGTTTCAAGCCTTTGAGCGTAGTTTGGCGTAGCATGGAGTGTGATTGGAAAGGCCCCGGAAGGCCCCTCTTAATCAGCGGGTCCTAGGTTCGAGCCCTAGTGCGTCCACCATCCCCTTCTCCCTGCACCTCGTCTCTTGCGTCCGGGCGATACGCGCCTTATTGACGTTCATGCCTGAAATCCTTGGGCAATTCGCCGAAAATGGGGAAACGAACCGCATGATACGGGCTCTTGCGACCATCCTCGCGACGCTTGGCGCAACAACTGCCACCGCCGAGGCCGCTCCTTCCTTCTGCCAGCGGATGGCGGCGGAGCTGCCGATGAAGGAAAAAAAGGTCAAAGGCACGGTGCGTGCTTTCGACATGCAGACGCTGAACGTCGCCCAACGCCTGCTGACAGGCGGAAGCAGCAGCTTCAGCTTCAAGATCGAGCCGGTCGACCACTCGCCTGAAGAGGCCGAGCGCATCTCTGCCATGTGCGACATACTCCCCTGCACGATGGAAGGCCCTTTCGTGCTGACCATGGCGCTGGAGGACGGGGCAAAGCACGTATTCGAGGCGCGCCCTGGCGAGCGTGCACGGCTCGAATATGCCGGGACCCGCATCCGCTGTTCCGATCTCTAGGGCCCGCCGCGCGCACCTTGCTTGCAATCACATCGTGATGTGATAGGGCGATGCCATGAACACATCGCTCATCACACGCGTCCGCGATCTCGTCACATCGGGCACCATGACCCGCGCCGGCCTCGCCCGCGCCGCAGGGCTCCATGCCAACACCTTGCGCGATTGCGCCGAGCCCGGCTGGAACCCGACCGCGGAGACCCTCGCCAAGCTCGAAGCCTTTCTCGAGGCCAACGCGGACAAGCCCGTCCTCGCCACCATCGAGGAGATCATCGACGAGGCGCGCAACGGGCGGATGTACATTCTCGTCGATGACGAGGACCGCGAGAACGAAGGCGATCTCATCATCCCCGCGCAGATGGCGACCCCGCAGGCGATCAACTTCATGGCGACGCACGGCCGCGGCCTCATCTGCCTCGCCCTCACCAAGGAGCGCGTCGATCACCTCGGCCTCACCCCGATGAGCCGCAACAACAAGGAGTCGATGCAGACCGCCTTCACCATCTCGATCGAGGCGAAAGAAGGCGTCACCACCGGCATCTCGGCTGCCGACCGGGCGCGCACCATCTCGGTGGCGATCGATGCGGCCAAGGGGGCGGAGGATCTCGTCACCCCGGGGCACGTCTTCCCGCTGATGGCCCGCGACGGGGGCACGCTGGTGCGCGCCGGGCACACCGAGGCAGCGGTCGACATCTCGCGCCTCGCCGGCCTCAATCCTTCGGGCGTGATCTGCGAGATCATGAACGAGGACGGGACCATGGCCCGCCTCGACGATCTCATCACCTTTGCCCGCAAGCACGACATGAAGATCGGCACGATCCGCGATCTCATCGCCTACCGGATGCGCCACGACCACCTCGTCGAGCGCCTGTCGGAACGCGCCTTCGCCTCCGATTACGGCGGCCAGTGGCGGATGATCACCTATCGCGATCGCGTGGCGGGCTCGGAGGCCTATGTGCTCCAGAAGGGTCACGTCATCCCCGGCACACCCACCCTCGCCCGCGTTCATCCCATTTCGGTGTTCGATGACGTCCTCGGCGCCCCCGGGCCGCGCAAGCGCACCCTCCAGCGCGCGATGCAGGCCATCGGGGAGCATGGCTCGGGCGTGATCGTGATCCTGACCGGCCGCGTCGGCACCGGCGCGTGGCAACCGGGCGAGGAGCTGCGCAATATCGGCATCGGCTCGCAGATTCTCGTCGACCTCGGGGTCTCCGAGATGGTGCTGCTCTCGAACAGCCGCCCCGATCTTATCGCCCTTGAGGGCTACGGCCTGACCATCACCGACTTCCATCCCATTCCGGAGTAATTCCATGGCCGACATTCTCATCGTTGAAGCGCGCTTCTATTCGCACCTGAATGACATGCTCATCGCCGGTGCGCGGGCTGCGCTGGAGGCCGAAGGGCATAAGGTCGAAGTGCTGACTGTCCCGGGTGCGCTCGAAATTCCCGGCGCCATCGCGCTTGCGGCCGAAAGCGACCGCTATGACGCCTTCGTCGCCATCGGCGTGGTGATCCGGGGCGAGACCTATCACTTCGAGATCGTTGCCGGCGAAAGTGCCCGCGCGATCATGGCCTTGACGATGGACGGCATCGCCATCGGCAACGGCATCCTGACGGTCGAGAACGAGGCCCAGGCACTGGTCCGCGCCGATCCGGCGCAGAAGGACAAGGGCGGCGAGGCGGCCAAGGCGGCGCTTGCCCTGCTCGCCCTGCAGGATCGTTTCGGCGGCCGGTAAGGCGCCGGAGAGGCTCCGTCCCACTCTGGCGCAGCGGTCCAACTAAGTTATTTCCCTGAGTGGCCCTGCATAAGCGTTTAACGCGATATTCGACCAGCTTCTGCTGTCGGGCGCGTCGCGTCAGTGCTAGCTGATGCATGGGATCAAAGTGGGAAATGACCTTGGACAACCCTGACCATAGCGAGTCGCCACCTGCCGACGTGCAGGCCATCCTCGCCGCGCTTGAACTGCAACTCGCCGCACTCGACCGGATCGGAGCTCGGATCGCTGCGGCGCATTGCGATGCCGCGATCGAGCAGCTCCGTCGCTATCAGGCCGGGGCCTGACGATCCGCCCTCGTCCAGGGTAAGATCAAGTTATACCTCCGTAATCACCCGTAAAGCCAGACGGCGGAGGAACCCCTAAGGCGCACCCAACGATAAGCCTGGGGCGATCAATTGGGTGAGATGACACGCGGAGAAGAGGCATTGGAGGGGCAGGTGGGCGTCACCGCCCCTGCGGACCTCCTTGGCCCTCTGGCCGACGAACTGGTTCGGATCGCCTCCCGCCTGCGCGGAGCAGCCAGCGGGGCGAACCGGCCCGATGGCCGCCTGCCCCATCCCGAGCAGCGGCCGCTATCCCCGCCGCGGGCTGCTCTCGCCATCGCACGCCAGACCTATGCCTTGCGCCGCAAGCGGGCGGCGATTTTCGGCAATCCCGATCTGTTCGGCGAACCTGCCTGGGATATCCTGCTCGACCTGTTCATCGCGCAGGGCGAAGGCAAGACCGTCTCGGTCTCCAGCGCCTGCATCGGCTCGGCCGCGCCCGCCACCACCGGCCTGCGCTGGCTCAGCGTACTGGCAGATGAAGGTCTGGTGATGCGGGAAAACGATCCCGCAGACCTTCGCCGCGTGCTGGTCAGGCTGACCCCGGCCGGGCAGGCGGCGATGGAACGCTTCTTCGAGGCGGTCGAGGCCGGGAGCTAGGCGCGCGCGCCGAAGCAGGCGCGCCCGGCATAGAGCGCACTATCGCCCAGTTCTTCCTCGATGCGGATCAGCTGGTTGTACTTGGCGAGCCTGTCCGAACGCGCCAGCGAGCCGGTCTTGATCTGCCCGCAATTGGTCGCCACCGCGAGGTCGGCGATGGTCGCGTCCTCGGTCTCGCCCGAGCGGTGGCTCATCACGCAGGTGTAGCGCGCGCGGTGCGCCATATCGACCGCGGCGAGGGTTTCAGTGAGCGTGCCGATCTGGTTGACCTTCACCAGCAGCGAATTGGCAAGGCCGCGGCCGATCCCGTCCTTGAGCCGCGCCGGGTTGGTGACGAAGAGGTCATCGCCCACCAGCTGCACCTTGTCGCCCAGCAGACCGGTGAGCGCCGCCCAGCCTTCGAAATCATCCTCGCTCATCCCGTCCTCGATCGAACGGATCGGATATTCGGCGCACAGCTTGCCGAGGTAATCGGCCATCTCGTGGGGGGAGAGGCTCAGGCCCTCGCCCGAGATCTCGTACTTGCCATTCTTGAAGAACTCCGTCGCCGCGCAATCCAGCGCCAGAACAATATCCTCGCCCGGCTTGAACCCGGCCTTGGCGATCGATTCCATGATGAAATCGAGCGCGGCGCGGGTGCTGGCGAGATCGGGCGCAAAGCCCCCCTCGTCACCCACGCTGGTGGCGAGGCCCTTCTGGTGGAGGCCTTTCTTGAGGGTGTGAAACACCTCCGCGCCCCAGCGTACGGCCTCGGCGAGGCTGTCAGCGCCCACCGGCATGATCATGAATTCCTGGATGTCGATCGGGTTGTCGGCATGTTCGCCGCCGTTGATGATGTTCATCATCGGCACCGGGAGCATGTGCGCCGAAATCCCGCCGAGATAGGAATAGAGCGGCAGGCCGCGCGCATTCGCGGCCGCCTTGGCGACCGCGAGCGAGGTTCCGAGGATCGCGTTCGCGCCGAGGCGGCTCTTGTTGGCCGTGCCGTCAAGCGCGATCAGCGACAGGTCGATGTCGCGTTGGTCCTCGGCGTCGAAGTTCTCGATCAGCAGCTCGCGGATCTCGGTGTTGACCGCCTCGACCGCCTTGAGCACGCCCTTGCCGAGGTAACGCGAAGCATCGCCATCGCGCAGTTCGACCGCTTCATGCGCGCCGGTCGAGGCCCCCGAGGGGACAGCGGCCCGCCCGAAACTGCCATCGTCGAGCAGAACATCGACCTCGACGGTCGGATTGCCGCGGCTGTCGAGGATTTCGCGTCCGTGCAGATCGATGATGGCGGTCATGTTTGGCTCCGGCTGTAAAGTGGTTTAGAGTGACAGCACACTTCGTGCCTATGGTAACGGGAACGGCATGATTCTGGCGTCAGGCGCCAGCACCGGCCGGACGCGACACGTCCCTATGCGCGAGAATGCCCTCGTGCAAGCGGGCGGCGCGAGTGAGCAGGCCGGACCGGTCGAACGACGCAGAAGAACGCCGAAGGACAAGGAGCAGCGAAATGGCAGATTCATCCCCCACCGCCAAGAAGACCCCCGCCAAGTCCGCCAAGGGCGCGGCCACCAGGCGCGGCGGCCCGGTTAAGGCCGCATCCCGCAAGACCGCCGCGACGGCTGCGGCACCCGCTGCCGAAGCTGCCGCTGCGCCCGCATCGGCGCAGGTCGTGGAGGCCAAGAGCCGCTTCAACGCCGCGCTCGAAGAAGCCAAGGCTGGCGCCGCCGCCTTGCGGGCGGAGGCGGAGAGCCGCCTCACCGTGGTCGGCGGGCAGGCCCGGGGCCGCAGCGACGATCTGCTCGCCGAGGCCAAGGCCTATGGCGAACAGGCGCTCGGCAAGGCGGGCGAACTGGCGGTCGAGGGCAAGCGCGTGACGAGCGATGCGATTGCCTCGCTCGGCAAGGTGGTGGGCGATACCGCCGCCCAGATCGACGAGAAGCTCGGCCCGCAATATGGCGACTATGCCCGCAAGGCCTCGCGCACACTGGCGGAGACCTCGGCCAAGCTCGAGGCCAAGAGCGTCGGGGAACTGGGCGAGGATGCCCGCGAGGCGGTGCGCAAGAGCCCGGCCGCAGCCGTCGGCCTTGCGGCCGTGTTCGGCTTCTTCCTCGCGCGGATCTTCCGCGGCCGCAAGAACTGACGGCTCCGGGCAGCAACGATGCTTGATACCGAACCCGGCGCGCCGCGGTCGGCGGAGACGGAGCACCCCGCTCCCCTCGCCGCTGCCGCGCCGGATGCCGCCACCGCCGATGAGGACAGCGCCGGATTGTCCGGGCTGAAGGACGAACTCACCCATCTGGTCGAGGACGCGCGCACCTATGCCGCCGCCGAGATCGCCTTTCAGAAGACCCGCGCCGGCCTGGCCGGCAGGAAGGCGGGCCGCGCGCTGGTGCTGCTGGTGCTGGCGCTGGTGCTGCTCAACCTTGCGCTGGTGGCCCTGGCGGTCGGCGCGGTGATCGCGCTTGCCCCGCTGGTGACGATCTGGGGCGCGATCGCGATCGTGGTCGGGGTGCTGCTCGCCGGGGTCGTCCTGCTGGTGACGGGCGCGGCCCGCGAAGGCCGGGTGCTCGGTGCGATGTTCGCCCCCGGGGACGAGACATGACCAGGCTCCCGGTCCGCTTTCTCGAGGATCGTGCCTTGCGCGATGCGGCCCGCGCGGTACTCGCCGAAGATATCGAGCGCCTCCAGGGCAATCTCGGGGAACAGGGCATCGCAAGCCGTGTCTCCTCGGGTGTCATCTCCTCGATCTCGACCCGCATCCGCACCGGAGCGCGCGACGTGCTCGATCAGGTGACCACTCAGGCAGGCGACAAGCGGGGCGTGCTGGCTCTCCTTGTCGGCGCGATCATCCTGTGGTTCGCCCGCGCGCCGATCCTTGCCTGGTTCGCGGATCTGCTCGCCTCGCTTGGCGAGGACGTGCCCGAGGATCACGCGCCGCCCCAAGACGCCGCCACCCCCGGGGCGGCATCCCAAGGAGACCCCGCATGAACGACCGCACCCCCCTTGCCCTCGACAACAAGCGCGATGCCCTTCGCGCCCGCATCGAGGCGGCCGAGCGCCGCAATGCCGAGCGCACGCTGGCTGACCAGGCACGCGCGGCGGCCCGCTCGGCTGCCGACTACACCCGTGCCCACCCGCTGACGGTGATCGGCGGAGCGGTGGCGGCAGGCCTCGTCATCGGCCTCATCACCCGCCCCGGCCGGCGCGCGGCGAGGCAGGCGGGAGAGGCGATCTCCGGCGCGGCGTCAAGCGCCACCGCCGGCGCCAGACGCGGCAGTTCCCGCATCGGGCAGATGATCGGCCAGACCCTCGGTGCCTTGGCGATGTCGGCGCTCGAGGAGGTGCTCGACACCGCCCGGGCCGGACAGGACAGGGCGGCAGACCTGGGCCATGCGGCGAGCAACCGCGCCCGCAAGCTCACCGCCGATGCGTCTGATGCGGCCGGAGCGGCGGCGGACAGCACCCGCGATCTGGCGCGTAGGACCGCCGACATCGCGGCTGGCGTGGTGCGTGACGTCCGGCGCAAGACCGGGGTCTGAGCACAGCCGCTGCCCGGGGACTTGCCCTCGACGCGAGAGGCGCTAGAGGGGCGCGCATCTTTCCTCCCCAAGGGCTTAACACAATGGCAGAAACCACTCCCACCCAGCGGCTCCACCTCGTCATGGGCGGCCGCGTGAAGGATCCGCGCGGGATCGAGTTCCAGGATCCCGAGAGCATCCACGTCGTCGGCGTCTTCAGCTCCTTTGATGCCGCCGTCGACGCCTGGCGCGCGCAGGCGCAGCGCACCGTCGACGATGCCGAGATGAAATATGTCGTCGTCCATATCCACAAGCTGCTCACCCCCGAGGAGTGACCGGGCAGTGGCGGCTATCCGCCCCTACCGACCGCAGGACGCCGAGGCGATCGCGGCACTGACGCTGGCGGCGATCCGCGAGACGGGCCTGCGGGCCTATTCGCCTGTGCAGGTGGCGGCGTGGTCGGCGCGCTGTTCGGTACAGCGGTTGCTGGACGGGGCTGCGCGCGGCGACGTGATCCTCGTCGCGGCGGACGAGGCCGACCGGCCGCTCGCCTATACCGTGCTCGAAGAAAGCGGGCATCTCGACATGCTCTATTGCCGTCCGGACCACACCGGGAGGGGCTTCGCCGCCGCGCTCCTCGCTGCGGCCGAAGCGGCAGCGCGGATGCGGGGTGTGACCCGGCTTTTTGCCGAAGCGAGCGAGCTCGCCCGGCCGGTCTTCGCGCGGGCCGGATATGTTCTGCTGCAGCGGCGCGACTTCACCATAGACCATCCCGAGGGGCCGGTCGCGATCCACAATTACGCGATGGAAAAGGCGCTGGTCTGAGGAAGAAGGCACGGGCGCACTGTTTCAGGTGAAACAGGCCTTGAACGTGCAACGACCCGGCAACGACCCGCCTAGCGCAGCGCCGCCACGGCTGCAGCGACGCCCACCGCCAGCATCGCCAGCCCGGCGCGTGTCAGGCGGTCGGCGCGGCGCTGCGACCACGCCTCTTCGTCGAGCCACCACCGACCCTGCCCGTCGGTCCTGAGGATATCGCGCCCCTTGAGCCGCACGAACGCGCGGCGGCCCGCCGAGTGAGCCGGGGTATAGGGGATCGCATCGGCCATGCTGATCGCGCCCGCATCGAGGAAATGCGCAACCACCTTGCGCTCCGCGATCACCGCGATCGGCACAGCCATGCCATTCTCCCCTGCCCCGGCTAGATGAACTCGATCCTGTCGACGAGGTAGAACTTCTCGCCCGCAGGCACCGTCACCTCGATCTCATCACCAACCTGCTTGCCGATCAGCGCGCGGGCGAGCGGCGAGTTGTAGCTGATGCGACCCTTGTTCGCGTCCGCCTCGGTCTGGCCGACGATCTGGTAGCGCACCGGCTTGTCGTTCTCGTCGAGCAGGGTGACGGTCGCGCCGAAGATGATCTTGTCGCCCGACAGCGTGGTCGGATCGATGATCTGCGCGCGGCTGACCATGTTCTCGATCTCGCCGATCATGGCTTCGACCTGGCCCTGACGCTCCTTGGCCGCATGATACTCGGCGTTTTCGGAAAGATCGCCGTGGGCGCGGGCCTCCTCGATCGCTTCGACGATCTTGGGCCGCTCGTCGCGCAGCGCCTTGAGGTCTGCGGTGAGCCGCTCGTACCCCTCGGCCAGCATCGGCACCTTTTCCATCGTCGCCATCGTTCCTTGTCTTTCCCTTGTTTTCCCGGCGTCTCTTCCTGCTTGGGGAAGAAAGAGACCCGCCGCCGTCCGGTCAGCACGGCGTCAGGCACTTGGCTTGTCGGGGGGAGTTTCAGTTAGATCCCATAATAGTCCTGCAAGGAGCGGACTTCAAGCTGGTCCGGCCGGATCACCGAAATCGCCGCGGCGGCAGCGAGCGATCCGGCGGCTGTGGTGTAATAGGGCACCTTGCCGGCGAGCGCGGCCTGACGGATCGACTTCGAATCCATCAGCGATTGCCAGCCTTCGGTGGTGTTGAAGATCAGCGCGATATCGCCGTCGATAATCCGGTCGACGATATGGGGCTGGCCTTCGGCGACCTTGTTCACCCGCTCGACCGCCAGACCCTGGGCGGCGAGATAGGTCTGGGTGCCGCCGGTGGCGATGATGCGGAAACCGCTGTCGATGAGCTGCCTCACCGCCGGCACGATCACCGGCTTATCGGTGTTTTTGACCGAGACGAACACGGTGCCCTGATGGGGCGGCACCATGCCCGCGCCGAGCTGGGACTTGAGGAAGGCCGCCTCGAAGGTGGCATCGATCCCCATCACCTCGCCGGTCGATTTCATCTCGGGCGAAAGCACCGGATCGGCCCCGGGGAAGCGCGCGAAGGGGAACACCGCTTCCTTGACCGCCATGTAGGGCAGGTCGCGCTTGAAGGGCTCGAAATTCGCCAGGGGCTCGCCTGCCATGACGCGTGCGGCAATCTTGGCGACCGGCTGGCCGATGGCCTTGGCGACGAAGGGCACGGTGCGGCTGGCGCGGGGATTGACCTCGATGAGGTACACCGTGCCTTCCTTGACCGCGAACTGGATGTTCATCAGGCCCTTGACGCCCAGCGCGAAGGCGAGCGCCTCGGCCTGACGCTCCATCTCGGCGATGATTTCCGGCGGCAACGAATAGGGCGGCAGGGTGCAGGCAGAGTCGCCCGAGTGGACGCCCGCCTCCTCGATATGCTGCATCACGCCCGCGATGCGCACCTCGGTGCCGTCGCACAGCGCATCGACATCGCACTCGATGGCATCGCGCAGATATTGATCGATCAGCACCGGACTGTCGCCCGAGACGTTGACCGCCGTGGCGATGTAGTCATCGAGCTGGGCTTCGCTGTCGACGATCTCCATCGCCCGGCCGCCCAGCACATAGGAGGGGCGCAGCAGCACCGGATAGCCGATCCGGGCGGCGACCGCGGCGGCCTCGTCGCGGCTGCGGGCGATCCCGTTCTCGGGCTGCTTCAGATCGAGTTTGCTGACCAGCTTGGCGAAACGCTCGCGGTCTTCGGCAAGGTCGATCGCATCGGGCGAGGTGCCGAGGATCGGGATTCCCGCATCCTCCAGCGCCTGTGCGAGTTTCAGCGGGGTCTGGCCGCCGAACTGGACGATCACGCCGAGGAGTTCGCCCTTCGACTGTTCGACACGCAGGATTTCGAGCACGTCCTCATCGGTCAGCGGCTCGAAATAGAGGCGGTCGGAGGTGTCGTAATCGGTCGAGACCGTTTCGGGGTTGCAGTTGACCATGATCGTCTCGAAGCCCTGTTCGGCCAGAGCGAAGCAGGCGTGGACGCAGCAATAATCGAACTCGATCCCCTGCCCGATCCGGTTGGGCCCGCCGCCGAGGATGACGATCTTCTTGCGGTCGCTGGGCGCGGCCTCGCATTCGGGTGCGCCAAAAGTCGGGGCCTCGTAGGTCGAGTACATATAGGGCGTGATCGCCTCGAACTCGGCGGCGCAGCTGTCGATCCGCTTGAAGACCGGGACAACGCCGAGCTTGTGCCTGAGCGCGCGCACTTCCTCGGCGCTGGTGGCCCCGGCCATGGCGACGAGGGCGTCGTGGAGCAGGCCCGAGCGCTTGGCCTGCGTCTCGGCAAGCCCGCCTGCGACCCCCACCGAGCGCACCGCGAGGGTGGCGAGGCGCTTGTCCGAAAAGCCCATCGCCTTGAGCCGCCTGAGGCCCGCGGCGTCGATGGGCAAGCCGTCCTCCTGGAGCCTGCGCTCGGCAGCGATGATCGCTTCGATCTGGCGCAGGAACCACGGATCATAGTGGGTGACGGCGGCGATCTCCTCGACGCTGAACCCCTCGCGGAAGGCCTGGCCGACCTTGAGCAGCCGGTCCGTCGTGCGGCGCGAAAGCGAGGCGGTGATGACATCGCGGCCCGCGCCTTCAAGCTCGATCACGCGGTTGAACCCGTCGAGCCCGGTTTCGAGACCGCGCAGCGCCTTCTGCACGCTCTCCTGGAAGTTGCGGCCGATGGCCATGACCTCGCCCACCGATTTCATCGCGGTGGACAGGTCATTGGCCGCGCCCTTGAACTTCTCGAAGGCGAAGCGCGGGATCTTGGTGACCACGTAGTCGATGGTCGGCTCGAAGCTCGCTGGAGTCGCGCCGGTGATCTCGTTGGTGAGCTCGTCGAGGGTGTAGCCGACGGCAAGCTTGGCGGCGACGCGGGCGATGGGGAAGCCGGTCGCCTTGGAGGCGAGTGCCGAGGAGCGCGAGACGCGCGGGTTCATCTCGATGACGATGAGCCGCCCGTCCTTCGGATTGACTGCGAACTGGACGTTGGAACCGCCTGTTTCGACGCCGATTTCCCTGAGCACAGCGATGCTCGCCGAGCGCATGATCTGGTATTCCTTGTCGGTCAGCGTCAGCGCCGGGGCGACGGTGATCGAATCCCCGGTGTGCACGCCCATCGGATCGACGTTCTCGATCGAGCAGATGATGATCGCGTTGTCCTTGCGGTCGCGCACCACCTCCATCTCGAACTCCTTCCAACCGAGGAGCGATTCCTCGATCAGGACTTCGGTGGTGGGGGACGCATCGAGGCCCTCGCGCACGATCTGGTCGAACTCGGCCTTGTTGTAGGCGATCCCGCCGCCGGTGCCGCCGAGGGTGAAGGAGGGGCGGATGATCGAGGGCAGCCCGGTACGCTCGAGCACCGCGCGCGCCTGTTCGAGCGTGTTGGCGACGCCCGAGCGCGCGCTCTCCAGCCCGATCGCGTCCATCGCCTCGCGGAAGCGCTGGCGGTTCTCGGCCTTGTCGATGGCGTCGGCCTTGGCACCGATCATCTCGACGCCGTATTCGGCGAGCACGCCCATCTCGTCGAGCTTCAGCGCGCAGTTCAGCGCCGTCTGCCCGCCCATCGTCGGCAGCAGCGCATCGGGCCGCTCCTTGGCGATGATCTTGGCGACGATCTCGGGCGTGATCGGCTCGATATAGGTCGCGTCGGCGAACTCGGGATCGGTCATGATCGTCGCCGGGTTCGAGTTGACGAGGATGACGCGGTAGCCTTCCTCCTTCAACGCCTTGATCGCCTGCGTGCCGGAGTAATCGAACTCGCACGCCTGCCCGATGATGATGGGCCCTGCGCCAATGACGAGGATCGAGGAGATGTCAGTGCGTTTGGGCATTTGTCGCCTTACGGTAGATGATGTTCATTTTGATCGACTGCTCCGACGTCTTCGACATCAAGCATTCGACCACCGTCTTGTTTTCCGGCGTGAGCGCCAGTTCGAGGGTCGGCGAATGGTCGGGGCTCTGCGCCGTCAACTCGAAAAACTTCCCGCCACATTCTCGAGCCATCTTGCCAACCCGGTTTGCAACGAAGCTTTCATCGGTCCACGCGTTATTGACTGGAAGAGGCTCTATGAGTTCGAGATGAGCGACGACAACTTGCTGTTGCCTTTGCTCCGTCAACTTAGCCAATACGGCAACAAGTGCGACCGACGCAGCGCCTAAGGCAAACCAGATGAGGCGAGTGCGCCTCACGATAGCCCCCCAACGAACTTCTCGAACAGATAGAAGCTATCCTGCGGCCCCGGGCTTGCCTCGGGGTGGTACTGCACCGCGAAAGCCTTCTTGCCCTTGATCGCAATCCCGCAATTGGTCCCGTCGAACAGGCTCACATGGGTCTGCTCAACGTTCTCCGGCAGGCTCGCCGCGTCCACGGCAAAACCGTGGTTCATCGAGGTGATCTCGACGAGGCCGGTGGTTGCGCCCCAGCCCTCGCCAACCCGCTGCACCGGGTGGTTCGCGCCGCGGTGGCCCTGGTGCATCTTGATCGTCTTCGCCCCCGCGGCGAGCGCGAGCATCTGGTGGCCGAGGCAGATGCCGAACAGCGGCACATCCGCATCGAGCAGCGCCTTGATCACCGGCACGGCATATTCGCCGGTCGCCGCCGGATCGCCCGGGCCGTTGGAAAGGAACACCCCGTCGGGCTTCAGGGCCATCACCTCGTCAAACGAGGTCTTCGCCGGCACCACCGTCACCCGCGCCCCGGCCTTCACGAGGTTCCTGAAGATGTTGTCCTTGGAGCCGTAATCGATGGCAACGACATGCGGGCGCCCCTCGGCCTCGGCGCGGCCATAGCCCTGGCCGAGCGCCCAGAAGCCGCCCTCCCAGCCCTCGTGGCTTTGGCGGGTCACGCGGATCGCGAGGTCCAGCCCTTCGAGCCCCGACCAGTCCCGCGCCTGCCTTAGCAGCGCGGGGATATCGAACTTGCCGTCGGGCGCATGGGCGATCACCGCATTGGGTGCGCCGCTCTGGCGGATGCGGCGGGTCAGTGCGCGGGTATCGATGCCGGAAAGGCCGATCTTGCCGTTGCGCGTCATCCATTCGACGAAGCGCTCGGCCGAGCGGAAGTTGCTCGGCTCGGTCACATCCTCACGCACCACGCAGCCGACCGCGCCTTCGACGCGGCTCTCGATATCCTCGCCATTGGCGCCGACATTGCCGATATGCGGGAAGGTGAAGGTAACGATCTGCGCGGCGTAGGAGGGATCGGTCATCACCTCCTGATAGCCGGTCATGGCGGTGTTGAAGCACACCTCGCCCACGGCCGATCCTGTGGCTCCGAAGCCGCGGCCCCACAGCACCGTCCCGTCAGCCAGAACAAGGACGCCGGTCGCGCCTGAGGGTTGCGCGCGAGTGGATGCGGGGTCGGCCATGGGGCGCTCCGTTCAATGGTTTTCCAGCGGTGATGCTAAGTTTTGCCCGCTAGGCCCCTCGCCCCCGCGCGTCAACCTAGGCGTGGGCGACTATTTGCGTTAGGGGCGCGGGCCATAGCTCAATCCACAGGAAACACCGATGATCCGTGACGATATCAAGGCCGCCACCATCGCGGCGATGAAGGCGGGCGAGAAAGACCGCACCGCCGCGCTGCGCCAGATCAGCGCCAAGATCAAGGACCGTGACATCGAGGAACGCACCGCCGCGCAGCCCGTCAGCGACGATGACGTGCTGGTGACGAGCGTGCTCCAGAAGATGGCCAAGCAGCGCCGCGAATCAATCGAGATGTATGACGCCGGCGGCCGCGCCGAACTGGCCGCGGTCGAGCGTGCGGAACTCGCCGTGATCGAGGAATTCCTGCCTCAGATGATGGACGAGGCCGCCACCAAGGCCGCGATCGAAGCGATCAAGGCCGAGACCGGCGCATCGACCATGAAGGACATGGGCGCGGTGATGGGCGAACTGCGCGCGCGCCACGGCGCGGTGCTCGATGGGAAGCTGGCGAGCACGCTGGTGAAGGCGGCGCTGTCGTAACTTTTTGCGTGCCCGCCTCCGCGGGCACATCCTCGGCGAGTCTCCGTCGCTTCGCGCCGGATCGCCTGGGGCTCGCGCGAGTGCGCTCGCGGCCCGTCCTTTGGCGGGCCGAAGGGTGTCCGTCGCGAGGATTGTCGTAGTATCCACACGGGGTACACAGCCCCTTTGCCGCGCGCCTCGACACGAAAGGGCTTGGCGGGCAGTAGAGCCCCATGGCCATCACCCCGCAATGGAAGGACGAGCTGCGTGCGCGGATCACGCTCTCGACGCTTGTCCAGCGGTCGGTGAAGCTGACCCGCGCTGGCCGCGAGTGGAAGGGGTGCTGCCCGTTCCACGACGAGAAGACGCCAAGCTTCTACGTCAACGACCAGAAGCAGTTCTACCACTGCTTCGGCTGCGGGGCGCATGGGGACGCGATTTCATGGATGGTGGACCAACAGGGCCTGCAATTCATGGACGCGATCAAGGAACTGGCCGGGATGGCCGGGATGGAGGTCCCCGCCCCCGACCCCGTCATGGCCAAACGCGCCGAACAGCGCGCCAGTCTGATCGATGTGACCGAGGCGGCGCAGCGCTTCTTTGTCGAAAGCCTCGGCGGGCCCAGCGGCGGCGCGGCGCGGGACTATCTCCAGCGGCGCGGCTTCTCCCCGCAGATCATGCGCGAATTCGGCTTCGGCTGGGCCCCCGATGACCGGCAGGCCCTCCCCCGCGCCCTGTCGGGCTTCGGCGAGGACATGCTCGAAGCCGCCGGGATGCGCGCCGCCAATGAACAAGGCGAGCGCTATGACCGCTTCCGGGGGCGCGTCATGCTCCCCATTCAGGACGCGCGCGGGCGGGTGATCGCCTTCGGGGGGCGCATCCTCGACAAGCGGGATGGCGTTGCGAAATACCTGAACTCCCCCGACACCGAACTCTTCGACAAGGGCCGCACGCTCTACAACCTCCACCGCGCCGCGCCCGCCGCGCGCCAGAGCGGGCGGGTGGTGGTGGTCGAAGGCTACATGGACGTGATTGCCCTCGCCAATGCGGGGATCGCCGATGCGGTGGCGCCGCTCGGCACGGCGCTCACGGAGATGCAGCTCGAAATGCTGTGGCGCATGGTCGAGGTGCCCCTCCTGTGCTTCGACGGCGATGCGGCAGGCCAGCGCGCGGCGATGCGCGCCATTGCCCGGGCGCTGCCGCTGCTGGCGCCGATGCGCTCGCTCGGCATCGTGCGCCTGCCCGCCGGGCTCGATCCCGACGATCTCATCAAGGCGCAGGGCAAGGGCGCGATGGAAAAGCTACTCGCCAGCCCTGCCTCGCTGATCGACACGCTGTGGGCGTTCGAGCGCGATGCGCAGCCCCTCACGACGCCCGAGGCCAAGGCGGGGCTGAAAGCGCGGCTGATGGCCCATGTCGAAACCATTGCCGATCCCGAGATCAAGAGCCTCTACCGCCGCGAGCTCTCCGACCGCTTTTCCGCCTTCGCCTATCCACCGCGCCCGCAAGGCGCCGCACCGCAGGCTCGTGGGCCCCAGCGCGGCCCGTGGAAGGGCGCGCCCCTGCCGCCCCCCAGGCTTTCCGAGGAGGCCCGGGCGCGGCTCTCGGCGATCATGGCGGGGGGGCAGCGCCAGGCCCTGCTGGCGGCGGTGCTGGCCGGGCTCGCCCGCTATCCGGGGCAGATCGCGCGGCACAGCGAGGCGCTTTCCGCCCTTGCCCGGCACCAGCCCCGGGCGGCTCCGGTGATCGAATCGCTGTTCGAAATTGCGGAAACGCTTGATTCGCGCGAGCCAACCGCCATATGCACCTCCACGCAAGGCCAACCCGCCCCGTCGGCAGATATCCGCTACGCCTTCCTTGACGAAGGCAACGATCCCGACGCTGCGTGCGAGGAACTGGCCGAAGCTGTGTCGCTGCTGGTCGAAAGGCCGGCGCTTGAGGCTGCGCTTGCGGCCACGATCGCGCGTTTCGACAGCGATCCGGAAGGATCGTTTGCCGAACAGACGCGTTTGCGTGCACAGCTCATGGCAGTTGAGGAACGGCTCAAGGCATTCGGACGTCGCAAGGCTGCGGCTGTCCAGACAGGTGACGACGCCGCCTGACCGGGCGGACATGGGATTAACAGGTGGCCGCCTTGCCAGTGCACGGGCGGCGGACCACCGGATGATGGAAATTGCGAATATATGTCCGAGAAGGAAGATGCCCCGCTGATCGACCTCAACGAGGCTTCGATCAAGAAGCTGATCAGCAAGGCGAAAAAGCGCGGCTATGTCACCTATGACGAGCTGAACGAGGCCCTGCCCTCGGGCGAGATGAGCCCCGACCAGATCGAGGACATCCAGACCGCTTTGTCCGAAATGGGTGTCCAGATCGTGGAGAGCGACGAGGACGCCGAGGCCGAGGCCGAGGACCGCGAGGACGACGACAGCGACGACATCGTCGCCGATGACGAGGACGATGACGAGGACGATGGCAAGAAGGGCCCCGCCAAGGACGCCCGGGCCGCCAACCGCAAGCTCGCCACCGGCGAGCGCACCGACGATCCGGTGCGCATGTACCTGCGCGAGATGGGCGCGGTGGAGCTCCTCAGCCGCGAGGGCGAAATCGCCATCGCCAAGCGCATCGAGGCCGGGCGCGACATGATGATCATGGGCCTGTGCGAAAGCCCGATCACCTTCCACGCGATCATCCAGTGGTCCGAAGCGCTCAACAATGGCGACATGCAGCTGCGCGAGATCCTCGATCTCGACGCGATGCTCTCGAAGGAACCGCCGGCCGAGAAGATGGCCGAAGGTGCCGAGGACGACGACGACGACGAAATCTCCGAAGCCACCGCCGGCCCGACCATCCGCGAGGATGACGAGGTCGCCGACGAACCCGAGGCCGACGAGGACGAGGACGAGGACGGCGAAAGCCGGCCCAAGCGCGAAGAGGAAGAGGAGGAAGACAACACCCTCTCCCTGGCCCAGATGGAAGCGGCGCTGAAGCCCGAGGCGCTCGAACGCTTCGCGCGCATCACCACGCTGTTCAACGCCTTCGAGAAGCTCCAGGGCGAGCGCGTCGATACGCTCGCGGCAGGCAATGCCTTCCCGGCCGCCAAGGAGACCAAGTACGAGCAGCTGCGTGAGGAACTCACCGCCGAGGTCGAGTCCGTGCAGTTCCACGCGACCAAGATCGAGTTCCTGGTCGACAACCTCTACGCCTTCAATCGCCGCCTGACGACGCTCGGCGGCCAGATGCTGCGCCTTGCCGAGCGCCACAAGGTCAAGCGCGTCGACTTCCTCAATGCCTATATGGGCAACGAGATGGATGATGCCTGGATCAAGGAACGGGCGAAGAAGGACAAGAAGTGGGCCGCCTTCGCCGAGCGCGAGGAAGACGCGATCGAGCGCATCCGCTCCGAAATTGCCGACATCGCCGCCCAGACCGGCATGAGCCTCACCGAGTTCCGCCGCATCGTCAACATGGTCCAGAAGGGCGAGCGCGAGGCGCGGATCGCCAAGAAGGAGATGGTGGAGGCAAACCTGCGTCTGGTGATCTCCATCGCCAAGAAGTATACGAACCGCGGCCTGCAATTCCTTGATCTTATTCAGGAAGGCAATATCGGGTTGATGAAGGCGGTCGACAAGTTCGAATACCGCCGGGGCTACAAGTTCAGCACCTACGCCACGTGGTGGATCCGGCAGGCGATCACCCGGAGCATCGCCGATCAGGCCCGTACCATCCGCATTCCGGTGCACATGATCGAGACGATCAACAAGCTGGTCCGCACGAGCCGCCAGTTCCTCCACGAGGAAGGCCGCGAGCCGACCCCCGAGGAAATGGCGCAGCGCCTCTCCATGCCTTTGGAGAAGGTGCGCAAGGTGATGAAGATCGCCAAGGAACCGATCTCCCTCGAAACCCCCATCGGGGACGAGGAAGACAGCCACCTCGGCGATTTCATCGAGGACAAGAACGCGATCATCCCGGTGGATGCCGCGATTC
>JAIXPX010000016.1 GCA_027486035.1 Erythrobacteraceae bacterium | reverse complement strand
TCATCGCCGGCGGTCCGATGCGCGCCGTGTTCGAGAGCCTCGGCGTTGCCGACGTGGTGACCAAGTCGGTCGGCACCTCGAACCCCTACAACATGATCCGCGCCACCTTCGACGCGCTGCAGGACCAGACTTCGCCGAAGTCGGTGGCCCAGCGTCGCGGCAAGAAGGTTGCCGACCTCCTGGGTCGCGGCGGGGCCAGTGCAGCCGAGGCGGAAGCCGACGCTGCCGCGATTGCGGAGTAACCCTCGATGGCTACCATCAAGATCAAGCAGATCGGCTCGCCGATCCGTCGCCCCGCCAGCCAGCGCCAGATCCTCATCGGTTTAGGGCTCAACAAGATGCACAAGATCGTCGAGCGCCAGGACACCCCCGAGGTGCGCGGCGCGATCGCCAAGATCCCGCATCTGGTGCAGGTGGTCGACTAAGTAACTGTGGCGGGGAGGAATTCGTCCTCCCCCGTCATCCCGGCGAAAGCCAGGATCCAGAGCGGTCAGCGCGTCCTCTCTGCGGCAGAGCTAACCTCAGGCCCCAGCTTTTGCTGGGGTAAACTTCAGCGAGTGCACACAATGAAACTGAATGACATCCGCGACAATGCCGGTGCCCGCAAGGGCCGTATCCGTGTCGGCCGTGGTATCGGCTCGGGCAAGGGCAAGACCTCGGCGCGCGGCCAGAAGGGCCAGAAGGCCCGTTCGGGTGTAGCCATCAAGGGCTTCGAAGGCGGCCAGATGCCGCTTCACATGCGTCTGCCGAAGCGCGGCTTCAACAACCCCTTCGCCAAGGATTACGCCGAAGTGAACGTCGGCATGATCCAGAAGTTCATCGATGCCGGCAAGCTCGACGCCAAGGCCACCATCACCGAAGACGCGCTGCGTGCAGCGGGCCTCGTGCGCGGCGGCAAGGATGGCGTGCGACTGCTTGGCAAGGGTGAGATCACCGCCAAGGCGACCTTCGCTGTGACCGGTGCGACCAAGGGCGCGATCGCCGCGGTCGAAAAGGCCGGCGGTAGCGTCGACGTGGCGCCCGCGCCGACCCCCGAGCACGAGAAGAAGCTCGCCCGCCGCGACGCCAACAAGGCCGCCAAGGCGAAGTAATCGACAAAAGGTGGCGCGCGGGGGTTCGACAAGAGCCCCCGCGCTCCCTATTTACGCTCTCGCGCGCCGCAGTGGCCCTTTGCGAAGGGCAGTGACATACAGGGCGCGCCTGGACCAAGAGCTAGGATCGACCACTCCTCATGGCATCACGCGCCGACAATATCGCGAGCAACCTCAACCTCGGCAATTTTGCCAAGGCGACCGAGCTCAAGCAGCGTATCTGGTTCACGATCGGGGCGCTGATTGTCTTCCGCTTCCTGAGCTTTGTGCCGCTGCCGGGCGTCAATCCGCTGATCCTGAGCGAACTCTACAGCCAGACCCGGGGCGGCATCCTCGACCTATTCAATGCCTTCTCGGGCGGCAGCCTTGAGCGCATGAGCCTTATCGCGCTTGGCGTCATGCCCTACATCACCGCCTCGATCGTGGTGCAGATGGCCTCGGCGCTGCACCCGGCGCTGGCCGCGATGAAGAAGGAAGGCGCGAGCGGGCGGCAGAAGCTCAACCAGTACACCCGCTACGGGGCGGTGCTGTTGTGCGCCATCCAGGGCTATTTCCTCGCGGTCGGTCTGGAAAGCTTTGCTTCGCAGCAGGGTCTCCAGGCGGTGGTCGACCCGGGCCTCACGTTCCGCATCGTTGCGGTCATCAACCTTGTCGGCGGGACCATGTTCCTGCTGTGGCTGGGCGAGCAGATCACCAGCCGCGGCATCGGCAACGGCATTTCGCTGATCATCATGGCCGGTATCGTGGCCCAGTTTCCCAGCTTCGCATCGAACCTGTTCGAGGGCGGCCGGACGGGGTCCATTGCGCCGTGGGTGATCATCGGTTTCCTGGCGATGGTGGTGGGGCTTATCCTGCTCATCTCCTTCATGGAGCGCGCCCAGCGCCGCCTGACCATCCAGTATCCCAAGCGCGCCACCCAGCGCGGCATGATGCAGGCAGAGCGGTCCTATTTGCCGCTCAAGATCAATACCGCGGGCGTGATCCCGCCGATCTTTGCCAGCTCGCTCCTGCTTTTGCCGCTGACGATCACGCAGTTCGCGGGCAATTCGGTGAACACCGAGAGCACGAGCTACACCGTGCTTCAGGCGCTCAACCAGTACCTCGCACACGGCCAGCCGCTGTACATGTCGCTCTATGCGGTCGGTATCGTGTTTTTCTGCTTCTTCTACACCGCCGTTGTGTTCAATCCCGAGGAGACGGCGGATAATCTCAAGAAGAACGGCGGGTCGATCCCCGGCATCCGTCCGGGCAAGCGGACGTCGGACTATCTGGAATATGTCCTGACCCGCATTACCGTGATCGGGGCCGCCTATCTCGCTCTTGTTTGCGTGCTTCCGGAGTGGATGATCGCGCAGACCGGCATTCCGCTGTTTCTCGGCGGGACGAGCCTCCTGATCGTGGTCAATGTCACGGTCGACACGATCAGCCAGATCCAGTCGCACCTGCTGGCGCTGCAATACGGCGATCTCATCAAGAAAGCGAAGCTCAAGGGGCGGATGCGCTGACGGCGGCATTAGCCGACTTGACGCGCTCGCCCGCTTGGTTGAACCCATCAGTCTGGAAACGCGCAGCGGACGCAAATCCGCTGCGATATTGGGGGACGGTCCGTGAACATCATTCTTCTTGGCCCTCCCGGCGCAGGCAAGGGCACGCAGAGCGCTGGTCTTGTCGAGCGGCACGGCATGCGCCAGCTATCGACCGGCGACATGCTGCGCGCCGCGGTCAAGGCCGGGACTCCGGTTGGCCTCAGGGCCAAGGAAGTGATGGAGCGCGGAGAGCTCGTCTCCGATGCCATCGTTTCCGACCTGATCGATGCCGAACTTGCCACCATGTCGTCCGACACGGGAGCAATCTTCGATGGCTATCCGCGTACGGCCGCGCAGGCTGATTCGCTCGATGCCATTCTCGCAAAGAACGGGCGCACGCTCGATCATGTGATCGAGCTCGAGGTCAACGAAGACGCGCTGGTCGAACGGATCACCGGACGTTTCTCATGCGGCAATTGCGGCGCGCTCTATCATGACACCGCCAATCCGCCGTCTGTCGCGGGTGTCTGTGACAGCTGCGGCAGCACCGAATTCAAGCGGCGTCCCGACGATAACGAGGAAACCGTGCGCATGCGCATGCAGGAATATCGCGCCAAGACGGCGCCGATCCTGCCCGGCTACGAAGCGCGCGGGATCGTGACCCGGGTCGACGGGATGGCGGCGATCGATACCGTCGCGGGTCAGATCGACGCGATCCTCGCCGGTTGAGAGCGCGGGCAGGGCGCTTGCTTCGCAGCGCCTTTTGCCGCAGCCTTGTCCCTCTGGAGGGGCAGGAGGCTCGTTTCATGGTCGCTCGATCAAGGCAGCTCGCGGCAATCGCTGCAGCAGGGCAACTCGCGTGGGGCGTGCCAGCCGCAGCCGAGGTGACCCGCACGACCGCGGACAGCTTCGTGTCGCGGCACGAGGCGGTGGTCAAGGCCACGCCCAAGGAGGTGTGGCTTGCGCTGATCTCTCCGGCGGGCTGGTGGCAATCGTCGCACACCTGGTCCGGCGACGCGAAGAACCTCACGCTCACCCCGCAGGCCGGAGGATGCTTCTGCGAGCGGATCCCCGAGGTGGACGACCCGGGCCGCTTCACTCTCCAGGGCAGCGTCGAGCATATGCGGGTGATCCAGGCCTATCCCGAGCGTGCGCTGCGGATGGCCGGCAGCCTTGGTCCGCTGCAGAGCGAGCCGGTCACCGGCGTTCTCACGATCGCCATCAGCACGACCGAGCAGGGCACACGGATTGTGTGGGAGTATAATGTCGGTGGTCCGATGCGCTACGAGATCCCGGTGATCTCCAAGGCCGTCGACGGCGTGATAGGTGCCCAGATCGCATCCCTGGCAAAGCAACTCGGGGTGGTTGAGGTTCCGGCAGCTCCGGCAGCTCCGGCGGTTCCTGCGCCTGACGCGCAACCGAAGCCCTCCGCGGCGCCACCGGGACCTGCGTCCTTGACCCGGTCGCCTGCGCCCGCGGCAAAGCCTGCGCCCATGCCAGGGGCGGCCTCCGCACCTGCGGTCAAGCCTGTGCCCAAGGGCGGATCGGTCGATGATGCCTTTGGCGATCTCAAGGATGGCCCGAAGCGCTGAGCGGCCGCGAGATCATCATGCCGCCCAGTTCGGGGCCGCCGTCCTGCTGCGGGACGGGGGCTGTTGACGGCTCGCCCGAATCAGCCTATGCGCGCGGCTCATTCGACATGTTCGAAGAAAGTTCGGCAGGCATCGCCCTTGCGCGTGCCGACCGGACTTTTTGCCGTTTGTGATCTGGCCTCGTGGCCTTGATTGTGATCCGGTGGAAGAGCGGGGCGGATGAATGAGCGTTGAGATAGGGGTGGCCCCAGGCCGTTTGCCCCTGTGGAGCATGGAGAAATAAGTGGCTCGTATTGCCGGGGTCAATATCCCCACCAACAAGCGCGTTATCATCGCGCTCACCTATATTCACGGGATCGGTCGGACGACCGCTGTCCAGATCGCTGACAAGCTCGGCATCGCGCACACGGCGCGCGTGCAGGACCTTTCGGACGAGGAAATCCTCCGCATCCGCGAAGCCATCGACGCCGATTTCACCGTGGAAGGCGATCTTCGTCGCCAGACCGCGATGAACATCAAGCGCCTGATGGACCTGCGCGCCTATCGCGGCCTGCGTCACCGCAGCGGTCTGCCCGTTCGCGGCCAGCGCACTCACACCAACGCCCGCACCCGCAAGGGCAAGGCCAAGCCCATCGCGGGCAAGAAGAAGTAAGCAGCGAGGCGGGCAACCGCTTCACGCTTTTTCCTTCTGACGAGCTAGAGGAATATAGAAAATGGCACGCGAACCAGGCCGTATCCGGCGTCGTGACAAGAAGAACATCACCAGCGGCGTTGCGCACATCAACGCCAGCTTCAACAACACCATGATCACCATCACCGACGCGCAGGGCAATGCCATCTCGTGGTCGTCGGCGGGGATGATGGGCTTCAAGGGCAGCCGCAAGTCGACTCCGTATGCCGCGCAGGTCGCCGCTGACGATGCCGGCAAGAAGGCCGCCGAGCATGGCGTGCGCACCCTCGAAGTCGAGGTAAAGGGCCCGGGTTCAGGCCGTGAAAGCGCGCTCCGGGGTCTTGCAGCCGTGGGCTTCAACATTACCTCGATCCGCGACGTCACCCCGATCCCGCACAACGGGGTCCGTCCCTCCAAGCGTCGCCGCGTCTGATCCGCCGGGATGGCGGGGGCGCGTATCGCCTCCGCCGCCCGATCGGGTCTGATGTCCGCGCGTCTCGCGCCTGCGCATCGGGCCCGCCCAAATTTGAACCGCCCGAAAGGCGAATTAGGGGAAATCCATGTCCGTCAACACCAAGAACTGGCAGGAACTCAAGAAACCCAACTCCCTGGAAATCAAGGATGGCGGCGATCGCCAGCGCAAGGCGACCTTCGTGGCCGAACCGCTCGAGCGCGGCTTCGGCCTGACGCTCGGCAATGCGCTGCGCCGGGTGCTGCTGTCGAGCCTGCAAGGCGCGGCGATCACTTCGATCAAGATCGAGAATGTGCTGCACGAATTCTCGTCGCTCGCGGGCGTGCGTGAAGACGTCACTGACATCGTCCTCAACGTCAAGCAGATTGCGCTCAAGATGGAAGGCGAGGGCCCCAAGCGGCTCCAGCTTTCGGCCACAGGCCCGGGCGCGGTCAAGGCGGGCGACATTGCTGTCACCGGCGACATCGAGGTGATGAACAAGGACCTCGTGATCTGCCAGCTCGATGAAGGCGCGACGCTCAACATGGAGCTCACCGCTGACACCGGCAAGGGCTACTCGCCCGCAGTCTCGAACCGTCCGGCCGACGCGCCGATCGGGCTGATCCCGGTCGACTCGCTCTACTCGCCCGTCCGTCAGGTGAGCTACAAGGTCGAGAACGCCCGCGTCGGGCAGGAGCTTGACTATGACAAGCTGTCGCTGACCGTCGAGACCGATGGCACCGTCACCCCGGAAGACGCCGTGGCCTATGCCGCGCGCATCCTTCAGGACCAGCTGACCCTGTTCGTCCACTTCGAAGACGGTATCCCGCAGCCGGTCGGCCAGATGATCGGCCACGCGGTGCAGCCGGAAGAAAGCGACGCCAACCAGCTCAACCGCTACCTCCTC